>CAIOKO010000037.1 GCA_903858935.1 uncultured Schlesneria sp. | reverse complement strand
TCCAATTCCGCGGGAAGCGTGGTTTTTAGTGCTCGCGACGGAGAATGGTGTGACGTTCAACACCCAATTCTGCGGGAAGCGTGGTTTTTAGTGCTCGCGGCGGAGAATGGTGTGACGTTCAACACCCAATTCCGCGGGAAGCGTGGTTTTTAGTGCTCGCGACGGAGAATGGTGTGACGTTCAACATCCAATTCCGCGGGAAGCGTGGTTTTTAGTGTTCGCGACGGAGAATGGTGTGACGTTCAACATCCAATTCCGCGGGAAGCGTGGTTTTTAGTGCTCGCGACGGAGAATGGTGTGACGTTCAACATCCAATTCCGCGGGAAGCGTGGCTTTAGACTTTTTTTGAACTTGAGACTTGACTCTACGAGTCAAGTTTCAAGATTTCTTCCAAAGTAGCCATCATCGCTTCGCGTGATTAGCATTTCACGGATGACTGACAATCGAAACCGTACTTTCATTTGTTTGAATTCGCGATGTGCAAATATGCCAGATACAACTGAAGGTTGCTCTGACTCACGTCTTGGCGTGAGTTTTGTTATTTCGCCGGATCGTGACAAACTCGAAGCACTGGCGGAGTTCGCGGCGGGTGCGGGGCATGAGATCAACAATCCTCTGGCCACGATTATTGGCCGCGCGCAGATGTTGTTGAAAGACGAAGTCGATCCTCAGAAACGCCAGATGCTGATGTCGATCGGGGCTCAAGCTTATCGCATCCGTGACATGATCGGCGATACGATGCTGTTTGGACGGCCCCCCTGCCCTGAGTTTCAGGTCGTTAACCTTTCTGAAGTCGTAAGCCGCGTCCTGGTTAAACACAATGGGGATTTGGCAAACGGTCGCTCAACGGTTTCCGTTCACGTTCCTGAATCGATCGTGCTTCGGGCGGACCCAACCCAACTGTCGATCGTCCTGAGCGAATTGCTTCGAAACAGCCTTCAGGCTTTGCAGCCGGGCGGCGGCGAAATTCAAATCTCGGCGACGGCTATTTCCGAAAAGGCATTCATCGAAGTGACAGACCGAGGCGCAGGGTTCACCGATAACGAAAAAGAACACGCCTTTGATCCCTTCTTTTCCGGACGACAGGCGGGACGTGGATTGGGTTTCGGATTGCCAAAATGCTGGCGAATTGTCGATCAACATTCCGGTCAGATCGAAATTCAGTCGACGCCGCACGGGCCGACAACCGTAAAGATCGTCTGGCCGATCGCTTCTTAATGGCGCGTTTCGGTTAATTTCCATTGCGCGGGCGATGGGACTTATGCGACACATGAGACCAATGGGACTTGTGTTGCCACCGATCCTATTTCAGTTTTTGCAGTGAAAGTTGGGACTTTACGCTTTCGTTCGTTCTGGTCGCAGCCATTGTGATGTCGACCACGGAAACCACTGGCGAATCGCCTGTTGTAGGACCGATCTTAAAATTCGACGGCGTCGAAGGTGAACGTTGCGCTGGAAAACGGTAAATTCACTGAGATCGACAAACTTTTCCAAAACTCGCTAAATTGACAAACTGTGAGCTCTCCAATGCCACCACGCGGCAAACTGCAAGGCATCTACACACCCAATATCGTTCCTCTCAATGCCAAGGGAGAGATCCACGAGAGCGAACTGCGACGGTACGTCGACTGGCTGATCGCCAAGGGTGTGCATGGTCTCTATCCGAACGGTTCAACGGGTGAGTTCACCCGTTTCACGGTCGAAGAACGTATTCGGATCATGGAGATCATTTGCCATCAGGTTCGGGGCCGGGTTCCCGTTCTTGCGGGCGCAGCCGAAGCCAACGTCAAAGAAACTGTGCGCGCCTGCGAAAAATACTACGAAATGGGTGCAACGGCGGTCGCGATTGTCGCGCCATACTATTACAAGCTCAGCCCCCGAGCGGTTTACGCCTACTTCAAAGAGATTGCTGACAACACGCCGATCGATGTGACGCTATATAACATTCCGATGTTCGCCAGCCCGATCGACGTTCCGACCGTCAAACGGCTGGCCGAAGAGTGCCCGAAAGTGGTCGGAATCAAGGATTCCTCGGGCGATATCCCGAACATGATTCGTATGATTCAGGCAGTTCGTCCCTCGCGACCAGACTTCAGCTTTCTCACCGGTTGGGACGCCGCACTCATGCCGATGCTGCTGATCGGCTGCGACGGTGGAACAAACGCCAGCTCGGGCGTCGTTCCTGAATTGACTCGTAAACTTTACGACCTGACGGTGGCTTACCGGATCGACGAAGCGCGAGCGCTGCAATATGACATCGTCACTCTCTTCGACGCGATGCTCTTTTCCGCCGAGTTTCCCGACGGATTCCGAACGGCGGTCCGCCTTCGTGGTTTCGACACGGGCGTCGGTCGTCAACCACTGTCCGACGATCAACAAGCGGACCTGGCAACGCTGGCCAACAAACTGCAATGCATGCTCTCACAGCATGGTTTCACTGATGAACCGATCAGCGGCTGCCCTACCGGAATCGGCGGATCAAGCAATCCGAAGGAAGTTTCCACTATCGTGCAAGCAGTCGTCGCCGAACTAAAACGCCGAGGTTTAGCCTAATTATTATTTTGTACTTCAGCGAACTTGACGGTCAACACGTTTGAGGCGGGAAAGTTCGCTCCCCGAATCTGAAGCAGAAACGGGCCGGTAGTCGCTGAAGAGAAATACTTAGGGTCGATCGTCGTCTCGAAATCCAACTTGAAACTCCGCTCAAGTCGTTTCGGAATAGTTTTTCCTGGTAGTGCGTCGCTAGAAAGGGTGACTTCGATCTCAGGGGATTCTTTTAAATTCGGATCAACGATTCTGAGGGTACCGATCAACGGGTTCGTCCAACCTTCCAGTGCCAGGTCAACGTTTCCTTCGTTTTGGATTTCAATTTCTAGCTGAAGCGATTCGCCGAACTTCGGACGTTGGTTGTTGATGCTCAAACGGGTCTGAAGTCCCTCGTGAATCGGTCCCCACGTATACTCGAAGATTTCGTATGGCCCATGCAATTGCAGTCCAGCAAGAGCCATCAATGCCGCCAGTCGCATTTCTTCGTTTCCCGAATCAACCTGAGTGTTCAATCGCAGAATAATTCGAGATCCAAGTCGCTGTAATCGATGAGGATTACTTCGAACGGGGATCGATGCTCCCAGGCGAGCAAGGGTTTGGGTTCGCTCATCCGGACGACCGTTAGCGATCGATAACATGACAAAATCGAGCGAGTCATCTGTTTTGTCGTCGATCCAGAGAAACAACATCGCAACATCCAACCGCTCTTGGGGATTCGGCCCAGTCCGAATCCGTTGTAACGATGCGATCAAGTCGTCGGAGAGGACTCCTGAAGACAGGAACAAATCTCGCACTGAAATGAGGGCGGAACGACGTGCAATTTCGTCATCGTCCGCCAAACCTGATAGTAACAGCTTCTCGGCGCTGATCTCGCGATATCGTATGCTCTGGATGATTGCTCGACGAAACGTTGCCTCGGAGTTTGGGTAAAGCTTTTCCAATTCCTGATAGACTTGTTCGTCGTATTCTCGAATCAATAAGAACCAGTCCGCACGAACAACTTCATCCTTCGGCCAGGCCTCTATCAAATAAGGAAGCGTGGGGAAATCTGAATGCCCAATTGCCGCCAAAGCGAAATAAGCGGCTTTGCGAAGTTGTGGATTGTTCGAAGTCGTCAGCGTTTTTAACTTGGGGACGGAGGTCTTAACAAATCTCGTCGATCGCGCTAATCGGTGCAGTGCTCTGGCAGCGTACAGCCGGGTGACGTCGTCAGTGTCATCCAGCGCGAGAGTGATCTCCGCAATCATGCGAGCGAGTGGATCCTTCTCCTGACCTCGCAGTACGGAATCCCAGGGAACCGATGGATATTTGGAAAGCTTCGAGAGAACTTCGCTGAATTCCATCGGGACAACGGCTCCACGGCGGCGAACTTCATCACGCGTCGTGATGATCATTTTACCTTCGTCAGCCAGATAGCTGAGACCAAGCGGCGAAAGCATGATCATCAACCCGTCAGCAAGACTCATGGCATACGCGGTGAGGGAGACCGATAGGGAATCGACGTCTCCGAGTTTCTCAGCCGCGACGGGATCCAGCTCAATCTGAATTCGGTGAAGATCACTCAGGTATTCCAGGCAATCGCGAAGAGGGACATCTTCGAATGACACTTCGGTCATATCTTGCAGTGCCACACGAACTCTGTCGTTAGCAACATTGATCGCTTGATCGTCTAAATTAACCGGAATCTTTTTTTCATCGTCCGTTCGCTTGTCCGCAACTTTCTCTGTTTCACCGTCGCTGGTTTTGCCGTTTTCAACGTCATTTATCGCAATGAACGCGATATTCGAAACAGGCAACGAACTACGGAAGAATTCCTGGCCGGTGACGATTGAGACGCTTCCTGATTGCCAGATCGCGAGAAATAGAATCAAAGGCAGTCGTTGAACCTGAAATAGGATTTGTCTGGAACAGTCCGCTGACGATGCGGTAACCAGCGGCAGAATCGATTTGGTAGCGATGCGAACGCTTGAAGTCCTGCTGACGTCAAAAACCGTATTCATGACGCTTGCCTTTCAGTTTGTAGAGGCGTTTGAGACGTGGAACGCCCTTTTGCAAACCGTCAGAGAACACAAATGAGACTGGGATCATTGAAGCAGGATACACCTCGGCGGTAATAGCGTCGAGTAATTTCTGTTGGGTTCATTCAACTGCCGAAAACAATCTGGATAAGATTTGAAGTCGATTGCAACAGACGCAAGTCCTCACAAAATTATCAATGGAGCGAACAATGGCTCTGGGAGACTTCACACATCAAGCCGATGCCTATCAGCGATCTCGTCCCGCGTATCCCGCAGAACTGCTCGATCTATTGATCGCTGACGGCCGACTGAGACCCGGCGATCCTGTCGCTGATTTCGGTGCCGGAACTGGTATCATGACTGGCATGCTGATCGAACGCGAGTTTGTTGTTTCGGCGATTGAACCGAATGAATCAATGCGGTCGCGGGCAGAAGTATCTGAGGCCCACTGGTTGGCCGGCACGTTCGAACAAAGCTTATTGGCGACCGCTTCTCAGCGGTGGGCGATTGCGGCCCAGGCGTTTCATTGGGCAGATCCCGTGCGAGCTCTGCCGGAAATTCGTCGAGTCTTGCAGCCTGGCTGCCTATTCACGGTCTCGTGGAACAATCGAGCCAAGCCCGCAGATAGCACCGTGATCTGGACTGATGCGGCGATCAGGCGACATGTTCCAGAATTTGATGAAGCGTATCGCAATCGTCCCTGGAAAGAGATTTTGGAATCAACCGGCGACTTTACTTTTGTGATTCAGCGAACCATCAGTCACACAATTCCCCTGTCTCGCGAACGGTTTCTACAGCTTTGGAAAAGCCACAACCGACTGAATACGATCGCAGGCCCGATTCGGTTTGCGGCTTTTTTTCAAGACCTCTCGGAATACCTCGAACAACATTCGATCGACCAGATCAATGTTCGTTACGATTGTGAATCGTGGTCCGCACGACGAAACGATTAAATCCATACCAGCACGAACGAGATTGCCCCTTGATGAAACGCTCGTGTTGTGCGGACATCGAAGGTTAAAGAACGATCATTGCCGGCCAAGTAAAGCACGTTTTTCTTGCAAGTTGGATCACTAACCTCAGGACTATTCTGCTGAAGTTGTACCACCAGGAAACGTGTGACCAAGCTTATCTCGTTTGGTCGCGAGATAGAATTCTCGTTGCTTTTCGGGTGGCGCGATGATGGGAATCTGCTCCACAACGTGCAGATCGAAGCCGGGAAATGCGTTGATCTTCTGCGGGTTGTTAGTCAGCAGCCTGACCGACGACAGTCCCAGGTCCTTCAGGATTTGAAGGCCGACGCCGTAATCACGCGAGTCTGCTTTGAAGCCCAGTTTGTGATTCGCTTCGACGGTGTCGTAACCCTGGTCCTGCAACTGATACGCCTTGAGTTTTGCCAGCAGTCCGATTCCTCGTCCTTCCTGAGGGAGATAGATCACGGCACCCGTCCCTTCTTCGTTGATCATCCGCATGGCCATGTGCAGTTGATCGCCACAGTCGCAGCGCAGCGAATCGAGTACGTCACCCGTGAAACAAGAAGAGTGGACCCGTACTAAAGGCGCCGCCACCGAACTGAGATCGCCCCAGACAATCGCCAGCGGTTGCTGATCTTCGTATTGGACGCTGTAGGCGATGACTTTGAATTTCCCATAGTCACGGGTTTCAAACGGGGTCTCGACTTCCCGCGTGACCAGCTGTTCTCGTCGCCGGCGATAACGAATGATTTGATCGATCGAGATCAGGGGAATCTTGTACTTCTGGGCCAGGGCACGAAGTTCGTCAAGCTCAGCCATCCCCCCGCCCTGCTCGCTGAGAATTTCAATCAGGACCCCTACCGGTTTCATGCCGGCAAGTCGCAGCAGGTCGATCGTTGCTTCGGTGTGACCAGTTCGTCGCAGTACTCCCCCGTCCTTCGCAAGCAACGGATTGATGTGTCCTGGTCTGACGAAGTCGGAAGCCTTGCTCGTCGGATCGCTCATGGCAAGGATCGTTTTCGCCCGATTATCCGCGCTGACGCCGCTTCCGGCATCGCGATGATCAACCGGTGTCATGAACAAAGTCTGGTTCGGTGCGGTGTTCCGTTGACTATCGACGATCGGCGTCAACCCAAGTCGATCCGCCGCTTCCTGCAATAACGGGACACACAATACCCCGGCACCGTATCTCAGCATGAAACTGATCATTTCTGGTGTCACTGACTCTGCAGCGCAAACGAAGTCTCCTTCGTTTTCACGCTCTTTTGCATCAATGACAATCACCATTCGCCCTGCCTTTAAGGCATCCAGAGCTTCATCCATTGTCGACAGAGGGTCGGAAGTCGTCGGGGGTACAATCATTTTTGACATTCGTCGTTAAAAATCGAGACGCAAATCCTCACAATCATTAGATTGTAGGGACTTGCGTCAAGCGTGGGCAGCAATCAATCGAAATCCTGATCCGTGCGCTATTTGGCAAGATCGACGCAGATCAGTTCTTTATCGTTGCGAACGTACATTCGCTTGTTGGCAAATGCCGGAGCACACCAGACCACGTCGACGCCGAATGCGTTATTCGTTGGGTCGATGACGTGGGCTCGAGACAGTTCGGTAAAGCCCTTTGGTGTCAACTGGCCGATGATCAAATCACCGGTTTGGGCGAACATCCAGAACTTGTCAGTTGATCCCGAACGAGTCAGAAATACCGTGCCGCTGTTGATCTTTCGTTCGCTGAGCGGTTTTGGAGTTGACCACACGATTTCTCCGCTGGGGATATCGATGCACCGCAGTTCACCCCCCTGATCATATCCGTAGACTTTACCATCCATCAGGAACGGCTGGACATTGATCGACGAAATTCCTTTCTTGGCCTGATCGCGCCAGAGCGTCTTTGCTGCCGGCTTATCCGATGCAAGTTCAATCATGATGTTCTTATTGTTATAGCCGCCGACAAACAGATAGTTTCCCAAGTGAATCGGCGTCATGATGATCGAACCATTGTCCGCTTTGTAATCCACGGACCAGTACTGTTTGCCGGTTTCCGGATCAACCGCATAGATGGCATCCGGGCTGCACAGCACCAGTTGTCGCACACCTGCCTGCTGAATAATCAGTGGCGGAGAATAACCCTGCTCTGTCGCCGTTCCGGTTCGCCAGATCTCATCGCCATTTTCTTTATTCAATGCGACGCAATGTGAGCCATCTCCACCCGCAATGACGATCAGCTTGTTTCCGTCGATCAGCGGTTGGCTGCTGTAACCCCAGAGAGCCGCCTTCGTTTTGTAAACCTCCTTCAGATTCTTTTCCCAGACTTTTTTGCCCGAGTTCGCGTCGAGGCAGTAAAGTTGTCCTTCAGCCAGTTGAGCATAGACTTTGCCGTGATCAACGATTGGCGTACTTCGAGGACCAGCCGGGTACGAAATTGTGTAGGTTTCGGGACGTGGGACGGACCAGATCTCTTTACCGGTTTTTTCGTCAAGACACAGAACTCGCTCGGTTCCCGTCGAGGCTTTACGTTCGAAGTTCCCGACCTTCACTTCGTCCTTCGTCTCATAATCAGTGACATAAACTTTGCCGGCGGCAACCGCTGGACCCGAGTACCCACCAGCGACAGGAGCTCGCCAGACGATTTTCGGGTCTTTCGGAAGCGTATCAACGACTCCCGTCTCGCGCCATACATTATCTCGTTTCAGCCCCATCCATTGAGGCCAATCATCGGCATGAACGACGGTGGTACCAAGAGTGGTACCAAGCATTGTCAGACACAGGCAAATGCGAAGCATGATTCGATTCCGTGAGTAAAAGAGACATCCCCCTGGATGGTAGCATCCGTTGCCATCAGTCGTCACCCAAGATGATGAAAACTACGTTAATATGATCTCAGTGCCACCAGAATTCGGTCGACTTCCGAGTGCGTGTTATAGTGCATTAGCCCGACGCGAACGACGCCTTGTGGTTCTAGTCCAAATGCCTCAGTCACTTGCAACGCGTAAAAATTGCCGTGTCCCACGAACAAACCCAATTGTCCCAGTCGATCAGCAATCTCGATCGCAGTCAGCCTTTCATGGGTAAAGCTGACTGTTGGAGTTCGCTCGTTCAAGCGGTTGCGATCCCTCAAGCCAAGGATCTTGATCTGAGGAATGGCCTCCAATCCTGTCAGCAGCGCCGAAACCAGGTGTCGTTCATAGTCTCCAATTGCAGAAAAGGCTGTACGCAAAGAATCACGAAACGATGCCGTAGCAGGACCGATTTGCCGACCCAAATCGTCGAGATAATCGACAGCCGCTTTCGCTCCGGCAATCCCTTCGAAGTTCTGGGTCCCCGTCATCCAGCGACCTGGTAATGACTCGGTCACAGGCCGCAGTTTGTAGGGTGTCAGCGATTTCAACAATGCGGGTCGCCCCCAAAGAACTCCAATATGCGGACCAAAGAACTTGTAAGCCGAACACGCCAGAAAATCACAATCCCATCCGGTCACATCGGGAAGCGAATGAGGTGCATAATGAACAGCGTCGAGAAAGACCTGCGCTCCGACCGCGTGGGCCTGTCTGCACATTTCACCGACTGGATTCACCGTACCTACAATATTTGACGCACATCCAATCGCGACGAATCGAGTTCGTGGAGATAGCTTTGATGAAAAATCTTGCAAATCAAGAGTGCAGTCCGATTTGTGGAAATCGACGTAGTGGACGGTTGCCCCGGCGTCTCTTGCGGCCAGGACCCAGGGAGTGACATTCCCGTCATGATCCAGTCGCGTGACGATGATTTCGTCTCCCGGCTTCCAGGACTTGCTGATCGCTCGACTGAGTGCAAACGTCAGCGTGGTCATGTTCGCACCGAAGACAATCGATTCGGGGTTTGGTGTCCCCAGGAATTCAGCCATCGTCGCGTGAGCCGATTCCAGTAAAGCATCGCTTTCACGAGCAGTGGCATATTGTCCACCCCGATTGGCGTTGGTGTGTGCAAGGTAATGTCCGACCGCGTCAATCACTCGCTGTGGAACCTGACTTCCGCCTGGACCATCAAAAAACGCAACCGGCTGACCGGCCACAACGCGTTTGAGTGCGGGGAACTGAGCGCGACACCAATCGACGGGGAACTTTGTCGAGGACTTCATCCATGTCTTTCGTAATCAAGTACGTTCATCGAATCCTGGTGGGGACGATAGTCTTCGGCTTCCAGATTTGCCACATTATCGGAAACATCATTTGTTCGAGTCCATTTTCAACGAGGTTTTTCTGATGGCGCCCCCCTCGATCATTTATACCGTCGATCAAGGTTCGATCGGATTCGAGTATGGCCGACATCAGGTGTCGATCGTCTGTGCTGGAGACAGCCTGACGGGTTGGAATAACAATAGGCCACATCATTTCTGGCCCTTTCCCACTTATCCGGACGAGTTGCAGAGACTCTGTGAGCCACTTGGGTTGCGAGTTGCGAACGGCGGAATCGCGGGTGAAGTCAGTAAAAATGGGCCGAAGCAGGTTCAGGATTATCTGAAATTATTTCCCAATGCTCGTTATTTCGTGATGGGGATGGGAACGAACGATCTCGCGATCGTCTCTGACACGGCAACCGCAAGTCGCGGAATCATCGACAACCTGGACCAGATGGTGCAGGCCGTGTTGGATCAAGGGATGCAGCCGATTCTGTTCAATGTACCGCACGTCAACGAGTCGGTGTTTCCAGATCACATGGTGGAAACAATTCGGGCCAAGCGAGAATATCACAATCCAAGATTGAAAGCGTTCTGCGCCGAACGCGGTATTCCTCTGGCAGACGTATGCTCATTGTTGAAGGACAATCACTTCGCAGACAGTTTGCACCCGAACACGGAAGGTGCCAAGCTCATTGCGACAGCTGTTTATAATGTGCTGAAGACGATCTCGTCTTAACGAATTACTTCGAGTGGTCGATCGTAATCCGAACATCACGCGACTTGGCAATTCGAATCCAGAGACGCTGGTCAGCGGCGTCGTATGACCATGATTGTTGAGAAGCCTCCCAGGTTGCCAGCGACTCATGCTTTTCTAACGGTGTTTGATTAACTCGAACCTGGCTGGGTGGTCGCGGTTGCCAGACGCGGAAAATCGTGTCACGCACGGGACTGTCTTCTAAGTGTATTTCCACTCCATCTTCCAGCGGAATCACATTTACAAAACTTCGATCGCGGAAAGCGCTGGGTGGAAACTGTTGCGTATCCCATAGGACTGCAGAACTGTTCTGCTTTGCTGGATAAATGTCGAGGGTTCTCCAGCCTTTTGATGCCTGACTGCCATGCCCGACGGCGTCGTTGACGACGTCCAGCGGAATGACCGAACCCAATCTCACGAAAATCGGGCTGCGGTTTTCGGGGACTTCGACTGTAACCGTTTCGCCACCGTGATATGCCACGCGATTGTCCCAGTAGTTCAGCCATTCGCCGTCCGGAAAAACCATCTCGCGACGAGGTTCTTCGTTGGACATCACGCCGACAAGCAGGGAGTCGCCGAGCAGGTATTCGTGCTTGCCGGGGCCTGGATGCATTAACTTCCCTTCGCGCAGGCTCGCCTGAACGTGTTGCGAATAGAAAAACGGCACCAGTTCCTGATGCAGCCACATGAATTGCCGAAAGATTTGGAAGAAGTCGGGGTCGAACTTCCATGGCCGGTGTTCGTCGTGCCCGCCGATCAGAAACAATGGAGTCATCGCGTTCCATTGAGCCCAGCGCAGATACAATAGTCGTGGCATTCCGACCTGGGGTTTGGAGGCTGTCTGATATCCACCACTGTCGGAGCTGACCGAGGGATAATCGAGTGCGAGTGCCCGGAAGTAACTGCGGATCGCTTCGTCCAGTCCCTTATCCTTCCACGAATGCCGCTGGTCGCCAACCCAGGTGAGTGGAGCGGCGTCAAACGGAGCGTGTGCCTGGTCGGTGTGGGTGTTGGCAATGTCGACCGATCGGACCATCGTGACAAAGTCGCTTTGGCATGTACGGCTGTAGTGCAGAGTGTCGCGATAGTAGAGGTCCATGTAATCGCGAAGAGTCAGTGTTCCTCGTTTAGTTTTGCGGGGGGTGAGGACAAACATTTCCGCCGAACCATCCATTTTCCAGCCGTCGACACCCAGAGACAGTGTCCGGTCCATGATTCGGTGCCACCATGCCACGGCGGCGGGATTCGTGTAGTCGATCATTGCGCCGTTCCCTTTCCACCAGCGAATGGGCGCACCGTCGTTTACAAAATAGCCTTTGGATTTGCCGACGGAATACAAGTCTTCCTCGTCACCTGGTGTGTCGGCAAGACTGTCGGGGGTATTGATGAAATTGGTCATCCAGAGAACCAGTCGGACGTCCCGTGCGTGCAACGAATCGATCATCTTGCGAGGGTCGGGATATCGCTTTTCGTCAAAACGGAAATTGTTGTAGCGTGTCGACCAGGGGCTATCGATCAGAATTGCTCCCAGTGGCAGATCATGATCGCGGCATCCATCAACCAGGTCCCAGACCGCCTCCGACGTGTTGACATCATCCTCCCACATCCAGGGCCTCATCGACCACGGAGGAGCCACTGCGGGGCTACTGGTGTCGAAACTGTTTTCAAACAGACCAGGCATTACTGGACCGTCTTCAGATCTCCCTTCTCGATCCAGGTCACTGAAAAGAAAGCACAGAATAATCCCGCAAGCCACTTTGATTGTCTTCATTGATAGGAATTCCGTCAGGGTGTCTGTTCTGAACTCTGACACTACCAGTTTCCAGCGAAAAACGAAAACTGAGGGCTCCGAGTTCCGAAATCTGTTCCTGCTTGTGGACAACGTCGTTGTCTGACGAAACTCCCACAGTACAATCTTGGGCAAGTAGTGGTGGCGAATTTTATTCTGAATCCAAACCTTCATTGAACGGAGAACTCTGATGCACTCCCTTCTTGTCAGTTTTATGTTGTTCGGTCAGGTTGGGGTTCCAAACCCTCCAACTCCTGCCGCAGCCGCCTCGGTTCCATCGCCAATCGCAACCGAAAGTGTCGACGATCTCAGGACCTGGCTGCTGGCCCGGCTGATTGTGGATATGTCGTTCGATGTTCAGAAATCTGGTGAGGTCGAGAGGATGCTGAATCGGATGGATGAGCGGCAGATGCGAGCATTGGTCGCGGCGTATAAAGAAAAGTCGGAACGAAAGTCTCAGTCGTCAATCGTTCAAAAGGAAACCTCACAGCAGCAGGCGCTGGATCAGGCGAAGCTCGACCAGCAGCAGGCGGAAGCGTATCGCGATCATTTAAAACGCGAGTATGATCGCTCACTGCTGCAAGGTCATATGACTCAGAATCTGGTGTACCAAAACGCCCTGAACTCTCAACGGATGATGTATTTGACCAATGGTCCGATCGGATATAGCTCGCTCGGATATGGTGGACTCGGTTATGGCGTGATGAGTTACGGTGGGTTCGGTTTCGGTGCGCCTGGCTTCGGAGGTCCGGTGATGTACGGTCCAGGAATCCGTGTCTGGTGACTTGGTGCCACTGCGTCGGAGAAGACTCCGATGCAGTGGCACATCCTGAAATAGTTTTGTTCATGTGAATGCTGCCTCAGGTACAACAATGTCAACTCGGTTTCGTGTGCTGATGACGGATCGTGCCTGGCCTGATACCGAGATCGAGACTGCCATTCTACGGGCGATCGACGCGGAGCTGATTGAAGCTTCGGCAACGGACGAGGTAACCTTGACGGCGTTAGCAGCGGACGTGGACGCGATTGCCACGACGTGGGCTCGCGTGACCGACGTCGTTATTCGAAATTCCCCACGTTGCCGAGTCATCTCGCGGTTTGGAATTGGACTCGACAATATTGCTGTAACCACGGCGACAGAACTCGGGATTCCCGTTACCAATTGCCCGGACTACTGCGTTTCAGAAGTTTCTGACCATGCTCTTGGGTTGATATTGGCGTGTGCTCGACGCATCGGTTTCTTTCATTCGCGGACGAAACGTGGCGAATACAATCTTGGTGCCGCCACGACCATGCGAAGATTATCGTGTCAGACTGTTGGGTTGATTGGTCTCGGACGTATTGCACGCGAATTGGTTCCAAAGTTGAGGGCCTTGGGACTCAAGATCCTGGCATACACCTCGTCGGGTTCGGAGCACGGGACGGGGTGCCAGATGGTCGCATTGCCCGAATTGTTGAAGCAAAGCGACTTTATCTCGCTCCACGTACCGTTGGTTGCAGAGACCAGACATATGATCAACGCTGAACGGCTAAGTTTCATGAAGCCAACGGCCTACCTGATCAACACGTCACGTGGCGGGCTTGTTGATTCAGACGCCTTATGGGCTGCGTTGCAGAAGAGTCAGATTGCGGGGGCCGCACTGGATGTGTTCGAGCCAGAACCGCCGAATTTGAGCGATCCGCTTTATTGCGATGAACGAGTGATTGTCACGCCTCATGCTGCATTTATCTCGGCCGAATCATTGATTGCCATGCGTACCCAGGCGATGGAACAGGTGGTGCAGGCGCTTCGTGGAGTGCGGCCAAATAATGTGGTCAACTCGCATTTTGAGAAGGCGTTGACGCGGACGCAACGCGAGTAGCGGCGGTTCCAGCCGCCGGCCGGGTTGCCGCTTGCAGTGGACCTCGTCGAACGAATTGTTTTATCGGTTGGAATTGCCGCTACGCGGTCTGCTGCGGATTTCTTCCTTCTGGGAAACTCAATTTCAATTGACATTCGCCTCAGTGCAGTCGATACTGGATATCGTTATCCACATGTCCGCATTATGAGGAGAAAGCGATGGCGAGCGTAATTTTTCTGATGTTGCCTCTGTCTGTCCTGTTTGTCTTCGGATTAATGGCTCTCGCGTTTGCTGATGTGGCGTTTCGCGAAGTTCGCGTCGCTTCAAGCTCTTTCGGAGGTGGTGCCAGTCGAGTGCAGGAGCAGTCCCCTCTGTCAGAGATCTATACACGTCTAAGCCGAATGACTGGCGAAGTGTCTGACGGCGCGCATCATGATTCCAGTGCTTGTGAATCCTTTGTTCCCTCTGTCACGAATGTTGAGGCCAACGCCATCGCTCAGGAGCTACTTCAACGGCGTGACGGCGAGTTGCAGCGAGTCATGGAACGGTCGCGAAATCATGGTTGCTCATGTCCGATGCTGACGCAGACCGGAATGTGTGCCTGTTCTATCGCCCGTCCTTTAGCCTGTATCGGTCGATGTACATTGGGTGGGGATTCGCCCGAGTGGGTGCAAGGCTTGGGGGGATCGGTGTCAGAAGCATTTCGGCATCATCTGGAATCGCGGCAAGTGAATGCTGACATTCACCGGCTGGATGATGCTCTGGTATCGCTGATCGATCATGCTGGCAATCGTGTCGCTTGATCAGGAGGCGTTTCAACGAAACCCCACTGCCCCTGCGGCCGTGGTAATCGGGCCTTTGCACTACCAGAAGCAATTATTCACCATGACAAGACAACACAAATTCAATGCAAATTCCTAGGGTAAAGGCCCGTTAACCACCGCCGCAGGAGCGGTGGGGTGGGTTCTTTATAAGTTCCTTCGCGGCTCGCTTGATGGGGCGTGAGTATTTCGTACTGTCAAATTCCTTTTAGAGTGAAATCGCGATGAATCGGCGGGAATTGCTGGAATGGGTCAGTAGTGGACTCGCGACAGCCGTCGCAACAGTGGTTGGCTTGCCGGGAGTCGGTTATTTCCTGGGGGGAGCCCCGCGGGAATCATCCGGCGAATCTCAATTCTCGCGACTTATCAAAGTGAAGGATCTGGTGCCGGGTCGTCCGATGATGGTTCCTGTCATGGGGCAGAAGGTGGATGCCTGGATTCAGTCTGATCAGCAGGCTATCGGTCGTGTCTGGCTTGTCCGAGAATCTCAGTCCGGTTCTACAGACCAGACCGTTCGAGCGTTAAGCAGTGTCTGTCCCCACATGGGGTGTCAGGTGCAGGCACCGTCGGGTGGTAAGAGCTTTGTTTGTCCCTGCCACCGGGCCTCATTTGGCGCTGACGGCCAGCGTCTGCCCGATCCAAAGACGGGCGAACGAAACCACGTACCGCGCGATCTGGACGAACTCGAGTGTCGACTTGTTCGCGATGACGAAACTGGCGATAATTGGGTCGAAGTGAGATACGAAAAATTTAAAACGGGTCTGGATCACCGCGTCGTCGGTGCCTGACGCAAAAACTGGAGGCTGGTAATGCAATCATGGGTCGACTGGCTCGATCTGCGTCTGGATTATCGCCTCATCCGCAACCGAATCAGTAATCGAATTCTCCCGAATGGCCCCGGCTGGGTCTATACCAGTGCCAGCTGTCTGTTATGGTTGCTTGTGATTCAGTGCATCACAGGTCTGCTTTTGATGGCGACGTACTGTCCGTCAATGACAAGCGCCTGGGCGAGCGTGCATTTTATCGATCAGTCCTCCGCAGGCCGATTTCTTCGCGGAATTCATCATTACGCGTCACACGCCATGATTATCTTGTTCGGCGTGCATGTATTGCGAGTCCTTTGCACCGGTGCTTACCGAGCCCCCAGGGAACTCGTCTGGATTACCGGGCTTCTGCTTTTTCCCTTAATGATCGTCTGGACTGTCACGGGTAACCCACTTTCCGTCAGTCAAAAGGGGATTGCCCAGATCCAGGTTGAAGGAAATATCCTCGGATCGACTCCTGTCTTCGGACCGTTTCTAAGACGGCTTTTATTTGGTGGCGAAGAAATCGGCAGTCTCACCCTGACGCGGCTGTATTTTCTGCACGTAGGATTGTTACCCGTCCTCGTCGGAGGCCTGTGCTTCATTCATCTGCAGCAAGTGATCAAGCACAGTCCGTTTCGGTCACCTGACGACATTGAACCCACCTCGACGCCAGAGCTTCTTACGTATTGGCCGTATCAGTCGGTAAGAAACATGATCAGTCTGGCGGTGATCTTTGGGATCATCAGTATTTTCGCCTGGAAAGACGGAGCGCCATTGTATGCTCCGGCAGATCCCAACCTGGCATTTTCTCCTCGACCCGAATGGTATTTCCGCTGGCTGTTTGAATTGCGTCGATACTTTTCCGGAAACACCGAATTCATTGCCACGATGGTCATTCCTTCGGCATTTCTTTTCGGTTTCATGGCGGCCCCGTTTGTTGATCGCATTCGTTCACACTGGCTGGCTGTGGCATGTCGCCTGTTGATTGTTGTCGCCTGCCTGGGAGGCTGGTCGTGGTTGACAATGATCTCGTTCCTTCAGGACGGGCAGGATGCCGAATACCTTGCTGAAACAGCCGAGTTCGACAAGCTCTCGGCAAGAGCCTTGGAATTGGCAACGACAGTTCCGATGACGGATAAAGGTGCCATCGAGTTACTTCGGCAAGATCCACAGACACAAGGTCCGCGATTATTTGCTCGTCACTGTCTGAGCTGCCATTCTCATTCAGGCCCCAAGACGCCAGGATTGGTCGCGGCCGAGCCATCGGCACCGAATCTTTACGGAATCGGATCGGTGGATTGGATCACGGGTTTCCTGGTTTCGGAACGGATTGCTTCAGGCGAGTACTTTGGCCGAACAAAGTTTCGCGAAGGAGACATGGTCCAGCATATTCAGGGTTTGTTTGCGGACGATGGAAAAGATGATGCCGCAGTCAAGACTCAGAAAATCCATGCGATGGCGGTTGCGCTCGCGGTGGAAGCACAAACAGAAGATGGCGATTCTCCGGATGCTGCCACAGGTCGAGAACTGATCATGTCAGGTGGGGGATGCACTGATTGCCATCGATTCCATGATCAAGGCGCGCTCGGAACGGCCCCTGATTTAACCGGCTACGTGTCATCCTTGTGGCTGAAGCAAATGATTTCCAAGCCAAGCGTCGAGCAATTCTATGGCGAGCGAAATGATCGCATGCCCGACTTTGCGTCAGATCCTGGTCATCCCGAGTTGAATCTGCTCTCATCGCGTGAACTTGATCTGCTGATTCAATGGCTTCGCGAGCCTTGACCGGCGGTGCCGTGAATTCGGGAAATGTGTCATCTTGAATAATCCCAACCCGGAAGCCCCCTCTTTACAAGATAATTCTACGAGCGAAACAAAGTTGGTTCGTGGGTTGGGGCTGTCTCAGTCGATCGCGCTCAATATCGCGAACATGGTGGGGATCGGCCCGTTTATCACGATACCCTTGTTTCTCGCTGCCATGCACGGACCACAAGCCCTGATTGCCTGGGTGATTGCCGCTGTGCTCGTGATTTGTGACGGGCTGGTCTGGAGCGAACTGGGGGCTGCCTTGCCGGGAAGCGGCGGGACATACCACTTCTTACGCGAGATCTTCGGCAAGCAAACAACCGGGTGGGGACGGATGCTGCCGTTTCTGTTCGTGTGGCAGTTTCTTGTCAGTGGCACTATGGAAATTGCTTCGGGTTACATCGGTGCGGTCCCCTATCTGAAATACATTTTTCCGGAACTGTCCAACCTGCTTAACGAATGGAATATTCCTGGCGGAACTAACACGCTGGCTGCGGTCGGTTGCTTGATCGTGACCTGGATGTTGTCGCGTCGGATTGAAGTTGTTGGCTGGGTCGGGATTGTTCTCTGTACGGGAACGCTGCTCACGGTTGCGACGGTCATCATTTCAGGGCTGATGAACTTCAATGCATCGCTTATCACGTTTCCAGCGGACGCCTTCCATATCAACGGAACGTGGTTCAACGGTTTGGGTGCGGCCATGCTGATCGCGATCTATGATTACTTTGGCTACTACAACATTTGTCACCTGGGTGATGAAGTCCAGAATCCCGGCCGAACAATTCCCCGTGCCGTGATCGCATCAGTCGTCATCGTAGCCGCGATTTACCTGACCATGAATTTGTCGATCATCGCGGTTGTTCCATGGCAGCAGGCGATGGAATCCAAACAGATTGCCGCGTTGTTCATGGAGACTCTTTACGGTCGAAACATCGCGGTGATTTTCACGTGGCTTGTCCTTTGGACGGTTCTTGCCTGCATGTTTTCGATCACGCTCGGATACTCACGAATCCCCTTTGCAGCCGCATTGAATGGTGATTTTCTTCCCGTGTTTGCGTACGTTCATCCCACCAAGCGATACCCCGTTGTCTCACTTTGGGCGTTAGGGCTTTTAACCGCGATCTTCTGCTATGTTCCGTTAGATATCGTGATTGAAACTGCGGTAACTGTACGAATTCTGGTGCAGTTCGTGGCCCAGATCATCGGCTTGCATGTTCTGCGAACCACTCGTCCCGAGATCGTGATGCCATTCCGAATGTGGCTGTATCCCCTGCCAAGTCTGATCGCGTTGGTTGGTTGGCTGTTTGTATTGCGGGGAACTCGAACGGAGTTACTTTGGGCCGTCGCTGTTGTGATCGTTAGTGGCATCGCTGTCTATTCTGTAGTCGCAAACAAACGCGTCACGATAGACCCTAAAAACAATATGCCTTGAAGTGAATTAAAGCTTGAATCGCTTTGAGACGATTGCGACAATCTGTCTTAACCAATTTCGTCATGGCCCGATTCGCCGATCAAATTAAGTTCATTGCTACCTATCCAAAATCTCTCAATTTGAATGTTCAGACTCTGTGCTTTAATGACACCGGTCAAGCGTGTGATTGGTGCAGAACCTGAGTCAACTATCCGTTATTGGAGGCACAATCCATGGCGCGCACTTCAAACTATCCCTCGGATTAACACTCGGCGTCCTTTTGGTTGGCTCACTTGTTTTTGCTCTGACAAGTGTCGCGGTGATGAAGCCGTCGTCGGTAGAACGCAATCCCGAGCCGATCGTCGGCGATCAAGCGGCTTTGCCTGAGAAAATCGTCGTTGTTACGGACGAGATGGCTGCAGCCTCGACAGCGAATGGGCAATTCGCTGTTGACCTGTATCAGCGACTCGCAGAAGCCAAACCGGGTGAAAACCTTCTCTTGTCCCCATTCTCGAGTTCTCTCGCACTCTCGATGATCGCGGAAGGAGCTGTCGATGAAACACGTGATCAGATGACCGACGTCCTGCGCTTTGCCCGAGGTGACTTGGCGCGAATGCATCAGGGTCAGCGAGGACTACAAACCGCTGTCGTTCCGGATGTGCCACCTGAAGTGATTGCGAAAATCGCCCGGCTGCGTGCCGAATTAAAGGCGGTCAACAATCGCACGGAAGAATTGAGCAACGCACAACCCAGGAACGAGCGACTCAGGAAAGACGCCCATTCTTCTTGGAATAAGGCTAATCAACTGGCAAAAGAAATTAATCTGATCACGAGCAAAACGTCGGCCTATGAATTGAAGATTGCGAACTCGCTTTGGCTGGAGAAGTCATTTCCGATTGAAACGAACTTTATCTCAGCTCTGGAGCCGAATTATGGAACCGTCTTGTTTCCGGTTGACTTCAAAAACAATCCAGAGCCCACTCGCCTTCAGATTAACCAGTGGGTTGCTGAACAAACAAACGATCGGATTCAGGATCTGCTTCCCTCTTCAAGTATCAATCCTCTGACGAGACTGGTCATTGCAAATTCCGTCTATTTCAAAGGGGATTGGGCTCAGCCGTTTATCAGTTCAAACACTCATCCAAAACAATTTCACCAAGCGAACGATCGATCGATCGAAGTCCCGATGATGCATCAGTGGAATGGGTTGAGCGCCAGCTATGGTGCATTTCAATCAGATGGCGAACTCTTTCCAACTCCACACGAAATCAAGTTTGAACTCAAAGACGACGATCCGTCGCTTTATCCTGACTCGCAAGGACATACGATGCTGGCATTGGATTACCAGGGTCGCAAGATCCAGATGGTCTTCCTCGTTCCCCAATCTGTAGACGGGATATTTGATCTTGAGAAATCATTGGCGCATGAAAATCTGCAACGATGGATTGGCCTGTTAGAACTGCGTTTGGTCAATATCACGATTCCAAAATACAACCTCAAATTGTCTTACGAATTATCAAAGACCTTGCGTTCGCTGGGGATGAATCGCCCATTCGGAGGGCTCGAAGAATCGCAATTTGACGCGATCAGTCCAGGCCAGCAACCTGACGATCGCCTTCGAATTTCTCACGTGCAGCATAAGACCTATATCGACGTCAGTGAAATCGGAACCGAAGCCGCTGCGGCAACGGCGGTCGGCATGTCAGCCGAAGCCGGTGATTTCGAAGAAAAGACTCGCCCTTTTCATCCGATCTTCAAAGCCGACAAGCCATTCATTTTTCTGATTCGCGACCGCGAAACCGCAAGTATTCTATTCATGGGTCGATATGTTGGCCCAAAGGACTGAATCACAATACGTTGCACGCCAAACTCGTTTTGGGTAGCACAGGCTGAAGCCCATGCTACGGCTTGTGAACTGCGTACCTCGCGATATTCTCAGGCCATTTGAGGAAGTTTTCAGCAAGTACGGGATCTTCGTTCGAAGGTCCAAATTCGCTGAGCAATTCGGTATGTAAGTTCCCGATGTCCGCGATTGTCGACTCTCGTCGAGTTGGTTCGATAAGTCCTCGAGTTTCCAGGAATCGCAGCCAGGAGGGGAAAAGTTCCATCGTCGCGACGACGTCGTAGTTTTGAGAATTAAGCATCGTGAGCATGCGAGTCAGGAAACGGCTAAGAGTGTTTGGATCAGGGCACAGTGGATGATCAGGAGACTGCACTTTATTTTTTGCTGATTCTTTCGTCTCCAGGCGACCTGCTTTCCGATCGATCAGGTAACGGACAATGTTTTGTCGAGCCAATTCTGCCTTGGTGTATGAAAACCCGTCATGGCGGTGCGCATCGCCAACGAATTCATACGAAAACTCAATGAGTGCATCTTCGCCTGTTGTCTGATTTGTTGCCTGATGTTTATCAAGGGCCTGCGTGCGCTTTGCTTTGGTCTTTTTCGTGGGCTTGAAGTCAAAATCACTGAGTGACCAATTACGGCTTGATCGACCACTTGTTTGATCCACGTACCCTTTGAGCCAGTCGAGTTGTAAATCATCCACGAAGTACATCATTTGTTCGATCAATTGAGGGTCGCCACCGTCAAGGTCCGGCGTCTGCTCCAATCTCTCATAAAGGACGCATTTGGCACCCCAGATGGCGTATTCCTGTTGTCCCCACCTAATACGCTCGGAAACCTTGATCAATGGCCAGGCGATACGACTCGCCTTTGAAAGCGCTTCCAGATAGCCGTGGTAAGCAAGAAGGTGGACGACTTGAGAATAGATATCAACTTCATCGCCCGCGATTTCAGCGATCTCGCAAGCCAATTCAAGCAGGCGTTCTGGTTTGTGAGACGCATTGGCATTCAAGACCAACCAATGCAAATAGTATATTCGGCTGGTGGCGTAAACGCCTGGCAGTCGCTCTCGCAACAAACCGACAAATTCCTCAATGCGGTTCGGTTCTGGTGACTTGGGCCCATTGTAATAGATGGCGCTCAACATGCCATAAGCCATCTCGTCATCCATTAACTCGGGTTCTTCCAGAGTTTTCAGGAACAACGCAGGCTGGAGATCTTCATCCGCCTCCTCAAATTCATTCCAGCGAGCATAAATCGCCTCCATGAGAGGGTCTTCAGGCGGGGGCGAAATTACGGACTTCGGCGCAGGTGACGCAACGGACGTTTTTGAAGATAAATTCGAGGTCACATCCTCCTGGGAGACTAGAATCGGAGGACCATTAGCCGCCGCTTTCGCTTCCCGCTCAAGTTGATCTGCCTTGATTTGAGCATCTTTTGCATCTCGGTCTTTTGACAGGCAACACCGTTTATATTTTTGCCCACTACCACACGGACATTGATCATTCCGGCCAGGCATACTGGTGACTTTCTTAGAATTCTCGTTTCAAGCCCGGGCTGGAAACGCTTCATTTAGAGGATCCGCATTGTAGGCAGTTGAACGTTCCATTGCAGGAATCCGTGGTTCAGCAGCCAATGCGAACCGATCAGTTGTCCCAGTTCAACAGTGATACTTCAGTCACCTTTTTCTTAGGCTTTGCAAGCTTCCCCTTTTTGACTCCCTTGGACGGAGTCGCGGGGGCACTCACTTTTGGTTCAGGGGCTCCGTCCAATGCGTCACCTGGTTCAATTTTGGAAAGCCGATCCATTCCTCGAGTAATGTATTCGTCGCTGATGTCGAAGGAGACAAATTGACGACCGAGCTTTTTGGCGACGGAGACGGTGGTGGCACTGCCGCTGAAGGGGTCGAGAACCAGTTCGCCAGGATTAGAGCTAACCTTGATAATGCGGCCGAGCAATTGTTCCGGCATCTGGCAGCCGTGAAAGCCTTCTCGCTCTTTAAATGTTCCAGCGACCCGAGGGAAGTACCACGTGTCTTCGTCGGGGTTGAGTCCCTCAACCAGGTCTTGGGGTCGTAGGATCCAGGTGTCATCGGGAAGTCGACCGTCTTTGGCCGCTCGGGTATCGGCGTAGACCGTTTGCCGTGCCGAAGGAACGGCGATGGCCGCGCCATTGAAGGTGAACTTCTTAGGATCTTTCACGAAGTGGAAGATATGTGTGTGCGAGCGGCTGAACTTGAGTTTGCAGTTCACTCCAAATGTGTAGTACCAGAGTACCCAGCTACGACAATAGAAGCCGACATCCTGACTGAGAATCTTCAGTTCGGCAGCGTAATCGTCACCGATCGCCAGCCAGAACGTGCCTGCCGGTTTCAGCACGCGGTGGACACTGCTGATCCACTGGCGCGACCAGTCGAGATATTCCCGTGGCGCTTTGCGATCCTTGTAGACGTCGTACTTGTAGCCGATGTTAAAAGGAGGATCGGCGAATACGAGATCGACACATCCCTCGTCCAATTGCTGCATGGCTTCGATGCAATCAAGACGGTGAATCGTGTTTAAGTCCAGCATAAAACAGCCTCCGTGCGCGGTTAGTCATAAAGAGCCTCCGCACGATGTGGTCAGGTCAATCCATTCAATCTGCGGATGGTACCGGCTTGCGAACTCGCTCTCAACCAACAAGATTTTGATTCGACTTGCCCATTCCAAACCTTCGGTAATATGTCGAAACTGAGGTGTGCTCGGGTGGACATGTCACCGACGCGGGAAACAGGAGTTCCCCAACAGGTTTCCCGTGATCGATGTGAGAGTTTCCATCAGGCTAATAGCGTCAGCGAGTACCGTCTTTTCGGTTACTTAAATACTACCGGCAGGAGTTGACCGTCGAGAAACTCGCGGCTGAACACAATTTTCGATAAATCAAATCTCGCGACAGTTTGCCAAAGTCTCATCCCTCTCAGTCGGAAAACTGAAGATCATAATGCCCTAGCTGATGACAGTTTCAGTTTACGGGGTTATCGCATGAAAGTATTGAGCGCGCGGGGTACTTTTTGATCAAAGAATTCGAGGTGAATTGAAAAAACAATGAAGTTGCATTAATCTCCTGTCAGTGTTCGATTTTGTTGTTTAATGATTCGTTATTGCCTCTGGGTTGTTGCGAGAAAGCGTTATTTTTCGGCGCGAACGCAAGCTGCTATTAAAATGCGTCGCTTTATTGGTGTTGGACTTTGTTTTTCCAGTGTTGTGACCGACACTTCCGTAAATTCTGGGCAAGAAAATGCGGCGTCTAAGTTCAATCCTAATCCGGTTGCGGGTGTTTTTGTTCACATTCGGTTGTTGTTCTTGTTTTGCTGATGATCCTGCTGCAGGCAACCCTTTTAATCTGCGAACGCGCCAACCGTCAGTCAATTTGACCGGGCTTGGTAACGTCAGCTTCCCGATCACCTGTGGTCAGAGAGAGACGCAGCAATATTTCAATCAGGCCATTGCGCAGCTTCACGCATTTGATTCTGTTCAAGCGGAAAAGTCTTTCAACTTTGCATCGAGGCTTGAGCCGGATTGTGCAATGGCGTGGTGGGGGCTTACAGTCACGAGTTTAGAAAACCCTAAGTTGGCAATGGAGTTTGCCCGCCGCGCGGACAATCTAAAAAATCGAGTTTCTTTTCGCGAACGGCGATGGATTGAAATACTGGTTGAGTACGTTGATCAAGACCGTGATGAAAAATCGCGTCGGCTTAAGTTTCTGACGGCGCTCGATCGGCTTGCGACCGAATTTCCTGACGACGTTGAGGCTAAGGCGTTTCTTGTACGACAGTTTCTGAATAACCGTGACGCAGGGTTTCCAATCCAATTCCGGTCTGCCGTCGAAGCATTAATTGCACAGGTTGAATGGGCCGTTCCCGAACATCCGATCAGTTGTTACACCCTGCGCCTCTGGGGAACCGAACAGCCTTCGCGGGCCTTGGGGGCTGCTAAGCAAGTTCGCCAGATCCTGTTTGCGTCACCGCCAGCGCTGACCGCCGCAGGTTTGGTCTATTCGCAGTCGGGGCAGATGGAGCAAGCCATCGATTGTTTTGAGGCGTCTGCCGTGGCCATTCATAAGCAGATGATAAATGATCGAGTTTGGTTCGGTGACGTCAGTGGTTCGGTCGAGAACCAGATTCAACTCGCGATCCATTTCAGTCGAATGGGCCGGGTTCATGAAGCAATAACATTGGCCGGGCAACTCATCAAAATACCGAATCTCGATCCGGCGCGAGTCGCCGCGCCACCGTTCGAGTCAAGCACGATGCTGCTGCATATGCTGGCTTCGATGCCTCAGCAATCACTTTCTACGGCTGAGGCTGGGCAAAAACTGCTGCTGGAATTGCTGCTCGAATTTCATCTCTGGGACCAAGTCATCGCGGTCGATGAATCCAATTATTTGCAATCAACCAATCCCGAGATTACTGCTCATAGAATCTATGCAATTGCGGTTGCACAATTTGGTCGAAAAAATGTGAACGGATTCAGGCAGCAGAGAGGTAAGTTACAAACGCTTGCCGAGCGATTTCAGCCGTTCGATGACAATCAACAGTATTCTCGAAATCTGCGGCAGCTTGTTGAGACTTACTGTGAAGAGTTAAATGTCTGCGAACAAATCCTGGTCGGAGGTCGTCCATCCGATGTCATTGCTGCATCCACTCGAATTCCGCCACAGCGGAAAGTGGTTCTGTTTCAGGAAATTGGTAAGCACGAAATGGCCGTTAGTTTGGCCGAGGATCTTGTTCGCGCACGTCCGCAGAATTTTGGAGCGATGTCAAATTACGCGGGATCATTGCGACTGGCCGGACGTGACAACGATGCAGCCGAGCAATTCAAGGTTCTCTCATCACGATTTCAAAACGCTGATGCCAATTTGCCGATTGTTCAGCAATTGACAAAGCAGTGTGGTCACCTGTCAGCCAACGATCCTCCTCGATCCAGTGGTGCGAAGGCGACGCAAATCCGCCTGTCAGCAGAGTCGTTTTCGCTGCAAGACCGTCACGGGAAGGCCGTTTCCCTTGAGGAATTTCGCGGAAAGCCCGTGCTATTCGTATTCTATCTTGGCGCTGGATGTCCGCATTGCATCGAACAATTGCGATCGCTGGCTCCGCTTAAGGAAGGTTTTGAACGCGCGGGGATTGCCGTTGTCGCTGTCAGCACCGATTCAGTGGAAGGACTGGTCGACACATTCAAGGTAACAGGTGCCGCAGATGCGATTCCGTTCCAGTTACTGTCAGATCAGGCGGAAACGGCGTTTCGCGCTTATGGCGCATTTGACTGCCTGAAACAAAAGCCCTTGCACGGCAGCTTTTTGGTCGATGCACACGGAGGGATCATCTGGCAAAACGTCAGCCCCGAGCCATTTATGGCTACCAGATTATTACTTAGCGAAGCGATCCGAGTGTTATCGCTTGGAGACGAATTACCATTTGAGTTGGTTCGTTCCAGTCCTTAGTAAATCAAAAGCACAAGCCTTTGCCTGGAAGTGTTGTTTATTTCCATTAACAAGCGAGCGGAACTATGAAGAGCGAAGTTTTTCGGATTCGAGACAGACGCTTCTTATGCTTTCTGGCGTTAGCGGCTGTCGTCTTCCAGAGCACAGAACAATCGCGTGCACAGGAACAACAGGTCAATCGGTACCGGATTGATCGTCCGGAAATTGTGAATCCGAAGCGAGCCGAGCCTGGCCTGCCTGGTGTTATCGATGAACAGTTATTTACAGTCTTCGGCACCTATACCATCCCGGGTAAAGTTGACGCGAAGGGACAGCCCACACAGATTTGGACACGCGCTTACCAGTTGCAAGAACCAGAGAGTCCCGAGTTGACTCGTCGAGCTCGCTTGTTTTTTAAAGATGTTCGTGACGCGGTTGAGCCTCCGAAAGCGGGGATACCAGGGCCGACCTTTGAGTTTCGTCCAGGCGATTTTCTGCGAATTCGACTCCACAATTTCTTGAACGTCAGCGACAACCCCTGGTTGAACGATTTGCAAAACAACCTGCAGGTTACGCAACAAACATCCGATGAATTGACTGAGAGTGCAACACATGAGGTCAATATTCCTCACGGCTTCAACGAAGTCAATCTGCACGTCCATGGCCTGCATGTCGATCCCAAGCAAGACAATGTGGCCGTTTTGATTTTACCGCAGGACGGTGATCCCTCGGCACTTTCATCGAATCAGCAGATCCTGGTTCAAAACATCAATCAATGGTGGCAGCGCCGCTATCAATACAAGATTCCCGCAGATCATTTACCAGGCACGCACTGGTATCACAGCCATCGACACGGTGCGACATCGATTCAGGTCGAAAACGGAATGGCGGGGGCATTGGTCATCCGGCCTAAAAACGATCAGGACGATCTCGTTCCCGGACTGTGTGATACCAGACATGATCGCGTACTCGTGACTCAGGAAATTCAAAATTTTGGAGTCAACGGCCAGGGGACTGGATCAAATCTTCGTCGACAGCAACAACGCAGGGACGCCGGTGCCCGTGCAAATATCCGTCCAGGTGACAACTCTCCCGTTCTCACGGTCAATGGCAAATATGCACCGGTGATCCAACTTCCACAAGGGCAAGTTGAACGCTGGCGTTTCATCGTTGCAGGTGCAAATCACCAGCAGCAATCCAATATCTGGGTCGGTAAGATCCTTTTTTCTCCGATTCCTGCAGCGATGCGCGAAGACTTAAAAGGTATTACTAAGGATAACTACCAGAAGTATATACCGCAGCCGATGTCGGGTGGCGTTCCTGAAAAGTTCTTCAATTCAGATGTTCCGTTGACATTCAAGTTTGACGACCCAAATGAATCCAAATTCGATGGGTCAGTGAACATGGTTGCAATCGACGGAGTCACTTTAAGTCACGCGGTGCCGATTTCTGCGGTGAGGCCGACGTTTGGATCGTCGGGAAATCGAAGTGATCTGCTGGTGCAATCAAACGACAATGCGAAAGTTGGTTCCGTCTATTTTGTATTTAAGAATTATCCTAGTGATCCACCGCCCGTTCAAGGATTAGCATTAGCGTATCCTGAAGATTCTTTGTTTGCAGACGAGAATGGCGAATGGCGGTATCAGGCGCTGACAAAAGGTAAGCTGAAAGATAAGACAACAAGTGCTGTTAACGTCGTATCGCAGCCGCCAGTTATCGCAAATATAGCTCCCGACCCCTACAATCTTGGTACTGATTTCACGCAATTTACGGTGAATTGGGCATCAGCTGTGCAGGCAGATGGGTCTGACGATGGGAAAGGTGCATCTCAATCTCTTGTTCCATTGCTTCGAGGTCAAAAGCCCGCCGACAACATCGGGCCGGTTTCTGCGGTATTTGCACCGCCGCACGCTATTGATTCCACGGACCCGAACGGCATCATCGGTGTGGACCAGAAATGGCAACCATACAGTGGAGCTGGAGCCGGAGTAACAAATGATTACTTAATGGTTGTGGAAATCGTAAAGCCAGAAGAGGGGGGGCTTAAGTACGATGACAACCTTGCGTCACTGGATGCGGCATTGAGTCGAATCAGTCCGACGGGAGATCAAGCGAATACAAAACTGACTGTCATGAATCGGATGGGAACCCTTGATCAGGGGATACCAGAATACGTCGCCCCATTTGAGCGTCCGGTAGATTTTCGTCGAACCGTCGTCTTCGATAAGGCTGGTACGACATTTGAATATCAGCAGCAGACAACAGGCAACCAGTCCGTGACGATTCAACAGTTCTGGATTGATGGACGACAATTCAGCACGTCCGATTTTGTCGGCAACCCGGATGCAACATCGTTTATTCGAAAACCCCTTCTGAATGAAATGCCCAACATGGGCGCATTCAATCCGACAAACGGGCTTTGGACGAATCAGATCCAACCCCTGATCGCCAAGGGACAAACTGGCGTTACGGACACCGAACATAAACTCACGCGCGTGAAGCCGGAGATTCTCAACACGAATCCAGGGTATTACAGGCCAGTCAAACTGGTAACGAAAGACGGGAACTCATATTACTCCTATGACTACAGCACTGACTCTCTGCCAGACTATAAATCAGTGACAGGATTTCCCGATTCACGTCCCCCGGAAGCGACCACATCGGAAGAATGGCTCCTTGTCAACAATTCTGATATTTACCATCCGTTCCACATTCACATCAGTCCGTTTTTTGTGGAAGAAGTTGGGCAACTGAGTTATGACGGCAGTCCCGCAAAATGGAATTTACGCAAAATCATCTGGGACCCTGTGCAGAAGAGCGTAAAGTGGGAGCCAGCGAGTCTTGCCGAAACAAACAAGACATTTGGCTGGGTGGTTGGGAATTGGTGGGACACGATTCTAATTCCACCCCACGGTTATGTCCGTTTTAAGACATGGATAAATGTACCTGATCAAAAGCCAACAAAGCGACATGCTCCCACGTCGTCGACGAACGATCTCGAACCGGACGAATGGACTGTCACAGAAGACGCAAATGTGTTCGCCTCATGGGTTTTTCATTGTCACATTCTGCGACATGAAGATCGTGGCATGATGAGCATGGTTGCAGTAACACCAAGGCCTCATAGCCTCGCTGGAATCTGGAACGTTGGCTCAAAGAAATTAGAAGTCTTTGACGATCACGGCTCCGTTCGTGTCTATATCGAGGAAGAAAAAGACGCACCAGAAAACCCCACCGTTTTTAAACGCCCTTACGAATACAAGGGCCGGTTTAACGAGGGAATCGGTAGCTCATCGTATTCTGCACCTTGGGTTGGAACGTTGAATTTCGCACCGAAGGTTCCGAATTCAAAATTAGTCCCATTTTGTGCGGCATATGCGGGTCACGACCAGACGCCATTTCAGATCGTCTTCAGCGATGGAAACACGTGGCTGAAGGACGGTGTTAAGGCTGCTGACAAACTAGCGAATTCGACAAGTCTCGAAGGTAAGTGGAAGGATGACGCCGGAAATATTGCAACAATTAAAGTGGCATCCGACCAAACAACTCTCTCGTTTGCGCCAGAACCCGAGGCAAAGGTTTGGTGGAAAAGTGGAGTCGGTTCGTGGAATAACAATGTTGGTGACAATCCATTCCAGGGAAAAGCGATGTTTCGAATCAAGGGGGACAATCCTGATTTGACCCCGCAGCTGACTTTCTGCGTGACGAAAGATCTGAATACGATAATTTTTAGTGACGGAATCCGTTGGAGAAGAGAATCCACCGTAGTTGCGGTTGAGTCTACTCGAGCCCCCGTCGCAGCAACGTCACTGAAGACGACATGTGTGATACATGGTCTTGCAAACATGAATCTCGTGTTTGTTCCAGAAACTGGGGCAGCAAGGACAATCGAGATTGTGGGGACGAACACACCTGCGAAGTGGACCGTTACAATTGATGGTGCTGATGCCACGCCCGCGACCCAGACTTCTGCGTCACCGGGTCAGGTGAAAGTGCATGCGGGAGACAAGATTACCTGGAAAGTGACCGGGTCAAATCACGGGATTGTGTTTCCGACGCAAGCAGCCGCTGAACAGCTTTTTGCCTTTGATACCACCCAGGGACAAACATTAGGTACAAGCACGGCCAGGGTGGGGTTTGCGTGGGGTACGGCTGGGTTCGGAGCGGGAACAACCCTCGCCGTTGCGACAGTCAAACCCTTTGCGACTGTTGCTTTAACACCACCCGTCGCTGAAGCTGTGGTGTCACTGAAGACGACATGTGTGGTACATGGTCTTGCAAACATGAATCTCGTGTTTGTTCCAGAAACTGGTGCGGCAAGGACAATCGAGATTGTGGGGACGAACACACCCGCGAAGTGGACCGTCACAATTGATGGTGCTGATGCCACGCCCGCGACCCAGACTTCTGCGTCACCGGGTCAGGTGAAAGTGCATGCGGGAGACAAGATTACCTGGAAAGTGACCGGGTCAAATCACGGGATTGTCTTTCCGACTCAAGCCGCAGCTGAAAAGCTATTTGCCTTCGACACCGCCCAGGGACAAACATTAGGTGCAAGTTCGGCCAAAGCCGGTTTCACGTGGGGGACGAATGGGTTTGGTGCGGGAAAAACACTGGCTGTTGGCACCGTAAAAGCGCAATCAGAGTAAGGCGAATTAGAGCGTATCGCCATAAATCGTCGGTACGCAAAAAGTCGGATCGCGTTTTGAGAACGCGCCGGCAGAATCAAAAATCATTTGATTCTGCCGATAATGCCACGTCTGAGTTTTAAACTCAGATGTAGTTGCGTCTGACGATTGACGTCGTTTTGGGAGAGCATTGTTGATGAAGTGGTGAGCCGGTTTTACTTTGATTGAATTGCTGGTCATTATCGCGATTATTGCCGTATTAATCGCGTTTCTATTGCCAGCGGTGCCATTGACGTTCGATTCGTCTGGAATCTTGGCCACGGGCTGTGGTAACGATCCTGCAGGTGCAACTCAAACAGGACTTTGGCCGGTACAACCACAGTTGATCAGCAGACGAAAAAGCCATGCTTTGCTTGTCAGACTAACCAGCCCTGGTTAGGCGCAACATCTCACGATCGCGTTGAATATTGACGTTCAGCCCGCCACGCGTTCAGCCGTACTTCGACTCATTTTTTCTGTATCCGAGAAGCCGATCGCTGATTCCGAGCGGTATCATTGTAGAACCATTACGTCCGGTCGTCTGCGTCTGATCTCGTCGATATCGTCTTGCGAAAATTGCGTGTCTTTCAGCGAAGTTGCTTTGAGGTTTTCCAGCTCCAGCAGTTGTTCCATCAATGCGTTTGTGACACGTGTTTGCCTCAACTCGATTTTTTCGAGCATTGAGTCAGCTATCAATTGGCTCAACCCTGCGTCAGTCACCGCAGTCTCGGCTAACGACAAATCCGTCAGTTGTTTCATCTTCGCAATCACGACGAGTCCTTCGTCGGTAACATTCGTCCCACCAAGATAAAGCGATTTCAAATTCGGAAGAGACATCAAATGTTGAAGTCCACGATCCGAGATTGATGTTCCCTCAAGCGAGACAAGCTCCAGAGATTTCATGTTCACTAAATGTTCTAAATCAGCGTCATTGATATTGGTTCCCGATAAATCGAGGGCCGACAGTTTTTTAATTTCTGACAGGTGAGCCAGCCCGTTTCCTGTGATTTTTGTTCCTGCCAGATCGAGGGCTCGCAGGGAATCAGGGTAAACAAGTGACTTGAGTTCCTCCATGCCTTTATCAGTGATCTGCGTCCCACTCAGGCTGATCACGGTAATTGCGGAGATCTTCCCGAGGTGGTGCAGGTCCTCGTCTCGGATGGAAGAGTTCCCCATGATCAATCGGATGTCGGAGTGAATCCGACCATTCCATCTTGCGTTCCACGCTTCGTCAGTTTTTGAAAAGACTTTGACGCCAAGTTTTTTCAGCGATTGGAATGTCCACAAGTCCTGATAGTACGGCAGATCGATCCAGGAAAGGAGGGCGAATAATAGACCGAACGTGGTCAGTGCCGATTTCATAGGAAAACGGGGGCGCTTGCGGACCATGTCCGCCGTGACTTGGGTCATGTTTTGACTTCAGATTTTCGGGAGATTCAGGGAGACAGCTTAATGACTGAAGACAATCACGTCGGCTGACGTCGAATAAGAGGTAGCGCACCCAACGCTAAGATCGCACAACCGGCGCCAATCAGCAAGGCTGACATTGACCCGGAACGATCCCACACGGCACCCGCCAGCAAACTTGCGCCAAGCGTCGTGAGGCCAGTCAGTGCGTAAAACAGACCCATTGCGGCTCCTCGCATTTCGCGAGGGGCACAGTCCGCGATCAGGGCTTTTCCAACGCCATCTGTGAAAGCCATGTAGACTCCGTAGATTGCCATGAGCGGCCACATTCCCCACGCAAAACCGGCGGGAAGCGTCGCAAATCCTATGTATGAAATGATATAGATCGCCCACCCGACTGCGATAATGTTCCATCGCCCAAGTCTGTCGCTCAGTACGCCTGCAGGGTATGACAGTGCAGAATAGGAAATGTTGTAAACGGCATAGACAAGGACAACTCCCCAGGAAGAAAACCCAAGTTCGCTGGCTCGCAGCAACAAAAACGTATCGCTGCTGTTCGCCAGCGAGAAAAGTATCAGTACTCCCAACGCGGCCCAGTATTGACCGGGCAAATGCAACCAGCCTGTTTGGGATGGTTGTAAATGAGTTCCGTGAGGGGCGCTACTTGGCGAAGATTCCGGGACGATAGTCTCATGCGGAGTGTCTAAAGTGGCTGTAACTTCTGTATTCGATGGTGGCGCTAGTTTTTCCAATTGCGGATCGACGGGTGTTTGCGTTGGTTCGGATTCACGCACGAGAAATGTCAGAACCGTAGACGCCAGGCCGAGTGCCGCGCCGACTGCAAAGATGGTGCGGTAGACCCAGCCTGGGGTTACAGCCGCCGCAGTCAAAGCTTCGGTTGTCGCTGTTTTTTGTGGTGTCCCCGTCAGCCACCACAGTAATAATGCCGAAAGAAGCACCCCGATCAATGCCCCTGCAGTATCGAATGCACGATGCATGCCAAAGGCTCGTCCAAGCTGGTCATTCGATACGGCGTCGGCGATCAATGCATCGCGGGGAGCGCCTCGAAGCCCTTTTCCAAATCGATCGAGCAATCTTCCGCCAAGAACGAGCGGCCAGCCGTTTGCCATTGCAATAATCGACTTGCCGATCACTGGTAATCCGTATCCCCACCGAATCCAGGGAACTCGTCCTCCCCGCTTCCCTTTCCGATCGCTGCGGAAGCCTGCAATGGCCGACATCAGAGAGACAATCAGGATTGCACATCCTTCAATCACTCCTAATTGCGTTTTGGACGAACCAAGCACGCTGACTAAATAAAGAGGGAGCAAAGGATAAACCATTTCGCTCGACACATCGGCAAAGAAAGAGACCCAGCTTAACAGCCAGACAGATCGAGGAAGCGGCGCGACCGGTTGCAAAACAGAAACATGAGTGGTTTCGGACACTGTTTGCCTTGTGACAGAGATAAGGTGGTTTTGATCACTTCGAGAAAGAACTACTAACGACGCAATGCAGGCGTTCTCGATCGATTCTTTAACATGACCTTTGTGCGGCGGCTGGAAGCCGCCTGAACTTGGTACAAAGAGGCCTGCCAATCATACTTCGGGATGGTTTCAATAACGAGTTCCTGCTGAAGACGTAATTTGGCCGAATCGGTCCATGCGAAGAATGACTGTCCTGAGGTCAACGAAACTTCAGGAATGAAAGAACCCTGTGTCACGGGTATCCGGAACTGGGGGGTTCCTGATAAAACATCCAGGAAGCTCAGGCTTTCCCGGCTTGACTGTGGCAGACTGCGTACGCTCCCGCTTCCATCGTTCATGAAAAGCTTTTTGTATGTTTTCTCGTTTTTTTATTGACCGACCGATTTTCGCCTCTGTGTTGTCGATCGTGATCATACTGTGTGGCTTGATTGCGCGGTGGGCACTGCCTGTCACACAATACCCGGAAATCACGCCACCAACGGTCGAAGTGTCGGCGATCTACCCCGGTGCGAACGCTCGCGTCGTCTCAGATACCGTTGCCGCGCCCATTGAACAGCAGGTCAATGGCGTGGAAGGGATGATGTACATGTCATCGCAGTGCACGAACGACGGTGCTTACTCGCTAACCGTGACGTTTCGGCAGGGAACCGATTTGAACCTGGCTCAGGTGCTGGTTCAAAACCGGGTTGCGCTGGCTCAGCCGATTTTGCCGAGCCTGGTACAACGTCGCGGAGTCACGGTCAAGAAAAAGTCGCCCAGCGTGCTGATGATTGTCAACTTGTTTTCACCAGATGACAGCCGAGAAAATCTTTATCTCAGTAATTACGCGACAATTCAATTGCGTGATGAACTTTCACGGTTGCCCGGTGTCGGCGACATTACTTTTCTCGGCCAGCGCGATTACAGCATGCGTGTCTGGCTGGACCCCGAAAGGCTATCTGCTAATCGTCTGACAACCGAAGATGTGGTTCGCGCGATCGAACAACAAAACGTTCAGGTCGCAACCGGGCAAATCGGTCAGCCCCCTGCACCGAAGGATCAGGTATTCCAGTTCACGATGACCACACTAGGACGCCTCACTGACGACGAACAGTTTGGCGACATGGTCTTGCGAACTGAAGCAGATGGATCTCTGGTTCGATTGAAAGATGTCGCTCGAACAGAATTGGGCGCTCTCGGGTATGACCAGCTCTGTACGCTGAATTCAAAGCCCTCGGTCGCGTTATCGATTTACCAGTTACCCGGCTCTAACGCGCTGGGGACCGCGCAGCTGGTTCGACGGAAGATGGACGAGTTGAAAGAGCGTTTTCCGGGAGGTGTTGACTATGACATCGTCTATGACACGACACCGTTTATCCAGGAGTCTGTGGACGAAGTCTATTACGCTCTGCGTGACGCGGTATTTCTTGTTGCAGTCGTCGTACTGGTCTTCTTGCAGGGCTGGCGAGCGGCGGTCATTCCACTTGTCGCAGTGCCTGTCGCGGTGGTCGGCACATTTGCGGCAATGTATGCGTTTGGATTCAGTTTGAATACGTTAACGTTGTTTGGGCTGGTGCTGGCGATTGGAATTGTGGTCGATGATGCGATTGTCGTGGTCGAAGCGATCGAACGGCATCTTGAAGGTGGAGCAACACCTCGCGAATCGGCGATTCGAGCGATGGATGAAGTCGCAGGCCCCGTGATCGCCGTCGGCCTGGTACTGAGTGCGGTCTTTATCCCCTGTGTCTTTATCACCGGCATCGTAGGGCGATTCTTTCAACAGTTCGCATTAACCATTGCGGTGTCGACAGTGATTTCCGCATTCAATTCATTGACACTGAGCCCCGCCCTTGCGGTGCTTTTGTTGCAGCCTCGGCATGGCGCTGGCGACGAGCACGGCATTAAAGCCGCAGGACACTCCGCAACGGCTTCGCATGCATCGGGAGAAGCACTTCCCAGATTTCTGATCCTGCTGGGAGGGGTTTGGTTGGGATACATCACAGGCCCTTGGCTGGAACAACCCTGGGCGAACGGGCTGCAACCCCTGTTTGCAATTGTCTCTTCGAAGTTGCTGGGTGCCTTCATTGGCCTCGTCACCGCACAATTGATCTGCAGCCTGATCAATTACTTTCTTGGCCTCTTCTTCCGCTGGTTCAATCGATGTTTCAACGTTGTGACGGACGTCTATGTTGGGATTGTCGGGCTGTTTCTGCGTGGGAGTATTGTCGTACTGCTGGGATACGTCGGATTGGTCTATTTGACGTATTACTTGTTTCAGCTGGCTCCCTCGGGATTTATCCCTTCACAGGACAAAGGATACCTTCTTGTCAACGTCCAGTTGCCTGATTCGGCCTCACTCGATCGGACAAATCAGGTTATGAGGCGCGTGGAGGAACTCGCCTCAAAAACGGCAGGAGTGAAACACACGGTCGGTATTGCCGGACAGTCCATCGTGCTGGGTGCCAACGCACCAAATTTTGGAACTGTTTATCTGATGCTCGATGAGTTCCATCATCGAACCCATCTCACGGCTGATCAGATTTCTGCAACTTTGGAAGCGACACTCGAAGGCGAAGTGCCTGAAGCAACGGTCAGACTGTTCGGTGCTCCTCCTGTGGATGGACTGGGAACTGCCGGCGGCTTCAAGATGGTGGTCGAGGATCGGGGTGATAACGGCGCGACATCGCTGCAAAATGTCAGCGAACAAATTGTTGTTGAAGGGTCTACTATTCCTGGGCTAACCGGGCTCTTTTCGAGTTTTCGAGCCGACACACCGTGGCTGTACATCGACATCGACCGTCGGTCAGCCCGGATAAAGGGGGTCTCACTGGCGGGGTTGTTTGAATCGCTGCAGGTCGGGTTCGGCTCGCTTTATGTGAACGATTTCAATCGCTTCGGTCGAACGTGGCAGGTGAATGTTCAATCAGACTCACATTTCCGCATGGCTGAGAAGGATTTGAAACGAGTCCTCGTCCGTAGTGACAACAACGAACTGGTGCCGCTTGCCGCCGTGGCCACGTTTCGAGAAACCACCGGCCCTGTAATGGTGATTCGCTATAACCTGTATCCATCGGCAATCGTGAACGTGAACGGAACAGAAGGAACAAGTTCCGGGCAGGTGATCGATCGAATGGACGCTCTTTCAAAAGAGGTCTTATTGCCTTCGATGCGAGCCGAATGGACGGAACTTGCGCTGCTTCAACTGGAAGCAGGAAATACCGCGATGTTTGCCTTCCTGCTGGCCGTCGTGCTGGTCTTTCTGGTGCTGGCGGCTCAGTACGAAAGCTGGTCGCTGCCATTGGCCGTGATTCTCGTTGTACCGATGTGTCTGCTTTGTTCTGTTGTCGGCGTGTTGATGGCTCAAATGGACATCAACATTTTCACCCAGATCGGTTTCGTTGTTCTGGTCGGCCTCGCCTGTAAGAACGCAATCTTGATTGTCGAATTCGCTCGTGCCCGCTTTCTTGCCGGCCAGGACCGTCGTGCAGCGACACTGGAAGCCTGCCGCCTGCGACTAAGGCCGATCATCATGACCTCGTTCGCTTTTATCCTTGGGGTCGTTCCGCTGATGATCGGTAGCGGAGCGGGCTTTGAGATGCGAAAGACACTGGGGGTCGCCGTATTTGCCGGGATGCTTGGCGTCACTCTGTTCGGAATCTTTCTGACACCCGTATTCTTCTATGTCATCCAAGGGATGACATCGCAACCGAGGCCGATCGATGACTCACAATCCGTTGGCGGAAACTTGAACGATCCTGGTCGGGTCGTGAAGGCGTAAGTTGCTATTTTAAAACGAATTGCACTCGTACTCTCAAGGTTGATTCGAGGGCCGCGCTGTTTTCTTCTGCTCGTTTCAATTGTCAAAACATAGACCATTCTTACTGGATGTTCGGATTCCCTTCCTATACGAAATTTTCACGAATACTTCATCGTTTATTGATGAACGGCGAATACCTTCCCCCTTCGAGACTCACAAATCTGTCTGGTTTCATTTTTTCGATGAAACATTGGTTTGTCTATGACGCTTTACGAAGGATGGAATGCGAATGAAGAAACGTGGTTTTACGTTAATTGAGTTGCTCGTCGTCATTGCGGTTATCGCTGTGTTGATTGCCCTGCTGCTCCCCGCAGTCCAGCAAGCAAGAGAAGCTGCTCGACGGACACAATGCAAGAACAACCTCAAGCAGTTAGGCTTAGGCGTCTTGAATTACGAATCTGATTACGGCGTGTTTCCAATGGGTGATTGTACTCGCAATTACGGAAGCGGTGAAATTCCGCAGGCAACGGTCCATTGCTATCTGCTTCCGTACATCGAACAGGCCAACCTTTACAACGAACTAAACTTCCTCGCACAGATCAATGCGGCGAGTACGGCTGCTGCCAAGGACGCGAAAGTCAAAATCATTCCAGGGTTTCACTGCCCATCCGATTCAAACCCTCAGGTCAACAACGTTGCCGGCGCCAACATCCTTTCCGAGTCAAGCAACTACATGCAGTGCCTGGGGTCGATCTCAACTCATGCCGGCGTGTATTTGACCGCAGGCAGTACCACTGGGGGAGTAATCTCACCGGGTTCAAACCTGCAGCCGGAAACTCAGTTGCACGGGATCTTTTTTCGAAATTCTTCGACAAGAACCAGGGACATTACCGATGGGATGAGCAACACGGCACTCATCGCCGAAATCAAGACGGGACCAAACGGTACGTCATCGTATCAGACAGTCCCAGCAGGCGATCCAAGGGACTTCACTGTCGCAACGGCGTCCTCCAATGTCTGGACGGGGAGCGACCAGCTATTTCCGCCATCGGATTGCGAGAACCGTGCCACGAAAGCATGGGCCTATCGAGGATTGGAATGGTATCGAGCGCTGATGGTCGCGACCTACTATAACCATACTTTGCCCCCGAATGCTCCTTTCCGCGATTGTATCGCCTCGAATCTTTACCAGGCCCATCTCGCGGCCCGCAGCTACCATAATGGTGGAGTGAATTGCGTTCTCGCTGATGGTTCGATTCGATTCGTGAGTAATAACGTCGACGCCAATGTTTGGCGCGCCGTTGGTACTAAAGCAAATGGCGAAACGGTCAGCGATTTCTGATTTTCAGCGATTATTTGAGTGAACATTGAGTGCAGGTACGGCGCAAGTTTGGAGTGATTCCCAAGCTTGCGCTTATTGCATTCTGCCAGTCATTCATACTTCCAGTCGTTTTCAACCGATTGGAGTCTTCAAGTCATTTCAGCAGCAGATCGGCCCTAAGGCAAAGTAGAAGATGAGAATTCAAAACGTGTCATCGAGATTCACTGCGTCAATCGGTCTTGCTTTTGTCGTGGTTGCTCTGGGGTGCGGTCCGAGTGTCCCGACAGGCAAACATGTCCCTACAGTGGCTGCAGCCGGAGTTCTAACGTACCAGGGTAAGCCTTTGGCGTTTTACGAAGTCAAATGTTTTCCAGAAGATGAGCGGCCTGCGGTCGGGCTGACGGACGAAGAAGGTCATTTTGTACTTGGTACAAATCGATCCAATGACGGTGCCGTCGCGGGTACCCATCAGGTCGCGGTCGTCTATGTCGGGGACCCGTCAGAACAACCTGGCAATGACGGGCCCGTTTCCGGGTACACTCCCCCTGCTCCGCCTTCCATCAAGATCGATGCAAAATATACGAACGTGAAAACGTCCGGTCTGACGTTGGAAATCCCGGAGTCGGGCGCGACGGATCTTTCAATCGATTTGAAGTAGGGAGAATGCTGACGACGCCGAAAAAGAGTGGGATCGTTAAGTAAGCTTACGATTGGGCAGTGTTTTCGGACTCTGTCTTAACCTCACTTTGTTACACGTCCCGCGACTTGAACTAATCAGCATTTCTTTCCAGGGTGATTATTCAATCGTCGGTATCGGAAAACGTGAAGTCGACCACTAACGGGCAATGGTCTGATGCTAATGATTCGTCGATAACGACAGCTTTCCCGGAGACCAATCGGGAGCCTTGAGGTTGATGATACACGACATAATCAATCTGATTTTTCGGGTTCACTGAAGGAAATGTGAGGCAATTGGCGGTTTTTGCCGTCGCGTTGTTCCAGCGTTGTCCCAGGATCTCAAGGACCTGACTTTCGGGATAGGCATTCAGGTCGCCTGCGAGAATCACAGGATGTTCGGAGTCTCGAAATAAATCATTCAGGGCGGTTGCCTGTTGCTCGCGAAACGTGACGTTATTGTGATGCAAATGAGTCGATGAAAAGACGACTTTACGTGTGCCAAGATCGACGACCCCAGACGCGGCAATACGACGCTGTCTCTCTGGCTCGCCTGGAAGCCAATGAACCGTTAATTCGGTGATTGGAAAGCGGGAGAGGACCGCCTGTCCATAATCGCCCCCTTCGTACGGAATCTGCTTGCCGAACCGGCCATGCATCTTTGTCAGTCGGCCCAATTCACTGGTTTGATCAACTTCGCCTGAGCGTTTGACATTCTTGTCGACCTCCTGAAGTGCAACGAGATCGGGTTTGGCATCGCGAATCACCTTGGCGATTCGTTCAAGATCAATCCGCCCGTCGGTCCCTTCACCGTGATGAATGTTGTAAGTCATGACGCGCAATTGCCGGTTTGTTGAATTGTCCTCGGCCAGAAGAACGCTGCTCGCAATTGCCAGCAGGAACTGCAACGAACAAAAAGCCGTGCGACGACAATTCATTGAAGATCTCCCTTCACAACGCGTTTCACAAACGGTCGACGTAAACGACGACGGAACGTATCAAGCCATCTACAAGCGAACGTGGCAGTACTCACGTCACGAAGTGGCCGCTGATTAAATGACTGAATGGTGGAGTCTACGCGTCATTGATGAACGAATCGTGAAGGAAACCGAAATAATTGACGTGTAAGGTCAAACGCATTGAAACGAAAGACTTGCGGGAATCGAATGCGAGCGCCGGACGACTTGCATCGAATCAATTCATGTACGAGATTTAGCTTCCACGACAATTGTGTCGCCGACTAAATCCCCCAGGCGTTGTCGTTGGTTCGTGAGTGCGATGCTCAGCATTGGGGGGAGCCAACAGATCAACTGGAATGTTTCGGCGACCAGCATCACCTCTCGGACAAGGCTGCGGACTAGCCCGCAGGGGCGCAAAGTGGTTCGAAGCGTACGCAGTCCACAAAGCCACTTTCCTGGAGTAATTCCCCAGCCACCCTGAACAACGACCAGAACCAGGTTTTCCACAATCACTAGAATCACCAAAGTGTTCAGCACATGGTAAGCGGTGTGTCTCGTCGGATGGTTGAGTTTCAGTTGGATTGATTCCGCTAAAGAAAGCCAATCAAAGTCGCGCATCCAGATCCATGCGACTGTGAACGGCAAAAGTGTAATCCAGGCAAAGTCGATGAGACGTGCGAGCCCCCGACGGCCAATTGAAGCCAGTCGTACTGATTGAATTCCAAATTCATAATGGGGATCTGTAAACCACTGCATCAGCAGCCAGATTGCGAATCCCGGTAACAGACCCAGCACGATTGCAATCGCTGGTGCAGCCAAATGGACGATCAAGTTTCGACGAACGGATTTCCAGGTTTCAGCGGGACCTGTTCGTTCAATCCGTCGAAAGCCCGGTGGTTCGACGACATAGGCGAACCCCGTTCCGGTCGACGTTGTGGCGACAACAAAGGGGGATTGAACGCCGGAACGGGTGAGCACTCGAAACCGGTTCGATCCAAACGGGAACGGCAGGGACGCGATCTCGGACCATTCTTTACCGTCGAATTTGTAGAAATGACCGATGGGGTAACCAGTGCTCACTTGATCGACGATCAACGCTGCAGGCTTCCCTTCGAATAATGCTCCATATTGATGTTCTGCTGAATCCGTATCCGCAGTTTCTTTTCGGACGAGCGACCAGCCTGCGTCTTCTTCGTTAACCGAGTTGGATTCTGACTCGCTGCTTTCCAAAGGGACCGGTTGTTCCTGTTTGTCTATTTTTTGTCGCCTCAGTCCCTCGCGAAAGTACAAGCGATTGCGTGTTTTTAGGAACGCATAGATCTGATCGTCGCGACACAGGCATTCCAATACCGAGTTTTCGGATGCATTAATCGGGTGATGAATCTGATCGTCCATTGGTAGCTCAATAAAACTGTCATCGACCCATCCTTCAGGTTTTCGTCGGGAGACGACGAATTTCGCTAATTTTGGATGCCAGTGGAGTTGAGCGATCTCTTTATCCAGCAAGACTGCCCCATCATTTTGGAGGGGGAAGTCTGCGGGTTGAACGACATCATCGATCACTTCAAATTGTCGTTTGCTATTGCAAAACAGCAGGCGATCTCCGATCACTTTGGTGAAGTATCCGGATCCGCTCAGTTCCCATCCGGTTTCTGTTGAAATTTCCGTTTCTGGGTCAATCAAAAAGACTTTCCAATCAACGACAGTGCGAAAGCCACCCGTAGCCGGATCTGCCATGATCTTTTCGTGATCGGGTCGAACTGAGACAAAACGATCTCGCCAAAGACCGGCGTAACTGAAATCGCTGTAACTGATTTGTTGCTGAGCGAATCCGGGGATTGAAGGAAGAAGCGGCGCCCCCGCTTGAATGGACCAGAAAACGGTTAAACCGACCTGATAGAAAAAATATCCGAAGGGGACAGAAAGGAGAAATGTCAGCAAACAGACAGCGACGACATACCTCGGCCGGTGATTCGACATCGTATCACTTTCGTTAAGCAGTGAAGGTAGTCTTAGTCGAGTTTCCCTTGAGCCAGTATTTCACGCAATGAACTGCAAAAAAGCCCGGCAATCGTTAACGATTGCCGGGCTTCAGAATTCAAGGAGTCAACGCGCAAATGACTTCCCTACGTGTAACCCATCCTGGGACGCGCATAATCCGCCTGCGGCGGGGTTATTTGCTGCTGGCCAAGGCTTGCTGGGCTGCTGCCAACCGTGCGACTGGGACACGGCGAGGAGAGCAACTGACGTAGTTCAGTCCGATGTCGTGACAGAACATGACTGATGCTGGATCACCGCCGTGTTCACCGCAGATCCCGATCTTCAGATCAGGTCGAGTGGAACGGCCGCGATCGACACCGATCCGCATAATGTCGCCGACCCCTTCTTGATCGATCGTCTGGAACGGATCGTTCGGGATGATGTCGTTTTCACGGTAGAAACCAATGAATGGCCCGTAATCGTCGCGGCTGATGGCCAACGTCGTCTGGGTCAAGTCGTTGGTACCGAAGCTGAAGAACTCAGCTGCGGTTGCGATCTGATCAGCTCGGACTGCAGCCCGAGGAACTTCGATCATGGTGCCGACAAGGTATTCCAGCGTAACGCCAGTTTCCTTGAAGACCGCTTCCGCTTCTGCGCGAATGATCTTTTCCTGATTCTTGAACTCGGTCAAGAATCCAGCCAGGGGTACCATCACTTCTGGAACAACGCTGATCCCTTCCTTCTTCACAAGCACTGCGGCTTCGAAGATGGCTCGGGCCTGCATCGCCGTGATTTCAGGATAAACGATCCCGAGGCGGCAACCGCGGTGACCAAGCATCGGGTTTGCTTCGTGCAGTTCTTCGACGCGTCGCTTTACAGCGTCGATCGTGCTGCCGGTCCAACTGGCCAGCTTGGCAGCAAGATCGGGCTGTTCTTCGAGGTGGCGATCGGAGAGGAACTCGTGAAGCGGTGGATCGAGCAGTCGGATCGTCACGGGACGACCGTTCATGCTGCGGAACAATCCTGCGAAGTCAGCTCGCTGGAATGGCAACAGCTTGGCGAGAGCCTTTTCTCGGGTTTCCTTGGTCTCACAGACGATCATATGACGGATTTCGTCGAGATGATCGAAGAACATGTGCTCGGTTCGGCAGAGACCGATCCCTTCAGCACCGAAAGCGACCGCTTCGTCAGCTTGTCCTGGTGTGTCGGCATTGGTTCGCACTCGCAGCTTGCGATACTTGTCGACCCAACCCATTAGTTGTGAATAACGTCGGAAGGTTTCTGATTCTTCTGGTTTCAGTGTCTTCTGAACCAGAACCTGAATGACTTCGCTCGGTTTGGTTTGAACCTTGCCTTCGAAGACTTCACCAGTGAAACCATCCATCGAAATGAAGTCGCCAGACTTGAGCGTCTTTCCGGCAACCTTGACCGTATTCGTTGTGTAGTCGACGTCAATGGCCGAGCAACCAACGATACAAGCCTTACCCATCTGGCGGCTGACCAGTGCCGCGTGCGAGCTGGCACCACCGGTTGCTGTCAGAATCCCCTTGGCGGCTTTCATCCCGCGAAGGTCTTCAGGGCTTGTTTCTTTTCGCACGAGAACGATGTCAACATTCGGGTTCTTTTCGTGGAACTTTTCTGCTTCATCAGCAAACAGGCAGATCACACCCGATGCGGCACCCGGACCGGCGTTGATCCCCTTGGCAAGGAATCGGCCTTCCTTTGTTGCGGTGGTTTTTGAAGCCGGATCGAAAATCGGCTGCAGCAATTGAGCCAGGTCGTCCGCAGGTATGCGGCGTTTCTGCAATGCTTCCTGCTCGGTGATCAAGCCTTCATTAACCAGATCAACGGCGATTCGGACTGCAGCAAAACCGGTTCGCTTGGCGTTTCGGGTTTGCAGCATGTAGACCTTGCCGCGTTGAATGGTAAATTCAATGTCCTGCACTTCTTTGTAGTGCTTTTCGAGTTTCTTACCGATATCGTTCAGTTGCTGATACGACTCAGGCATATCCTTCGAAAGAGTTTCTTCGATTCGTTTCGGAGTTCTGATCCCGGCGACGACGTCTTCACCCTGAGCGTTGATCAGGTAGTCACCGCAGAAGCCTGGAGTTCCCAGAGCACAGTCACGGGTCAGTCCGACGCCGGTTGCACAATCATCGCCCAGGTTACCGAAGACCATCGCCTGGACGTTGGCGGCTGTACCCCACTCGTGAGGAATCCCGTAAGTTCGGCGATAGACCATTGCTCGGTCGTTCATCCAGCTACCGAAGACGGCGCCGATTGCACCCCAGACCTGTTCCATCGGATCAGTTGGGAAGTCTTTTCCGGCGCGAGTCTTGATCAGTTGCTTGAATTCTGCGACCAGCTCTTTCAGCTGAGCGACGGATAATTGGGAATCTTCCTGGACTCCGGCCTTTTCTCGCTTGTGTTCCAGAGCGACTTCGAACGGATCACCTTCGGTTTTATCTTTTGGCTTCAGTTCGAGAACAACATCGCCGTACATTTGTACGAATCGACGATAGCTATCCCAGGCTGATCGTTCGTTGCCGGTCTGCTTCGCGAGTGCGACAACCGTGTTGTCGTTTAAGCCGATATTGAGGACTGTGTCCATCATGCCGGGCATCGATTCACGAGCGCCTGATCGGCAAGAGAAAAGCAATGGGTTGGTTGCAGAACCGAATTCCGCTCCCATGGACTTTTCGACCTTCTTCAAAGCGTCGAAAACCTGTTGCTTGAGTTCCGGTGGGAACGTACGGTTGTTTGCGTAGTAATAGGTACAGACTTCCGTCGTGAGCGTGAATCCCGCAGGAACAGGCAGGCCAATTCGAACCATTTCGGCGAGATTGGCACCTTTGCCCCCGAGGAGGCTTTTCATCGTTGCGTCACCGTCAGCCTGACCGTCGCCGAAAAAATACACGTACTTGGTCGACATGAGAAGTCCTTCAAAACCCGGTCGCGGTAGCGACCACTGAATACAGAATAAGCCGACCCGTAATCGAGCCGACTGAACGGGGCAACTGCGGCGCGAACAATCAGCGCTCAAGCAACCCGCTCGTTGACGAGGTCGGAAATTAGCGATCAAACGAGCGAACTTCAAGCGACCGGGCGTAAAAGGCCTTAGGGAGAAAAGCCAAAGGCGAGCCAAGAGGCATCAAAACCATGGGTTCTTTCTGATTGAAATCCAAAGTTTTGTGCTATCGTGGCTCGCCTTGGTTGCGCCGGCCCGCAATCCCAATTGGCTTTCTGGTTACCAAATAATGCGATTATTTCGCGTCTTTGGCATCCTCTTTTGCGTCCAGGATCTCTTTCAATGTTTTCTTTTGAGCAGGTGTCAGGATCGCTTCGATTTCGGCATCGCGTTTCGCTTTCGCCACTTTCAATTTTTCAGTCAATGCGTCGATTTCTTTTTCGTGCTTGTCCTGCACACCATAGATTTTTGTCTTTTGGGCGTCGGTGAGTCCAGGTTTGCCATAATTGCTGGGCAAGCGACTTGTGGTTTTCTTCTCTTCGGTCTTTTCTGCTGCTTTTTCAGCAGCCTTTTCTGTCGTTTTGGTTTCCGCCGGCCTAACGGCTGGAGCAGCAGGTTTGTCAGCCGGTTTTGCACCCGCTGCCTTCGTGGTGTTCTGGGCGAGGCAAACGAGCTGTGCTGAGGATGTGAGAAGCAGCACTGCATTCAGGACGCACTTTTTCATGGCATGAAGCTCCTCGAAGTGTAGAAAGATACTAAGTGAGGCTTGTTTGGTGCGAATAAAAACATCGCGTCGCGTGTTTGAGTCGAATTGTCGGGCTATAATGGTTTCTCGTTGTGTTAAATAGGTTTATTATGCAGCATTGCGGCAGAAAATCAAGCGACTTCGAAACTTGGGGATACGTGCGGTTGACATTCCTGCCGGTTACGTCGAGCGTCGTTCGAAAACTTTTTGCCCGTTTAGTCTAATTTTTCTAGCAAAATCTGATGAATCAGCGTTTCCTTTTTTGACGCAACGTGCAATAACACATTCCACTCCGGCGGGCAGGGGCTTGCCGGAGTAGGAAGATGAATGCCTGTTCGCACACCGTTATTCCTTCTTGCCCGCTGTCCTGAGTCCGCTCTCGTCGCGTCCAAGTAAGTCAAGTCCGGTGACGCTCCTCGGCAACCGTCAGGTCCGTTTGCTTCTGTTGGAACAAGAAAACTGTCGGGAAGGTTTTGTTGTTGCTTTTGATGCCGCGGTTTTGCAGTCGCTGATTTGGCTTTGATCTTCCCTGTCGCAGAACGTGGCAGCCTATGACCTGTTTCAGAGAGCCTGAGCGGCTCGCAAAGGACGACGATGAGCAAGAATTTGTATGTGGGTAATTTGTCTTATAATTGCACTGCTGATGATCTGCGTGAGCTTTTCAGCCAGCATGGCAATGTGTCTTCGGCTCAAGTGGTTTCGGATCGCGAAACTGGCCGTTCACGTGGCTTCGGCTTCGTGGAAATGTCGGATGGTGGAGAAGCGGCGATCGGTGCATTGAACGGAGCGGAGTTCCAAGGCCGGACGCTGACAGTAAACGAAGCACGTCCCCGTGAAAGCGGTGGCGGTGGTGGTGGTGGTCGTAGCGGCGGCGGTGGCTACGGCGGCGGTGGTGGTGGCGGTCGCAGCGGTGGTGGTGGCTACGGCGGTGGCGGCGGTGGTCGCAGCGGCGGTGGCGGCGGCGGATACGGCGGCGGCGGAGGTGGTGGTCGTTACTAGGCCATACTTGAATCCGACATGAAAAACGAAAAACGCCTTCCGTCCCGACCGGAGGGCGTTTTTTACTTCTGAAGCGGCGTTTGTTTTCTTGAGGCTTTTCGGTTCCATGAGATCTTTCTGGTCCATAGCTTCGTCCACTTCAGATTATTCGTCCATTGTCTGTATCTTCTGGCTTTTGAGCCCAGATGCGAAAAAACTGTTAAGGATGGTGAATCGCCCTTCCCGTCGTTTAAGTTGATTGCTAGAATACAGAAACGTTTACCGATGAACGCCAAACACTGAATGATTTCAGTATTTGCGAATGTAAGTTGAAAGTACGCTGGCACCTGCGTTGTTGCGGGTTTCACCCGATGTGGCACCTTCGAGTTGGCTATCTTCGATTTGAAGAGGGAAGTTCGTCGTACTATTACGATTTGATCGCGATTTAACGACGGAATTTAAGGACTCGCACATGCTCCGGGAATGCACGATTCGCTCAGTTCGCTAAGGTTCATTGCAGCGGCCTCTCTGTGATGAACCTTATGACGTACTCTCATTTCTGAGCGTCTTACGAGGCCCTGTTTTCTCGTTATCTCTTTTGCTTTTCTTGATGCAGGTTCTTTCGCGTGAATCTGGGCCGTTGGTTCAGATTGTGTCGAACCTCTCATTTTCCTGATAGGTCTCGGTAGACCGTCTCCGAGATCGCCCCGTTTCCTGACTGCGTATCAATAGCATGACCATGAACCTCGAAAAAGTCCGCAACATCGGTATCTCGGCTCACATCGACTCGGGAAAAACTACACTCACCGAGCGAATTCTATTCTACTCCGGACGCATCCATGCGATCCATGAAGTGAAAGGGAAGGACAACGTCGGTGCGACGATGGACTTCATGGAACTTGAACGAGAAAAAGGAATTACGATCACGGCCGCAGCCACTCAAGTGAAGTGGGACGTGATCGACCAAAATAATGCTCAAGCGCCAAAAGACCAGTACATCGTCAATGTGATCGATACCCCTGGCCACGTCGATTTCACCGTGGAAGTCGAACGTTCGTTGCGCGTACTCGACGGTGCCATCCTTGTTCTTTGCTCTGTCGGTGGAGTTCAAAGCCAGTCTTTGACCGTCGACCGCCAAATGAAGCGATACAAGGTTCCGCGAATTGCGTTCATCAATAAGATGGACCGTACCGGGGCTAACCCGGATAAGGTCATTAAGATGATCGAAGAGAAACTGCACGTCACCCCTGTGCCGCTGCAGATCCCTATGGGCCGCGAACAGTCGTTCCAGGGCGTAATCGATCTCATCACCATGAAGGCAATGTTCTTCGATGGTGAAGACGGCGAAGACATTCGTCGCGAACCGATTCCTGAAGAGTTCAAGGAAAAGGCTGATGCTGCCCGTGCGCACATGCTTGAACAACTTTCTCTCTACAGCGATCCGCTGATGGAAATGCTGCTCGAAGAGAAAGAACCTCCCGTCGATGAGATTCGTAAAATCATTCGCTCGGCAACGCTGGCTCAGCAGATTACCCCCGTCATGATGGGTTCTGCATATAAGAACAAGGGTGTGCAAGAGATTCTTGACGCCGTGACTTATTACCTGCCAAGCCCGCTCGATCGTAAGATGACTGCGATCGACCAGATCAAGAAACCAAAGTCCGAAGACGAGACGAAAGATCCAAACTGGAATCG
>CAIOKO010000036.1 GCA_903858935.1 uncultured Schlesneria sp. | reverse complement strand
TCGAGATCCCATCCCCAGCCCAGATCTTGAGTCGACTACTACCTCGACCTCCGACATGAAGTCAGTCTCTCCGCAATTCAGAACGCGTTCATCAACGCGATTTTGAGTCGCGCGCCAGGGTGCGGAAAATGGGTTTAACCATATCGTCGAAACAAGAGTCCGCAACGAAGCCTTTGCGTCGTTCAGATTTGCGGCCTGGCGTTCCCGCTCCTTGTTTAGTTTGTCGAAAAGCATCTTCAGTTCATCTTCCATTGAATTCCCTGTCCGTTAAATTGGAGTCAGTACTCGGTCGCCAAGACATGGCGTTTTGCCGCTCGGTCGATTTTATTTTCTTGGTTTCGATTCAAGTTTTCTAGCGAGACAAGTTGCATTTCGCTCACGCTTTGCTTCACGCTCGCTTTTTGTTGGAATTCAGCGTTATTGGTCCCTGGGAGCGCGGCGCCAGAACGCTGGTTCGAGACGACAAAGGGGACTGGCTCCGTCCTCGGTGCCTGTCCCCTTTGTCGTCTCAGATCAGTGCGTCACTCGGTTTTCTACTCTTTATTCTTGTTGACGTTCTTGTCTTCTTGATCGTAGTTCTTCCACCAGTCCGGTCCTTCAGCTTCGATCTCAGTGTTGAGTTTAACGAGGGCAGTTTTCATTGCTTCAAACTTCGCTGGCTGGGTTGCCCTGAGGTTGGTCTTTTCTTGCGGATCGTTCTGGAGGTTGTACAGTTCAAACCGCGTGAGCTGTTCGTCAGCGAGAATCTTCCAGTCGCCGATTCGCATGGCCGTCTTCAGTGGCCCCGGTGCGATCACGCAGCGCCAGTAAAGCGGGCGCGCACGTTCGACCGCTCGGCCTTCAATCGCGGCCAGCATGTTGCCGCCGTCCAGAATTCGGTCCGTTGGCAATTTCGCTTGGGCGATACCAACAGCCGTGACGAAAATGTCCGTGCCGATCACCGGCACATCGCTCGTCGTTCCCGGTTGCGTCTTGCCCGGCCAGCGCATAATGCCGGGAACGCGGATGCCCCCTTCATAAACGGCTCGCTTACGACCGCGTAATCCGCCCGTCGAGCCGCGACCGGGTGACTTGATGCCGTCTCCTTCCGGGCCGTTGTCGGACGTGAAGAAGACAACAGTGTTGTCCGCAAGTTTCAGTTCGTCGAGTGTTTGCATCAGTTTCCCGAACGCGTGATCGAGTTGCGTCACATTGGCGTGATGCTCGCGCTGCACGTCGTCGGTAAGGTCAAGGTATTTGGCTTTGAACTCGGGCGAAGACTTGATCGGGTAATGCGGTTCATGAGCCCACACCGACAGCAGGAATGGCTTTGAAGGGTCGCGATGCTGCTTCAGCCAGGCGGTCGCCTCATCGACGATCAGCGGCGCGGAATAGCCTTCGAGCGTGCCGACAGGCTGCCCATTGCGAACAAAATTGCTGGGGTTCTCGTGGCTGGGAGCCGCGTTGTTCTGCGTCGCCAGCCACCAGTCGTAGCCATGATCGTTCGGCTGCGGCTGAGTCGGCTTGTTAAAGTGTCCGTTGAGATGCCACTTGCCAACATGACACGTCGCATAGCCGCGCTCCTTGAGCAGCTTCGGCAGTGCGATCTCGCTGGCTCGCAGATGAATCTCGCGATCTTCAGGAATCCAGGTGAAGACGCCGTTTCGATATGGCGTCCGCCCGGTGAGAATCGCCGACCGCGACGGACTGCACACCGCACACGCCGCATAACACTGAGTGAATCGGGTCCCCTGCTTCGCGAACGCATCGAGATTCGGCGTCTGAATGATCGGATGCCCGTAACAACCTAGATCGCCAAAGCCGAGATCATCCGCGAGAAAAATCACGATGTTCGGCGGTCCGTCCGCAGCATGTGTGGTGATTGGTGTGGACAGCAGCAGCGCGGCCGCCAGAACACCTGCTGCAGTGTTCAGTACGAAGATTCTCATTTGAGTTTACCTTTTAAGTTGTTTGAACGCAGTGTGATCTGCTCTCCCCGTTGCGAGCATATCCAGAATCTGTTCCGAAAAAGGGGAATGTCTCCGTCCTCCGTGCCTGTCCCCCCTTTCGTCTTCGCGATACGAAATCAGTGTGACAATGGCGTCGGACCCGAATCGGCATCATCGGGCTCGATGAATAAAACGAGGAACGCGGACACGATGGCCGCACTGGCAAAGATACTGAAAATACCGAACAGCGGCACCTGTCGGTCTCGAAGGACGCCAAATCCCCAATCGGCCAGGCCACCGCAACTGATACTGACCAAATTCATCAACCCGTAACCGCTTGCCCGCAGCTCAGGACGCGCCACCTGACAGAGAATCGGCATATTGTTGCAGTCGAAGAATCCCGAACCCAATCCGAACAGGATCAGGAAGGCGACGGCAACCCAAAGCTGACCTGTTTGAGGAGAATACCCGACACCGAACATTGCCGGGACGATCATCAGCATTCCGATTGCACTGACATGGATTCGACCGCGTGGAGAATTTCTCATCCAACGATCCGCCAGCCAGCCTCCGAGGATCACACCGACGATGGCTGCAAGCTGCCAGAATAATGTGGCAGAGACTCCTGCTTTTCCCTGGCCAATGCCAAACTGCTCTTTCAGAATCGATGGCATCCAGTCTCGCACCACCCAGCCCGCTAATGCGGGGAGAGTAAAATAGAGCAGCAACAGCAGGAACGATCGGTTGCTCAGTAACTCACGAAGCGCTCCGATCGGAGAACTGCCATGATGATCTGGGCTTGAAGCGTTTCGGACGGGGTTCTTCAGCAGGAAAAACAATGGAATCGCGTAAAGAACGCCAATTGCTCCGCTCGCTTCGAACGCCCAGCGCCAGCCGAGCGACGCCTGATCGGCCACATAACCACTAAATCCTCCGATGATAACGCCCGTATAAATTCCCATTTGATGAGCGCCCACCGCGCGTGATCGCGTCGAACCGCGATGAAAGTCAGCAATCAGCGCCAATGCTGCGGGTATGTAAAAGGCCTCGCTGACACCCATTAACGCACGCGTCGCGAGCAACTGATCGTAGGTGGTCACTTGCCCCGTAAGCCACGTAATAACAGACCAGGCAAACAAGCTTCCGACGATGACGTGCCGACGACTGTACCGATCGGAAAGATATCCTCCGATAGGGCTCAGAAATGCATAGACCCATTTGAAGAGAGCGAGAACTTTGCCCCAATCGGCTTCTTGATGGATTCCCGAAATATCGTGCATCACACTGAATTTCATCGCTGCCAGCATCTGCCGATCAAGATAGTTCAGTAACGCGACAGGCACCAGCAATCCGACCACGATCCACGCCGTGTAGAGATTACTGGAATCATCGGTCTCACTTGAAATCATCGTCATTTCCGGGGATCGATCCGTAAACTCCAGACATCGGGAGAACGGACGCCCAGTCGTATCTCGCCGCTGACGATCAAATGTTGATCGCCCCATCTGACCGTTGGGGCAGTGACATGCCCTGCGGGAGCCTCCCCGACCGCTCTCCACGAATTCGCGCTTCTGTCGTAGGTCATGATTGACTTTAAGAAACCAGGATGCTGTTCGATCGGTTGAAAATCAACTTTCGTTCCATCGTCACCACCGACGATCATGAACTCTTTGGCACCGACCTCGAACGCAAACTCTATCCCATTTGACACGCGGCTGACGCTCTTGACTCTGAACCCCCACCCCGGAGAAATCACTTCACTCACCACGCAACCGGATCGAGATTCTCACAAACCTCCGTTCGCTCCTCAACGCTCCCGCTGATCCCCAACCACTTGATGCACGACAGCGGAAAAGGGATGTATTAATAGATTCTCGCCACTGCCTAATACGCAAACGCACCGACATCAATACTACTTGGATTTCGCAATTTACCATTGAAATCGTAAATTGGGGCGCCGACTGGATTGCCCGCGCCAATAGCCGGACTCCCTGAGCAAAGTCGGAAGTCAAACGATGCCGTGGTCTGCGAATATTTCACAAAGACCGTTAAGGGATCTACCACCGGGATACCATTATCGCAATCGAGTCCGATGCTTACAAAAGAAATGTTATGATCAAAAACCACTCCGGACGTCGCATTCGAGGCGAAGCAGCTACCAATGTTATTGCGAACGACGACGTTCACTGGGGGCTTCCCTGTTCCACTGTTAAAGATCCCGATCCAGGTTTGATTATTCTGATTGACGACGGTGTTATTCGCAACCGTCGCATTATTCATCCCATAAAGGGATATGCCATGGTACACCCCTCCTGCGACGACAATATTGTTAGTTACGGTGACATTGTTCCAAACTCCGTCAAATATCGAAATACCCTGAAGATAGTCGTCACCAACTCCGGTTGGTATGACGGGAATTGTCGGGTAAACGCCCGTCGATGCCATGACCAGATTTCGATCGATGACCACATTCGTAGTAGAGTCTTGGTTCACCTCAGTCCAGCCCTGCATCCCATCATGATGTCGTCCATCATGCCATTGACCATAATGGTTTGTTATTGAATTTTGACTTATGATCGTATCGCTTGAGGTAAATTGCAGTCCGTCGTTGGCGAAGTAGTCAATCGTATTTTTCGTGAACAAGATGCCGTCACCATTGAGATAAACTCCATTCTCGACGTTTGAGATTGAATTTCTGCTAATCGTACATGAGGACGCGCTGTCGACATGAATACCGAAGAACGAGCTGGACGTCGCCCAGTCTTGCGGCGTCCAGGCGACTGCGTTCGGGTCGGATCGCACGACATTATTGTCGATGAAAATATTGTTTACAGAAGCAAGGCTTACCAACGTTCCTCTGCCGGTATAGTTCGGCGGATTCTGTATTATCAGATCCCGAAAAGCCCAATATGAAGCGTTTCGAATGTCGAGGGAGTTGAATACGGGTTTGTTGCCCGGTGCCGCCTGAATTGTAATAAAGTCCGTGTTCAAGGTTTTCCCCCCGTTCCACGACGGGTCGATATGGATGTCTCCATGATTGCCGGTCATTAAATAAATTAAGTCACGGGCGTGCACAACGCCACTCGTCTTATCTTGCCCGTTAATCAGATTGGCCTGGAGCACCGCTTCGAGTGTGCTCCAAGGCCGGGAGGGGGAGCCATCCCCGTTCATGCTCCCATTGACCGGGTCAATATAGTAAATATGCACGGGCCGCTTAATTGTTGCGTTGCCAATGGTCGGAGCTGTAGTTTGTGCTTTGATCGCCGGGGAGAATGTCAAACAGAGTAGAGCGATCAGAAAAGGCTTAGTCCACGAGCATTTCATCATATTACCCTCTTGATTTCTGGTTTGCTGCAGAACGATATCTTAGTTAGCTTACAGTTATAAACACTCGGGCGGCACTGCAGTCTCGGGCAATCGCATCTTATGTCTTATTTAACCTGGCCCCTTTTCGATTTTCCCAAAATGCTCAGCCAGTGACTCACTCGAACGCTTGTCGAGGCAAGCCGTCATCAACACTGAGTTTCGATAAAATACAGTCGATTCGCCTTTCCTCTTTTGGATCAGGGATGTACGTCCGATGTTGAACTACAGCGCGTGGGTCCTGATCGCTTCGTTGATTCTATCGAGTGGCTTGCCTTCCGCACACCAAGACAGGACGTGTTTCATGCGTCGAGGATATTCGATCGGGCCTCGTCCGTGGCTGGCAACTTCTGTAATAATGGGTTTTGAACCGACACTCTCTAAAACGAGTGTGCTATCGTTTAGGCGTTGGAGGACAAATGTTACCAGATTCAAAACTCTTCACGTGCAAGGGGGCCAACCGGGAAGGATCATTCCAATTCTCTGGTTGGTGTGACCATGGACAAAGGTGAGGCCGAACAAATGACAGCAGGAAGCCGTTAAAGGGTATCAGGAGCCGTAGAGACGTGGCGACTTACCCAATTACAGTTTTATAACCCAGATCCATGGCGTCAAAAACGAGATTCGGTGTTTTTTGGCCGTTGGCTCTGCCTCGATATATGAAAAAGTCTTCAGCACCTTCCAAACGTTAAGAAGATATCTCTGTGGTGCAAGTTACATGCGAGAAAGTGTCTTGTATTTGTGTGTCGTTGTGTGGATTGGTGGCAGCGTCGAATTTGGTCGAGGGAAATCCTGGATTGAAGTCCCCGGACTTGTCTGGATTTCGAGAAACCAAAACCTGACGACGGCGATTGGTCTTTGGCAATTCGGAATTAATTTAAAACGGATCGCCCCCGCTGCCATCAACAGGAGCGGGCTGGTCCGTACGGGTTCGCTGCTTGCCTTGAGGGTGCGTTGTTAAAGTGGCGAGAGGATTGTCATCCAGGATCGGTGACGAGAATCCGCCGCTTCCGCCTCGCACCCTAGTTGCTCAACAAGCCAGCAGGCTCCTGAAACCTCGAGAAAGGGCGATATTCGCCATAGTAATTGCTCAAGAATCTCATAATTGCGCAAGTTTTTAAAAAAGCGCAATTCAGAAAGCATTTAACCAATCAAGTTGGGAGGGAGACCTTCGGTCGGGCGCTTGTGCGGGGTCGAAAGACCCTCTTACAAACAAGAAAAGAATGACGTACCGGCGTTTTGCCATTTTCAGTGCCGATCCGCGTCATCAGTGGCGAAAAGTCTTCGATTAAATTCGATGTCGCTCGCAGACGGGAAACAAAAAAGCCCGTAATCCTCAAGGAATTACGGGCTTTTTGAAAGTGGAGGATAGCGGGGTCGAACCGCTGACCTCTTGCATGCCATGCAAGCGCTCTCCCAACTGAGCTAATCCCCCGTTTGGTAAACCGAAGCTGCCGTTACAATCGTCAGATTGAGACCGGAAACTCCATTTCTTTTCCGCAGTTTTGCGAAATCGTTGGCAGGGCGGAACGGTATCAGGGACGTTCAAATCCGTCAAGCGAGCCTGTTGAACAACTCTATCGAGAAAATGACGCCTCGGATGGCGGCAAAACCGCCGCCGATCCCGCTCCTCATCAAGGCGCGGATAAACTAGGACGAATGTTTCGGCTGATGCACTGTCAGAACCGGGCAGTGAGCTTTCCGAACCACGTTTTCAGCGACGCTTCCCATTAACAAATGCGTCAAACCAGTCCTGCCGTACGTCCCCATGACAATCATGTTAATGTGATGGTCTTTGGCGTATTTCAGTATTTCAAACACCGGAGTTCCAACAATCACACCCGAAACGACTCGATGGCTGCTTCGCCAATCCGCGTCGAGTAATGTTTCCAGGTTGTGTTCGGACTGTTTTACTGAGGCGGCAATCTCGTCGGTATCTTCGATGTAGCCGACCGAAGGTGCTCCCATTGCTGGAACGGCCAACGGAACTACGACATGCAAGAGATGCAGTTCTGCACCCGTCCGGTTGGCGAGTTCACAGGCATACTTTCGAGCATTCTCCGACGGATCGCTGAAGTCAGTTGCGAACAGAATTTTCTGAATTAAGGCAGAGTTCGACATGGAGGCTCCTTTTTAGCCACAGGACTTTGAACGGATGGCGGCAAAACAAAATCGAGTCAAGACAACGAACTTTGAATTGCGTCGTTCAGTTCGTTGTCTATTCGTCGCGAAAGTGGAAAAGTATTGGCCGGTTGGCCAATATCCAGACAGTTCATCTTGCCGATCAAACGCCGGAACCGCAGACAACAACCGATGCCAGGACAACGAATTCCCTCGGCTCAAGATCGCGAACGAAATTGGCTGTCTCGTTCATCGGAATCAGGAGTGCAGTTCGACATCAGATACTGCAAGCAACTAGTGCGCCTGACATGAAGCGGAAGTTGCGAAATCAAAGAATCTCGCGAAAAAGGGCCTACGGCCAAAGTCAGGCATTATTCGCGGATAGGATAATTCAGAAACGCCTGGGGCAAAGGCCCGATTATCTCCCCCGCAGGGGAGGTGGGGTTTCGTTGAAAAGTTTGAGGCTGCCGTGGTCAATTCTTACCGATGCAATACAGGATTTCCTGACGCTTGTCTTCAGTTTTAGTTGCTGCTCGCATGTAGATTCGGCTGCCGCAAATCGTTGGTGTGGCGAAGATGTCGTCGGCAAGTTTGTTCTCTCCGATTTTTTCAAAACCGGTCGGAGATGCTTTGAATATCCAGGTTGTCCCGGTTTCATTCGTCGCGAAAATCTGTTCCCCTACGAGCACCGGCGATGCGCTAAATGTTCCGTCAAGACGCTCTTTCCATTTTTCTTCGCCGGTATCACATTTCCAACACATGGCGACTCCTGCATCAAGAACGGCATAAAGATAGCCGTCTTTGAGCAGCATAGAGGGAACATAGACTCGAGTACCGTTTTCCCATGCGATCTTTCCCGAGCCGTCTGCGTGGATTGCACTCAGGTGATTTCTTGGATATCCACCACTCGTATAAATTAAATTACCGTCGGTGACGGTTGATGTGACACACTCTTCTGTTGATCCCTTGATCTCCCATAATTTGTTTCCAGTCAGGGGATCAAAACTTGTGACGAGATTGCAGCCGCTAAAAAACAATTGTTCTTTTCCCGCCACTTGTAGAATGATGGGTGACGTATAGTTTGGCAGCTTCGGTCGATCTTGTTTCCAGACAATTTTCCCGGTTGTCCGTTCCAGTCCGGCGATCGCCCCAGTCCCTTTGTTATCAGCGGAAACAATGACCAGCGGACCGTAGACGGTTGGAGATGATCCGAACCCCTGGTGCAGGATGTAATCGGTGATTTTTGTCTGCCAGATCTGCTGGCCGTCCAGTCCCAGCGCGGTGGCGTACACGGCACCGTCATGCAAAAAGCTGGCGAAGACTCGGTCGCCATCGCAAGCGACCGTCGAGTTGGCGAGCGAGCTTTTCGAATTTCCCTTCAGGTTAAGTCCACCCTTGTGAAGGTCCTTTTGCCACAACTGGTCACCCGACTTCCGGTTGTAGCAGATGACCGATTGAACTTCTCGATCATGTTCGGCCGTCAGCAGAAAAATTTGATCGCCTACCACGATTGGAGAGCCGTGGCCTCGACCTGGAACGGATGCCTTCCAGATGACGTTTTCGGTCTCACTCCAACTGAGAGGAGGTTTCTGGTCTGAGGAGGCTACTCCGTTTCGTTCTGGTCCGCGCCACCACGGCCAATCGTTACTGTTGGACGTCCGCTTCACGGCCGCAGCAGATTGGCCTGGTTCATTGGCTTCGGTGATCGATGTCACAATCGCCGAACACATACAGAACACCGCGACAATGTTCGAACGTGGCATGAATAGTGAGTCTTTCTTTTATTATTTCTGTCTGTTTTCGGTCGGGATTCGACCCTTTGCTGACGTTGGTCACATTTTGCCGCTTCAAGCCATGTCAGATGGCATTCAGTTCCAATCGGAAAGAGTTCGAAGCAATTCAATGACGCCTGACTATCGTGAACCAAAGTAGAACAGTGTAAAGCCAAGTGCCACTCGGTAAAATACCACCGGGACTGCGTCCTGTCGGTCGAGAAATTCGGGAATTGCAACCAGTGTTAGCGCCCCGAGCACGGCGAGTGCTTTCAAGTCTCCCCAAGTTCCTGCAGATCGTTGAATTCGGTATCCGCTCCACCAGTGGCTGATCCCTCGAACCATGGCTCCCAGTAGAAAGGCAGCCATCATTCCCAAGAGTGACACGACGTGGTGATCTTGCAGACGTTGATTGATGTACAAGTAATACGCTAACCAACAAAATGCACCGACGATGATGACTCTGATCGAGTTTTGAGGCAAGAACAGCGGGTGTCTTTCCCTGTCGATCACTCCTTCGTCTTCAAGTTGGCGACGGATTTCCGGCGTCAACGCGACGAATCGTCGGGAGGTGAAATAGTGCGTCAGCGAAATCAACAGGGTGACAACCCAAAGCTTGTCTCCCTCAGTTTGAAAGGTGTCAAAGCGAGCCAGTTTTGTGATGACGACAGCGACCACGAGCAAGCCTAATAACGCTCGAACGCTACCCGTTGGCATTCCCAGCGGAGGCCATGTCTTGGGTGATCCTTCAAATTCGTTCGGTTCCATGATTCTGCTCTTCCTGGTTGATCAGGGACAAAACAACATCGCTTGATGACGCATGGCGTTCTGGCCCTGCGTTTTCAGTTTCGAATAACGATCCTACTCGATTACGAACGAGTCTGCCCACTTTTCGGATCAAATCGATCGGCACTCATCCAAGTGTGCTATTGCCGTCTGGATGTGATCCTGGATCAACGGTCAGACGATCGGTTCCCAACCTTTTCGATATTCCCGTCCCCAGAGTGCCGTTGCGTCCTTGTCGCCGACGATCGTGCGCGTTTCTGGATCGAACTTGATCATCCGCCCCAGTTTGTACGAGATGTTCCCCAGGTGACACATGAGCGTACTTCGTTGGCCTTCTTCGATTTCGGAATTGAGTGGATTACCTGAGCGAATGGAGTCAAGGAAATTTTGAATATGCTCCTGTTCTCCACCAGTACCACTTCCCTTACCGATTTCCTCCCCTTTCGGATTCAAGATGCGGTAACCGGTATCGATGATGTTCATCGTCCCCTCAGTCCCGTAGAAATTCACAATACTGTGTTTTTCATCACGGCGAGGCAGGCAACTGCTGACTTCCCAACTGCAACCTTTGTCCCCGAAATGAAACACGGCGACGCCTGTATCAGGTGTTTCCTGGTCATCGTCGAAATGATATCGACCTCCGAGAAAGCTGATTTGCGTCGGATAGTCGACACCCAGTCCCCATCGAGCGACATCCAGCGAGTGGATGCCATTATTGGCCAGTTCGCCACCGCCCCAATGCCATCTCCAGTGCCAGTTGTAATGCACGAGATTGTCAACATAGGGGCGTTCAGGTGCGGGTCCTTGCCAGGTGGAATAATCCAGGTAATCGGGAACAGGAATCTGCTTGCCTTTGCCGATCGTTTTTCGATCGGCGTCGTACCAGCAGCGTGCGAACAGGACTTTGCCGATGGCCCCCTCCTTCAGTTTGCTGATTGCTTCGCGTATGCCAGGCCAGGTGCGCCGCTGATTTCCCATCTGGACTCGTCGCTGGTTCTTTCTCGCCGCCTGAACCATCATTTCGCCTTCGCGCGCGTTATGGCTTCCTGGCTTTTCGACGTAAACATGCTTTCCTGCGGAACAAGCAAGAATTGTTGCGGGAGCGTGCCAGTGGTTGCACGTTGCGATAAAAACAGCGTCCAGTTTGGGGTCGTCGAGCATCCGTCGGAAATCACTGATTCCTTTCGGCTTGGCTCCTCGTCCTTCAACCGTCTTCATTGCGAGTCCCAATCGATTCTGGTCCACGTCGCAGACGTAATTGAGCGAAACCCCCTTGGCGTTCATGGCGGCATTGGCATGTGCCATGCCTCGCCCTGTCCCGATCACGCCGACGTTCAGGTCTCGGTCAGCGGTCTCTTGTGCAGAGACCGCGTTGAACATCCACGGTGCCAATGTCGCTGCGGAAGCCAGCGCAGACGATTTCTGCAGAAAATCACGACGGTCAATCGCGGTCATGGTCAGGCCCTTTCAATGCGGTTGAATCGGCGACACCTTAGGTCGGCACAAAGCAGATTCCAATGGTTTGTCGAACGTGCGCGAATCATCATTACGTTTTGATGCGAAAAATCGAAGCAACTCAAAACAGAAATCTCAAAATATCATTCCCGGGATCGGTAGGAGGCAATTTTGTCGACGAATCTCCAGTGTAGACCCAGCCCACATAAAACGGCGACATGCCAGATTTCGTGTGGACCGATGACGCCCGCAATAAGGATCGGCCGGTGGAGCAACAGCCCGATCGCGCCGACTGTATATGCCAATCCAGATAAGACGGCGGATTGAACGAAATTCCAGCCGAATCGACGCCAGATTACAAACGCGGTGATCGCACTTCCCCAGCCGAATAACAGGAAAAAAGCGATTCCAGCGGGACCTGGAGTGTTTTCGCAAAACAACATCCTCCAGACGATGCCAGCGATCGCCACAAACCAGATTAATGCGAGAGCGCCCCAGCGAGCCAGTCCGGTAAAAAGAATTGCATGAACGGGAGTCATGCTTCCCGCGATTAACAAAAAGACAGCAGACACATCGGCACGCAGCATGAATTCACGTGTCGGGCCTGGCCAGAACACGTGATAAATTCCACTCAACAACAACAGGATGACGGATGTCGCACCAAACACCGCGAGGCTTGTTGCTTTGACCCAGTCATTGCCTCCTCGACGAATCAAATTCACCGCCAAGCCTGCGAAAACGCCAGCTCCCAAAAGGTGACTTAACGAACTGAACGGTTCCCGGCACCCCATCCAGGGCAAAACGTCGATCTGGTGCAGGTCTGGTGACAGGCTTAAAACTCCTCTAGCTGCCAGTAGCGCAAGCGAAAGTCGATCGTCAATAAATCACGGCTTTAGGCGCAAATGCGAATGCTCATTCCGGAAGAACAAAAGGCTTTCGGTAATCGCTTCTCAACAGCTTGTTGGCGGCTTCGTTATTAGTAAAGAGTTCGGTTTTCGCGTCCCATTCGAGGAGAGACTTTGTTCTGTGAGCGATGTTGGCAATCAGAGCCGCCGATGTGCACCGATGTCCGTATTCGATGTCACACGGCGGCGTTTGACGGCTTTTCACGCTGTCGAGAAACGTCCTGGCGTGATCGGCGTCGCGAATCACTCCGTCAACCTTCTTAGCTTCGATTTCTGCGCGGGCGCCCGTTCGCCAGCCTTTTTCGCGTTCCCGATCAATCGGGGATCGAGCTGCAAATTCTTTCTGAGTAATGCTTTCTGGGACGATTTCGTAGCCGCTCGTGCTGAAATACATCGTCCCTTTGGTTCCACGAAACTCAATTTCGCAGGGCCGCCCCGTTGGTGAAGTGCCCGTTGCGTTGAATTGTGAGAACGTCACTAATGTGTCGCCGGGATAGTGCCAGACGACCTCCAGCGTGTCCGGGACTTCGCGATTATCGTAGTTGGCAAATTTGCCGCCCATTGCCATCACAGCCAAGGGAGCGTCGACTCCCAAAGACCGATGGATTTGTGCGAGGTAGTGCACACCGAAATTGGTGAGTTGACCGCCGGAGAAATCATAGAACCAGCGAAACCGATAAAATGTTCGGTTCTTGTTGTACTGCCGTTTTTTGGCGGGGCCGACCCAGGCGTCCCAGTCAAAATCTTTGGGTGGTTCTTCGTCTGGCGGGTTGCCAATCCCTTTGGGCCATTCGTTTTGCACGTGAAAGCACCTTACTACTGTGACCTTCCCAATTGCGCCGCTACGAATAAGCTCTGCCGCTTCGCCGCAAAAACCGGAGGATAATCGCTGTATGCCAACCTGGACGATTCGCTGGTTCTCGCGCGCTGCTTTAACCATTGCGCGGCCTTCGTTAACAAAGGTTGAGACAGGCTTTTCGACGTAGACGTCTTTTCCTGCATGACAGGCATGAATCATTTGCAAGGCGTGCCAATGGTCGGGAGTGGCGATGACCACCGCATCAAGATCTTTCCGGTCAAGAAGTTTTCGATAGTCGCTGAATTGTTCGGGCTGGTTCCCGATTTTTGCGGCAGCGAATTCCCGATACGGCTGATACAGGTCACAGACTGCCACCGCCTCACAATCTTTCTGTTCGAGGAAACCACTCAGGACCTGGTCGCCTCGATTGCCGAGACCGATGAAACCCACTCGCAGCCGTTCATTCGCACCAAGTACGCGTCTCGCACTCGCGGCGGTCACGACGGAAGACGCAGCGGCAGCAATTGTCGCCTTGGTGAAATCTCGGCGAGTAAGGCGTGACATGCAGATTCTCCTGAAAATGAAATCAACGGTGTGAAATATCGATCGATAAACAGATTTGTTCTATGGGCCTGATAAGTCGTATCAGTCCAATTCTTCCTGATGATTCAAATAACAAATCCTGCGTCTACTTGCTATCGGATGCCGGCTGCAATTCAACATTGCCTGCCGGTGGGGGGCGATGCCGCTGGACCATTGAATGAAAATCGCCAAGGTTGTTTCGCCAGAAATATCGCTCATTCAAATCGACTTCCGCGATGGCGATGTCGTCCCAGTTGTTGGCTTTGACAATCGGTTCACCTGCATGGTTGTAGACAGCCGAGATCGTCCAGTTTGCCTTCACATCGCAGAAAGTATTGCTGACAAGGTAAACATGATTCTCGCAGGCACGTGCCTGTGCCAGAAGCGGATTGCATCCCCAGACAGGCCAGGCAATGACTTCGGCGCCGCGATTAGTCAGTTCGCGAGCGACTTCTGGGAAAAATCCGTCGTAACAGACCATGAGCCCGACCTTACCGAATTTCGTCTGGAATACGGGATATTCATTGCCCGGAGTCACACCTTGCTCGATCTCACGGTGCGGTAAACAGACTTTGCGATACTTGCCGATCAATTTGCCGTCAGGTCCCAACAACGCCGCCACATTGTAAACGACGCGGTCATCTTGTTCATACAGCCCGACCACGATATGAACCCCGTGTTGCTTGGCAAGGGACGCAAAGTAGTCTGACGTTGGGCCTGGAACAGGTTCGGCGACTTCATGTGGCAGTTTTTTTACCCCTACGTATGGAATCGTTTCGCCGAGAACGACAAGATCTGCGCGCTGTTTTGCCGCCCTCTCGATGAGCGGTGCAAATTCTTCACAATTCGTTCGTGGTGACTGGCCTGTCGGGACATGATGTATTGTTGCGAGTCGGACTTTTCGAGACGGTGGCGATTGCGTCTGTTCAAATCGGACATCACTCCATGCACAATGTCCCTTTGGTGCCCATTGCAGGTGGAGTTCTACGATCGCTTGCGTCGCACCCGGCGGGACTTGATATGTTCCTTCAACGCGAGTCCAGCCTTCGGACGTCGTTTCTTTATCAAGAGGGTGTTCTGGCTCTGCCAGTGGCACAGTTCCAGACGTCGATTCCAATCCTTCCGGAACCCTGGCCAGAACCGGCCTTCCTCTGGCGTCCAACCACACAATTCTTGCAACGGCACTGCGATATGAGGCTAAGACATGAGTGGTTTTTCGGTCTGCCGCAAAATGAACGTAAGTTCCGCCCACGACCGCGTATGGTTTCTGGAACCAGCCATTCTCACCAATTGAATCGGACGATGTGATGAGAAAAGCTCCTTGATGTCGAGGCCCTCCCAAAGGATTATACGAGAATTGCGGTCGAGTCTCATCGCGGTGGGCAGTTGGCTCCCATCCAGCAGGGTATTTAACTTCTTCTCTTGCAGAGATCGCCGTTGGCTCAGCGTGAACCCGATTTGCGACGAATGGAGCAAAGGCAATAGTTGCGACGAGAGTCACCGTTTTCAGGATTCGAGTCATTCTCGTAGTTCTCCAATATCGAGAGACTTATATCAAAACCGGTCGGTGAGCGCAGCGGGGCTAGTTGACACAACAAGTGATGCGGCATCACTTCGCTTCCTGTTTTTTTGCCAGATGTTTATCGAACCAGTCAGCCAGGATCGCAATATCTTTACCAATTTCCGGCCAGCCGTGCCCTTGCCCCTTTCGAACAACCAGTTCGCACGGAACGTTATTAGTCTTCAGTTTTTCGATCACGACTTCTGCCTGTTGAATCGGTACCAGCATATCAGCATCACCGTGAATGATTAGCGTCGGAGGATCGTCGCTGGTTACGTGATTCACTGGTGAAATACTACGGCCAATCTCGACAAGTCGTTTCTCGTCGGTGATTGGCACAAATGCATTGATGGTTTTGTCAAAGTCGTGAAAGTCGAATGGGGCACGGAAATTCTTAAGAACTCCTCGCCCCAGCGCATTTTCGTCCTGTTTGCCATAATTTAAAAAGTCTGTGGGCGGAAAAAAACAAGCCACTGCCTGGACGCGGCTCGATTCTCGTTCGACCAAATCAGTCGCATCGGGGTTGCCAGGTGTGCCGGCCGTGCCTTGCATCAGCGAAAGATGTCCCCCGGCTGAAGCGCCAAAGATTCCCATTCGTTCCGGGTCGATCTGATAGAATGTTGCACGACTGCGGATGAAACGGACGGCTCGATGCATGTCGTCGACGATCTCAAGAATCGTGAATTTCGGCTGACTGCCATGGACGACGGCGAAAACCGTATAGCCATGATTCAGAAATTCGTTGATAAATCCTTGATTAATCGCTTCGTGTGACGAGAACCAACCGCCGCTGACGACGAAAATGACCGCAGCTCCATTTCCTGGCTTGCCTTCGGGCTTTTTGGGTGAGAAAACATCCAGTGTCAGTGCGGTCCCGAACTTTCGCCCGTAGATAACGTCTTCAGTTCGGGTCACCGATTCGTCGGCAATCAGTGTGACGGGGGCTAAGGCAAACGTAACCATAAGACAAAGCCAGATTGCAGGTCGCGGCGTCATCAAGGCCTCCAAAACCATTGCGCGGGAATACACTTGATCAAATGTATTGATAATAGATCAGTCGGCTTACATGCGTTCTACGGATAGGCTAGCGAGATTCTGGCCAATTTCGCAATTCAGCGACCTTAGAGTTTCCAGTCCAGTCATGGACCAACCAGTTGGATTGACGCACCAGCAAGCCGTTTTCGGTAGTTCTCGGGTTGAACATCTGATTTCCAACGCGCATTTATCACTTCGTTTGAAGGCGACGATTTACTGTCTTCACTCACAGTTTTCTTCATGATCCGCGTTTCATGTTGATGGGCTCCCAAATTGAACTCATTCAAAATCGAAAATATTGAAAAAAATACCGTTCTTTTGGCCGTTGATTGGTGTTGTTGGGAAGAATACGCGGTTGACGGCTGTAATATATGCAATTTTTGTCGAAGTCTTTGACGAGCGTGGTGTCGAAAGACGCGGGTGGCTGTAAATTGTGCTTTCCCTTGAGTGGTATCTCGTTTGCATAAAGGCTGCGTAATGAAATATTTGAGCTTGGCTGCCTCGCATGGGCATTCCCTTCAATTTGATCGTCGAAAGAAAGCAGGGAGCAAAGTGTTTTACTGATTGCTTGATGAATTGCAGAAGGGTTTGCTCTCGTTCAGCGAGAGATCCGCGCGGAGCTTGCCACGATGATGGCAACGTTTTGGGCTTGTCGAATTGCTTTCAGGGTCGTTGGCCGAAGTCTTTCTGCTTTGTGCAGGTCGCACTTCTGCTGCCAACTGGGATGCAAGTAAAAAAACGTAAAAAAACATTTTTTCCTACGATTTTGCCCATTGCCGAGTGCGAGTGACTGCCTAAAACTCTCCCGACTCGGACGCATTAATCAAACATTAATGAAAACGGGCGTGAAAAACTTCAGTCTATACGTAACTGTTCGGCCTGAAGCAGTCTGATTCCCGGAAAAGCCCTGTGGCCTTGAATGGTGCCACCCGCTTGAAGGGATGAGGAAAGATTCAAGTTTGGTGCTGTGAGAGAGTTGCAGCGCCTTCGCCTGAGTCGTGATTGTCGGCTGGGTCGATTCGCCTCCTGCCGACATCGTTGAAAATGCGTTCTCGCAAGTTGCGGGCCTGGTTTTTTCCAGGTTGGGAATTGAGTTCATCAATTGATGCCCATTCGCATGTCTTTGATCGCAATTACTGCGCAACCATTGCGCTTAAACTGTATCGCACTTAATCAACGTTATTAATAAGTGTGTTGAAAACGAGTTCGATTTGTTGTGTTCCGTTCCGCAAATGCCACTTAATGATCTTGCTTTCAAGAAGTGGTTGGCTGATTAATGTAAGGGATTATCTGAAATGAAAGCTTTGAATTCGTGGGTTGCAGCTGTCGTTACGTGTTCAGCAATTGTTAGCCAGGCAAACGCCGATGTTCTCATGCTTGGTTCTCAGGACGGCGCCCGTGACGTTAGTGCAGCGAGTCATCAGAATTCGTTTGACGTAGTTGTTAACACCGCCGATGAAAATCAGCGAAACTCGAACCGAGTACGCCCTGTTTTTGTGTCCGGCAGTTTAATCAACAAGACGAGTACGGGAGCCTGGTTAATGGCGCAAAGCATTCGTCGTGACGGCACTCCCCGAAAACCAAAAGTTGAGTTAAATCTTTTGGCCGGACGTGGTCACGGGATCACTCCGATTCCACCTGCTGGAAGCGAAATGCGACCGATTTCGACATTCGCGCAGTTTGCCCAACTGTTTAAGCCTGCAGCGGGAAGTCAATATAACAATGGCGAAGTTCAGGTGATGCTTGGCGATGACGGTGAGATCGTTCCAAAAACGTCGAACATGACCTTGATTGGCCTGTTTACATTCAGTCTGGCAGGTATCACAGCAGTGATCAGTGCAAGTCGTCGTGGATTCTTCGGTCGTACACCACGTCAGCGTCGAGCTCGGATGTTCTGATCGATCTGTAGAAATGTCGTCGTGAGTGTTTTTTCGAGTCAGACGACAAGCCAGCGTCTTAATAAGAGTTGCCTACGCAACATCAATCGCTGAGCAGCAATCAGTGGTCTTCTTCTGCTGTGGGTGTCATACCAGTTTCGCTCTGATGAATCAGTTCAAATCAGAGTTTGATTCGGCGTGTTGATCACCGCTTTCAAACATAAGGAAAGTTCTAAATGAATGTCATCAGCCGTCACAAGTTCGCTGCTTCTGGATTTCGTATGGTCCGATTCGCGGCGGTAGGATTGTCGCTACTGGTCGCGAGGTCTGCAAATGCAGGTCTAATTCAGACCGTAGAAGGGCCTGGAGCACAGACGTCCTCGGCGAAGGATACGTCAGTAATTGACTTCAATAATCTCCCCACCGGCGATCAAAGCAGTCTGGCACTTGATGTTTCTTCATCGTTGACTGCCAAGATTGAAGGTAAGTTCTCGATCAATCCTGCTGACCAGTACGGAGGGGCGATTGATCCCTCAAACAAAGATCAATCCTCAAATTATTTCGCCGTTAAAGAAGGCGATGTCACACTGAAATTAAGTAATGCGCAAGCCTATTTTGGGCTGTGGATTTCGGCTGCCGACAAATTCAATCAAATTGCCTTTTTCAACGGTGATAAGCAAGTCGGATCTCTGACGGGCACGGGTGAATTCCTTTCCGCGTTGCCCAAAGAATACCTTGGCAATCCCACCCCGGACTTTCAAGGGAAAAACACCGAAGAGAATTATGCCTTCGTCAATTTCTACGCTCAGACGAAGGAAGACGAGTTCGACACGATTGTCCTGACAAACTTGCCTGGTTGGACTGTCTTCGAGAGTGACAATTTCACTTTCAGTACCGAACTGCAAGCTCCCCCCTCCGGCACGGAATTGCCGGCGCCCGCTGCAGTCCCTGAACCATCATCCTTGGCTCTGCTTGGACTCGGAGGACTTGGTCTGGCGATCAATGTGCTTCGACGCCGTCGTCAGATGCTGAAGTAAGTTCTCACACGCGGCGGTGTCGGTTTTATCTTTATCTGCATCTTTCGTTCGGAAAATAACGCCTTCAAGAAAATGATTTCGAAAACACTTTTCGTTCGTTTTGCTGCGAGTATCATCGGTTTTGCGTTCGTAAGTACCGTTGATGCAGGAAGTCTCGTGTCAAATGGCTCATTTGAACAGACTCAGTTCAATGGAGTCAGCTATGAACTTGGAAGCAACAACTGGAAGCCTGCGGGGATCACTGGTTCGGGACTGACGGGTTGGACGAACGGCTCGAATGCTCAAGGTGGTTCTGTTTACAACCTCTGGTTTAACGCCAGCAATGCAACGACCGTCGATGCTGTTTCTCAATACCCATCAGAGCCCCAGCGACTGTCTGCGTCGTTTACCGGTTCTAGTCCTGATGGTGGAAATTTTGTCGCGATGGACGGTGATTCTAAGGCGAATGGCGCTTTGTCGCAACAAATTAACGGGTTGACAGTCGGTATTGACTACCGGCTAAGCTTCTATTGGGGGGCCATCGAGCTTTCCAATCGACATGGTTACACGACCGAATCACTGAACGTGAGCCTGGGAAATTCGCCAACGCAGGTTGTCTCTTATGGAGACCCAAGCGGTCCCGACAGCCAGAAGCTTCCTTCGAATGCATTCACGGGCTGGTTTCAAGCAACGATGTTCTTTCATGCTGATAGCACCAGTGAGTTGTTGTCGTTCCTCTCTGTGGGGACGCCGAACGGATTGCCTCCAATCGCATTGTTGGATGGGGTTTCGCTGGTTGAGGCTTCGGCGGTTCCTGAGCCAAGTTCTCTCGCCCTTTCCGCTTTAGGCTTCGTCGGTCTAGTTGTTTGTCGTGCCCGCCGACGCGGGGCAACAACATCCGATTGAGTGAGCGACTCAATTCTGTTCTGGCCCAGCATGATCAAGCTTGTGGCTCTGATAACATTTCGACGATCGCAATGTTGAGTCGTACGAGCAGCGTCGACGAAAAGTCCTGAAATCGAGTTTCGAAACCGCCGGGTGGGGCCGCGTCCCATCCGGCAGTTTCGTTTTTATGCATAAACAAAGCGAGAATCGATGTCGGACTTGCTCGATCGCCGTCGCAAAAGCAGTGGATTAACAGAAAAAGCACAAACATCTCGTGAATGTGGAAAAATGTTGTGGACGCTGTTGGGCTCTGGACTATAAAAACGGCGTAATTTTCGAGAGAAATTGCATCGTTGCCCGAAATGCCATGCGACGCCCGATCGGAAAAAAGCATGGCGTTGATCCAGGCTCAGAAGATGATTTCTGGGGTGAGTCGACGAGTCTTGAAGAATGACGACCGTTGAATGAAGCAAGAATGTCGTTTGGTTCAGGCGTTTTTTCCGCGTTTCGCAGTTCGCGGTGCGTCACTCTTTGGGTTGTCCGCTTAGAGGATGATCCTTTCCGCCGCCGTCTGATTGCGGCGATTGGCATATTTCGTAAGTGATCCCGGTGGGGGGATGTTGTCCACTGGGTTTGAATTGGATGTTGTTCTGCGAGTCAAAACGAGCAGAACAACAATTGGTTCTACAGAATGATAACGTTTTTTATGGGTTGATTGTCCAATGTTACGCGCGGTTGTGTTTTCCGTTCCAATGTTTTTTTTGTGCACGTCACTGGCTTCCGCAGGGTTAATCAACGCTGGTTTCGAATATGGCCAGGCGAATAACACATGGGGCGATCACAGCGACGCCTCGATTAGTCCAGCCGGGGGCTGGCTTACGACGGAGCCAGATCACAAGGTTGAGGTTTGGGGTAGTGGGTACAGTGGGGTAAACGCATACGACGGAACAAATTTTGCTGAGCTGAATGCGAATGCAGTCGGGGCGCTTTATCAAAGTACGAGTGGTATTCAGTCGGGCGACGTTGTTGATTATCACTTTGCTCATCGGGGGCGTTTAGGTGTTGATACGATGGAGCTAAAGATCACTGACACGAAAACCGGTGTAGTTCTTTTTGCTCATCAATACTCCGACGGCAATCAGGCGTGGGGATTTTACTCAGGAAGTTTTACCGTCGGAAACAACGTGGCGTCGACGGACTCGATCCAGTTCTCCTACGTGTCCATCAGCGCAGCAGGCGGGAGCGCAACGTACGGAAACTTTCTTGACGACGCGGACTTCGGTGTCGGCATTAACAGCACTTCGCAATCATCCCCTGTTCCTGAGCCGTCTTCGTTTGCCCTGCTTGGGCTGGGTGTTCTCTCCCTTGTGGTTGGTGTCTACCGGCGTCGTACGCAGATGGCTTAGATTTCCGCGCCGAAAAGGGATGAATTTTAACGTCGCAGCCTCGAGGGTCGTCACCAACTACTGTCTCCCTCCCGCGAAGCCAACGGATCTATGGTCGCTTAAAATTAACTAATGAGCTGTTCTCAGTCGCATTTTAGTGTACGCATGTTCCGATTTAGGGGTTTCCAGCTTCCAATTCTTCTTGCAGCGCTTGTTTTGGTGCGGGTGAGGTGCTTTGCCGGGAAATAAAAATTCGTATTTCCTCCAATTTTTTCTGTTGCCATATCCGAGTGGCGGTCTAGAACTATTTCAACTTAGGAACATTTGAACAAGCGAGAAACACAGGATCTGCACTCCACGCAGACGTGTGGAGAAGGAAGTGGTTTGAATCGCGGGTACTTCCCGTGGTGTTGAAGCGTGCCAGCCTTTCTTGGGTGCTGCAGGCATTTGTGCTTGACGAGTCCCTGAATTCGAGTTGGTTCTGGCTCTGCTTGAGTCTTGGTCGTCGTGCGGCTGATTTTACAGCGTTCGCCGTTGTTGAACGAGTCGTCGCGGAAGTTGCGGACCGAGTTTTCGGTTCAGGTGGTTGATTGCAACGCTTCCTTACGAGGGGTGGGCTTTCCATCTGGTGAACTGCGCAATCGTCGTACGAATTGTGCTAAAGACATTTAATAAAGGGCCAGCCGAAATGAAGACTTTGAGTACGTGGGTTGTTGCAATCATTACTTGCTCGGTCATCGCCACTCAGGCACACGCCGATGTTTTTATGATCGGTGCTTTGAGTGGTGTTCGTGATGTGAATGCATCGAGGAGCGTGAGGTTTGGTCAACTGAGTAATGCTTCCGTTGAAATCCGGTCCGTCGCAAAAAGATTTCGTCCCGCGTTTGTCTCCGGAAGTTTGATCAACAAGACGAGTACGGGAACCTGGTTAATGGCCCAATGCGCTCGTCGCGAGGCACCCGTTCATCTGCGGAAAGTTGATACCGACCTGCGCGCCAGTCGTGGTCACAAAATCACTCCGATTCCACCTTCCGGATCGGTAGATCAACCGATTTCGACGTTCGCACATTTTGTTCAGAAGTTTAAAAATCATGGCGAAAGAGGTGTCGTTCAAACAAACGTCGGTGATCACATTGGAGCCGTTCCCAGTACGTCAAGTATGACCTTGATTGGCTTGATTGCGGTCACAATCGCGGGAATCACTGCCTCCATCGGTGCAAGCCGCAGTGGGTTGGTCAGTCTCATGCCCCACCATCGCCGCGCTCAGGTCGCCTGATCGATTTGTGAAAGCCGTTGTCGCCTTCGGTCCTCTCTCTTGGATGCAGAATGCCTCGAGTCCCCTCGGTCGAAATCAAAAGAATCTGGCCCTCTTTTAACGTGTTTCTTGGTATTTAGGACAAACCCATGATCTCTTCGACGAAGCAGTTCAGTAATATTTCCATTACATTTGGAAACTTCCCGATCGTAATCGTGACTTGCCTGTTTTTAACCTTTGCTGATGTCGTAAGGATGTTCTCGGCGCGATTGCAGCTCCCAACTACGGAACGGTTTTGGTGATCCGTAGCCTTCTTCTCCTTCGGTGCGCTGATTTCACTTTCGACGGTACGGAAACGCCACGGTTCGGAGAACCTAACTTTCTTGATTATTTCAGGGTCTAAATGCGAATCGGTGCGGGCTCTCGCCTGCGAGTGAAGATCGCCAGAATTAACGCCTGATTGTCAATTGCCTTGGGAAACTAATCCAGAACGACAAGTGTAACGTATTGGTGCGTAAGACGCGTTTGCTAAATAACACAAAAGGGCCATGTCTATGCATTTTAGAACCAACGTCAGCAACTCTCACAACATCGTTTCGTACAGGTTTCAAATCACGGCAATCACGGTCTTCCTGCATTCAATCAACCTTTATCAATCCGCTAATGCGGGATTAATTGAAGCAGCTAAGGATACTGCTTGTAAAGTATCATCGGCTAAGGCCGTGGTCGATTCAGGCACTTCGCCAGCGAACGATGCCTCAAAAAACAGAGTCCAGGCGGTCACACTGTTTTTTAAACACGCGTGTAATACTTTCAACTCGTCTTCCGGCTGCTGTGCTAATTTCGTGGATTTATCAGCTTTCGATGGGTCAAAGAGTCTGGACATAACACTTGGCGAGTTTGCGGTGGCGCTTATTAACGCTCATGTGTATGCTCGTCTCAGGATTTCTGCCGACAACATCGATCAAAACTCACTTTGTTTTGCCGATGATAAAATTGATTCGAAAGCCGACAAAAACGGATTGTTCTCAGGCCCGCTCAAGAGCGATCAAGGTGATTACATTAGGCAGTTCCAAATATTTAACTCTGAGGATAATCTCGTAATTCTGCATTTTCGGTCACCGATGGCGAATGACTTGCAGGGCACGTTGTTGCAATCAAGAACTGCGGAATTCGCGATGACCTTCGTCGCAGAAAATTCCACGACTGGGAGAAAGTTGTTTGCGCAGGCCTCTCCCCATGTGGGAAGAAAGCAAGAATTGTTAGATGGCGAAGAGTCTGATGACGAGTCTGATGAAGAGGCTATAGGCGATAAATCGTTCGATGATCTTACTGCTGATGAGGGTCATCACTTGTTTGAAGGTGTCGACTCGTTCGACCCTTTAAAAGCATCAATCGCTTTCCTCATTTTCAGTGCTGTTGCGTTGATTGTAAATGTCGTCCCACGAAGAACAGCTCTCAGGACGCAGTTGTGACAGTCGCGAATATAGACGGGAAATGTGGCTGGCGTGAATGGTAGATATAAGCAAACACGAATCCCTATGTGAATTTCGAAGTGCATCCTGCTTTAAATCCCTGATGTTCTGTTAGCCTTGTTGGCTTTCAGAGTTACCCCCTCCGATTCTGCTGCCTGCGTTAGGTTTGTTTGCAGAGTTTATCCTAAAAATGAGGATTCGATGAATGGTTTGTTTTCGGAAGCTTGTACTTGCGGTTGTCGCAGGTGGCATATTATCGTTGGGAAGTGCCTTAAAGGCGGGGGTTATTTACGATAACTTGCCGCCACTTACCGATGCCACTGGACCGGATCCTGTCTACGCTGATGGTCCATTATATAACTCCTTTTCAACCGGTAATACCACGTCGCAACTGCTCGATGTGAAATTGTTTCTTTTTGGAACTCCGGGTACGCAGTCGACTTTTACAGTGAGTCTTCTCAGTGACGCATCTAATGCACCAGGCACTGTCCTCAATACGCTTGGAAACTTTGACGACAGTCAATTGAACACTGACACGCCTTCCGTGTTCGACATATCTGTCGCGTCGATTGATCTTGCTGCAAGCACGCGTTACTGGATTGAGTTGAGCGGTCCGTTGTCGGTCGTAGCCTGGAGTTACGCATCAAACATGACGGGAGCGGGGATCATAGGCGAATTCTCTGCCTACAGCCCAGGTGGGAATGTCTCAGTGTCTGCGAACTCGCATGATACTCCTCCTTATCTGATGCAAGTGTCGACAACACAGTCATCAAACCTGCCACCGGTGGTAGTCGACCCTACCCCTAATCCGCCTGTTGACCCGAATCCTCCTTCCGCCGTTCCTGAGCCGGGAACTCTCTGTCAAGCGCTCAGTGCCCTTGCGATTGGCGGTGTTGTAATTGCTCGTCGTCGGGTAAGTCGTTGTTGATTTCGTTGGCATTGGCAATTCGAAAGGTGTCGATCACCGCAGGGTAGTAAAAGAGCGAAATGTTTACGGATGTGTCAAGTGTTTTTGCTTGATACATCCGTGTCTTCATTCTTTGTGGTGTTGCGTCGTGTTTTGGGTTTGTTGTATGATCACTCGTACCAAATACCATGTTGAGAAAACGGGATTCATTGATTTCGCACCCCGTAACGGCGACGTGGGTTTGACATTTTGCTTCGCGATACTCGTTAGCATTCGATCGGTCAATTGCGTTAAAGTGTGAGAGTCAGTCAGTTCCACCTAAACCTGACGTCGTGTCTGCGGCATCGTAAAAAGTCTTTGATCGCTTGTTCGCTTATTGAGTCTTACCATCCCGATACCGACGAGAATGGGGTATTTTTATAGGTGTTGTAAAATGCGGCGGGCGAGTTTTGTCTACGTTTTTATTGGACGCGAATAAGCGTATCGCAGGCAGGGTGTCCGCTTACAATCAGGGCCACTGTTTCGGTACAAAGTCTCGACGACGAACGAATTCTCATAACGCTAGCGGAGCGTACTCGTAGCTCGGTTATTTTTGGGTTAATTGAGTCCGTCCCGCTGCTGGGAAAGGTTGCAGCCTTCTGGATGCCGTTTTAATCACTGAATGATCTGTTAGTCATTTTGGCTTTCAGAGTGACCGAACCGGTTCTGTGGTCTATTTGTGGCGTATTTTGCAGAATCAGCCCTAACAATGAGGATTCGATGAATGGGTTATTTTTGGAAGCTTGTGTACGCGACTTTGGCAATTGGCATTTTTGCTTTTAACAGTGAGGCGAATGCAGGGGTGATTTACGATAATCTTCCCCCGATCACCTCGAATGGCGGTTTGGATCCTGTTGCTGATGACGGTCCCTCTTACAACTCATTTTCAACAGGTAGCAGTGATTTGTTACTCACTGACGTCAAAATGTTACTTCAAAGAAGTTTGGGGACGCCCTCCCATTTCACGGTAAGCCTCCTCAGCGACTCATCGAACACACCGGGATCACTTCTTAAGACGCTTGGAACGTTTAGCGACAGTGATTTGTCCATCTCGGCCACTGTCTACGACATTTCTGTCGATTCGTTTGCCTTGGCTGCCAATACTCGTTACTGGATTGAGTTAAACACCGTGCCTGGTGCGGTGTCGACCGTGGAATGGAACTATGCTTCAAGTGCTGCGGGGACGGGTGTCAGCAACGAATACTGGGCTTACACTCCGTTTGGGGGTCTAACCGTGACTGCGAATTCGGATGCTCCACCTGGCCCCTATCAGATGTCCGTGACGACATCTTCCGCGGTTCCTGAGCCGGGGACGCTCTATCAAGCTCTAGCGGCAATTGGGGTCGGCATTTTTGTGACCGCACGTCGTCGCATGGCCTGCTTGTGACAGGAATACCCGGCGAATCGCCTGGCATCGGTCGCAAAACGCATTGAATTTACGTAAGTTGTTGACATGCCGGATCAAGCCCGTTTTCAGCTTGATCCGGCACTTTTTTTTGAGGAATTCTGCTTCTTTTCAAGTGCGTGCCGTGAGTTTCATCGTTCTTGATGCTGGCATTTATGATGCCACAGAATTCTTAAACCTTTTGCAATTCAATGCGACTACGGCTATCACAAATTTGCCGAAGCGATTCACATTTTTGAAGGTTTATGTGGATGGCCTGCCAATTCATTAAGAATTGAGGGACCTGAACAGTTTCGCAGTGAAGCACAGGTTTGGCTGGGGGGGGGCGAATGATCCCTCTTGTGAATGGCCTGATCGAAAGGTATAAGTGGATTGGCATGTGATGTAGCATGAAGCTGATGTCCGGGGGCAGTACGTTATTTCAATAGATTAGCATCCAGGGAGCGGGCGCTTTCTGGTTTGTTTGGGATGTGAGTGGCCTCGAAGACTCGACCGCTGCCGCCGCAATTTAAATCAGCCCGTTCCTTTGCCCGATGCATCCCTCTGAATTACCGAGAGGATCGTTATGATTTCTCGAATCCCCTTTCGTCGCCGCCAAATTCTGCAAATTGGAGCCGCGGGAGTCGTTGGAACCTGCCTTCCCCTGTCCCATAGGCCTTGTGCAGCCGCGTCCCCAGCAGTGGCCCGCGCAAAATCTGTTTTACTGATATTGCTCAGTGGGGGGCCAAGTCAGCTAGATACACTCGACCCGAAGCCAAACGCACCATCAGAGATCCGTGGTGAATTTTCGGCAATTGAAACGGCGGTTCCGGGTATCTCGATTTGCGAACACCTGCCGAAACTGGCTCAGCAAATTGGTCGTTGGTCAGTCATTCGCTCGCTGGCTCATTTAGAGCACAATCATCTCCTGGCGACACATGTTGCACTCACGGGACGGCCTACGCCGATTCCTCGTGGTGCAAGCGATCTGGATCGCGTTGAATCCCGCTTCGATTTTCCGAATTTCGCGTCGGCACTTGATTGGATTCGACCCAGAAACGATGGAATCCCGACCGGAGTGTCATTGCCCAATTACTACATCGAAGGACCGCTCACGTGGCCGGGGCAGTATGCCGGATTTCTCGGGCCAAAGCACGATCCGTGGCAGATCAACCAAGATCCGAACGATCCAAATTTTCGCATCGACTCGCTTAGTCTTCAGCCGGGAATCACGTCACCAAGACTATTGTCTCGCCAGCACTTGCTGGACGAATTGAACCGAAATTCGACGTCTTGTACGGACAGCGGCCGAATGGATTCGTTCGGCCAGCAGCAGGAACTTGCTCTGTCTTTGCTGACGTCAGACCGCGTTGCGAAGGCGTTCGAGATTCAACGGGAAGAAGCTGCCGTTCGCGATCGATACGGTCGCCACAAGTTTGGTCAATCTCTTTTGCTATCACGGCGGCTGATTGAAGCTGGCGTCCCGATCGTGCAAGCGGCGATGGGGATCGTGCAAACCTGGGATACTCACGTGGATAACTGGGGGCGGTTAAAGGGCACGCTCTTGCCACAATTGGATCAGGGGCTTGCCGCATTGATGGATGACCTTGCGAGTACCGGGCTTCTCGAACAGACAATGGTAATCGTGATGGGAGAGTTTGGGCGAACTCCACGAATTTCCACATTGCCGGGTCAATCGATTCCAGGACGTGATCACTGGGCACATACCTATTCCGGGTTATTTGCCGGAGCGGGAATTCGAGGCGGGCAAATCATCGGCAAAACGGACGACATTGCCGCTTATCCCATTTCAAGATCGTGGTCACCAGCCGATGTTTGTACGACTCTGTTCGACGCTCTCGGAGTATGCCATGACGCGTCGATTAACGACCCGCTTGGTCGAGCCAATCACTTGTTGAATGGTGACATCATTGAGCCACTTTATACGGGCGCAGTTGTTTAAGAGTCAGATGCGACTAAGCCCAATCCGCAATGGCTTGTCGTTTTTACAGCGATTGAAGAAAGCCGACAATATTTAGAGGTCATTTCAAAACCATTTTAAGCATAGCATTAAGCAGGCCAGATGAACAAAACCTTCGAACAGATGCGGGTAGTACTCATACCTAACCAAGAGCCTTCTTTGGAAACCCAGCCAACTGATTGTTCGTTCGATTTTC
>CAIOKO010000035.1 GCA_903858935.1 uncultured Schlesneria sp. | reverse complement strand
TCCCGCTTCTCTGTGAGGCGCGGTTAAACGATAAAACCGTTTCTTAGTTTAACCCGAAGCCAGCGGCGCAGGCGGATCGGCGTTCAGCCGATCTCTTCGAACGTTGCCCCTACCCCGACTTTTCGCGATATCCCCAAGTGAAATGACGCCTCGGGTGACGACAATTCCGCCGCTCCGCTCCCGCTTCTCCGTGAGGCGCGGTTAAACGATAAAACCATTTCTTAGTTTAACCCGAAGCCAGCGGCGCAGGCGGATCGGCGTTCAGCCGATCTCTTCGAACGTTGCCCCAGCCCCGACTTTTCGCAACGCCCCAAAGAGAAATGACATCGCGGTTGTCATCAATTCCGCCGCTCCGCTCCCGCTTCTCCGTGAGGCGCGGTTAAACGATAAGAAGCCAACGGCGCAGGCAAATCGGAGTTCGGCTAATCTCTTCGAACGCTGCCGCGCCGACCTTGCCGCCCAGCGTGAAGCCGGGGAGATATCAACGACCAATCAACCTCAAAACGCTGAATTCAAACAGCCCGACGGGATTCGGGTTTCGCTGCTGAAAGCTTTGCAGCTCGGGCCTGCTCAGCGAGCCCCTCGGCAGAGATCTTATCCACGAGCTCTTGAGCAATCCCGTCCATCTCGATCACGAGTGAATCCACACGACCGGTAAAGTACATGTACATGACCAGAGCAGGGATCGCGATCCCCAGCCCCGCAGCGGTTGTGAGCAGCGAAAGTCCGATACCACTCGCCAGGGCCTCAGATTTTCCCATCGCGGCCTTTTGTGAAATGCGATTGAAAGAATCAATCATCCCAACAACGGTCCCAAGCAATCCAAGCAACGGAGCCACCGTTGCCGCACCATTGAGAACTCGAATGTGTTTACGAAGCTGACTGACCTGCCGCTCCCCGCCGTCGATAATTGCCTGTTCCACTTCAACGCTGCTCTTGCCCCATTTCCTGAGTCCACTCGCCAACACCAATGCGATGGGGCTGCCATTGTCCTCACACAATTTGATCGCCATTTTGGGGTCGAGATTCCCCGCTTGCATATGCTCGAAAAATCGTTTTACGAAATGACGCGGAATAACGCGACCACTTCGCAGTACAACCAGCCTCTCAATTGTAAACCAGACAACGATGATCGAGGTGAAAGCAAGCGGATATCGAAACGGGCCGAGCGCGTCCCAGACCTCGTAAGGCTCACTCGGGATTTTTCCTTCCTTAGACCAGGCAGCGTCTTTAGACCACGCCGGCTTGACCGGAGTCGAAGAATCGCCAATCGGCAACGGCTCTTGCGCTGACGCCGTTGTTCCCATGACGCGGGCGACACCCAATATCAATACGATTAACATCGTGATCGAGAGTCCTCTCGATCGGATGCCAAGGTGGCTTTTTTCTTCTAAGTCACAGCGATTCATCGTTCCGTCTCTTCTTTGACTTGGATCGATCTTGCCAATCATCCTCTCGGGCTTTCTGTGCCACATTCTACCGATTTCACCAAAAAACCAAATGCCGATCGAAATGTGACTCCAAAAACGGAAAAGCCCATTTCGAAATCCCCGGCTGGAGTCTCTAAATTGGATACAAGCGGCCTCGCGGTGTTCGAATCCCTCTGATAGAGTGAAGGATCAAAAAATGCGTGGCTGACGCTCAAAACAACATGGCGATTGCATCATAGGAAGGCGTAGGGTATGGCGAAGCGGAAAGTTGGCGTCTGGTTGGTCGGAGCCTGGGGTGGTGTCGCAACAACCGTTGTGGTCGGTCTCGCAGCACTTCGTAAAGGACTATCTGACACGACTGGCCTGGTCACTTCGCTCCCTCCGTTTGCGCCGCTGGACCTGGTCCAATGGGACGAGATCGTGATCGGTGGTCACGAAATTCGCGAAACGACCTACTCCGCTGAAGCTCAAGTGCTGATTGAAAAGTCGCACGTTTTTAACGAAAAAACACTTGCGGGAATTTCGTCCCAACTCGCCAGGTTTGATCGCAATATTCGTCCCGGAACGCTCTACAACGTCGGGGCTAAAATCGAATCCCTTGCCGGGCCATTGGCACTAAAGACTCGCAACGAGACGGCCTCTCATGTGGTCGCGCGCCTGGCAAAAGATATCACCGAGTTCAAAGCAAGCCACAAACTCGACCGCGTCATCGTGATGAATGTCTCTTCGACGGAGCCCCCTCCGCCAGACGAAGTCCGAACATGGAATTGGTCCGATGTTCAGAAATCACTTTCGGGAAAAAGTCACTCGTCGCTCCCTGCCAGTACGCTATATGCCATCGCTGCGATGCAGAGCGGCAGTCACTTCGTAAACTTCACCCCGTCAATCGGCTCAGACCTGCCCGGTCTCGACGAATATGCTCGAAAACAACAAGTACTGCATGTCGGTCGAGACGGAAAGACAGGCGAAACCCTCATGAAGGCCGTTCTGGCCCCCATGTTTGCCGCTCGTAATTTGAAAGTCATGAGTTGGGTTGGTCACAACATTTTTGGAAATCTCGACGGCAAGGTCCTTGATGATCCGGCCAACAAAGCCAACAAGGTCAAATCCAAAGACCACTTACTGACAGAAATTCTGGGCTATAAACCGCAAACATTGGTCTCCATCGAGTATGTCGAATCGATGGGCGACTGGAAGACCGCCTGGGATCACATCCATTTTCAAGGATTCCTTGGAACACCGATGGTGCTGCAATTCACCTGGCAGGGATGTGATTCGTTACTCGCCGCACCACTCGTCATCGATCTGGTTCGACTGACGGAACGCGAAGCGCGCCGTGGGACCAGCGGGGTCATGTCGCATCTGGGCTCGTTCTTCAAGAGCCCCATGGGAACGGATGAGCCTGCATTTGCCTACCAGTTCCAGCAACTGATGCAATGGGTCGAACGAACGGCGAAGGAAGAGGGCGAAGAATAGACAGGCCGGGCAACTCACCGCGATTTTAACGCGATCCCCAAATCCTTGGCGGGTTGTTGCTCGGTGTAGGTCACTTCGCCGTTGTCATCGTTGCCGTTGGGTCCGACGCTCCAGACTGTGGCTGACGTCTTGTTCTCGCGACGGTACTGCATCGGCTGGCCTGTCAGGCTGAAGGGGTCGGTGGGCCATTGATCCAAAAACTTTGGCACAATGGCAGCCGAATCTTCGGGAAATTCGCCGTTTTCACGTTGATAGGCTTGTGCGGCGAGTCCGATTTCCAGTGCAACCTGCCTGGCTTGATCGCGAGTGGCTAAACCTGTCAATTGTTCAAAGCTTTGTGGACTTGGTACTAAGATCCTGGTGATCATCAATCGTGATACGGCCTGGTTGAGCTCAACCGGACCAAGCTGATTTGGTTTTTCAGGCAGTTTTTGATCGGGCTGAAAGAGTGCTGTATTAGTCAAATCCACTTGCGGCTGCTGCTCGAACAAGGGCTTGTCGATCTCACTGAGTTGATTCGACAGGATCTGCCGAAGGACGCGTTGCGTCGTTTGTGGTTCACCGACCAGCCATAAAGCAATACTCGTCAACGTTTTGGCCGGTTCACTGCCTCGTTCATGATCGTAGTCAGACTCCATCGATTGAAGCCAGCCGCGATTGTTCAGAGTATTCGACGCCAGAAGGTATTCCGCTTTGAATGTCGACGAAATTGAGTCCGTCATCTGGTCTGCGATTTGGACCTCTCTAAGAGCTGTTTGAAGCTGGTCTTGAGTCACTTGCGAATCTTCCGCCCATCGAACAAGCGATGCGGACGCGGCTGCGTGTAGAGCCGAACCGGTCATACGTTGAAGGTTGAAAGCATGACGAGTGAAATGGCGACCGCAACGAAAAATCGCCATGTACCAACCCTTGGCTTCGGCGAGTTCCCCTTCGGACTCAAGCCGCAACCCTTCAAACCTCGCCAATCTCGCAAAATGACGCGCTTGATTGAGGACCGGAAACTGATTTGTCACGTCAACTTTAAATGCGATTTCGCGCGGCGAAAGGTAACAGGCGTCGGAAAGTTCCGTCCCCTTTCGCCATTCGTCCAACGATTTGCGGTAGTCCTGACACCAGCCTTTCAACCATTCGTTGGCTGCAATCCATCCGCTGGCAACAACCTCATCCATCGTTTCAACCATGAATTCGATTGGCATTTCACGATTGTCCGCCTTGCGATCTGCCAGAACCCCTTCCGCCAGGCGTCCGGCCTTTCGGTAGTAGGTAAACGCGTTCTGATCAAGCGGTATTTCCATTCGGCAGAATGCATCTTCATCGAATGGCTGAATGTCCGGAACACTCGCGATGAACCAGGCTCGCAGCAGGAACGGCGCTGACAGGGTCAGTGCCGAAATCAGAAAAAACCAGTTCCGAAATGTCGGCGTCCATGATCGACGCGTGCGCGCATCGAATCTGGACTCGGACAAAGCTGTTGTGATCGACATGAACTGGCCCTGCTGTCGGGTGAGAACTGTTTTCCGTACGACTTAAGACGCGAACGTTGACTTTCACCGTTCGGATCAAAATTTACGGAAACCGGTGCCAGAGTCTAATGTCACGGCTCAAGTTTGATAAGGCGACTGAATCCTTAACTTTTAGCGTGGTTTCAACTCGTTCCCCAAATCCTTCGCGTGTTGTTTTTCGGTGTAGGTCAAATCCCCGTTGTCATCGCTGCCATCGGGCCCGACGCTCCAAACCATGGCTGACGTCGCTTTCTCGCGTCGGTAGTGCATTGGCTGGCCTGTTGGACTGAAGGGGTCAGCGGGCCATTGATCCAAAAACTTTGGCGCAAGCGCCATCGTATCTTCGGGAAATTCCCCGTGTTCGCGGCGATATGCTTGTGCAGCAAGTCCAATTTCCAGCGATAACTGTCTTGCTCGATCTCGGATGACATAATTCGTGAACTGATCGAAGTTCTGTGGTGCAGAGACGAAGATCCTTGTGATCATCAGCCGCGAGACAGCTTGATTGATCCCCACTGGATTAAGCTGATTTGGTTTTCCAGGCAGTTTTTGATCGGGCTGAAAGAGTGCGGCATTGGCTAAACCCGCTTGTGGCTGCTGTTTAGACAAAGGTTTGTCGATTTCGTTAAGTTGATTCGACAGGACCTGCCGAAGAATTCGTTGGGTCGTTTGTGGTTCACCAACCAGCCATAAAGCAATGTTTGTCAACGTTGCGCCGGGTTCCTTGCCTCCTTCGTCGTCCTCGTCGACCTGCATTTCCTGAAGCCAGCCGCGCTGGTTCAGTGTATTACACGCTAGAAGGTAATCAGTCTTTAGAGTTGACGAAGCCGCATCGGTCATCCGATCTGCGTTTTGAACTTCGCTCAGTGCAGCTCGAAGCTGATCTAACGTGACATGTGAATCTTCCGCCCATCGAACAAGCGATGCGGAAGCCATCGCGTGCAGCGCCGAACCAGTCATTCGCTGAAGGTTGAATGCATGTCGAGTGAAATGGCGGCTGCACCTGAAAATTGCCATGTACCACTCCCTCGCCTTGGAAAAATCTCCTTCCGACTCCAGTCGCAATCCTTCAAACCTCGCCAGACGCGCAAAGTTGCGAGCTTCGCTGAGTACCGGGAACTGTGTCATCACGTCGATTTTAAACGTGACTTCGCGTGGCGAAACGTAGAAGGCGTCTGAAAGTTCGGTCCCTTTTCGCCATTCGTCCAGTGCTTTGCGGTAGTCTTGACACCAGGCCTTCAATGAGTCGTTGGCAACGCTCCAACCGTTCTCAACCACTTCGTCCATGTTTTCGATCGGCATGACGGTGTTACTGGCCTGAAGTGCCGCCTGGACACCCTCTGCCAGACGACCTGCCTCGCGATAATAAGTAAACGCATTCTGATCGGCGGGGACTTCCACTTTGCAGAATGCGTTTTCATCAAACGGCTGAATGTCGGGAACACTCCAGATGAAACAGGCTCGCAACAGGAACGGAGTCGTCAGAATCAAAGCCACAATTAGAAAAAGCCAGGTCCGAAAACTCGGACGCCATGAACGACGGACATACTCATGAGAATCAGACAAAGAAGTTGAAGTCGACATGAACTGGCCCTGTTATCGGGTAGGTACGCGTCTCCATGGGATTTAAGACGCTAACGTAAAACTTCAGGGTTCAGATCAAAATGAATGTAAAGCGTTGCCAGATTCTAATGTCGGAGGTCGACACTGGGGACTCCTTGTGACGAATCGATGCGATTAGATGGCTTTTTTAACTCTGCCTGACACGACCAGAAGTTGTAAACAGAAGTCGTCAGGAAACCCGCCGATAACCGAGCTCTTAGAATTTCGCAGACGCTAAATCGTGAATCGGCGGAGTCCCTTCAATCAATCGCCGTAACAATGTCTCGTCCACTCGGCCTCGAAATCGAATCTTTCCGTCGAACATGACGACCGGGACGCAGGTACAAAAACGTTTGTTTAAATCAGGGTTGGAATGAATATCAATCTCATCAGGGGTGGGAATCCACTTGTGGTATTCTGCCAAGACTTTGACGGCCTCATCGCAAAGGTGACAGCCTTCCCCCACGTACAGCGTCGTCGTGCGAAATCGTTTACCTGGAACTGATGGATGCCATTGAGTGGTTTGCGCACCCGCTTGTCCCCATAAAACTTGCCAGCCTGCAGCGGTCAGCCCCAATCCGATGGCAACCCAGATTGATTGATTGGCATACCAGAACGCGGGAAGTCCGGGCATTCGTGTGAATAACTCGATCCCACGTAAAATGACCAGCACGATTCCTGCCCCGAACAGAACTCGCCCCACAGGATGTAACCGGCTTTCTGCGCTCACTTCTGAAACTCCATACGTTCCGGCACCGTCAATCACGTAATGCTATTCGTCGGTCTGGACATGATCGTGTTATTTCCTGACGACTGTGATGATAGACATTCCGCTTCTTTTACACGAACAAGCCGTGCAGAAACCAATCTCCTGTGTCTCGGTCAACGAAAGCCCATAAGATTGCTCCGTTCGCCAGACTCAGGCGATAATAGTCCCGCTTCACATCCAGGCCGCGCCACCAGCCGACTTCAATTCGCTCGGGACCGCTGGCAAGAATAACGGTCGCTCGCTGGACGCGAGTTGGCAGCCCTTCGGCCGAAAACTGCTGGACCACGAGTGGTTGAGGTGATCGTAATAATCGCAATGGTCGACAACGAAGGTGCGAGGCAATGCCGATGGTTTCCTTCTCAGTCGAAGGTGGAGCATCGAGCCAGGGAATAGACTCGAATGCGAATTCTGGTTGTGGGTCGGGAATCAGCCGTGGACACAGTACTGCCTGGCGACCGAGCCGCATGCTCAGCCGGTCGACCAGTTCTGCCAGTGCCTGCGGGTGCTCTTCACCGGCATCGTCTCCAAATAATGTCGCTTGTCGAAGAGGGGGCAAGCCGACTTCGACAACCTCCATACGTACGCCATGGACGCCTGACATGAAAACTCGCCGTTCGTTTTGCAGACGCAGCAGTTCAGTCAGATGCCGCTTTTCGGTTGTTGGCCGTAAAAGACGCAGCCGCGTCGGTTCCGTGACCGTGCCAAGCCAGTGACAGGCGAGTTCGCGTAACCCGGCCCGCCTTGCCACAAGCCGGGTCAATAGCCGCTCTAACAAGACCTCGCAGACATGATCGAGCGTCTGGCGATCAGAGACCGGTTCTTCAAACAGCCATTCCTCAGACACCGGTTCGGCCAACCGTTCGGCCTGCAGTAGTTCAGGAGCCAGTCCCAATGCATGGTCAATCCGCCGGACCAGTTCTTTGCCAAATCGAGACGGCAGACTCGCCCGAGGGATACGCAGCAATTGGCCAATCGTCATGACATCCAGCGACTGCAGCGACTGCTTCACCGACGGGGCGATTCGCAGTGCTGCAATGGGTAGAGGGGAAAGCCAGTTGGTTTGCTGACCCGGTGGAACCAGCGAGATATCCGACTCACCGTAATGACTGATTCCCCACGCCGCACCCCATGCGTCGGCAACGGCTATGCGCACCTGGATTCCTTGCCGAGCCAGATCGTCCCGCAGCTTCTCGGCCAAGCCCCGTTCCCCGCCAAACAGAACTTCACTGCCTGAGATATCAAGCCACAGCGATTCGGGCGACGGAGCCTCTTCGATGCCGACAAGCGGGCTATAGATCTGGCAATAAAGGGCCAGTTCCTGCAATCGACTTCGATCGGCCGCCGGATCAGCCCGTTTCAGCACCGGCAACGCGGGAGATTTCTCCCGCTGAACTTCGTTTCGACGTGGTGGGCGGGATGTCTTGTGTGAGGAAACAGGCAAGAGCGACTGAGCTTCCCCGAGCGGCATTCCGACACGAATCCCCCATTCGGCGGCTTCAGGAGAACAGACGGTGACCTGAAACCCTCGTCGGCCTTCTGCGAAGATGACCATCGGTCCAGAGCCTCCTGACCCTGCACTACGCAGACGCTGTATCGGCCATAGCGGACACCAGACGCACATCACCCGTCGCATCGCAGATTTCCAGTTCGACAGAGTCTCCCATGCGATATCCACCGCGACAGGAGAGAAGTTCCACTCGCATCCGCCGCCCTGCGGTTGTCATTGCCGGCCTCGGCTGGACCAGCCAGCGCACATCCGCCCACGACGCATATTGAGCCGCTTTCGCAGGCCGAAACAGCACTCCCAGGCCACCCCCTGTTTCTGCCGCAATCTTCCAGCGCTGGATGACCCGGTCAGGAAGCCGTTCGGCCTGAAACCAGGTCACTCCAACAGCCGGACAACGAAGGCACTGCTCAACAGCCCATGCCGCCTCCGCAACCGACGAAGGCCGAAGCCAAAGTAATGCCTCCAGAGAGACTCCCCAACCCTGCACGGCGGGTGGATGGAACTCACCCGTTTCATCCACGACAGCCCAAACCGGTTGGCGCTGCAAGGCTGCTCGCACCCCTTGGAGTGCGAGTACGCTGGCTCCGCAACCCTCGACTGGAGACAACCATTCGATGATCCAGCCTGGTTCCAGGCCTCGGTCGGGCAACAGTGCATCCAGTACCGGCAGTCCTGTCGACAACCGGAGCCGTTCATCAAACTTTGGAGTGAATTGCCTGGCGGTTCCCTGGCAAATTCGCCGCAAAGCTTGAAGAGTCTCAGCACGTTGCGTTTCCATTTCAATCCCAGACATAACGTTCGTCAATTTCGAGTTCGTGTTTCTGACAGAGTTCCCGGAATTCTTCCTGGTACGAATGCCGCTTGTGGTGCTCTTCCTGTCGCTCCACGTAATTGACAACTCGGTCGAGGTTAGACCGACTGACGGAGAACGCTCCGTAACCCGCTTGCCATGTGAATGTCGGACTACCACTCGACGTTTTTTTGGCCCATTTCGAGGTCTCGGTCTTCACATGTTCGACAAGCTTGGCGATCGTCACCGCAGGTGACAGCCCGCAGACGATATGAACATGATCAATCCAGCCGCCAGTACATTTAGAGAGACAACCAAGCTCCTGCAGAGGCTGGTTTAACATCAGAAACATCTCGTCCCGAAAGCCAGGATTCTGCAGAAAGACCTGACGGTTCTTGGTACTGAAGACGAGATGCAGCCAGATTTGGGACAATGACTGAGACATCACAGCTCGCTTTCCAGAGTGATCAGCCCGCTGGGCAACGCTGTAAAGTATCATTCTTCGAGCTTCATCTTGATGTGCCACTGCTTCGGAAAAGCAGTGGCACATCAAGATTCACTTTGCAACTCGCGACTGCTTGACGGAAGACCGTCAAGCAGTCGCACGGCTTTCCGTCAGGCTGTGTATTCTCGAAGAAAATGCATCGCAGCGTTGGCCTTCAGACCAACTTCGTATTATTAACTGTCAATCCAGACCTTTTCTCATCGCTCCGGAATCACGGCATGCCTGCCAAGTTGAAAACCCCAGCGGTGAAGATCGGCTTTTCCTGCTTATCCACGCCAGCTATTTATGGATAACAAAATAATATTACAGGAAACAACTGAAAATGCAATTCGAGGCAAGGAGGCCACTCAAATGGCAGCACTCTCCCTCCCCTCGATTTCGGGACGAGAACCCCCGGAGGACGAAGCTCGCGCCGAGTTGCCAAGTCGATGCAAGTACCTGCTTCGTGGCTTGGAAGGAGACTCATCCCACTGTATTTAACGTCATTGGACCCGTCTCATTCGCAAAAACCGGGAAACAAAGCGAGCCGGGGAGACTGACGCCGCCCGGCTCGCTTGGACTTTCGTTCTAGCGAAAAGATCTTATTGATAAAGAGACGAGTCCCTGCTGCATGGCTCGAGATCTACTTCAAATCTCGGCTCAGGTCGATCTCCGTCTCGTTGTCACCTTGTTTGAGGTTAGCTTCGAAGGTTGCCAGTGGAATCCACGGTTGGGCCGCACTGGCGTCATAGATTACGAGTGTTTGTTTACCAGGTGAAAGTTGCCGCAAAGTGATCGTCGGTGGATCACCCGGCACGCCCATCGGCGAATCGAGGGTTTGACCAGTCAATGTTGTCACAGTTGCGTACAAACCGCGAACGTCGCGCTTGCCGAGGTTCGCAATCCGGATCTTAAGACGCGACTCCTTGACCAGAACAATCTCGATTCGACCTTCGTCCATTCCGGCAGGCGATTTGACAGCCTGTCTCCAAAATTGCTGATGCCTTGCATACCCCGGATGTTCGATAAAAACAGATCCCTCGTCTGTCGAAAGATCGGTGAAACATGCTGTCCCCGTTGTGGATGTCCATTCCACATGAGCACCATTCAATCGATAGTTCCATTCAAACGGTCCCCGACGACCACTGTTCTCCAAAAATCCGATCATGACATCGGGAATGGCTTGCCGTGTCTCTGCATCGACCACCTGTAGCTGCAATTGATGAGGCGGGCCGAGTCGGAATTCGATCGCGTCCTGTTCCATCAACGCTGATCCTCGTCGAGCAAATATCGGCTCGATCACGACACAGCCAAATCCCGGTGCCATCGCAGCAATACGGTATCGCTTGTTTTCATCCAGCTGGCCGATCACGAATCGTCCGTCGTCGTCGCAGAAATGTCGTGTCGACGCGGAAAAACTCCCGCTGTCACGGGCCTCATTGCTGGTAACTGCGAGCAGTTTGACGATGAAGTTCCGAACGGGTCGTCCTTGTGGGTCAAATACCCGGCCTCGTATGGCACCAACCGGAGGGACCTGGGCTCCCCCGGCCAGGGCATTTCGCAAGCCCGCAGGTCCGCCATTTTCCTCGGCAGCTGCAACCCCCAGCGTTAATTCCAATGGCTGATCGAAATCGCGGATGGCGAACATATTCGATTCTGTTGCGTAAAACCCGGGTACACTGACTTGCAATGGATACATCAATGTTTTCAGCGGAAAGCCATCAAAAGTGAATCGACCTTCATCATCGGTTGTCTCGGTCAGGGCAGCACTCAGAATCATGCTGCCGCTGCTACGCGACACGGCAGCACCAGGAACCGGATCGCCGTTCTGATCGAGAACTCGGCCCTGTACAGTGCCACCGGGTGCAAGGAAAAGATCAATCTCGGCGTGATTTCTCTCGGAAACATCCACAAATACCCGTGTTCGAACAGAACTGGATCGTCCCGTGATGACCAGGGTTTCGATGCCAGCGGGAACCCCTCGCAGCTCGAAGCGCCCGTCGCGATTCGTGCGTACGAGTTGTCCTTGATGCGAATAGACCCTTGCAAAAGGGATTGGGTTTCGGGTGACCTCATCAAACACAGTACCAGAGATCACTCTTCCCGGCACCATCCGAATAAGTATCGACTCTGGCTGTTGTTCGAGGGGCTTCGTTCCGTCTTCAGCTCGGGAAGGAAAGATAAACGACACGCTTTGACGTCCACTGTCATCGCCATGCAATGCCAGCATCCACCACTCGGCATTTGATTTAGCAACTCCTGTCAACCGCATGGAGAATTCACCTCGCTCGTCGGCAGTGACTTGTCGACGAGAATCGGGCCCCAAGCCTGGCCTCAATCGAATGGCGATGACGGTCGCCTCCGCTGCTGCAGAGCCATCCGGATTTTCGATCTTTCCAGTCACATCAAATGACACAGTGGCAGGGTGACGGAACTTCGTTTTGCCATCGGTCCGCTCTGCATTATCCATTCGATTTCGCTGGTTCTCGGACGGAAACGCCTTATTCTCTTGTTCCTGCGACCTGCCGTCTTGTGCCAGGGACCTTCCCAGTCCAAATGTGTCGATGATCTGCAGTCGCAACCACAAAACAGCGAACACACACAGGGCGAAAGTGATCGTCCGATACGTCATGACCATCTCTCGACGAAAACGCGACTTCTGCATATCTGGGTTAAGATCGCACAACGCGGCCCCCAAAAACACAAGTCAATATGTCTTACATCGCGTCTGAAGGCAACACCAGTACTAGAGTTTTCGGTGGACTTCGATCAAATCCAGAGAGACAGGAATATCGTGCCCCGGCACAAATCGCGGTTACTTACGATATTCCTGCAGTAATGACGAAACCCCTGCGCTGGCCGAAAAATACCGTTCGGCCTGATTTGGAATGAAGAAAAAAATTCGAGTTGCGGGTTGCTTGACGATTCGCGACGTGGAGAATTGAAGAAATTCGTTCCCAGGAACGAGCCTGGGAACGAGAGTGCATGAGAGCGAGAACAAATCCGTTCCGAAAGATTTCTCAAGTCACCTGATTGTTTATTTCGGTGATGCGACGGAAACGATGACTTTGCTTGGTCGAATGACTCGATCGTGAAGCGTGTATCCTCGCTCGACGTCGTTCATGACTGTCATTGGTGGATGATCCGCCGATGGCACCTGGCTGATTGCTTCGTGCAGATTCGGATCGAATGGTTGGCCTGCTGCCACGATCGGCTTTGCTCCGTGACCACCTAACGCTGTTTCCAGTTGCTTGATCGTCATTTGCACGCCGTGCAGCAGGGCGTCGAAATTCTTCGATTGAGATGCAGCGAAAACGGCTCGATCAAGTCCGTCAAAGATTGGCAACAATGATTTCAGCACTGGTACCGACTGATACTTTCGCTCGTCGTCCATCTCGCGATAAACACGCTTGCGGAAGTTATCGAGATCGGCGAGTGCTCGAGCCCATTTTTCCTTGTATTGATCACGCTCGCCGAGCGCCGCCTGAAGTTGTTCGGCCAGGGTTGGTGAATTCGTATCAGCGTCGTCGGGATCAACGTTCGCTTCTGTAGTCTGTTTGGCCATTATTCCGCTTCCTCTTGTACGGTAAAGAACGCCTTGACGGAATCTAGAAAGGTCTTCCGTTTGGCGGAAACTTGTTTGTCATCCAGCTCTGCAAGTTGTCTCAACAACTCTTCCTGCTTCTTGTTAAGCTTCTTCGGGACTTCGACATGAAACTCGACGAGCAGGTCGCCTCTCATTCCTCCGTGAGGATCTGGCATCCCCTGGTGCTTCAAGCGAAAGACTTCGCCCGGCTGAGTCCCCGCAGGAACGGTAATGTGGTGCTTTCCCGTCAGGATGGGGATATCCAGTGATGTCCCAAGTGCCGCCTGGGCAAACGTGATCGGTACCTCGCAAGCCAGGTTCCGTCCATCACGTTTGAACAGCGGATGTGATTTCACGCGGATATCAATGTATAGATCACCCGGCGGTCCGTTATTTTCTCCTGCTTCACCTTCACCTCTCAGGCAAAGCTGCATGCCATTATCGATCCCGGCAGGAATTTTGACCTCAAGCGTATTCGGGCGGCTGACAACCCGTTGCCCGCGACATTCAGGACATTTGTCGCGAATACTTGTTCCTCGCCCTCGACACGATGGGCAGGTCGTTTGTACGCGAAAGAAACCTTGCGATTGAATGACCTGACCCTGGCCATTGCAATAGTCGCACTTCTGTGGCTGTGTTCCCGGCTTGGCACCCGACCCGTTACATGTGACACAGGAAACATGTTTATCGATCTGAAGTTCCCGAGAACACCCGACCGCGGCATCCAGCAGCTCGATCGTCAGTGACGTCTGAAGACTTTCACCCTTTCTTGCACGTGGCCCCCCTGGTCCGCGACTTCCGCCACCAGCGCCGTTAAAGATACCGCCAAAAATGCCGCCGAACGCCGACATAATGTCATCAACGTCCTGGAAGCCCCCTTCGACTCCGGCATGACCATAGCGGTCATAGCGAGCTTTCTTGTCCGGATCACTCAGGATACCGAACGCTTCTGCGGCTTCCTTGAACGATACAATTGCAACCTCGTCACCTGGATTGCGATCGGGATGAAATTTTCCCGCCAGTTTACGATAGGCTTTCTTAATATCGTCTTCAGATGCCGATTTGGCGACACCCAGCACTTCGTAATAGTCCCGCTTCGTCGCCATCACGGCTTCACTCCAACATTGGGCAGACATTAAAAATCAGCCGGCCAGTCGCTTTTTCGATATCTAGATACACAACGAACCGCCGGAGAATGCTCCGGCGGCTCGATCATTGTTATCGATTACAGATTTCCGACAAGACCGGGTTTACCGAATCGACCCGTTAATCGGGAAGGTCGGATCACCGGATATCGCGTCTGTCGTCCGTGTTACCGCACCGATCCTTCGACCTTGCTCTTCTTATTACCTTCGGTGTCATCACTGCGAGTGACGAGAACCTGCGTTGTCAGCATCAACCCTGCGATCGATGCAGCGTTACGAAGGGCACTTTTCACAACCTTGGCAGGATCGATAATCCCCGCCTTGTACATATCGACGTACTTGGCTGCGTTCGCATCATAACCAGTGTTCGTTGGCATGTTGCGAACTTCATCAGCCACAACACTGCCATCGAGACCACAGTTCGCGACAATCTGGCGAATCGGGGCTTCCAAAGCCTTGATCACGATTTGAACGCCGATTTTCTCGTCGCCCTTCGCTTTAACTTCGCTGACTGCCGAGATGGCACGCAGCAACGCCACACCACCACCTGGAAGAATTCCTTCTTCCACTGCGGCGCGAGTCGCGTGCAATGCGTCTTCCATCCGAGCCTTCGTCTGCTTCATTTCGGCTTCGGTCGCAGCACCTACCGAGATGATGGCGACGCCACCTGTCATCTTGGCGAGTCGTTCCTGGAACTTCTCACGGTCATATTCACTTTCGGTTGCTTCGATCTGGCGACGGATCTGATCAACGCGAGCCTTGATTTGCTCTTTATCGCCAGCACCATCAATGATCGTGCAGGTGTCCTTGGTGACTTCAACCTTCTTGGCACGGCCCAAGTGAGCGATTTCGACCGACTCAAGCTTGATGCCGAGATCTTCCGAAATCAAAGTACCACCAGTTTGCGTGGCCATATCGCCCATCATGGCCTTGCGACGATCACCGAATCCTGGAGCCTTGACGGCACAGATATTCAGCACACCACGCAGCTTATTGACAACCAGAGCCGTTAAGGCTTCGCTGTCAACGTCTTCCGCCACCACAAGCAAAGGCTTGCTTCGCTGAGCAACCTTTTCCAGCAGCGGAACAAAGTCACGAAGGCTGGAGATCTTCTTTTCGAAGAGAAGAATGTAACAGTCTTCCAGCACACACTGCATGGATTCAGGACTGTTCACGAAGTAAGGCGAAATGTAACCCTTGTCGAACTGAAGCCCTTCAGCCAATTCAAGAGTTGTTGAATTTCCCTTACCTTCTTCGACTGTGATCACGCCATCGCGACCGACTTTTTCCATCGCATCGGCAATCAGATTGCCGACAACCCGGTCGTTGTTGGCCGAAATCGATCCGACCTGAGCGATCTCTTCTTTCTTCTCGACCGGCTTGGCCATCTTCTCAACAAACGCAATCGCAGCATCAACGGCCTTTTCGATCCCTTTGCGGACAACAGTCGGGTTCGCCCCGAGTGTCAAACCGCGAAGACCTTCGCTGTAAATTGCTCGAGCGAGTACTGTCGCCGTTGTGGTACCGTCTCCCGCCACGTCACTCGTTTTCGATGCGACTTCATTAACGAGTTTGGCACCCATGTTTTCGTAAGGATCGTCGAGTTCGACCTCCTTTGAAACAGTGACGCCGTCTTTCGTTACGACAGGGTTGCCGAAGGATTTGTCGATAATGACATTTCGTCCGGTGGGACCCATCGTCACGGCAACAGCCTTTGCCAGCGTTTCCACGCCGTGAAGCAGCTTGATGCGGGCTCGATCTTCAAACAACAATTGCTTAGCCACAACGGGACTCCAATGGAAAAATTATGAGAGAATGCCATCCGCGACCGGAGTCGAGGAACTGACAGGGACCTTTTCACATGGTCTCCCTGTCAATTCAAATCATCGACATCCGATTTCGAGCGATAAGTTACGAAACAACTTTCGCGAGAATGTCTGACTCGCGAAGAATCTTAATGTCCTTCTTGTCGACTTCGATTTCTGTCCCGCCGTACTTGGCAAACAGAACCTCGTCGCCAATCACAACAGCGATTGGTGCTCGTTCGCCACTATCCAGCAATCGGCCTGGTCCTACCGCAATCACTTTACCGCGTTGTGGCTTTTCTTTGGCAGTGTCTGGCAGAACGATACCACCGGCGGTCTTCTCTTCAGCGGTCAGTGGTTCGACAACAACACGGTCATCAAGAGGCTTGAGTTTCATTATTTTTGGTCCTATCAAGTGAAGTTAGTTATTCAATTATCGAGGCGTCAGTTCAGAATCAGATGCCTAAGCGAATCAGAATCCGCCCATGCCACCCATTCCGCCCATGCCACCCATACCCATGCCGCCCATGCCACCCATTCCTCCCATGCCGCCTCCGTCATGGTGGTCGTCATGGTGATGGTCATCTTCCTTCGGCTTTGGAGCTTCGACGACGATCGAATCGGTGGTCAACAGCAGACAGGCGACGCTCGCAGCGTTCTGAAGAGCGGATCGAACTACCTTAGTCGGATCGACAACACCAAAGTCGAACATATCACCGTATCGTTCATTGAGTGCGTCATATCCGTAGGACTTATCTTTGGACTTCTTGACGTTGTTTGCAACAACGGCACCGTCGAGTCCGGCATTCTCGGCGATCGTTCGCAACGGCATTTCGAGGACGCTCTTAACCAGCGTTACACCGTGTTGTTCGTCACCGGTCAGCTTTAACTTTTCGATTGCTGGCAGACAACGCAACAAAGCAACGCCACCACCAGGAACAATCCCCTCTTCGATGGCTGCACGTGTCGCGGCAAGAGCGTCGTCAATCAGGTCCTTACGCTCTTTCATTTCCGTTTCGGTGTGAGCACCGACACTGATCTGAGCCACGCCGCCAGCGAGTTTGGCGAGACGCTCTTGAAGCTTCTCACGATCGTATTCGCTATCGGTTTTTGTGATTTCGGCGCGAATCAAAGCAGCTCGGCCTTCGATTTCTGCTTTCTTGCCGGAACCTTGAACAACGGTTGTGTTCTCAGAATCAATCCGAATCTTCTTGGCAACGCCCAGATCGGACAATTCGACATTCTCAAGCTTCAGACCCAAGTCCTTGAACACGGCCTTGCCGCCAGTGAGAACGGCAATATCTTCCAACATTGCCTTGCGGCGATCGCCATAACCAGGAGCCTTAACAGCACAAACCTTCAGAATCCCTCGCATCTTATTCACAACGAGGGTTGCCAAGGCTTCACCGTCGACGTCTTCGGCGATGATCAAGAGCGGAACACCGGCTTTGGATGTCTTTTCCAGAAGTGGTACGAGCGACTTGGCGCTGCTGATCTTTTCTTCGTAAATCAGTACCCGGCAATTGTCCATTTCAACCGTCTGATTGTCCTGGTCGGTTACAAAATGAGGCGAGAGATACCCACGCTCAAACTGCATCCCTTCGACAAGCTCGACTTCGGTCGAAATCTGACGACCTTCTTCAACGGTAATGACGCCGTCTTTACCAACCTTCATGAGAGCTTCGGACAAAATCTTGCCAACTTCCGGGTCGTTATTCCCCGCAATGCTGGCGACTTCGGCGACAGCCTTCTTGTCGTTGGCCTTCACTTCTTTGGAGTGCTTTTTCAGCTCTTCGGTGACCGCATCAACGGCCTTCTGAACTCCGCGACTGAGCGCCATCGGATCGACGCCGCTCGCGACAAATCGAAGCCCGTTCTTGTAAATCGCTTCCGCAAGAACGGTTGCCGTGGTCGTACCATCGCCAGCGACATCGCCCGTCTTCGACGCAGCTTCTTTTACAAGCTGAACACCCATGTTCTGAAACTTGTCTTCAAGATCAATATCCTGAGCGACCGTCACACCGTCCTTGGTGACCTTGGGGGACCCCCAACCCTTGTCGAGCACGGCGTTTCGGCCGCGAGGACCGAGCGTGCTTTTTACAGCCCGCGCCAACTTTGAAACGCCTTCCAACAGGCTCTTTCGGGCTTCTTCATCAAAACTGATCAGCTTGGCCACAGCGACTCCTCAACCAACAAGACAGACTTGATGGGATGACTCATATTTCACGAAACACACCCGACACAGGCTCGGGCGAGACTTGCCGTACCCTGCTGGTTCCGCCAACAAGGCCGACATTTCGACATAAACGCCACGTAAGCAAGCTCTGTGCCGGGCTTACAGAAAGAGACGTAACATGCTCACCACAATAGCGTTAAGAAAAACACGCGAATACGAAAAACTTGGCGCACTGCCATGTTGGCAGTGCGCCGAATGAATTGAGCCAGAGGCGAGCCAATGGCAATTCGACGTATTTTTCTTAATCCGAATTGAATTCAAATCAGGCTGTTTGTCCGGCAAGCAATGCTTGAAGGCCTTTTTGTTGATCTAGATGCTCCATCAGAGATTAGTTAGATATCGCGATGGTCTCTGTTTGCGATGTACGATCCACGAGTGAACTTTCTCGAGTTGACAACCGCTGCGAGTGCTACGAAAGACAGCCAATGACGTTTCATTTCCGGTTAGAATCCGTGTTGAAGCTGCGACAACATGAGCGAGAACGGGAACGTCAGATTGTCGCACAGGCGCGACGCAGACATGCAGAAGTCACCAGCAAAAAGGAAGCAATCGCACAAGCGCGTTTCGAAGTCATCAGCGAACTTCGTCAAATGAAGCTCGATGACATCTGGGTGGTTGATCAGATCCAAAGTCGCCAGTGTCACATCGAAATTCTTAATCAAGAGCTGCGCCGCGCCGAAGCGGACATTGCCAGCGCGGAGCTACTTCTTGCGGAATGTTTGAAGCGATTAATCTCCGCGGACCAGGCTGCGTGTTCGCTTGAACGGCTCGCGGAACTTCAGCGCACCGAATTCCATCGAATAGAAGCGAAAAATGAGGCTCGAAGCATTGATGATCTTGCGAAGCCAGATCGAAGAGTCGCGTAAAAATCTCGCCTCGTTTCGTACTGACCAATCCACCGGTGGACCATCGGTCAGTGGCCCACTAGAATCCGCATTCATGTGATCACGGCGCTGGCCATTGCTCGCGACTGAATGGGGCAGCCTAGCACTCGCTAATCTGCGTACCTGCTGCGCAGTTCGGCGTGAGCATCGCTCTCCCGTGGAAATTTTTGTAGCTCGCGAAGAAACAAAAAGTTAGTACTACAAGGCGACACCAAGGAAGCGACAAGTGGAACTTCGACGAAACGCAACTCGGGCAGTCAAAATTGGTTCGGCGACAATTGGCGATGGACATCCAATTGCCGTTCAAAGCATGACCGCGACCCAAACTCAGAATATCGACGCGTCAGTTGCTCAAATCGAAGATTTGTTTGCGGCTGGCGCTGACGTGATTCGCGTCGCTGTTGACAGCACGAAGGACGCTGCCGCGTTGGCGGAAATCCGCAAACAGACAAAGGCGAATCTCGTCGTCGATTTGCAAGAAAATTATCGCCTGGCAGAAGTCGTCGCACCACACGTCGATAAGATTCGCTACAACCCGGGTCATCTCTATCATCACGAACGCGAAAAGCCCTGGCAGGAAAAGGTCAGATATCTTGCGTCTGTCGCGAAGGATCATGACTGCGCGATGCGCGTTGGTGTGAATTGTGGTTCGGTCGATCCGGCCAAAAAGGAAAAGTACGACCCGGAAGACTCAATCACTCCGATGCTTGAAAGTGCCTGGGAACACTGTGATTTTCTCGATTCGATGGGTTTCGTGCGTTATTGCGTTTCGCTGAAGGATTCAGATCCCAGAAAGGTCATCGAAGGAAACCGGCGATTCGCAGAAAAACGCCCCGATATTCCGCTACATCTCGGCGTTACCGAGGCGGGGATGCCGCCCGACGGGATCATCAAAACTCGAATTGCATTCGAGCAGCTGATCAGCAAGGGGATCGGAGATACGATCCGAGTTTCACTCACGGTCCCGAATTCGCAAAAGTCTGAAGAAATCATCGCCGGTCGAAAGATACTCGAAGATATCGCGGCAGGACGCGTACGTTCAGTCGTGGACTACGGACTTAAGACACTCAATATCATCAGTTGTCCGAGTTGCTCTCGCGTAGAAAACGAAGCCTTCATCGAATTGGCTCAACAAGTGAAAGCGATGACCGCTTACGCCGAAGACCACGCGGTCACGATTGCCGTGATGGGATGCCGCGTCAACGGTCCCGGCGAAACCGACGATGCAGATCTTGGACTTTGGTGCGGACCCAACTTCGTGAATCTGAAAAAAGGCTCGCTCGAACTGGGAGCTTTCCCCTACGACGCAATTCTGCCACGTCTCAAAGCCGAACTCGACATCGTCATCGCTTCAAAGTCTAAGGGTTAACCGTAAATGAAAAAACATCGGTGATCGCCGAGAACACAGGGTTCGCGTTGATCCGGACATATCTTCTATCACCCGAGACCGTTGCCATCGCACTCATTCTGACACCCTCTGAAATTTGAGTGATGACGGGAGTAAATCCAACCGCTGCGCCTCGCTGAGCAATCTGACCCACGCCACCTCCAGCACCCAGTTGAGCGAGGACCGACTGGCGGGCGCCCGGATTTGAACTCAGCTTCAGCTCGCCATTGCGTCGCTCCAAATTCGCCTGCTGCCGTCTTCCTCGACTAAGCGAAAAGCGAATACTTTGATCAGTCGGGCCGATAAATAGCGTTTCGGTAAACGATTCTTCGTTTGCAGTCCCTCGATTTCGCGTAATTGTTATTCGAGCTCGCTTTCCGACAATGTCGCCGGACACATGCTTCACAATGGCACTATACTCGCCCGCCAAGCCTTGAGGGCAAAGGTACTCTTCGTAGCAGTGGTCTTGAATCGGCCCAAATCCATCGTGAACGAAAATCCCACCAGCAGAAGTCATCGTCTGTACGGCGGAACAGATCGTTCCTCCGGGTTCACGAATTTGCAGATCGAGATCCCCCTGTCCACTCCATTCCAATCGAACGACGAGATCCAGACGTCGAGCTTTCTGCATTTCGGCCCGAAGCTCGAAAGCTCTTGAAAAATCGCCACTCTTCATCAGGGCCGACTCAGCGATCGCTGCAGATTCTTCAGCCAATCGATTCAGCGGCTCACGACCTTTAACCCATGAGAATGTAAGCACCTCAGGAGCGGACCAGGCAATCGCTTTATAGTTTTTTGTCCGTGTCGCAAGCTCCAAAGCAAGAACATAAGGCTCGGGACGCGATGGGTCTAGCGCCGCAGCTTGCCTGTAAAGCTCCAAGGCGCGATCGAATCGTTCGAACCGGACAAGATAAGCCGCCAGATGCATCATCGAGCGAGGATCGTTCAGGATCACATCCTGACTTGATAGAAGGACACGCTCTATCTGCGCCTTGGGACGTCCAGTGACTTGCATGGAAAGTGCCAGAACCTGGTACATCCAGGGCTGAATTTGGCTGTGCAAGATCGCCTGTTCAAGACACACAATCACGTCTTCATGTTTGCGACTTTCGACAAGCTCAAGGACGACATCATGTACAATCTCAGGTGGAACTTCTTTTTCGAAGAAGCGGTTCCAGAAAGCCAATCGATCTTCTGGGCTGGAAACCGGCGGAACCTTAGTTTGCGATCGCTTTGAAGCATCAACGGAAGCGGCGGAGTTCGTCGAATCTGACGAACTCCGCCGTTTTTTATCACTGATGTCTTCGATCGCTTCCGCTTTCCCCGATGGGTCTACTTGTTCCGTTTTTTTTTCAGATTCTTAACGGCTGAATTATCGAGCTTCGGAGCATCAGCAGGGTTTGCAGCATCAACATTATTGGCCTTAGGTTTGACCTGTTCCGGTGGAATATTAAAGAAACCACCGCCGCCGAAACCGCCACCACCCATACCCATACCACCACCACCCATACCACCGCCCATACCACCACCACCCATACCGCCGCCCATACCGCCGCCCATTCCACCACCCATACCGCCGCCCATTCCACCACCACCGGACTGGATGCGAATTACCAGGTCAGCAACCGGATAAACGCGGGTCGACATTTTTTCGTCGGCCTTTTCCTGGGTCGTGATTTTCATCACTTCGTCTTCGATTACGTACGTAAGCTGTAAAGGCTCGAGCAGCAGACGCAATGCACTTCGCAACGTAATACCTGACATCACGAGGTTCACTTGTTGATCGGTACTGATCCCAGCGTCAGCCAGGGCGGGCTGGTCAATCCAGATTTCGATCTTGTGCAGATCTTCGAGATATTCCAGAGCATCTTTCAGAGGCTGATCAGTAAACTGGACTTCAGTCGTATCTTTCAAGGCTTGTTGGATTCGTTGTTCGTTGGGGCTATCTTTACGAAGATCAACAGTTGCCCATTTTTTTCGCCGTTCGGTTAAGGCCTTCCAGACTTCCGCATTAGGGAACCGAATCGGAGGCTCGTCCGGGAATGGAATATGAGCCAACTCAACTTGGTAAAGAGCTTCCAGGAATTGATCGGAACGGCGTGCTCTTAATCGATTAGCACGTGCGAGCTGGTGGGCGGCTTCCGAATCAAAACGAGCCGCAGCCGAAGTTCCTTCGCCCGGTCGAAGATTGATTGCCACGTCTGCGACGTTCTGAGCTTCACCAAACGCCTCTTCACGTCCATGAAAACCTTCGGACATTAACGCTCGAACGCGGTCAATCAGACCTTCAAGGCGTTCTTCATCCAGCTGAAGCTGTTCAGTCAATCGCTTTTGAGCTTCCAATTGAGAAAGCTCTTCAGCAAAGTGAACCTTATCTTGAGCTCGTTTATCAGACAGATTCTTCATCTGATTAATTTCGCTCTCCAAACGCTTTTGCAGTTGAAGGCGATCTTCTGGAGCAATGTCAATCGATGAACGAACAGAATTCTCTACTTGTTTGAGTTGAGCCAGACTGGACTCAGGATCATCCGTCTTCCGGGCACCGTCGATTGCGTTACTGACCTGGTTGCGAAGCTTTTCTGTTTTGACACGGATCGCTTGATCCTGATCTCGAGTCAGACTGGAATTTGCATTTGGCACTGCGCGGCTTTCAAGCTCGCCTGGTTCAGGAGCTGCCGGAATATCCCCGGCCTGCACTTGCGAAACTTGCGTGACTCGAAGCCTTGCGGACGAGTTCGCCAATGATTTTGCAGCTCGATTTCCTGGATCAACGTCACCAACTCGACGAGCAATTTCCGCAGCCTGTTCGAACTGGCCTCGGGCAAGTTGCTGATCGCCGTACTGTAACGCCCCTTCCATCGAATCGATGAAACTTCCCTGGTAAACCTGCATCAAGCTACGGCCGGCAAGTGAATTACTTAACCCCTGATCTTTTTCGACCTGATCGGCAACGGCGGCAAGAAACGCGGAACCTGGCTGCTCAAGCGGTGCTGAAAGACGCCACTCCAAGGTTTCACCTGCTTTGTCAGCTGTGAATACTACTCGGGCATCGGCGGCAAGGTTACCGCGAACGATATGGATCGTTTCGCGATCGGTTCGCAGCGGCAACAGCGGCAACGATGATACTTCGTTGTTTGCCAGCGTGACTTGCGACGGGAAAAACACTGGTTGCTGGATTGCTCGTCCCAGTTTTTGCCCTGCGTCAATCGCTAGTTGGGATTGTCCTGCCCCATCTCGACCGACGTCTTTACGGCTGTCGAAATCGACATAGCCACCGGTTTGATGTGCCATTACACCAAGCAGTTGAAGGTTGATTTGCGGCCCGACACCGTAGCTGTTGAACGGCGTTTTCTGGCTTCGCAATTGTGCAACCAGGCCGCGAAGTTCTTTCGACTCTAACAGATCAGCGGTACTCAACCCATCTCCGATGTACGTGATCGACTTCTGGCTGCCTGCACCGGACTGCAGAGCGGCCTGGATAATCGCCTGGAAATTTGTGGCACCAAGAGGGATCCGCGACTTTAACGCCGCAAGGCTTGAAGAGACTGAATCGCCAGCAGGACTTGCAAGCGACGGCATCAACGGTTCAGCCTGAACGTCGACGGCAAAAACCTGCACGCGGTCCGTTTCAGGAAGCGACTTGAGTAACGATTCGAGCACTGTGAAAGCGTGAAGTCGATGTGCACCGATCTGACTTGCCGATGTATCGACGAAGACCAAATGGTCGTGAGATGTCACGCCAAGAGATCCCTGCTGCAATTGAAACAGCAAAGCCTGAGCAATGTTGCCGTCGCCTGAGACATGTTTCAACACCGGCGCGGGAACCGAATTTTCGGCTGCGCGTAATTCGCCCCCAACGAAGCCGGCGGCAATCACCGGAACCAGGAACAGTCTCTTGAAGATTGATCGGTTCATTTTTCTTCCCTCGCGTCTGAATCAGGCTTAGCACCTGAGTCGGAGATTTCCTGGTTGGTACGTCGCGTTAGATTTGATAAAAAAATTCTAGCCGTTTGGATGCCCGAAATGAAAACAAATTTCATTCGTTACACTGAATTTTCGAAAAGCTGATTCACCCGCCTGAAGTCGCTGGCGGAAATGAATCACCTCGATTTTTTGACTTCTTTCGTTTCACCCAGAATGACCATGCGTTGAGCATTGAGTTTTCGCAGGCGAGAGATCGAATAGATACGTACGACTTTGTTCCGATACGTCAAATGTCCATTGTTGTCGTATCCCAGAAGATTCGTGTCGACCCAATCCGCCAGAGATTCATCCTTGATATTGTTCTTTTTCAATTGGTAAACGGCCACATTCAATGCGGCAAAGGTATCGGGATCAACTCCGTGTCCACTTTCCAGGTCGTCTTTGGCATTGATGCCGCCAACGAACACCGAATAGGGATTTACGCCTTTTGTCGCTGACTCGTAGCGTGATTCAAGTTTTAACTGCTCCACTGCTTTCTTCATGGCGTCGTGAGCATCATTGATTTTTTTTGTCGCTTCATCGGAAACGGTTTCTTCGGGTTGAGCAAAAGCCACTCGGTGAAGCTGACACGTCCCAAGCACGTATCCGATCGCGACCAAACACCCCGCCGTCAAAACTCGTACTGAACTTCGCATGAGATTACTCCTGTTTTGTGCCGAACGCAGCTTGAAAATATCGCCGACACCGACGGCTTGCCACAGGATTTGCCTCCTCAGCCAGCACAAAATCAAATTTCCTTGTTCGAAATCACTTGTAAGTGCAGGGTAAGCATGAACCGTGTCGAAGGGAAAATACTTCGAAAACTCACGCAGCCCGGTCACGTGAACGATGGGTTTCCGTTGAAATTGATGGCATTTTTTTCGATTCGGATTTTTTCTGTTCCAATTCCCTGATTTTTCGACCTGCTGGTCCCAGGTGAAAACTGATGAAAACAAAAAACGCCGAAACACTCAGTGCAAGAACGCAAAAACCAATCGCGGTCTGATCGTCGCTTGCAGTTTGTAACAAATTGAACATTCACTCCTCCGTGGGACTTGAACATCAGAGATCCAGATATCCCTTGAATTCGGTTAGTCAGCGGCAAGCCTTCAACATTGTCACATTCGACGGCACCGTTTCTTCGTTCAAACTGACGAACAAGCGGGCTATGGCAGTCTGTTCGAGTTTGACGGCTGGTTCGGTCCGGAAAAGGCTTTGGATGAGTTCGTAAAAACGGTGCCAGAACCTCATTCCACAAGAAAGGTCACTTGCAATTCTTTCATTTCTGTTAAGCAGCAACCCAGACACAACGTAACCCATTTATCATTAACAACTTAACGATTCATAACTCACCACGAACATTTCTTTGATCCAAGTGTCCGGTTTCAACGTATTGTTAATATGTGACGGCTAAAGCCTCCTGAACCACATCAAAAGCAAACGGCATCGGCTTTGCTCCAATTGGAACGGCCAGGCTCATTCTGTCAGACTGACAAGTGTGTTTCGTACCTGTCCCTTTATGACAGGAGGAAAATCATGCAACGCTATCGAAATCCTGCATTGAAGCAATTACGCGATCATCAAATCAAATACGCGCCACGTGACGTCCAATTGACGCAAATATCACGCGCGGAGCGACTACTGGACGAGCTGAACCCGAAAGGGACTTATCGTTACCCGGAGTTGTGTGAAAAGATCACAACTTATCGGGGAGAGATGTATCCCGACCTGGTCGTGAGTGGCGCCGAAGCGGTGCATGACTTGCGTTGCTTTGTCGAAGATCTTTCTGACAGTGCAGACATTGCCGCTGAAAATGCAGGGGAAGAAGTCTGGACCGTGGAAGATGTCAGCAAGCGTTTCAACGTTTCGTCCAAAACCGTTTCTCGCTGGCGCGATCGTGGACTTGTCAGCCGACGGTTTCGCTTTGGAGGGCGTAAGCGTGTTGGCTTCTTGCGATCGTCCGTCGAGAGATTCGTGACGAGACACGCAGACGATGTGGACCGAGGTTCCCAGTTCAGCCAGCTCAGCGTTGAAGAACGTGAAAAACTGATTCTTCGAGCTCGACGCCTGGCCAAAGCAGGTGGTTGCCCGACGGAAATCAGCCACCGCCTGGCAAAGAAATTTCACCGTTCACCAGAGACGGTTCGTTACACGCTGAAGAACCACGATAAGGATCATCCGGAGTCTGCTGTGTTCCCTAACGCGCTTAACACGATCACCGAGGAACACAAGCTCGACATCTATCGAAGCTTCCGCAACGGTGTTTCGGTCGATGAGCTCGCCAGGAGATTTGATCGTACTCGAGCCAGTATTTATCGCATGGTTGCCGAAGTACGTGCCGAGTCCCTGCTGGCAAAGCCAATCGAGTATATGGAAGCGCCGGAATTCAGTGACGCTGACGCCGAGGCACAAATCCTTCAGCAACCACCCGTTGTTGAACGGAAATCAGCGCCGGCAAAAACTCCCCCTGGTTTACCACCGTACTTGAATAGCCTGTATTCAGTGCCGCTGCTGACCAAGGAAGAAGAGCTTTACTATTTTCGCAAAATGAATTTCCTGATGTTTCATGCAGCCCAACTGCAAAAGCAGATCGATGTTTCCCGGCCCAATACCAAAGACTTGGATTCCATCGAACGGATGCTCGAACAGGCCAACGAAGTCAAGAACTTTCTGATTCGCAGCAATCTGCGTCTCGTGGTGTCGATCGCCAAAAAGCACATGAAGCCGAATACAAATTTCTTTGAAATGGTCAGCGATGGAAATATTTCCCTGATTCGGGCCATCGAGAAATTTGACTATACAAGGGGATTCAAGTTTTCGACCTATGCAAGCTGGGCGATCATGAAGAATTTCGCAAGATCGATCCCTGCTGAATACACTCAGCTTGACCGTTTCCGAACGGGAAATGACGAAGTGTTTTATCAGGCCTCTGATCCGCGAAGCGAAAGACTGAATGAAGAGATCGTCAATCAGCGTCAACACGAGGCATTGATGCAGATTCTCGCACAACTCGATCCTCGCGAGCGCGATATCATTGTTTCTCGTTACGGCTTGAAAGACGGAAAGCCTGCTCAAACACTCGAACAGGTCGGACAGAAGCTCGGTGTTACAAAAGAACGGATTCGACAACTGGAATCACGTGCCCTTCAGAAGCTTCGCAAGATTGCCGAAGAAGAGCACCTTGATGTTCCAGGAATCTGATACTTATCGAAATGCCGATTTGCTGAAATTATTGCGCTATAGATCAATTCGCATTGCTCGCTCCCACCGGTGAAATCCGATCTTTTCATAGAAAGGAATCACCCCTTCGGCGCAATCGAGAATGACCTTGTAGCAATGAAATTCGCGGCAGACGTCAAGCAGATGCTCGACGAGCAAGCGTCCGATCCCATGTTTTTGAAAACCCGGGTGGACGGCCACATCCTCGATGTGGCCGACTACTCCGCCCGAGTTGATAAATTTGGGCTCGATAAAGACAGATGCGGTTCCCGCAATTCGGTCATCAATCACAGCCACATACGTTCGGATTCTGGATTTCAGCCGATCTCGGTAAACGTCAATCGCTTGCTGTTCCGTCAGGTCGATCGGCTTGAGTGCTCGAAGCGCGTCGAGAAAACCGCGACCGAGATCGGTCGCGTCCATCAATCGAATTGATATACCTCTGGTGTCACCTGGCATCAGTTTCATCCCCCTGGGTAAAAGGGGCGATTCTGTCACAACGAACAGACTGATTCAACTGACCGGATCGCGCCGGACGACGCGATGAAAATGCAACTCAACCTCCCGGTCAACGACCCGACGCATCCCTTCCACGAGACAACTCGGTTCGTGATCAGTTTCTCCCTGGCGCTTAATCATTTCTAAAGTTGTACCGGGAAAGACGGTAAATGTGCTTTGATGAATGATCTGATTTCCAGCGTCAAGTTCGGGAACGATAAAATGGACTGTCGCCCCGTAAGTTAACATCCGGTGCTGGAAGGCGTCTTCATAAGGGCGAAAACCAGGAAACGGTGGCAATAAGCCATGATGAAGATTGATAATTCGTCCAGCAAACCGCCAGCAGGTACTGGCAGGAAGAACTCGCATGTAGCGCGCCAGGACAATATAATCCACCTGGTACTGGTCGAATAATTCAATCATTCGCTGATTATCAGGCTCGCCGCGCGCATTACCAACAAGGTGCCAGTCGACGCCAAATTGTTCAGCAACACCCCGGCAGCTATCGCGATTTCCCAGCATCACTGCTGTTGTCGCATTCAGTCTTTTATCCCGGATCGATCGCAAGAGGGCCAGCGCTGGTTCTGGACGATACGTCGTACAAATTGCCAGCCTCGGTGGCCGTGAGGCTTCATCACGCGACCAGGTTCGAATCGAAAGATTTTTTAACCTGCCAATCTCGTTCATTTGGCGACGCAATTCTGCGATATCCTGCGCCGCAGTCGATGGCCAGTCAAAACGGAGCAGCATGGCGAATAGCCGCTCCGAGTCGTGGTCATACATTTGAATTTCGTAGATGTTCGCGCCGGCATCCGTAACGTGATGAACGATCGGGTCAGCCAGCCCTCGGTTATCGGGACCGACTGCTGTAATCACGACTTGCATGGCCGTTGCTTGTCTTCCATTAAGGCTTTAAAACATGGGAACTAGACCAGCCCGCCTTTGCAGTCACAGTCCGATTTCGAATCCAACTGCATCACGAGTTTCAGTTTCGTAGTACTAATGTGTTGTTTCTTCACGTACCGCAAAACTACGGCAAAGTGAGGGCAAGGCTCGTGCCGAGCTGCGGTGTCACTCGCGTCGAATGAGGAGCGGCCTGAAAAGCGGCTCGCGCTCCCCATTGCGGCTCCGGCTAAGAGGCCAGAGCCGTGTTAGCCGACTTGCAGACCAACTACTTTACCGAATCCCACCACCATCGTCCCACCGACAGCTGAGGAGCCTTCACGGTTGTCGAGAGGCTATCCAGCTCGGCTTCCGGCTTGTTTTTCGCTGAATCCTTAGCCAGCGACATGACGTCACACCTTACGCCACCGGCCGCTTGCACAACAATGTCACGCCCTCGGTAGACACGATGATTAACGACTGAATCAACTTCTTTCGGTACTGGATAGATGGCGGGAGCGTAGGCACCATTCGGAGCAAACACACCCATATTCCATCCGGCCTTGCCTCGCAAGTCTTCATGCTGGATCAAGGCCGAACACAAGGCCATATCGAAGATATTTTGAGCATCTGCGAAGACCAGATCCTTTTGAGCGAGCTTGGAGTAGCTGGCAGTAAAGTTTTGAGCGAATAGACGGTTCGTTGGCTCTGACTGACCTGTCGGGAGATGTTTTCCGTCGGCTGTTACCAGCTGGTTTTCCGATAAACAGAGTACAGAAGACCCCTGAATTTCGAAGACGTTTTTGTCAGCACTATGAAGTACAGCATCACATTTGACAGTTAACCACCATCGCAGAGCATCCATATTCGGCTGAATTTTTTGCTGAGCAACGGGAAGCAAGTCGAAATAACCTGGAATATCTTTGCCAGCATTTATCTTGTTGATTCCAATTAACTTCATTCGGTAGTCAGCCTCAACGATGACTCGGGCAACTCGACTTTCTCCTGGAACTCCCCAAACCACGACGTCCTGACGACCTAACTTCTGCTGAATTTGTTTGACCCACGAACGGACGGCCAGATCACTGATCGGTCCTTTGTTCTGCGACTTCTCGACAAATTCCTTTAGAGTTTTCACTCCTTCATCGCGAGTGTTAATCGAGCAACCGAAATCTGCATTCCCGCGAGCAAATGTTCGCAAGACTGTGACGAGATCGTCGAGTTGCAAAGTGGGGCGTCCCGTCACCGATGACACGGGCTGACCTTGATCATTGTATTGCCAGGCATGAGCTGGGCCAGCAATGACAATTTCATTTGTTTCCGGGATAGCAAATACGTATTTGACCTGAGCCAAGCCGGCGAGTTGTGCCATTGTTTCGGGAACGGGCAATCCCTCTTCGATGCGACGAGCAACCGACCGTTCAAGTCTTGTCAGCGAAACCATTCGCAATTCGCTGGTGCGAGAAACGTCGTCGTTGAGATCCGCCTTGCGGGCTTGAACCCCCACTGAAGTTAATTGACCACTTTGCTCTTCGCTCGTTAACCGTTGCAGTAACCCATTCGGAGAAACCCGCACACCGGTCTGGAAGGGGGTCATTGCTCCACCTTCACCGTCGTCATCCTCCCACTTGCCAGGAGTGTTCTGACGAATCAAATTCATCAGTGTCATAAAGTCTGCTTGCGCACCACCACGCAAGATACCTGGCTCAGCCGCTCGCTTCATGTTGCGGGGAATTCGCCGAAGTGTCCCGGCAGCGGCTTCTGTCTCGCCGGCAGCCTGTTGAGCCGTTGCAACTTGTTTCAATAACGTCGATCGCTCGTCCGGACTCGGGGCGGCCAGCGCTTCGACCATCGCAGGACCAAATTCGCCGGAGCTCAAATGGTCGGCGACTTGCTGCGATCGCGCCACTGTGACAGCCGATTCGGCCCCCATCGTCGCTGACGCCAAGGCAATCAAACAACCACCGAGGGTGAATAACCGACCAAAAAAATTCTTACCAGCAGTCAATCGGCCGAGCTGGACCATGTCAGGTTCCTCGTGGCGAAAAAGACGGAGATGAAAGGGACGTCGTCATCAGCATGGGTAAAACTGTTCGTCAAACAGACAGACCCCTGTATCGGATTAGAATCGTCCTCCGAAGCGCCGGCGTCAAGAAGATTCTGCAAATTTCTGTTGTTGTTCACCGACCCGACGCGTCTCATCCCAACAATCCGATTTGCCGTTAGAATGGACTGTTGGTCATAATCGCGTTCAGATTTGTGAATTGATTAGGATCGATACGGTCGCTGTAGTCGGATTTTTCCAGGAGATCAAAGTTGCCCGAACTTCCCGAAGTGGAAACGATGGTTCGTGGAATTCGTTCACACGTGATTAACCGGACTATTGAGAACATTGTAATGTGTCGGAACGATTTTAAACCGATTTCCGTCGCACCGAAGCTGCCACAATTGCGAAAAAAACTCACCGGACATCAATTTGTCGACGTCCGGCGACTGGGAAAACGCATAGTTTTCGATGTATCCGATGGATCAAACCTCGTCATTGAGCCACGCATGACTGGCCTGATGGTGCTGTCCGACCCTCCCGACTTGAACCATTTGAGAATCCAGATCAGTTTCCATGGACCAGGAGATTTCAACTCCCTTTGGTTTTGGGACCGGCGAGGCCTCGGAACCGTCACCTGGCTCGAGCCTGGCGCACTTGAAAGTAAACTTGGATCAGGAACTCTGGGGCCCGACGCATTAGAGTTCGATGTCTCGCAATGGACAGAATGCTGCGGCAAAACCAGTCGCGAGATTAAAGTTCTGTTGTTGGATCAAAAAGTCGTAGCGGGGATCGGCAACATTTATGCGAGTGAAATCCTTCACCGAGCAGGGATCCACCCGATGCGACCCGCTAATTCATTAAACGCAAATTATGTCAAAAAGCTCGCAGGTGCCGTACGTTCAGTACTTTTGAAGGCAATTGAATGTGAAGGATCAACTTTGGGGGATGGAACATACCGAAACGCATTGAATCAAAATGGCAGCTATCAAAATGAGCATCGAGTCTACATGCGTGAGGGACAAACCTGTCTTTCTTGCGAAAAGGGTGAAATTACCCGCATTGTCCAGGCACAACGTTCGACTTTTTACTGTTTAAACTGCCAACAGGAAAGAAAATGACCGGAGCACCGCGAAAGCCTGCAACCAAGCTGCCACACCTGCGTAAGCAGATGCAAAAAAATCAGAACACCAAAGGGGCCAATCAATTAAAGACATTAAGATTTAAACAGGCAGAAAAAAAGAAGCCCTTTTAATAGACCAATGCGAAACTCCTTCCAAAGTTTTCAAAGTAAAAAACATTGAATCCAGGTATCAGCTCTGAGGTACGTTATTATACGTAAACTCTAACTTCCTATGAATTTGTGAATCAAATCGGATCGTAGGACTCCTTGGATTCGACTATAATCGGCAGGGAGTGAGACTGGCATGCCAGGAAAGCATAATCTGCAGGGTTGACACGATGCTTGTAGAGTCTACAATCCGGTGGATGTGAAAAACTCGGTATCGTTGCGCAGACAGCTTCAGAGACTTAAACTGCACGGATGAAGAAAGGGCTTGGCCCTCGGAGTTGTGGGAAATGTTAGTTCTGTCGCGGAAAAAAAACGAAAGCATTATTGTTGATGACTCAATCGTCATCACCGTTGTCGAAATCCGGGGCGACAAAGTTCGACTCGGCATTGAGGCTCCGCGAGAAGTTTCCATTCACCGAAGCGAAGTCCGCGACGCTATCGCGGCGGCAGAAATTGAACAAGCCACCGCCGTGGCTCCGGTAGAGGAAGTAAAAGCGGTTGCTGAATGATTGAAAGTTTTTGTTGAACTTGCGACAATGACCGTCGTACTTCCTGCCAGTCGTTTCTGCCTGTTTGTAGTCTAATCGAAAAATTTCGGAAGTCTCGTTGAAGAGTAATTCCGTAGACTCCGATCTTCTACTCACACCATCGAACGAAGGCCCCATCGTCTAGAGGCCTAGGACATCGGATTTTCAGTCCGAGTACTGGGGTTCGAATCCCCATGGGGTCAGTTGCGTCCGAGTCTCCCAAGACTCGGACGCTTTTTTTTCGCCGACTAAAATTGAATCCTGTGATGGAATCTGCGATGACATGAGGCAGAAGTCATAAAAAACGTGATTAGAGAGATCTTACATCATGGCAAAAAAACTCTCTAAAAAGGTGCGTGTTGACTTCCGTAAAAACCGCCAGAACCCTACTCGTCAGAACGACTTTACGCGTCAGGTGCAAGCCGACGAAATTGACATTGATCGTATCGATCGTGACCAGCGGGTCTCGGGAAAGGGTGAATTAACCAGACGGCGAACCGTGCTCGGTGAAGCGGGAGAAGGTGACACCTTCGTTCTTTCCGTTGATGAAACAGCCTGTCTACGCGGACGTGTGTTGTCGGCAATCGGTTCAACCCAATGTACCGTTCAAGTCGACGAAGGACAGCCGCTGGCTGGAACCCATTTTGAATGCACAGTCCGGCGAGTCGTCAGAACCGTCGCACGCAACGCACGCAATGCGGTAGTAACGGGTGATCGAGTTCTGTTTCGACCGAGTGAAAACAACTGCGGCGTGATTGAACGAGTTGAACCCCGTCACGGAGTCCTGGCGAGGGGCCATCAATACAAACAGCACATCCTTGTTGCAAACGTCTCACAGGTTGCAATTATTTCTTCCGCAGAGGAACCCCCGCTAAAACCGGCACTCATCGACCGGTTTCTTGTCAGCTCCGCCAAAGGAGAAGTCCGTGCGATCATCGTAATCAACAAATGCGATCTCGTGGATCTGGCAGACCTGCAACCGATGATTGGAAAATATGCCCGACTCGGATACACCGTCGTTCCGGCCAGCGTCCAAACAGGACTTGGGATTGCCTGGCTTCGCAGATTGTTGATGCACCAGCAAACGGTTTTCACCGGACAAAGTGGTGTCGGCAAATCGTCATTGTTGAACGCGATCCAACCGGGACTGGCAATCAAAACGGGAGATGTCAGCCGCGTGACTCAAAAAGGACGCCACACGACTCGCTTTGCTCAACTTCGAGAACTCGAATTTGGCGGCTGGGTTGTTGATACTCCAGGAATCCGACAATTGGAGCTCTGGGATGTTCACCCGGCAGAAATGGAAGGATACTTTGTCGAATTCCGTCCGTTCGTTCCCCAGTGCAAATTTCCTGACTGCTTGCATATGGTCGAAGACGGCTGCGCCGTTCGAGAAGCAGTCCAACGAGATTTGATTTCACAAATCCGATATGAAAGTTACTTGAGACTCGTGATCGGTGACGATTAGCAGATTGACCGGCGAATCCACCAATACTGTGACAAACAGTTTTCTCACCCGGGGTCGGTTCTGGCTTCAATCTGCTCGATGACTGATTTGATTCAATCCCAGGCAAGAGGCGACTGCCATGCCGCCTTCAATTCAGCACAGTCTTGATCAAGCACTACCTGGCCATTTTCAAATGTTGCTCGAACTCGACCACTCGACGTAACCTTTCCAATACGAATGAGAGGCAGTCTCGCAAACTCCTCTTCAACGTGCGCGGAATTCTTTAGTTCAACCTCGATCAGAAATCGTGTTGTACTTTCCGAGAAAAGGAGCACGGCCGGGTCAGAAAGGCCGGAGTGCTCTGCAAGCTGATTAAGGTCTAGATCGACTCCATACCCGCCAGCAAATGCCATTTCTGACGCTGCGACGGCTAACCCCCCCTCGCTCAGATCGTGACAGCTGCGGATGAGTCCTCGCCCAATCGACTTGTGGACTGCAGTAAAGATTGCCGGAGCCAACACCATGTCAACGTGCGGAATGCGGCCACCTGTCAATTGATTGACCAGGGCGTAATGGCTGCTTCCCAATTCATCTCGTGTCACACCCACCAGATACAGATGATTCCCAGATTTCTTGAGATCCATCGTCACGCATCGGCGAACATCAGCAACTTGTCCAATCGCGCTAATCAAGAGAGATGACGGGATCGCAACCGTTCGTTTTTCACCGGTCTCAACATCAACGTACGAAAACTCGTTATTAAGACTATCTTTGCCACTGATGAATGGCGTTCCAAATGCAATTGCAGTGTCTTTACATCCAATCGCGGCACGTACAAGTGAACCAAGCGTTTCTGGTCGCTCGGTGTTTCCCCAACAGAAATTGTCGAGGATCGCAATTCGTGCGGGGTCAGCCCCTACTGCGACACAGTTACGAACCGCTTCATCAATCGCCGCGGCGGCCATCCAGTACGGATCGGAATCACCATAATGCGGGTTCATGCCATTGGAAACTACGACGCCTCGGTATGAGGTCAAATCTGGCCTGACAACAGAAGCATCAGAAGGTCCGTCACAGGACACACCGACGAGAGGCTTCACGACTGACCCAGATTGAACTTCATGGTCGTACTGTCGGATGATCCATTCTTTGCTACACACGTTCAGCGAGCCGAGAATCTGCTTCAACGTCAAATTCAGATGATCGCAAAGTTTTCCATGAGCAGAGGCAAGACCTTCGATAGAAGTTTCACGAGGGGGCGTATAGATGGCATCTCGAGTAACGTGCGGGCGACCATCGTGCAGGAAAGACATCGCGACGTCCCCCACCGTTTCTCCCAGATACGTCAATCGCAGTCGCCCTGCGTTTCCGAATTGACCAATGGCAGAAGCCTCAACTCCCTCTGCCTCACAAATCGCACGGAACTCGTCCCACTTGTCCGGTGGAACAGCAAGAACCATTCGTTCCTGAGCTTCACTGATCCAGATTTCTGTGTAAGAAAGTCCCGTGTATTTGAGCGGGCACTTGTCGAGCCACACGACTGCTCCGATTTCTTCTCCCATTTCACCAACTGCTGAACTGAATCCGCCAGCACCGCAGTCAGTAATCGCATGATAAAGTTCAAGATCGCGCGCCTGAAGCACGACATCGGCGACCATCTTTTCGACCACCGCATTGCCGATTTGAACGGCACCGCCCGAGATCGTCTCGCTTTCTTGCGTTAATTCCGCCGACGAGAATGTCGCTCCGTGAATTCCATCACGACCTGTACGTCCCCCGACTGCCACGATTAAATCACCGGGATGAACCGTCTTCTCGACGCGGTCAACGGGGATCATGGCCGCAGTGCCGCAGTAAACCAGCGGGTTTCCCAGGTAACGTTCATCGAAAAAAACCGCCCCGTTGACCGTGGGGATTCCCATGCGATTGCCATAGTCCCGAACTCCCGAAACAACTCCCTTCATGACTAGCTTTGGATGCAGCACGCCAGGAGGAAGAGACGTGACGGGTGTGTCGGGCGGTGCAAAACAAAATACATCGGTGTTCAAGATTGGTTTCGCGCCCAATCCGGTACCGAGCGGATCGCGGATGACACCGCCGATACCCGTATTCGCTCCGCCGTAAGGCTCAATTGCCGACGGGTGATTATGGGTTTCGACTTTGAAGCAGACATGCTGCTTGTCATCGAACTTCACAACTCCAGCATTGTCTTTGAACACACTCACGCACCAGTCGTCTGCTCCAAGTCTTCGACGGATCTCGACGGTCGCTCCGAAAATCGTCTCTTTCAGCATGTTTTCGAAGACGTGTTCCCCAGATTCGTCACGATATCGAATACGACCTTTCAACGTCTTGTGCGAGCAGTGCTCACTCCACGTCTGCGCGACGGTTTCGAGTTCGATGTCTGTTGGATCACGTTGTTGTTCAACCCAATGTTGCTTGATGGTCTGCATCTCTGTCAGGCTCAAATACAACTGGCCGTACTTGCTGAGATCTTTAAGCGCAGTGTCATCCATCGTTCGGATCGGGACGGTCCGCAATTGAAATTTATAATCCGAACCAGCTCCGATCTTGCTCATCCGAATTGGACCGGAAATCACACGTTCAACAGCATCATTGGCCAGGACCCGCTTTGTCACCCGTTCGAGATCACTCGCCGAGACGCTCTCCTCAAACCAGTACTTCCGCACGGTGGCGACGGTGTCGACTGCGAATCCCAGGTCGATGAGCGCCTTCTGGGTACTCGTCGCGACGTTGTCGGTGACACCGGGCTTATACAGGACGTTCAGCAACGTCACAGACGCCTTTGAACTCGAAACAGTCGCTTCAGCGTCCGAAATTTCGCGGATTTCAAATCGTTCCGCCACAGGATCGACGAGCAACATCGAGGCTGCCCGTCTGACTTCAGCAGCGTTCAGAGAAGCTCCCTGAAGAAGAAACGACCGGGCACTTTCGACGTGGCTGATTGTTGCAGCATGAAGATCATGAGCCTCCTGAACAATTCGCAGCCCTTCACGGTCAATCTCATGTGCAGACGGACGAATTTCGACTTCCCAAAGCATTCGAATTCACTTCCCAAAAAATATGCTTGTCCTTCCGAGTCACCCCGGAAAGGTGTTTCAAAAAATGGCTTTCGCTGAGATTCTGGCGTCGCCGCACTTAGGATGCGAGGCTAACCCGTTTCCATTCATTCGTGAATGGTCTCATCCAAAGACATTCGGAATTGCTGACCATCTTTTAAAAGCTGTCGGATCTCATTAAGGTTATGACTTGAAAGAGCGTTTCGATATGCGGAAAGTCGCTTCTGCACTTCGTCGATTCCATTCACGACCTGCTCTGCGTTATTCATCAAAATTCCCGCCCACAAATCGGGGTCACCTGCAGCAACTCGTGTGGTATCACGAAACCCGGTCCCCGTCAGCCTGCGTTGATCGTCACAGACGGTGGTCGCCAGAGCAGCTGCAACAACGTGCGGTAAGTGGCTTGTCACAGCCAGAGCCGCATCGTGAGACACCGGCGACATGCGGATCGTTCGCATTCCAAGTGCTCGCCAGAATCGCTCGAGTCGAGAGATCGACGGTTCGAGTGTCGACGGTGTCGGCGTCAGAACACAAAGACGTCCTTCAAATAATCTCGAATCTGCTGCCTCAAAACCTTGCCGATGGGAACCGGCAATCGGATGCGAACCGACAAACATCGGGATGTCCATCAGATCGGAACAGATGGGACCTTTCACGCTTCCTACGTCGGTGAACAACAGCCCAGAATCTGAAGGATAAGCATTCGATTTGCCATCGTGCATCGCTAGACCTGCGACTGCGTCCCGAACATCAGATGCCACACGCTCCACAGGAGTGCAGAACACGACCAGATTCGCACGATCGATCACACTTTTCGTGATCGTCGTCGCCTCGTCGATCAACCCTGCGGCAAGAGCCGCCTCGACCCGGGCCTGGTCTCGACCAACTCCGATCACCCTGCGAGCAATCTTTCGACGCTTCAGTGCAGCGGCTAGTGACCCGCCAATCATCCCCACGCCGACGATAACGACGGTTTCTTCCAGCGGCGACGAAAACGGAAGTTCATTCATTTCGAGAGCAGTATAACGATGAATAAGGTCAAACTGAATTCACACGGAATTACAATTCAAAACCTGATCCATCATCAACATGGCGTAAGCGGCCAGCCAGACCGGGATCTGACTTTGCAATTCAGCAGATCAACAACGTGCCCATCGAAACAGAGGAGGCACTCACTCTTGGAAATCTGAAGATGGCGATTACCGGTCGATCGAAATCGTTATTTCGAACTTGCCTGTTCGGCAGCAAGTTCTGCCATTCGCTGAGCGGGAACAACCAATCGATCCCAGTTCTTGTAGATGTAATCTGGGGGTCCACCCTTATTCGCAACGTACTGAGCAACCTGGACTGTTGGAATTAACTCGATGGCATCCCAAGGACAGACGGTCAGTTCATAAGGGTCTGACTTTTTGGTCGGAATATGAACGCAAACTTCACAACCTACGCATCGCTCAACATCAATCTCGCACCACGATTGAAGCACGGAGATCGATTCGCCTTTGACCTTGTAGATGCAGTCGACCGGGCAGACTTCCAGACAGGCTTCACAGCCGGTGCAATTGTCGGCATTGATGACGGCTACTTCTTTTGGAAGCTTTTTTCGCGAACCCGCTTTGGCCATGACATCCTACCTTGCACTGAGCAGCCAGTCGCTTTTGCTCGACTGAAACTAATCTCGCCTGATTCAAATTTTGAACGCGGCGAACCAAGAACGCGTAATCAAAAACACCCTCGACTGAAGATGGTTTTCCCTTCGTCAAGTATAGTCATTTCTCCCGACAGACGGCGAGTGGAAGGAATCAGGATTCTCGACTTTGGAAATTCCGCGAATTTTTCTTCGGGAATCATGATATTCATCAATTTCCCTCCAATTTCGGCAGTCCGCATGGAACTGGTACCAACCACTCTTTTCACGGCCAAACGGAATATTTTCCCCAAACCTCCTGACCGTAAGTCCACGAACACACCAATCTAACCTGCAAACTGTCTGCACTCACGCCCCAAACAGGCGCGATCCGATAAATTCCTTACTTCCGTTAAAACCCGCAAATTAGGAATTCGATCGGTTGCGGACGAAATGCATAAACCAATTTTGAGTTTCCCTTTCTTGAGTGAAACTGGCGGATTACGTTCAACATTCGCGTTTTTGGATTCTAAGCACGTCATGAGCTTCTTACCGAGACATCACCGGAGGCTGATCTGATGTCGTGCTTCGGAACGACCTCTAACCCGATTTCCGCCGAAAACCATTTGATAAAGTGGCTATCTTGGGCATTACCAGTCAATTTGATGAGCGGTATCGTTCTGACGTTGATGTTCGCGTCAACTTGCCTCGCTGCCGATAACCCTTTTTCGGCAAGTCACTTAGGTCGAACGCCACTCATTCAGCCGGTCCTCCATGAAAATCAGGCTTTGCTGAACGGCGAAAACTCTTTTGTCGCTCAATTGATACCAACGGTGAATCAGCCCTCCTCTCCCGACCCGTTCCTGATCTGGCCTTGGCTGCGACGTCCAGGGGAATCGAAGAATCCAATGTTTCTGAAACTTGTCAGCGACGACGGAGGCATACCGGATCAGAAAAAGGACGATGGGGCGGACAAAAATGACGACGATAAAAAAGACGCGGATAGGGGCGGCCAAAAAGCGCCACCCGAACCGGATATTTCAAAACCCGGTGCCGATTTCGGTGATTACCCCAACAGCGCCTACACCCTGCCAAAGGGACGAGCCTATCTCGAAATTGCTCCCATCAACTACCTGGGAAAAGACCGCCACAACTCGGCCTCAAACAGTTACAACTACCTTTTCAGGTATGGGGTTACGGACGATGTGGAGTTTCGATTAACCGGATCTGGTTTAACAACTGTTTTTGATCCGAATACCACAGTTGTCGGTTTTGCGCCGCTGATCATCGATACCAAGATTCATCTTTGGGATGATCAAATGGACAAGCTGATTCCCGCCGCTTCGTTTGAAGCATTCCTTCAGACCAATTTGGCGAGCCCAACCTTCCAAAGTGGCTTCCAGCCTTCGATCAACATGAACCTCGATTTCCCGTTTACGAAGGATACGAACGTGGAAATGACGTTCGGCTATTCCGGAGTTCAGGATGCAGTACGTGTCATCGGAGGCGAGCGATTCATTCCACGACTGGGACACAACATCCCGACACTTTCCAAATCCAACCTCAACGTGAACCTGTTCTCGTTCCAATGGGCTCTTGAGCAACAGGTCACCGAAAAATTTCAGGTTTTCCTGCAGGGCTATTACAACGGAGATGTGTTCCGACAGAGCGCTCAAGGACGGGTCGTCGGCGTGGGATACTTTTATCAGTTCGATAAACGCGCCACGTTCTTCAACTCCTACAACGCAGGACTTGATCCAAGTACCCCGAGTTTTTCGTCGCAAGTGGGATTTGCATTTGCCTTCTGAGCAATACTTTTCAGCCTGCGCCCCAAGCTCGCTACCACATCTGTTGCAAGATTTCGAGTAGTTCGTGGTCGCTGACGTCACGAGGGTTCCCGCTCATGCTGTTCCCGCGCGAACCGCTGACAAGTGCTGGCAGTTGCTCAATCCCAACGCCGATCTCCCGCAACCGAGGCGGAACACCAACTTCACGACAAAGCTCAACAATTCGGGAGACAAACGCCTTCGCTGATTCAGCGTCGCTGGAATGGCTGTTATCAAAGAGCCGTTCCAGCGCTGCAAGCTCAGTTTCCCGGACAGATAAGTTGAATCGTAATGCTGCTGGCAACATCACAGCACACGCGAGTCCATGTGGAACTCGACAATGCGATCCAAGAGCCGCCGCAACGCCGTGCGCCAGGCCAAGCCCCGAATTTGCCAGAGCCAATCCGGACAATAAGGCCGCCTGCGACATCGCTTCCCGGTTTTCACGAGACGTCCCATCCCTGACCACAGCAGGCAACGCTGGTATCGCAAGCTTCAATCCCGATAGCGCCAGCGCCTGAGGTATCGGAGCGGCGCGACGTGAAATATAGCTTTCAATCAGTTGTGTAATCGCGTCCATCCCCGTGTAAGCGGTCGTTTCGTGAGGCAAACTGACGGACAATTCGGGATCGACCAGGACAACTCGCGGAATCATCAGGTCACTGCGAAGACTTTTCTTGAAAGCAGGCTGATAGGATGAAATGACGGCGTTTTTTGTCACTTCCGTACCAGTCCCGGACGTTGTCGGGACCGCAATCAGATTCAGCGGAGCATGCGTGATCTGCAGACCGCGTCCAACCCCTTCAAGAAAATCAACGACCGACGACCCCTGCCGATTCGTCGCAACGGCAGCAGCCGCTTTTGCCAGGTCGATCGTCGATCCACCTCCAATCGCAATCACGACATCACGGTCTGTTGGATCTCGCTTCAAGAACTCTTCGACGAGTAAATCAACGTCCGCAACTTCAGGCTCACGAGATGCCGCCTCGAATCGTTCGGTTTTCAATCCGCATTGATCGAATCCCGCAACAAGCTGAGCGATCACGCCAATTCGCTCAAGCGTCCGGCTGCCAGATACGAGAAACAGACGCGATCCGAACTTCGCGGCAAGCTTTCCGAGTTCTGATCGACGTCCCCAGCCGAAGACGATCTGCGTTGGTGATAGAAAGTCATAATTCATGATGGCGAAAGGATAACGAAAATCCGACTGGACGTCTTTCTGACAGGTTGCGAAAGTATTCTCGAGAGTACCGGCAGACTTAATTTGAATTGTTTACGACCTTTGAGGATGGCGCGATGTCCGTGAAAGTCACCTCGACTTCAAAATCTGTTGTTCGCCGTTCAAGCTGGCTGCTGGCGACACTTTTGCTGGTCAGCAGTGTGATCGGTATCAGCGCGTTTGCGCAATTCAAACGCGCACCAAAGGGCGAAGTCTGGGGATTCAAAGTGATCGCCACCTATCCTCACGACGCCACGGCGTTCACCCAAGGCCTCGTGTTCGTCAAAGGGGCTTTGTTAGAAGGGACGGGGAAAAAGGGGGAATCTTCGCTTCGCCTGGTTGACCTGGAATCTGGCAAAGTCGAAAAAATCGCTCCATTAAACGCGCATTATTTTGGTGAAGGGATCACGCTTCTCGACAATCGAATTTACCAGCTCACCTGGCAGAATCGAATTGGAATCGTTTACGACTTTGAAACCTTCAACGTTGAGAAGACATTTCAATATTCCGGAGAAGGCTGGGGGCTGACAAACGATGGCAAACGATTGCTGATGAGCGATGGTTCGTCCACGATTCGATTTATCGATCCTAAGTCGTTCGAAGTCGTCAAGCGGATCACAGCCCACGGGACTGATGGCAAAGTCAGCAAATTGAATGAGCTCGAATATGTCAACGACGAGATCTGGGCCAATATCTGGTACGAAGACCGTATCGTTCGACTTTCGCCTCAAAATGGCGAAGTCCTCGGCTGGATTGATCTGTCCGGCCTTTACCCAAGAAACAAACGAGATTCCACCGAAGACGTCCTGAACGGAATCGCCTACGACCCCGAGAAAAAACGACTCTTCGTCACCGGCAAGAATTGGCCAAAAATGTTTGAAATCACCGTCGGACGCAAGTAACCGCCTGATCAAAGAATTCAGAACCAATGGAACCACGAGATTCTCGCGTTACGATCCACATGGCTGCGAGCCTGGATGGCTTCATTGCTCGAAAGGACGGGCGCGTCGATTGGCTTGAAACTTCGGACGAATTCGCAGGCGGCCAGACGACCGACCCTGGATTCGTCGAAGCATTTCTCGCGACGATCGACTGCTACGTCATGGGATCGCACACCTATGAAACGGCCCTTCGTTTTGACGCTGACGGGTTGGGGTGGCCGTACGGCGAGAAACCAACCTTCGTTCTCACCAGTCGCGAACTGCCACGGGCCCGTGATACCGTTGAGTTCTATTCAGGGGATCTCGCGGGGTTTGTGAATGGTCGCCTGCGGACTGAGTTCCGTAGCATCTGGTTTGTTGGAGGTGGCGTCGTCTGCTCAGATTGCCTTCGTCTCGGGCTGGCCGACGAAATTCGATATTCGATTCTACCAATCTTGATCGGTGACGGGCTCACATTCATCAAACGGTTAGACAGAGACATCCCTCTGCATCTGGCGGACGTGAAGGCCTATCAGGACGGCAGGGTTGAGCTTCGCTTCGAGGTCATACGCGCGACGATTTCGGACAACTGAAAACGGGGACCGCCAGTACGGTTTAAGACCACTTTGAGCAGATCTCCTTCAGTCATAGGTCCCGTGTTCAAAGCTTTGAAAAAATAAAAAATGACATTTAACGATAGTCAATGATCAAAGCGGTCACACCCAATCATCGACGCTCCGGGATATTCTCGAAGCCATTCAGGCCAGGATTGTCGTTTTTCCCTAATCGGAACTTCTTGACTGACTGCTACAAATTAACCAATTCCTGCAACAAGCACGCGTCTTGGAAATCCAGGTTTCGTCAATACTCGGCATGAAGGTGCACATCTGCGTCCGCCGATACCGTCAGGATTAGCACGGAGTCGGCGTTTCCGTTTGAATGGCATTCATGGACGAAAGTACGCGACGTGATGCGATTTATTTCAGGGCTTTGCCTTATTCTGTTGCTGGGTAACTTCGCTGCGGCACAGCAGCAATCTGGGCATTACCCTCAGGGCGCCGAAGGTTTAAAGGGGGCCACACTCCCCCCGCCGGGAACGTACCTCAAATGGTACAACATCGCTTACGATGCGGGCACTTTGCGAGATGCGAATGGCCATACTGTTCCTGCCGGATTAGATCTGGACGTCTTTATTACGGCCCCTCGTTTAATCAAGATGACCGACTTCAAGTTTCTCGGCGCGGATTACGGATTCGACGTCGCCGTCCCTTTCGTCAGTGTGGATCAACAGGTTTCGGCACTCGGAATCAAGCAATATAAATCTGGAATAGGGGATATCCTGGTCGAACCAGTGATTCTCGGCTGGCACTTCAAGCAATGTGATTTAGGGGTGGCTGCAGGAGTTTGGTGACCGACCGGCGATTACGATTCGACAAGCCCCGTCAACGTTGGTAAAGGTTATTGGACGGCGATGTTCTCATGGGGCGGTACACTTTATTTCGACGAAGACAAAACGTGGCATTTGTCGACGCTGTGTCGCTATGAATCGAGCAGCACTAAAACCGACCGTGATATTCGCCCCGGCGACTGCTTCCATATCGAATGGGGTTTAGGGAAGACAATTGCCAAGAACTGGAATGTCGGCCTGACCGCCTATACGTTTTGGCAAACCACCAGAGATAGTGGCTCGGCGGTGAATTACGACAACAGTATTCACGACAGTTTCTACGCTCTCGGCCCTGAAGTGAACTACTTCTACGCGCCCTACAAGACCATTTTTTCGGTCCGAACTCAAACTGACATGGGAGTGATCGGACGCACTCAAGGACAGAACACCGTCATTTCCCTGACGAAAATTTTCTGAGACTGCGCCAACGTTCTCCACTTCTGTTCAAAATCGCTGACTTTTGCCCTTGCTATCCGGTCTGATACAGTCTTGGTTCTTGCCGAGATTGTTTTCCGACACATTGGATAAGAGGTGCCAAGTTGCCAGTTCTGAACGATGCCGTTTTGACTCAGTTTTCGACCGCTCTGTTCGCCGCATCAGGCGTTCATGAAGCAGAGGCAAGCCTGGTTGCGAAAAGTCTCGTCGACGCGAACCTGCGCGGGCACGATTCTCATGGCGTGATGCGAATCCCGTTTTACATTGGCAAAGTCCTGGACGGGACGCTCAATCCCCACGCGAAACTGGCCGTAGAAAAAGAATCGCCGAGTTCTCTGGTATGTGATGGTGGTTGGGGACTTGGTCAGGTCCTGTCGCAGGATCTGATGCAGCGGCTGATCGCCAAATGCCAGACGTCCGCAATTGCCTGTGGAACACTTCGTCGCGCCTGTCACATCGGTCGCCTGGGTGAATACGCAGAAATGGCCGCGTCTGCTGGACTGACTGCAATTGTCATCGCCAATAATCAGGGGGCCGCGCAGCGCGTCGCACCCGTGGGAGGCAAACGACCCCGGTTGGGAACAAACCCCATTTGTATCGGCATACCAGGAGGTGCTAACGGTCCATTTATTTTCGACATCGGAACAAGCGCAACGGCTGAGGGAAAAGTACGAGTCAAAAAGATTGCCGGACAACCTGTTCCTCTTGGTTGGATCCTCGATCCTGACGGCAAGCCGACAACTGATCCCAATCAACTTTATGGAAATCCACCAGGGACAATCCTGCCACTTGGTGGCGACCAGGCCTATAAAGGTTTCGGCCTGGCATTCATGATCGAAATGCTGGCGGGTGGGTTCTCTGGAGGTCAGTGTGCATTTCCAAATCCGCCTCCTCCGCTTGGAAATTGCGCGGTTTTCTGGGTGATGAATCCCGAATTCTTTGGTGGTACGCAACATTTGCTGGGCGAAGTCGGACAACTGGAAACGTACGTGCGAGACGTACCGCGAATCGATGGCGTGAATGATGTTACGCTACCAGGTGATCCTGAACGGCGAACACTCGCCAGTCGAAGTGCTGCAGGCATCCCGCTTGATGACGGTAACTGGAAAGCACTTGTCGACCTTGCAGCTCAACTGAAGGTTGCCGTTCCCGCTGTCTAAAGAACTTTGAACTATCGTCAGTGAGACTTTTCAACATGTCCCATGCATACGCCGAAGAACTGAAAGTTGGACTGGATGCCGTCAGGAAGGCCTCCAGGATTTGCCGGGTTGTTCAAGCGGCAATCACGCCGGAAGTTCTGGACAAGAAAGACAACAGCCCGGTCACCGTTGCCGACTTCGCCAGCCAGGCTGTTGTCTGCCACGCAATTGGCGAGGCGTTTCCGGATGATCCCGTCATCGCGGAAGAAGATGCTTTGGCGTTACATCAACCTGAGAATGAACACTTTCTTCAAGAAATTCACAGGTTAATCTGTGATCATTATCGCGACGCTTCTCACGACGAAATCCGCAATTGGATCGATCGGGGGGGTGCCAAACACTTCTCTCCACGATTCTGGACGCTGGACCCCATCGACGGAACCAAAGGATTTCTTCGTCGAGACCAATACGCCATTTCACTGGCGCTTATCGTCGATGGTCAAATCCAGATTGGAATTCTTGCCTGCCCGAATCTGGGTACAAGGAATCAAAGCGGCGACTCTTTATTTTACGCAGTCCTGGGGCAAGGGACCTTCGCACTGCGGTTGGATGCTGAATCTGAGCCACGAAGAATTCATGTCACGGAGTTGAATGACCCGACCTTCGCCCGGTTTTGTGAATCCTTTGAGTCGAGCCACAGTTCTCATAGTGAATCCGCAACGATCGCCGAAAAGCTTGGGATCAAAGCTGCCCCCGTTCGAATGGACAGCCAGGCCAAGTATGCGATGGTCGCCGCAGGAGAAGCCGATGTGTACCTTCGTCTTCCGGCCAAGACAGGCTATTTCGAAAAGATCTGGGACCATGCGGGGGGTGTTCTTATCGTGACCGAAGCCGGCGGAACAGTGACGGACCTTCAGGGCAAAAACCTTGATTTCTCTCATGGACATGAACTCCGGGAAAATCGCGGGATCATCGTCACGAATGGACCGTTGCACACAGCGGTTCTCGGAACGGCTGAATCAGTTGCGGCATCGTTGAAATAATCCTCGAACGACGCCGTTCCAAGCCTGAGACTGACCATACATTTTTCATCACGGTCTGTGATGACCCAAGGCGAATGCAGCATGTGGCTTTCAAGACTGGATTTGATTGCCTTTGGAAAATTCACCGATGTCCGGCTAAATCTTGGTAAAGGTTTTCACCTGATCTACGGGCCGAACGAGGCTGGTAAGAGCACAACGCTGCGAGCCATTCGCCAGCTCTTATTCGGATTCGACGAACGAACGGATGACAACTTTGTGCATTCGAATCCGAATCTTCGGGTCGGTGGAATCGTTTCGAGCGATTCGGTGGGTGAACTTGAAGTGATCCGACGCAAGACTCGCAAGGATTCCCTCCGAGCAGGTGATGATATTGCGATCATCGACCCCAATCGCTGGACCCAATTACTGGTCGGAATCGATGAAACGACTTTCCGGCAACGATACGGGATTGACTATGAGCAATTGGTTCAAGGCGGCCACCAGATCGCAACGGGAAGCGGTGACCTGGGCGACATCCTGTTTGCGACAGGCTCAGGCGTCACAGACCTGAACGCCGTAAAAAAGAGGCTTGTTGACGATGCGGCAGAAATCTTCAAACCCCAAGGCAAGAAACAGCGTTTGAATCAGTCAATCGCCACGCTGCAGGAACAAAAGGACAAACTGCGTGACAATTTGTTGTCCGCTGCGGAATGGGAAGAGGCTGATCGAATTCGGCTTGAAACGCAAATTCGGCTTGACGATCTTTCCGCCAGACTGACAAAACAGACGAGCGATCGCGATCGACTCCAGCGATGGAAACTCGCATGGCCTCTCGTTCAAGAACTCGATTCTGTCGTAAAGGAACTCACACAGCTTGGGTCAATCCCTCGACTTAATCCTGACTTCACTGCGAAGCGACAGCAGGCCATTCTGTTACTCAAACAGCACAGCGTTCACGAGCAGGCGGCAACAGAAGCAATTGAGCTCGCTGAAAACGAGCTCGAAAAACTGGCCAGGCCGCAAGAAATAATGGGCCGTTCCGACGAGATTTCCAAACTTGTTACCGAATGGGGTGCTTGCCAGAAAGGGGTTCTGGATCGTCAGAAACTTGTAGAAGATCGTGATCGTCATCAAGCATCAATTCGAGAACTGCTTCAGTCGATGCCCGTCTCAACGGATCTGATCCCTGATACAACGGCCATCCTTGACAGGTCTTTCCGAACGCGACTTGGTCAATTGGGTCGACAGCAGACCGGACTCCAGCAGTCGCTGGAGCAGGCACTTCTTTTACGCAGACGACTTTCGGTTCAACTCGATGAACTTCAAGAGTCATTAAAATTAATCCCTGAAGATCGCCCGCTTGAAGTTTTTCGAAATCTTCTTCGAAAAGTACAAAACGATGGAGACCTTGAAGCACGTCTCGCTCTTGCCCGTGAAGAGATCACGGCCATGCAGGAAGTTCCACGTCAGCAAAGTGCCAGATTCGGTCTTGAGATCAACTCGATTTCTGCACTCGCGTCGATGAAAATTCCCGACCTCACTTTGCTGAAACAAATGGAGGCGGGCTTTCAAGCAAACCATGCCGAACAGTTAATGCTTCGTTCGCGGCTGGCTGAGTTCGACATCGAACAAAAAAAACTCTGCCAGACAATTGAAAAGCTCCGTAATGAATTTCAACTTCCCACGGAAGCGGATTTGGCGAATGTACGGAATCGACGAGATGAAGTCTGGTTGGAAATTCGGCAGAAGCTCTCGAAAGACGAAGTTCCTGAGTCGAAGCTGATTGTAGAATTTGAGCGACTGATTAATGAGGCGGACTCGATTGCTGACCGGCTGAGAAACGACGCCGATCGCGTGGCCCAACTGGCGGAAGAAGTGGCCGATCTGGAAACAAACGACGTACGTCGGCATGAAGCGACGATTCGGATGGCGGAACTCGAAGCCGAACACCTTACACTCCAACAGAACTGGCAGTTGGAGTGGCAGTCCGTGGGTGCGAAAGCCCCTATGCCGAACGAAACACATGCGTGGCTCGCCCAACGCGAAACTCTCCTGCAAAGCGAAATTCACATCCGCCGATGCGAGAACGAGGCGAATTCACTCGCCACGCGAATTCAGGAAAACGTCGAAGCACTCGGTAAGCTTATGGAAATCGTTTCGACTTCCGAAAGTGAGACCAACCTGAAAGATTTGATTGCACGAGCCGAAAAGCATCTTAAAGAAGTTGAGTCTTTCCAACAGCTTCGAAAGGAGACTACCGAGTCCATTGCGCGATGGACTCGGGAACTCTCGGAATCGATTGATCGAGTAACCACGGCAGAAACCGCTTTGAGCCAGTGGAAGACCGAATGGGCCGGCGTGATGTGCGAATTGGGACTTCCTCCTGATTCGACAACCGATATGGCGGCAACGTTGGTCGAGACGTTAATCGAACTGACAGACCATCAGCGTCAAGCAGAACAATTTCAAGCACGGATTTCTGGAATCGATGCTGATACCGAACGACTGACGACGAAAGTCGATTCCCTATGTCAGGAAATTGCTCCGGATCTTGTCGACACCAACGTCAACGATGCCGTTGCAACGCTTCGCGACCGAATGATCGCTGGTCAACGCGACGAAGCAGTCCGAAATAAGCACCTCGCAAAAAAGTCTCAGGCCGAACAGCAATTAGCTCTCGCACGCGAGTCGCGTGTGTCGGGAATACGGCTTTTTGACGAGCTGTGCCAGGCCGCCGGAGTCACGCGTCCCGACCTGGAAACAATCTCTGTCGAGGACGACAAATCAATGGCTCTGCTGTTTGAAGAGCTGGAGGCTGTCGAGAAACGGTCCATGGATCGAGAGACACTTGAGAGAAAACTGGATCGCGTTCGTGTTCGACTGACAGAACTGTCCCTCGACGAACCCCTCGTTCAATTTTCCGAACATATCCGCCAACAGACGCTTGAATCCCTGACAGACCAGGTGCGCGGACTGGAGCTTGAAATTAATCGTTTGACTGCTGATCGTGACCAGTTCAATCAGCAACTGGGCGGAATCCTCGAAAAACTCCGCCAGATGGATGGAGGGGAAACGGGTGCTTTCGCCGAAGAGCTACGGCAACAGACGCTTGCTCAGATTCGTTCGGATGCAGAAACCTACGTCCGATTCAAACTGGCAAGCTGCATCTTGCATTCATCGATTGAACGGTATCGCGAAAGAACTCGCGGACCCGTTCTGGCAATTGCCAGCGAATTATTTCGCGAACTGACTCTGGGGTCGTTTGACGGCCTGCGCGTCGATGAGGACGACAATTATCGTCCGGTTCTCGTTGGAATCAGACCTGGAAGTCTCGAAGGAATCACCGTCAATGGAATGAGCGAAGGAACGTGCGATCAATTGTATCTGGCCTTGAGACTGGCCACGCTGCAACTTGAAACCGCACCTCGATGTGAATTGCCGCTGATCATTGATGACATTTTAATTCAGTTCGACGACGCTCGCGCGGCAGCCGCGCTGCGAATCCTGGCGCGTGTGGGTCAGCAGCGACAGGTCATCTTTTTCACGCACCACGAACACCTGCTCGAAATTGCCAGCCAGCAATTGTCGAGCGATTATACGGCCCACAAGTTAGTGATATAGACAAACGTCTTCGTGTGCCACAGCTTGACCGTCCGCGGTCAAGCTGTGCTCTTTGAACGCCGAAACACGAAGACACTGATTCTCCGAAGGCGACTTCGAGGCTTTGCCTCAGACCAAAGTAGCCATCATCGCTCCGCGTGATGAGCATTGTTCGAGAACCAGGCGAATAACAAACACCATGTTTTCAATTCAGCAATTCAGCATTTCAAATGACGTCGCTATCCCGATGCTGAGGCAACGCTTGAGTCGTGTTCGACGCATGCTCATCACGCGGAACGATGATGGCTACTTTGGAAGAATTCCTGAAAATTGACGCATAAAGTCAACTTCCGCACGCGAAGAAGTCCAAAGCAGCGGCACATGATTCGAATTCCAAATCTTTGGGCCACTGCTTAACCGTCCGCGGTCAAGCAGTGCTCTTTGAACGCCGAAATGCAAAGACACTTCTTCTCCGAAGGCGACTTCGAGGCTTTGCCTCAGACCAAAGTAGCCATCATCGCTCC
>CAIOKO010000034.1 GCA_903858935.1 uncultured Schlesneria sp. | reverse complement strand
TATGGCGAGTCTTGGTGGGTTCATGGGTCGCAAATGCGATGGAGAGCCTGGATGGCAAACGATTTGGAACGGCCTCGATTTACTCCTGCTTTGCACAAGGGGTGCCGATTCAATCGCACCAAGATGTGGGTAAAACTGAGTCGTAAGCATTGGGCTGCCGTTTATTCAATTGCAATGGCAGGTGCAGGAGTCGCACGCGGGCATGTTGTTGGTTCGTCAGACAGGATCGGAGGCTACCCCGAAACAACACCGATCTCACCAGGTGATATAGCTGCAACAATCTTTTCGTCGCTGGGGATCGACCCTGCAAAACATTTCACAGATTCAACAGGACGACCGGTTCCGATCGCTGCCGGCAGACCAATCCGGGAACTTTATGGCGCTGTGTAACGGTGGCTTTCAGCCGCTAAAAGAAAGGACGCAGCCATTCTCAGCGTGCCATCAGCCGCCTCTCCCCCCCACACACCAACGCGCAAACGATCAACCAATTCTAAACCCGTCGCCCGACGCGCATTAAAAGGCCCGTCGCGCGAGACGCACCAAAAGACTGTGCCGGTTACGTCAGAACTTCTTCTATAGGGCGTCCGTGATCGAGAACCGGTGACGGGCGGTTTTGCCGGTCTGGAACTCGCATTTCGGTTTCGATTCCCAGGCAATGATAAATCGTCGCCGCAATATCAGCGGGGCCATAAGGGCGCGTCAGTGGGTATGCGGCCTGTTTGTCCGAAGTCCCGACGACTTGTCCCGCTCGAATTCCTGCACCTGCAAAGAACATTGAACCACAGGCACCCCAGTGGTCGCGGCCACCTAATGAATTGATCTTTGGAGTTCTACCGAATTCCGTCAGGTAGACGATCAATGTCGAATCGAGCAATCCACGTTGTTTTAAATCGGTAATCAAGGCAGCAAAGGCCTTGTCGATACCTGCGACGCTGTAACCCCTTTTGCACATCTCGGATACGTGAGGGAACTTTTGCTCGGGAACATTATGAATATCCCACAGGTTGCCGTAATCAGAGTCATATCCATAGTCAACCAGCACGAATCGAGCACCCGCTTCAACCAGTCGACGAGCCAGCAAGCACCTTCCGCCAATCTTCGTGCGACCATATTCATCACGAGTTGGATCCGATTCTTTCGTGACGTCAAACGCGTCGCGAACTTGTGGCGACGTCAAAAGATTAAGTGCTCCGTTGAAATGTCCTTCCATTGCCGGAAGCGCACCTGATCGTTCGATGCCATGCAACGATTCTTCCAGACTCGACCGCAGATCACTACGGCGTTTTAAGCGACCGATCGTCACTTCGTTTGGGAACCGCAATTCCGGCGGATTCAGGTCTTCATGGGCTAGCGGTGACGGAACCAGTGCTTTCTCGCCAACTGTAAAGTCGGGCTGGTCAGGCTGTCCGCCGACACAGAAAGGAGCGTACTGGTTTCCCAGCCATCCACCAACGAACAAGTTGTGAGGTGGAGGGCCCGGCCGAGTAATTCCCGGAACAGCGATATAACCGGGTAATCCATTTCGCGGCCCCAGCAGATATTGAACGATCGAACCGATATTCGGTTCGGTGAAGAGTTGAGCCTGAGTCACCTTCCGACCCGAAAGCGTATAGACCTGACTCAGGAGATGGTCGTCACTGTCATGCGAGAATGATCGAACAGTACACAGATCATTCGCAATTCGCGCCAGGTTTGGACAGACCTCGGAAAACTGAACGCCAGGGATGGCCGTCGGGATTGCGGATAACGTTCCTCGAATCTGTTCGGGAGCCTCAGGCTTCGGGTCCAGGGAATCAATGTGTGTCACACCTCCTCCCATCCAGAGGAAGATCACCGATTTTGCTTTCGCGTTGGGGGAGGGAGCAAAAGCACCATTCGCATCTCCCGTCAAAATCCCAGGCAGCACAGAAGCAGACAACGCCAACGGCCCGACCTTCAACAGGTCTCGTCGACATACGAGCGACTGAAGGTTTTCTAACTGAGAGTTGCGGTGCAACGACATTCCGAGAAATCTCCGGCGGGGAATTCAGGCGATTCCGTAAATCTTTTCGATTTTCATGACTGCAATTTTATGACATCAATTATGAGATGCTCACGTCACATCGGACATTATGCCTCGACAGCCGGAACCGAGACAAGACATCAATTGAATTTGATGGTTGAATCAGCCTAAATAGAATCAGACATTTTGCGGTACACCGAAGAATTCTTCTACTTACGGAAAAGCGTTTACGGCATTTTTCATTAGTCAAAAAACTTTGAAAACTCATTCAAAGTTCAAAGCGCCTTCCGGGTGCGCGCTTACCTGGGTTTCCATTTTTTACGTTACATGGTCAGACTAATTGGTAGCCGAAACCCTTGATCGTGTCATTGGCGAGTCTAGCTTGGCGCCGATGGCGTTGAGTCAGTCATCGCTCTCACATTTTCCCTCATTAGCGCCGACATTTCCGACAGGAACAATCATGTATTCTCCGTTCTCTCGACGTTTGTTGTTGAAGTCGATGGCCGCCGCTGCGGCATCCACAACTTTGCCTGGTTGGTTTATTGAAGAAACATTGGCCGCCGACCCTACGGCTCCGTCATCCAAAGAAAAGCCACGAGTCGCCCTGATTGGCTGTGGCGGAATGGGAACCGGTGATGCGAATTCGGCCAGTCGGTTCGGTACAATCGTCGCCGTGTGTGATGTTGACGAACAACGTGTCGCAGCGGCGCAAAAGAAATGGCCTGAGGCCGCCACCTTCAAAGACTTTCGAAAACTGCTGGAGCGCAAGGATATCGATGTTGTGATTTGCGGAACCGTAGACCACTGGCACACGTTGATCTCAATTGCATCCATGCGTGCCGGAAAAGATGTCTACTGCGAAAAGCCTTTGACACTGACGGTGGATGAGGGAAAACAGATCGTCAAGGTTGCCAAAGCGACAGGCCGCATCCTGCAAACCGGTAGCCAGCAGCGAAGCAATGCCCAGTTTCGACTCGCATGTGAGTTGGTCCGAAATGGCCGAATCGGTACGTTGAAGCATGTCGATGTCTTTCTTCCCTCCGGACAGCGAGGCGGTCCCTTCGCAAAAAAATCCGTTCCGGCGTCACTCGACTGGGACATGTGGCAAGGTCCGACACCCAACACTGATTACGTCCCGGAAAGAACACATACAACATTTCGTTACTGGTGGGATTACTCGGGCGGGACAATGACCGACTGGGGTGCCCATCACAATGACATTGCGCTCTGGGGGATAGGACTGGAACGAAGTGGCCCGATTGCGGTTTCAGGCAAGCCGTCGGTTGAAATGATCACCGGTGGCTACACCGCCGCCGGCGAATATCGAGTCGAATACAAATACGCCAACGGCGTCACTCACAGCTGCCACAGTACGTCAGCCAACGCCTGGAATGGGTCAGTCGTCGATCCGAAGGGGCAACAGCATGGAGTGAAGTTTATCGGCACGGACGGCTGGATCTGGGTTTCGCGCGGCGTTCTGGAAGCGAGCAATCCCGAATTGCTTGTCACACCACTCCCATCGAACGCCGAACGGCTATACGTCAGCGACGATCACATGGGCAATTTCTTCAGTTGCGTCCAATCGCGTAAGCCCGCAATCTGCGAACCCGAGATCGGCCACCGTTCAGCCTCGATCTGTCACCTCGGAACAATTGCCATTCGAAGCGGAAAAGATCTGAAATGGGACCCCATCAAGGAAGAGTTCATTGGCGACGCCGAGGCCAACTCATTCCTGTCACGAGAACTGCGCGAGCCATGGTCGCTCGACAGCGTTTAGCGTGGAAAGATGGTCCATGCGAATAGACTACTCTCGAGCCGCGTCGGCTAGCTGCTAGCCTTCAAAGTCCCACCAAATCTATTGAAACAAATTGATCATCTTGAAAAACCCCTGTTTCATTGGCAATTCGGCAGGATTGACGTTGATCAAATTGTCGTGACATGAAAAATGACCCTTAGCGACGTCGCAAGGCGTATCGCTTCATCTTCATGGCCTTGATCAAAAAACGCGGAGGAGCGTTGGAGAAATCGCAACTGTTCCTCCAATTTGATATTAAAGCGAGAATCGATCGACCCAGGCACCTTACCCTTTGCCTAATATCAAGATGTGGAACTTTGTCGAAGAGCCCACCTTTCGTTGGTGGCAGTATCGCGCACATGATCAGTCTGCCAAGTCCTCGTCGGTAAGCGCGTTGAGGAGTTCGTTCATCACCGGTTCCATTGTTGGTGCCACAACGGCTGGCACCATTTTTTCCCACTGTTGATTCTTCGATGGTTTTCCGCCCAGGTTCGGCGTCACCAACTTTCGCAACTGAGCCCTGAAGGATGTATCGATGTACTTAGAGAGAACTGCGCAGAAGTAGCGAAGAGGATCACCAGAATTCCGCTGGATGATGATGTCCATTGCCGTAGCGATCGCATGATCTCGGATTAGTCGGCGTTCGACATCATGGCAGTCAAAAATGGGCTCCTGCTGATTGATCGCATGGGCCACCATTGGCCGGTAAGATTTTTCATGACAAAAAATTCCACTCCAAAATTTATCGATTAACGGCTCGAACGCTTTACGGAGCCCGAAATCACATGTTGTCGAGGGTGCATAACAGCAATTCCGTCGGAGTTTCTTGGCCATATTGAACTTTGCAAAGGGCGTCAAGATCCAGTTTTTGTGAACTTGCGAGAGATGAATATGACGACGTAGGAGAAATTCCTCGGTATTGAGAGATCGGATAGT
>CAIOKO010000033.1 GCA_903858935.1 uncultured Schlesneria sp. | reverse complement strand
ACGAGGAACGATGTCCTCAGGAATCGTCGAGGGATTCAACAACAAGGCGAAATTGACTACCAAAAAAGCCTATGGCTTTCGCACTTATGAAGCGATCGAAATCGCTTTGTATCATCAACTTGGTAAGCTACCAGAGCCAAAATTTACCCACAAATTCTGGTGAGCAGGCTTGAAACTGTGTTTGGTGCGACTAGAATCTCGCCAGATCCTTGAGTTCAAACCAGAGGAGGTTCTGGTTGACAGGGAGTATTCGTTCGATGAAACGGCTTGTGTAAGCCGTGGAGAACGTTCATTGAAAGACTTAGCTGGAGAGGGTTCGTATGCGTATTGAACGGCAGTTTTTTGGAATTTTGGCGATGACTTTGACGCTGGTCGCAGCCGAAAATGTCGATGCGGCAAATCTGGTGGTTAACGGCGACTTCGAAAATACCAGCGTTACCGCCGGACAAAAACAATTTTTTGGTTTGGCGAGCGTCACTGGTTGGACCGGCGGAGAAAATTTGACTTTCATCGCTTCTCCTGGCACCGCGAGCACGGTGTACCTCGATGTCTATCCCGGGCTTCCGTCCACGAGCCCTGTTGGAGGCAACTTTCTCGAATCGGATGGCGATCCAAGCTTTCACAGCACGATATCTCAATCAATTTCCGGTTTAACGGTTGGACAAAAATATGAGGTCACATTCTGGCAGGCTGCCGGTCAGCAAAACGGGTTTACCGGGCCGACCACCGAGCAATGGAAAGTTGGTCTGGGTAGCGAATACCATTACTCGCATCAGTACCAACTCCCACAAGGCGGAACGGGTCCTTGGGAGTTCCAGACTTTGGAGTTCACTGCGACCGCAACTACAGAGGTGCTGAGCTTTCTCGCCTCTGGCACTCCCAGCGGTGCCCCACCAATCTCGTTCCTCGACGGCGTTTCGATGCAGGCCGTACCAGAGGCCGTACCAGAACCAAGCTCACTGGCGCTTGTCGCATTTGGCATCATCGGTCTGGGCCTGGCCCGATCTCGTCGTCAAGCCAAGTCTGCCGCAGTTTGACTTCGGCGTACGCAGACTTCATTCCATAACGATCGAGGCCGGGCGGCAATCATGTCGCCCGGCTTTTTTTTGGACATTTCGACCGTTGTTTCGTCAGTGAGCGGCAACAAGGCAAGCGATCGATTCTCCGATGGCGTAATTCTCGATTGATATTTACGGAGCCAAAGGGGAACAGATTTCGACAAGAAAGCTGTTAATGTCGCGGACGTAGCAGACCAATTGACCCCAGGGCTTTTGTTTTGGTTCGGCAACCGGTACGGCCCCCGCTTCGACCGCTCGCTGAAACGCAGCCGCGACATCGTTAGTGATGAACGCGATTTCGAACGCGGGTGACGGGCCTGCTGGTAAGATTTGCTGAAATGACACGCCGTTCGATCTGGCAAGTTCGACACTGGCGAAGGCGAGTTTCGTTTCACCCGTGATCATCTCGCCATATCCGCTTTCATGGATAAACTGGCGCTTCAGCCCGAAGGCCTTTTCATAGAAAGAAACTGTTGCTTCAACATCGGTGACGTACAAAATCGTGTAACCAAATTTCATCGTGCGTCTCGTGCCTCGCTTATTTCCAGAGAATTGGTTTGTGCCCGTTAGTCGTATTAGACGCGAAAATTCCGGTGTCTTGCCATCGAATGCCTGGAAATTTCGTTTTGAACGCAATCGATCGTCGGCTGTTCGAAGAGGGTGTAGAACCCGAATCTGTCGGCAGATTCGGCTGGTGTTGGGTTGTCAGAAGATCGGCTCGGCAATTCGTGCCAGCCGGACCGTCTGGTTTCGAAAATGGTTCGGGATAAGGTCGATACCAGTGGCGTGAGCCGTAGCATGGGCATCGAACGGTGCCGTAAACGTTTTGTGTGGGCTGATGGTCTTTACTTCGAAAACTGATGACCTCTTTGCGGTTGCCATCTCAGCCTTTGCCAACCGTCGATGTCATAGACTGAATGTTTTGCATTAAAAAGAATTGGTGATTGTGATGATTCGCCAGCAAATGTTTTTGAAAAGTCTGATGTTTGTTGCAGTCATCACCGGCGCCGCCGTTCGTGAGTCTGCCGCAACAGAATATGTCTGGGCTCGCAGCGGATACGGAGCACTTCCGATCGGTCACAACGCCTCCAGTTTTTCAAACGGATATGGCGGCTATTATGTTCCCAAAAATGCTTACGGGAACAATCACGAATCTCGGCGGCCTTTCACCAATCCGAATGGTTTCATCGTTCCTGCAACGCCCACTAATTCTCCCGCTACTCCATCGCATCAGCAATCGCCTTCGAATCTTGCCGGTGCACAACCTGTAGCAGTCCCCCAGCAAGCCGCTGCACCGACAGCAATCGCCCAGCCTCAAATGCAGCCGATCCCGATGAAGCCGACCTTTCAGCAAAAGCTGAAACGATTCTGGTCGCATTGAAACAGTTGCGATCCATCGCCTACGGTGCTGAAATGTCACGAGAGCGATACGTCGACTTGCCGGTGGAGACGACCTCGTGATATTAATGTCAGATGAAAACCTGGGAACGCGTCGAGCCGAACTGTTGCGCGAAGCGGGTTTTGGTGTAGCGACCGTGGCCTGTATTCAGGAGCACCGACGATGTTGTCTCTGATGCTGATGAATACCTTCACCGGTTTACTGTTGGCTGCACTTAGTATTCCGTTGATCCTGGGAAAAATCGGGCCGAATCCGTGGTATGGCTTTCGGGTGAAGAAAACCCTGAACGATCCTGCCGTCTGGTATCCTGCCAATACCTACGCGGGTAAGCGACTTTTTGTTGTCGGTCTCGTGGGTAGCCTGTTTGCCCTCTTGTTTTACTTTATCCCGAAAATCGACTTGAACACGTATGCCATCGGGTGTGCAGTCGTGACCGTCGGCGGGTTGATAGTCGCCGTCATCCAGAGCTTTCTCTATTTGCGAACATTGCCATCGAATTCGTAGCCCACTGTTCGCTCAAAAAAAGTCGATTTTGTCTGCGATTATTCACCAAGCCACCATCGCCGTTTCATGCGAGGACCGTAGGTCAGTCCAAACTGAGTCGTCGCAATTTCAGTAATAACGGCGACCGCTTCTTCAGGAGAATCGAGAACGAGGATTCGATCGATGTCTGCGGCGTCGATCGTTTTCGCCGCTAACAGTCGATCCCTCATGAAATTCAGCAAAGGCTGCCAATAGTCTGTTCCCATCAGGATCAGTGGAAAGTCGTCGACTTTGTGGGTCTGAACGAGCGTGGCGAGTTCAAAGATCTCGTCCAGCGTGCCAAAACCACCCGGACACGCAATAAACGCATAGGAATATTTGACGAGCATCATTTTGCGTACGGAAAAATGACGAAACGTAATCCATCGGTCGAGATAGGGGTTCGGGTTCTGCTCATGTTCCAATTCGATGTTACAGCCGACGGAATAGCCACCCGCTTCTTTGGCACCACGATTGGCTGCTTCCATGATACCCGGACCACCGCCAGTCATGACGGTGAACCCCGCCTTCGCAATACGCGATCCGATCTCGCGAGCCATCTGATAATAGGGCTGATCTTCAGTGAACCGGGCTGATCCAAAGACCGTAACGCACGGGCCAACGAAGTGGAGGGTTCGAAATCCGTTCAGGATTTCCCCAAAAATACGGATCGCGCGAAACAATTCAAAGCTACGAGGTTGAGGTCCTCGAATGAAGCGAGCGACCTCCACATTCGGTGCTCCCACCCCCCAGTCCGAAGACGATTTGGCCGGCTGAGGGAACTCAGTCACTGTTGATTTTGGTTCGGTGTCTCTGTCGATTTTTCGATCCTCCCTGGGGTTTCAACGTCAATTGTCAGACTCAACTACGCCCGACGACAGGCGGAACAAATTCTAGAGCCGCTTCGGAGTCAGGACGCAGGAAATCAAAGTCGCAGCCTTCATCGGCTTGCAGGACGTGATCGATATATAGCCTGGGGTAACCACGCAAATGCCGCGAGACAGTGGGTTGCCAATTGGCCTTTCGGCGAGTCAATTCCTCGTCATCAACGAGAAGCTGCAATCGACGGGCATCGACATCGAGTTCAATCTGATCGCCGTCTTGAACGAGCGACAGTAATCCACCGACTGCTGCTTCCGGAGCGATGTGAAGCACAACAGTGCCGAAAGCTGTGCCACTCATGCGTGAGTCGCTGATGCGGACCAGGTCTGTGATTCCCGCGTGCAACAATTTTTTAGGAACCGGAATGGAACCCCATTCAGGAAAGCCGGGAACCCCTTTAGGGCCCGCGTTCTGCAAGACTAGTACGCTTTCTTTCGTGACGGGCAAGTCGGGCGAGTCGATTCGATCGAGCATATCCTGATAATTCTTAAATACGACAGCGCGACCGACATGTTTCATCAACTGTGGTGACGCTGCAGAAGCCTTGATGATCGCTCCCTTGGAAGCCAGATTTCCCGTCAGAACGGCCAATGCACCTCCCGCAAGAAGCGGCTTTTCGTGCGACGCGATCACGTCTCGATTGAAGCTGCGCGATCGCGAGATGTTTTCACCCAGCGTTCGTCCGCTGACCGTCATCACGTTCAAATCCAGCAGATGCCGGATTTCCGCCATGACAGCGGAGACACCTCCTGCAGAATCAAATGAATCCATTAAATGGCGTCCTGATGGCATCAGATTGACGAGGAAGGGGGTCGACCGGGAAAATTCGTCGAAACGCGATAGTAGGAGACGGATCCCTCGACGTCCTGCCATGGCAATCAAGTGCACGATGGCGTTCGTTGATCCTCCCAGGGCGAGTAACACTCGAATGGCATTATCGAATGCCTGGGTCGTCAGTATTCGAGAGGGCCTGAGATCTTCTCGTACAAGTTGAACAATCCGCCGACCCGTTGCGGTGGCTGCCTGCAGACGGCGAGCATCTGTCGCGGGAATGGAGGCGGTCCCTGGCAACATCATCCCCAAGGCTTCGGAAAGCGACGTCATCGTCGACGCGGTCCCCATGGTGTTACAGGCACCAGCACCACATCCGTAACTCGCTTCGATTTCATGCCATTCATCGAGCGATAACCGGCCGGCTCGCAGTTCATCGGAATACTTCCACAGATCGGTTCCAGATCCGATGGAATTCCCACGCCAGTGACCGATTGATCGAGGACCTCCGTTAATCTGTATCGCGGGAAGATCGGCACTGGCGGCGGCCATCAATTGAGCCGGCGTCGTTTTGTCGCAGTTACAAAGCAGAACGACTCCATCGATTGGGTTGGCGCGTAACGTTTCCTCGACGTCCATCGCCATCAGGTTACGATATAGCATGGCCGAGGGCTTCATGAATTCTTCGCCCAGCGAAATCGTCGGGAATTCCAGCGGGAGGCCACCTTCGAGCAGCACCCCTCGTTTGACCGATTCGGCGATCTCACGCAGGTTGCTATTGCAGTTGTTGAGGTCGCTCCAGCTATTGGCGATGCCAATCACTGGTTTTCCCACGTAATCGTCGGGATTAAGCCCCATCGCCCGAAGCGCGGATCGATTCTGAAATGCCAATTCTTCCCGACCGGCAAACCACTGCGAACTGCGTAATTTCATGGGATTTGGCATGTGAAAAGGAATGGAGGTGACAAGCGCTACTGGACGTGTTCGACGATAGCCCTTTTCAGGTTTCGCCGAAAGACGCATCCCGCGACCTTATTTAGCATGAAAGAGTAGGCGGGGGAACTACGAATCAATCGAATTTCCGCCGGGATTCTCGTCCGCAAACCAAAGCGAGAACGAAGCTCTTCAAGAGCCTCAGTGCAGGTAAACGTGGCGATTTATAACGGCTTGGCGGGAGACGACACTCCGAAAGCCCTTCGGTACCGGTTGATTTCTCGCCTCGGTATGATTCATCGATCGTTTCTGACTGTTTCAAGGAATTCCATAAGAGAACGAATCATGTCCCGAGCTGCCACGGAGTATCGTTATGAGAAATTGACCTGGCCCGAGATAAACGATGCGGTCGATCTTGGGAAGATTTGCATCCTTCCGTGTGGTGCCGTTGAGCAGCACGGTCACCACCTGCCGTTGGATGTTGATCTGGTCTGTCCTGGCGGAATCGCACATGGGACCGGACGGGAGCTTGCCGACAAGGTCCTTGTCCTGCCGCACATTTCGTATGGCTACACCGGACATGTGATGGATTTTCCGGGAACGATTAACACAAATTACACGACGTTCATCGAACAGGTGCTCGACGTGACTCGGTCGCTGGCATATCACGGCTTCAAGAAGATCATCCTGTTGAACGGCCACGGCTCAAACATGCCGAATCTCGATCTGGCTGCGCGACGTACCAATCTGGAAACGGATGCCGAATGCTGTGTCATCGCCTGGTGGAATCTGTTGACCGTTGATAAAGAGTTTCTGCCAAGCTGGCGAGAAAGCAAGTTTCCAGGCGGATGTGCTCATGCCTGCGAGTTGGAAACGTCGCTTTATTTGTACCTCGATGAAGAGGGCGTGCGTAAGGACAAGATCAAAAGCGGCACGATCTCGTTCAACAACGACAACAGTCCTTTCAACTGGGTCGACCTGTTCAGTGCTGGACCAGCGACGGTGGTCTCATGGACGAGTAGCTATTCTGATACCGGGGTTCTCGGCGAAGCGGAACTTGCGACGAAAGAGAAGGGCGAGCGAGTGTACCTTGAGGCCGTGAAACAACTCGGGCGCTTTATAAACTATTGGCATCCGCGCCCAAAAGATGTTCGCCAGGATCTTCACCGTAAACCACCAACGATGCCAATGCCGTGGTGGCAGCGAAGTAACACGAGGCCGGAAAACTGATATCTGAATTCGCAACCGATGACGACTCGATCGAAGTTGTGATCGGCGTCACGAACCGGCAGAATCTTGACACAAATCCCGCTTAAATCTACGACCACTTTGCGCAAAGTCATCCATGACCCTTCTCGCTCAGTCTTCCAGCGTTCCACTGCAGTGGTTGGATGTTCTGATTCTTGTGACCAGCATCGTGGGTGTCACCGGCTTTGGAATGTGGATTGGACGTAAGGAAGAAGACACGACTGATTACTACCTCGCTGGCAAAACCGTGGCGTGGTGGGCAGTGGCAGGTTCGATTTTTGGTACGAATATCAGCTCGCATCACATGGTCGGCATGATGGGAGCAGGGCTGAAAGAGGGTTTTGCACAAGCGAATTTCGAGTTCGGTGCGATCTTCGGACTGCTGATGTTGTGCTATTTCTTTTTGCCGTTCTATCGTCGAATGGGACTTTACACACTGTCAGAATATCTCGGTCGCCGGTTCGACGACCGCAGCCGACTCGTCTATTCGATCACCAACATGGCCTTTTTGCTGATTCAGATGGTCGGCACCATGATCCTCGGGGCACTGACGCTGGCCACGCTGACAGCGGACTCACAATACGCAGTCAGCTATCAAACGGCGGTCTGTCTCCTGGCGGCCGTCTCCGCCGCGTATACGTTCTATGGGGGATTGAAAGCCGACATTTTCAATGACGTCGTCCAGAGTGTACTGCTGCTGATCGGCAGCGGCTTACTGGCGGTATTGGCGATCTGGCACCCCAACGTCGGAGGCCTTTCTGGCCTGCTGGAAAAACAGCCCGACAAGTTCCACGTCTTCTTCGCTGCAGACCATCCGGAACTTCCCTGGACAGGGGTCCTGAGCGGTTTGATGGTGTTGCACCTTTATTACTGGGGCACAAACCAGTTTATTGTGCAACGAACGCTGGGCGCCCGAAGTGACTGGGATGCTCGTATGGGAACAATTGCTGCCGGGTTCTTCAAATTGCTCATCCCGTTTCTCTGTATTGTTCCAGGCATGGCCGCTGGCTACATCCTGGCAATTGATCCGGCCACAGAAAGCGATACCGCATTTGCTGGATTGACGCGAGCCTTATTGCCCGGCGGATATGGACTGGTGGGGCTGGTCATGGCGGGACTCGTCGCCGGGATCCTCTCGACGATCGACTCGATGATGAATTCGACGGCGACCCTCTTTACGTTCGACATCTACAAGAAATACATCCGCCCCAACGCTTCTGAAAAGCGGCTGATCTGGGTCGGACGTGGGGCCATGATGCTGATGGTCGCAGCCGCGATCTGGCTCTCGTTGTATTTCGGCCAGACGAAAGGGGGTATTTTCAATCGGATGGCCGATTACAATGCCTATCTCGTTCCCGGCGTGATCGTGGCTTATGTCGCTGGTATGCTGCAGCCGTATGTGACCCGAACGGCGGCTCTTGTCTGTATCCTTGCGGGGCCCCTCTTTTCGATCCTGTTTGACCGCGTCGCTCAACTGGGCTTCGGACATGTTCTGCAGGCGTTTCACCGAGCCGGTCTGGTCACACTGGCCTGCTACGCGGTCGTGATCATCGTCAGCGCGGCAACGCAGGGCGAACGAGACACTGAACGTGAACACTACACCTGGGGACGTTTTCAGGGACCGCAACAGACTGAAGACGACTCAAAACGTGCGTGGTGGTTGCACGATCGGTTGTGGGCCTGCGTGCTGGTCGCATGCACCATCGGAATGTGTTGGTTCTTCCGGTAGCAACGGGACAACTTCTTGAGGCACTAGTGGCTTCGCAGTATTGTGCCAACTTCAAGATGACGTGTGACCTGAAGTCGGTAACCAGTGGAATCCAGCTCAAAAACGGCAGATATTTTGAATGTCACGAAATTCTGTCCTCGGAAGGCTGAATTCAACCCCCTCCTCTTGTAACATCAATCAATGATGATGCATGACGCATCAGTTTCGATCCACTCATTCTGGAGAGTAACGCAGTATGACAATCAAGTGCTCGTGTTGGATGACGGCAGTGGCTGTACTGCTCGCGGGGATATCGACCGCGAGTGCAGATGTCCGGCTGCCGGAAGTCATCAGCAATAACATGGTCCTGCAAAAGGACATTCCGTTGCCGATCTGGGGTTGGGCGGCAGCTGGAGAAGAGGTCACGGTCACGCTGGGGGAAAGTAGTGCCAAGGCTACGGCGGACGGGGCCGGTAAGTGGAAGGTGATCCTTCCTTCTGTGAAAATCGCCGGTGGCCCGCATGAGATGATCGTGAAGGGCAAGAACGAGATCAAGGTGAGCAACATCCTGATCGGTGAAGTCTGGGCCGGGTCCGGGCAATCGAATATGCAATGGAATGTGGCCCAATCTTCTAACGGTGCACAGGAAATTGCCGACGCGAGGTACCCGAAGATCCGTCTGTTCGTCATCCCGCTTGTTCCCGCGGGAACTCCCTCAGATTATGTCGGTGCGAAGTGGGTCGAATGCACTCCCAACACGGTGGCAGGCTCGTCTGCCGTTCTGTACTTCTTCGGTCGGGAAATCCATCAGAAACTCGATGGAGTGCCTGTCGGACTAATCACAACGGCGTGGGGAGGGACCCGCATCCAACCCTGGATCCCTCCACAGGGTTACACGGCAATCCCTGAACTCGAAGGCGAAAAGAATGAAATGCTGGGAATGCAGAACGCGTATGCAGATCAGCTTGCAGGCTACGCCGGTTCGATAAAAACCTATGTCGAAAAGATGAGGGCCGCCAAGCCAGGCGATGCACTCCCTCCCGTGCCATATTATCTGCCCCTCCATCCGCTGAATAACAATTATCAACACACAGGACTTTATAACGGGATGATTCATCCGATCGTCCCCTTCGGCATCCGAGGTTTCTTGTGGTACCAGGGAGAATCCAATAACGGCCAGGGGATGCATTACTACCAACTGCAACGGGGGTTGATCGAAGGCTGGAGATCTGTCTGGAACCAGGAAGGGAATCGCGATTTCCCATTCTTGTTTGCTCAACTCGCACCCTACAATTATCAGGGTGATCCAACACGACTGGCAGGAATCTGGGAAGCCCAAACAGCCACCCTGGCCGTTAAGAACACCGGGATGGCCGTGCTGACCGACATTACGACACTCAATGACATTCATCCGCCAAACAAGCAGGAAGTCGGCCGACGGCTATCGTTATGGGCCTTGGCGAACACCTATGGTCAAACGGGAATGGTCTTTTCTGGCCCGCTGTATAAATCGATCAAGGTCGATGGTAGCAAGGCGGTCATCAGCTTTAATCATGCTGCCGGACTGAAGGCACGCGATGGAAAAGATCTCTCGTGGTGGTCAATTGCTGGTGACAACAAAAAATTTGTCAAAGCATCAGCGAAGATCGAAGGCGATACAGTCGTTGTCTCTGCTGAGGGAGTCACCAATCCTGTCGCAGTTCGATTTGGCTGGCATCACCTGGCAGAGCCGAATTTGGCAAACGGTGCTGGCTTGCCCGCCTCGCCGTTCAGGACTGACACCTGGACCGATGCCGAGAACGCGAACCCCTGACGGTACTTTTCAAGCGGCACTGTTTGAGAGCGATGTCTCACACAGTGCCACTTGAGGTTTCACTTGCCGTCTCCAGACGATTCATCCATCGCTGGACCTGCAGGGCGTCGCTGTAAGTCGCGCCTGCGGGGACAGGATTCTGTCCACGTACCATGCGGCAAAAACATCGCAATTCTTCTGCCATCATGCCTGTCGGAACGCCCGAGTCCGTCCGTATTTCCAAGGCCATCGGCCAATGTGCCTGTTCATCCCAGACTTCAACCGGTCGAGGATTCGGCAGGATGCGCGCCGCCCACCCTTGACCAAACACCTCCATCCGATCAAAACCCCGAGGTGCCATCCCTCGGGGTGTCAGATAAGTCGCTTTGAACGAGGCGAGCGTGCCGTCAGGCCACGCGAGCTGGGCAAGCGCGACATCGACATGGCCCTCCTTCGTCCGATGAAATTGGCAGGTGAATCGATCTGGCTCCTCACTGTTCATCAACACCTGTGCGGAATACAGATCGTGAATCATCGCGGCGACGAGTGGATTTTCGCCCGGAAAGTCGGTAACGATCGTGGCAGGTCGATGCCGAACACAATCAATCAAAGTCGGTCGACCGCGGCGCGAGACTTCTTCACGAAGCTGTTTGAATTCACTGTTAAACAGAACAATGTGGCCGAGCATCAGGTTGGACGAATCAGCCTTGATCAGCGGGGCAAGGCTTTCTGCTTCGGGCAAACCGTTGGCGATCGGCTTTTCCAGCAGCACCGATTTGCCAGCCAGCAGAAGTGCCCTTGTAACGGGTACGTGATCCTCGGTCGAACAGGCAACCACCCATGCTTCCGCTGATGATTCATTAATTGCTTGTGTTAAATCCAGCCAGCCAGAAACATCGGGCAATTCGGCGTGAATGCGATCGAGGCTTTCTTGCCTGCGTGCAACAACAGCGACAAGCCTGGCCTCAGCCAGGCCAGCGAGGGTCAGAGCATGAAGCCGACCGAATCGCCCCAGTCCGATCACGCCTATCCTTACCGGTTCGACTGTTCGCAAGCGGTTCATGCTGTGGGCCCACTGTCTCAAGTCGTCCTGCGAAGACGAACTAAAGGATCAAAAGGTCTGAATCCCCCGCCTCCGTGACGGGCTCAGTCGACGGCAAGATCATATCTGCTTGCCAGAAGCTCGACAGCTTCTGGACAATCTCGATGAACTTCGTCAGGTCCAGCGGCTTTGTGAGAAACGCTTCGACGGTCAAGTCACCGAGTTGCGCTTTTTCACCTTCTCCGGTCATGACCACGACCGGCAGTGATTTCAGTCCGTCATCGGCTCGGACCTTGGCGAGCAGATCGCGTCCATCCATCCCGGGCAACTTCAGATCAAGCAACAGCAGATCGGGTCGAGGTGCGACAGCATACTTTCCCTCGCGTTGCAGAAATCGCAGCGCTTCGGCTCCGTCACTGAGCCAGGTCAGCCGATGTTGAATCCGCCCCTGTTGAAGTGCGCCAATGGCAATCCGCGCAAACATCAAGCTGTCTTCGACCAACAGGACTTCCATCGGTCGGCCAACGGTTTCATTAGACATGTTGAGCACTCGCACACGGCCAACTCACGAATACGCCTTCCTCAGATTCCACTCGATCACACGTTTATTTGCTGGCCAGAACAGTAACAAGACAATCAAAGCCAGAGCCGGAAACCCACAAACGATTGCCATTCCCTGATCATACGATTTCGTTTGATCAATCCAACGTCCAAAGAACTTGTGCATAGGCGAGGATGTCAGCCATGCCAGTGCACCCAGGCAACCCATCACCTTCCCCTGGTGTCGAGTCGAAATCTCTTGGCTGAACGAATAGTAACAAGGAAACAAGCCGAGAGCTCCGAACGCAACGATAATCAGAACGATCTGCAGTCCCGAACCGTCAGTCCCGATCCACGGAATCATGCCACCCATCGCCACCAGTGCCGCACAGACACCAAAGCCGAAACACCTTGAATAATGAGTACTGAAGCCAGCCTGATGCAGTCGCCGTGTCAGCAGCCCCGTCGACAGGCATCCAATATCCGTCGTGACGTTAAACCAGAACATAAACGCCAGCATTGACTTCTCGTCGTAACCTCGCCCTTCCTTCAGGAACAACGGCATCCAGACTCGAAAGAAGTGCCAGCAGCCGTTGATCGCCACCACGATCACGACCAGCACGAAAAACTTCTGACTGAAAATCGATGACAAGAATGTGTCTTTCACGTCGTCCGTTGATTGCAATGATTCTTTGAGCGGCGGGACGGGGGCCAGGTCAGCCGAACGCGTCGAAAAGACCCAGACAACGGCCCAGATAGAACCGACCGCCGCGATGATCTGAAAGACTGGCCGCCAGCTTCCCGGAGCGTCAGTCAACGTTGCCAGCATGATCAAGGGAATCACGATGGCTCCGATTGCCGTTCCACTTTGTAAGACGCTATTCCCCAATGCGCGGTCTTCAGGAGGCAACAGTCGGTAAGTGGTCTTTAATGCGCAGGGCCAGTGACCGGCTTCAAAGAGACCCAACAGCACACGGCAAAGCATCAGCCCCAGATAATTCTCGACATAGCCGGTCAGAAACCCCATCAACGACCAGAGCAGCAGAACAATCGGATAAAGCCACCTGACGTTGGTCCGGTCAGCGATCGCTCCGAAGAAAACGGAACCAAAGGCGAACGCCACACCAAAGCCTAATTCGAGATTGCCATACTGCTCGTTGTTGATGCTGAATTCAGACTTGATGCGAGACGCAACATTCGACAGCGTCTGCCGATCCATGTAATTGATCGTACTCGCACATAACAGCAGACCACAGACCCACCACGTCCAGATCGATCGCGAGGCAGGTTCTGAGGTCATGCATTTGGTTCCTTGTTACCGCGTGGCGAAGTTTTCCAACAGCTTCAGCCCCACCTTCTGACTTTTTTCGGGATGGAACTGCGTCGCAAACAGATTGCCTCGTTCGATCATGGAAGTAAACGGTATTCCGTAATCGGTGCGGGCGGCAATTACTGATTCATCCGTCGGCCGGACGTAGTAACTGTGAACGAAGTAGACGGAAGCGTCAGCAGGGATCTCTTTCAGCAGCTGACAAGGATGCGTCGGCTCAAGTGTGTTCCAACCCATATGCGGGACTTTGAGATCCGGCATCGCCGGGAATCGAACGACGTCGCCCCCGAGAACTCCTAAACCCTTCCATTCCCCGTCTTCAAAGCTGACATCAAACAGTAATTGTAACCCCAGGCAGATCCCTAGAAACGGCTTGTCTTTTCGAATGTGCTCACGAATCGGCTCGACCAGCTCCAGCCGTCGCAGCTCGTGAATCGCATCCCGGAATGCACCAACACCAGGCAGCACCAGCTTTTCGGCAGAAGCGATTTGATCGGGGGACGTGACGATTTCAGCCGCGATGCCAAGCTTTTCAAACGCCTTCTGGACACTGCGAAGATTACCCATGCCATAGTCGACGATTCGGATCATGTTCAATAACTGTCGCAGGAAAAACGAAACTGGAAAACGGAACGGACACAGAAACAGCACTGAGGTTCAGGTGCCAAAGCGACGTGCCAGCTCAACAAGTGTCTTTACCATGTGGCCCGTCGCACCTGCTTCACGGTGCGGTTTGTTCGAAGATGCGAACGCGGGACCGGCAATGTCCAGATGGACCCACGGTTTATCCGCGACAAAATGTTTCAGGAAACGAGCTGCAGTGATAGCACCACCCCAACGGCCGCCCGTATTCTTGATGTCACCGACGTCACCCTTAATCAGATCTTCGTACGAATCCCACATTGGCAACTGCCAGACGTCTTCGCCAGATGCCTTTGCGGCGGCAAGCAACGTATCGCACCATGGCTGATCGTTCGTAAAGGCTCCTGAGACATCTTCTCCCAGAGCAACAACGCAGGCCCCGGTTAACGTTGCCAGATCAACAATTCGATCGACACCGTGATCGACGGCGTAGCTCAGGACATCAGCCAGAACCAGGCGGCCTTCGGCATCTGTATTGAGCACTTCAATCGTCACGCCATTGCGAGCGGTGAGGATATCGCCGAGCTTAAACGCTGAACCGCCCGGCATATTTTCAACCAGGCCCATGTAGCCGACGACATTGACAGGCAACTTCAGTCGAGCGATCGCGGTCATTGCGCCCAACACGGTCGCAGCCCCAGCCATATCGCATTTCATCGTCAACATGCCATCGGTTGGCTTCAGTGATAATCCACCACTGTCGAATGTGACACCCTTGCCAACCAAAGCCAGTCGAGGTGCATTGGGGCCACCGCCGTCATGCTCCACAATCACCATGCAGGGCGGCTCGGTGCTTCCTTGCGAAACGGCGAGCATCGACCGCATGCGTTCCTGCTCCAGCCGAGGTTGCTCCAAAACTTCCACCCGCAGCCCGTAATCGTTGGCAACGATTTGAGCTCGTTTGGCGAATCCCATTGGAGTGATTTCTTGGGGGGGACGGTTCACCAGGTCTCGCGTCAGGTTGATTGCCTGTCCAATAATTCGGCCTCGCTCAACCGCCCCATCCAGTTCGGCGGTACCCGCAGCAACAACTTGCAAGCCGGCAAAGGGATGCCGACCCCGTTCTGCCCGGAACAGATCCTGCCCCAGTGAGCCGACCATTCCACACGTTGTGGCCGATGTAACGAAGTCTGCATGGGAGACGGCGCCAGTCGACTCGGAGGGGACAACAATTGCCACCCGAGTCTCTTTTTTATCCGAAACCGCGCGTGCGGCGGTCATTAGTGCCTTATCAAGTCGCGCGATTGTCAAATCGGCTTCAGTACCAAGGCCAATAAACAGGATTCGGCTGGCCCCGATCCCCGTTACGCCACGAAGAGGCAACGTCGAAGCGAGTTTTCCCGTCAAATCTCCCAGGGATTTCAGTCGAGTGACAATCCCACCCAACGCCTGGTCGAGCCCAGCTAACGAGCTGGAGAGTTCAGCAGACTCAAGGACAGGAACGATCAACCAATCAGCTTCCACTTGCGTCACAGGTCTATCGGTTCGGCGAATCTCCATCGCGTCAGCTATCCTTCATTTCGGGCAGGTGCGTTTCAGTCCTTCAGACACGTATTCAACGCGAAAGCAAACAGATTCACAAGCCAAACCCATGGTTTATGATTCTCCACCGCCTGCCGCCAGAAAAATTCGCAGCGCGCCTCAATTCATAAGCCCGATAGTTCCCATAGGTCTTACACATCACTTCACTTGGTTGGCTTGTCTCGTTCCCAAGTTCCGGCTCGGGAACGCATTCTTCAACGCTCCGCTTCGCATTCTGTGAATCGGCTTGAACCATATCCCGAGTTTTAGTTAGCACCGCAAACAGTTCAGATGTCGCACATGTCAGAAAGCATGGCAAAGTTGGCACACATGTCAGAAAGTGTTTCCTCAAGTTCAAGGGCGTTTCCTGTCAAATCCAGCCTACATTGCGCTTGTCTTTCCGCTGCCACTCAGCGTAATTTGATCGTGGGGAATTCACCCAATACGAATCACCGCGAGTAATTGATCGGAGTCGTCGACATGTTCCCAGACGCAGGCCTGAACCGCCGACCCGAGGCTGGGCTCTCGCGAAGAGACCTGCTTCGGATTGGCGCAATGGCTCCACTGGGAATTTCCTTTGCCAAGGACGCGTATGCAAAGCCGGCTACTGATGACTCTGTCGGAACCGGGTTTGGAAAAGCAAAGCGATGCATCCTGATCTATTTGTGGGGTTCACCAAGTCAACTGGAAACATTCGATCCCAAACCCGACGCCCCTCTGGAAGTGCGGGGCGAGTTTCAATCAATCGACACCGCGATTCCCGGCACCCGAATTGGCGAGATCCTGCCGCGTATCGCGAGAATTCTTGATCGGGTCACGATCCTTCGCTCACTGTCACACGAGTACCCGATACACGGAACCGCATTCGCACTGAGCGCAGTGCCGACGACTGATCTTAACTTGGAGGGCAACCTGCGCGACCCCCGGCACTGGCCCTATATCGGCTCGGTTGTCGAATATCTCGCGGAACGGAATCAGCCGACTCCCAGTCTTGTGCCGCAGAATTTCGGGCTGCCGTTTCCGATCGGATCAAGGCGCCGAGCAAAACCAGGAGCGCTTGGCGGCTTCCTCGGTTCGGCCTACGACACGATCTGGTCAGAGTTTGCGGCAGTCGGAACCCGCGAACTTTTACGCGACGCGGGCGCTCCGGACGTTTTGCCCAAAATGGTCGCAGACCCGTTTGTCGGTATTCGCCCCACTGACAGGCTGGAAACGATTGAAGCCAACCAAACAACTTCCGTCGAACGTTTGAGTGGTCGATCTTCGTTACTGGACCGACTCGAACTTTCGAGTCCTTCGCTGGAACGGCAGAATTCCAAAACGTCGTTTGACCGCTACCGCGCCTTGGCCCGATCGATGCTGATGACGGGAAAGCTTCGCGACGCACTCGACATTCAGCAAGAACCCTCAAGTATGCGAGATCGATACGGCATGACGCTGTTCGGCCAATCCTGTCTGGCAGCGCGCCGACTATTGGAGGCAGGAGGAAAATTCGTCACCGTCTGTTGGGACGAATACGGACTGGTTAACACCGGTTGGGACACGCACATCCACATGCGTTCGCGGCTGAAAGACGAATTGGGCCCAGGTTTTGATCATGCGTTTGCAAGCCTGATTGAGGATTTGAACGATCGCGGCATGCTGGAATCGACAGCGATCGCGGTCATCAGCGAGCATGGCCGAACGCCATTTATTCAAAACGTCTCGGAAGGAGGCCGCGATCACTGGGCGCGAGCCTATTCTGCAATGTTTGCGGGCGGACCATTCGCCAAGGGTCGTGTCGTCGGCCGTACAGACCCCATCGGGGGCGACGTGATCGAAACGCCATTTTCGCCGAAAGACGTCATTGCCACACTGTTTCACACTCTGGGCATCAATCCCCAATCGGAAATACAAGACCGTTTCGGCCGCCCTTATACAATCGGCGGCACCGGACTTGTGAGGAACGAACTTCTGACGTGAACGCCAGGTGTGGAGTCATGGGAAGTATCAGTGCTCTCGCCGAAAGCGAGCACTAAACCAATGGGTTCAGTGTCAAACAACTAGCGTCGGCAACGTGCAACAAGTTTTGCCGATATAACTCTTCTGCCAATCAAATTCATTCTAAGCACGCGTAAAAAGCGAACATTCTTCTAGCCATTAAATCTGTGCAAATCCAGCCGAATTCGCACATGGCGCTACCTTCCCCCAGAGCGACGAGGTTCCCGTTCGATTCCGAAATATCTGGGCTCTGGGAACTAGGTTGTCGAAGTCACCGCTCGTCAAGAAGTTTGTCCGTTTACGAATTACGAAAGTGAAATCATTATGACTTTTGAACCGGGTGTTTCTCGACTTGAACGTAATGTCGTAGTCTGGAAGCGAAATACCTATGTGATTGCCACGATCTGTATGTGTATTGTGACCATGGGACAAAGTCCGACATCTTCGAAGGAACATGGAAGTTTAACATCAATAAAAATGAATCAACTAACCCTGACGGATAAAGATGGGAACGTCGCTCTTGTTATTTCGGGCGACGCAAAAGGTGTGATTTCAATTAACAATCCATCTACAAATGGCGGCACTGGACTCATGGTTGATGAAAAGGCTACGTCGATAGTCGTTCAAGGCCTGAGCAAAATGACCACAGCAATCGTATGTGACAAAAACCAAGCAATTGTTGGGTTGAGTGATCAAAAAACAGGTGAGAAGAATTATCGAGTACATCTTCTGGCAAGGCGTCCCGGAAATAACAGTCCCATTACGGCATTCATCGCTCTCTCCGATAAAAATGGAGACAATGTCTGGAAGGAAACAGCCAAATAGACGCAACCATCGTGTTTTGATGAATAGACTCGTTAGAAAAAATCAACGAGTCACTCTTAAATGTACGCCGAGAATGTCACAGTTATTACGTTCTGGGGTGGGCTGGGAATCACGTTTTCATAACGTACATGTGGCCACGGTCGCCAGTGTGATTTGTGGAAATGCGTTAATGTCCTGATCCGGAGTGTATCCCCGAACCTCGGCCATTATTACGGCGTCCTGCACGCGGACACGGGTCGCGTGAATGAAAAACCCGTCGTCTCCCTCTCTGTTGGGGCGAATTTCGATGTGTGTGGCGACGTGATTAGTGAACTCACGATTCTACTGCAAACTCGGCAACGAGTTTTTCACGGCATGCGGCGTTTCCATGTTGCTTTGAAGCGTCATCCCACTCACACCGCCGCGAGCTTTTGTCGTGACTTTCTCGAAAGGGTCCTTTAAAATGCCTGCTCGAGGCCAACGAAGGGAAACGCGATGCAACAAATTCAACTTCAATTGTCAGATCTTCTGTACGATCAGGCTCAACGCCGGGCAGCCCAAGCGGGGTTCGCCAGCTTGGACGAATATATCGGTGATCTCGTGATGGAGGACCTGACTGCGGAGACGGAGAACCTCGACCACCGTTTTTCACCCAAGGTGGTGGCCCACCTCAACACGATCCTCGCCGATATTAAGGCAGGAACGAGAACCTTCACAGAAAAGGAAGTTGACGGGTACCTCCGGGAAAAGGCGAACAGATGGCGCGAGTCCCATCCCGAATGACCGTTCTCTATTCCGATCAAAGTCTTCGCGATCTCGGGGAGATCTGGGATTGGAATGCCAAAGAGTACGACATTCAGCACGCCGACAACTACGTTTCATTCGTGCGGCGTGAAAATCTCAGGCTTGCCAGTTCCAAGAATCCCGGTCGCCAAATCCTGTCCGCCGATCGCTTTCGCTATCACATCATTAAACGCCGGTCCCGAGGTTACGGTCACGTCGTCGTCTTCGCTATCGAGGCCGAAAACTTTTCGTTTTGAGATATTTCCATACGTCACAGGATTGGGAAACAAAAATCGATCAGCCATGATATTGTGGCAGCCATATCAACTGGGGCACAGTACTTCGCTGAAATCCGCAACCCCAATCAAGCATTGTCCTAGGTATTTCATGCAACCCATGCGGGGCACGTAAAATTTTATTGGTGACAACGGTTCGAATTCCAGGCTCAACCAAAATAAGTTGAGCGCAATTGCAGGCACGGTGATTCAACATAATTGACAGAGGTTGAGATGTTACACAGGAATCGTCGAGTTGTTCGGGTGTCGTGGTGTGTCGTGATCGCTGCTGTCTTCGGCATGCCCTCAATTGAAATCTGTGCCGCTGACGATCTGCCCAAACAACCCAACATCATCTTCATTTTGACGGATGATCAGGGCTACGGCGACATTTCGAGGCATGGTAATCCTGTTTTGAAGACGCCGAATCTGGATCGACTTCATGACGAAGGGGTTCGCTTCACGGACTTTCATGTCAGCCCGACTTGTTCGCCGACGAGATCGGCTTTGATGACAGGCCGTCATGAATTTCGGAACGGGGTCACTCATACCATCAACGAACGCGAGCGATTGACGCTTAGCGCCGTTACGATCGCACAGGTTTTGAAATCGGCCGGCTATTCGACCGGGATCTTTGGGAAGTGGCACCTTGGGGATGAACCTCAGTACCAGCCGAATCGGCGCGGATTCGATGAAGTCTTCATTCATGGGGCAGGGGGGATCGGCCAGTCGTATCCGGGAAGTTGTGGCGACGCTCCTGGAAACCGTTACGACGACCCCTTGATTCTTCACAATGGGACCTTTGAAAAGACCAACGGCTATTGCACGGATGTGTTCTTCTCTCAGGCCATTCGCTGGATCGAACAGACGCGAGGCAGTCAGCCTTTCTACGCCCATATCGCCACCAACACGCCGCACGCGCCGCTGGATGTTCGCCCTGAAGACAAGGAACGTTATGCTGGCAAGGTCAAAGATGACAACGTCGCCAAATTCTTCGGGATGATCGCTAATATCGACGACAATGTGGGAAGGCTGCTGGCAAAACTCGATGAGTGGAAAATCGAGCGAGATACACTCGTGATATTCATGAATGATAATGGGGGAACTGCTGGAACTCAGGTCTTTAATGCGGGGATGCGAGGCCAGAAGGGATCTCCCTGGATCGGCGGGACGCGAGCTTCCTCATTCTGGAGATGGCCGGGGACGTTGAAGCCGGCCGACGTGAAATCACTCACGGCACATATCGATTTCTTTCCCACGCTTGCCGAGATTGCAGGAGTGTCGCTGACTGACGACATTCAAAAACAAGTGGAGGGCCGCAGTCTTGTTCCACTGCTAAAAAACCCGCAGGCCGAATGGCCGTCGCGAATCCTGGTGACTCATGTCGGACGCTGGCCCAAAGGGGAGCAGCAGCAATATAAATTCGCAACTTGCAGCGTTCGCACACCGCGCTGGCATCTGGTGTGCGAGGGTCGAAAGCCCGCTCGCACCAGCTTTACTCAAGCCGAGCTGTTTGATCTGGAAGTCGATCCTGGTGAACAGAAAAATGTCGCAGATCAGCATGCCGATGTCGTTGCACAACTAAGCGAGGCCTACGATCAATGGTGGAATTCCATTCAGCCGCAACTCGTCAACGAAGACGTGCCGATACCGGCTGAAAATGCCTTTAAACGGCTTTATCAAGCACAGTTTGGAGGCAAGTAAACGTTGATCGCAGTAAACGGAGGTAAGCATTTCCACTCGCTGGCGAAGCTGTCGAATTAGACTCGAATATGCCGATGGGTCCCGGGGGCGACTAAAGATGAGACAGCGGATGGTTGCATGACGCTGTTCCCCTTTCTCACGAATCGATCAAAGAGAGCGAAGAAAGTGGCAACATATCGTGAAACCTGTTTATTGCCGCTGGATGACGGTTGAACTGCAAAAGATTATGCTTTTTCCCATCCTAAACAGGCGATAGAATTTCGAAACACATTTCAGGCAGCACATGTCGTGATCAGTAGGGGGCGTTCAAGATGAAGAACTTTGGGACGAGTTTTGCCGGATTACTTGTTTGCCTCCTCGTTGGGACCGTCTCATGGGCGCAATCCGACTCGGCTCCGAAAGGGGCTGGCACATCCGATCGACCGACTCAGAATTCAAAACCCTCAGATCAGGGTAACACAAAACCTGGTCAATCGACGAAGAAACCCGCAAAAGAGACCAAGCCAAAGCCATCCAAGTCGACCTCAAAAAAAGGTGCAGGCAACGTCGGCAGTCTGGATGAAGCCCCCGGCGATGCCGCAGGAATGCCTGACGGTTCGAACAATGCGGACGGGGGTGGGGAGACGAGCATTAATGCCGCGGCACCAAATTGGGCGGCGACGCATCTCCATCTGGCGCCGCACGCGGCTCAAAAATTCGCACGTGACGGAGTGAACCTTGAACCGCACGAAGGCCATTTATTGATCGAAGCGACGTTTCATCTCGAAGCGGTGCGCGCCGACGCGAAGGCCGTCGAGAATTATGCGCGACTACTGAAGTCGGTTAATCGAAAAGACCTGACGAGTCGCGCCAGGGCTGGTGCTCGCCTTCTGGAATTGAAGAACATTATTTTGCGCGGTCCGGACGGCAAACGTTACCGAGCACTGTGGAATGTGGGAGATGGAGTCCGGACAACGATTGCCCGTTACGAAGTCTCGCCGAACAGTGAATCGTCGCAACAAAGTTCGAGCGGAAATGTTAACCCAAACGGTCCCTGGCTCGACGCCGAGCGATCATTCATCACGCGAGTCGTCAGGCCAAACAATCAGCCGCCGATCACTGATTATAAAACAACCTTCTCGGGAATTTTGAGGACCGACCAGGCGTTTCCCCTCACGTTTCTTTTCAGTGTACCAGCTTCTGTGGATCTTAAGACGCTGAAGCTGGTCGTTGATTCCGAGGCATTCTCAATCGAAGAATAATTCCGAGATTATCGATGAATCCCATTTGCTCAAGTTGAATCCGCAGTTTCGCTATGAGTTATGTTGAAATCGACTGTGGTCAGCATCGGTTCCGAAAACCGTGAGAAAAGAAGCAGGCCTGGCAGGCTCGAAAAAACCTGGCAGGCCTCTGTTAATTTCATACTTCAGGCTAATGTCACATCGTTCGAAACAGTTAATCCGTTAAAGCCAGGTAACACCTGATCACGTTTTATCGTACGAACGTTGGCGTTTTGCGAGTGAGACCAGACCTGTCGCAATACCGATAGCACCCATCACAAGTGACGAGGGTTCGGGGACAACTGTCACCGTACCAATCGTCGTATTGGTGTCGGGCACGAAGGTGATCGGGGACCCATTGCGATCAGTGAAAGAGGTTGAAGAATCGAGAGTCACGTTGATGATTCCCAGTGGGGCGTTCCCGGCAATACTGAAGAAAATCTCGCCCAAGCCATATATCCCTGGGCCAACGATCGTAACCGGCGGGTTATCCGGACTATCGTTGATGTCGGCAGTGTTCGCCCCATCGGGGGTGTTGAAAAGCAGTCCGATACTGTTTCCTGCAAAGACATAATTTGTAACGGAAGCGTCTCCGCCGGTGAACGAAACCCCGGCTAGAGGGTCGGTCTTCAAACTGATGTTGAATCCGCTCAGTCCCACCGAATCCGTGGTAGTTAGGGTAAAGTCTACGACGTAGCCTGAGCCTCCGCGTACGACATTCTGGGACACAGGAACGATGGACAAAGTGAGAGTGCCGGCCATTGCCGTCGTCGGCATGGCAATTGCCAACACTGCAATGCAGGTCAGCAGGGAACGAAGATGAATCACGGAAGTCGCCTCATGTTGTCGGTAGATAAAAACACGTATCAGGGAAGATGTTTTCCACTGCGGGCCCGGACAAGGTTGAAGTCGTTTGTATCGTCAACGCCGTTACCGTCGATGTCCAAAAATATCAACGGAATGGAAACAGAGATACCCAGTGTTGGATACCGTGTTAAGACCGAATCAGTTGAGTTGACGTATCCATCATCATTGACATCACCAGGAAGGATGTCAAGCCGTCGCGTAAACGTTGTGATACCGACGTTGCCGATCGTCACCGTCACGCGGTCGCCCTGATTGATTGGCTGCGACAGGATAATTGTGTATGTGGTACCACCGCCGCTCAGCGTCACTGGGCCGTAGTTCGCCACTGTCAGGCCGGTGACAGAAACGTCCGAAGGCAACAGTGCCGTTGCGGAATTCAATGTGATCGTGATCCGGTTGATCCCGAGCCAGGAGAAATCAAGACTGCGACCAGCCGGTAGCAACCGCAGACCGTCAGACTGCGTTACCAGCGGCCCAGAAACTCCGACCGTGCCCCACGAAACGCTTGTCTGAATCACACTTGCCGGGTTCACAATACCAGTGGCATTGATATCCCGCTCCGCGGCGCCGGTGCAGACATTGGTAATGATCCCGTTGATGCCGCCAACTGTTGCAGATGCACTGATCCGCACCTGAATCGTCGTGGTGGCCAACGTGCCGTTAATGGGGATCAACGTTTCCGACGTCTGCCAGGTTGCTCCACCGTCTTTTGATAGTTCAACTCCTGTGGGAGCCGTGATCACGAAATTGCTTGTGAGGTTCGTACCGCTGACAGTGTAAGTCAGAGCCGGACTGGAGGCCGTTCCTGTTGTGGTCGCTCCCAGGTTGAGCGAAGTGTTGCTCACGGAAATCGCAGGCAGTCCAATCACAGCACCATTGACACTGATGTCCAACTCGGTCGCGCCAGTGCTGACGTTGGTAATGTTCCCCGTGATGCTGCCAACCGCAGCTGACGCACTGATCCGTACCTGCATCGTGCTGGCCAACGTGCCATTAACGGGGATCAGTGTTTCCGATGTCTGCCAGGTTGCTCCACCGTCTTGTGATAGTTCAACGCCTGTGGGGGCCGTGATCACGACATTGTTCGTGAGGTTCGTGCTGCTGACGGTATATGTCTGGACCAGAGCGGAGGCGTTTCCAGCGATGGTCGTTCCCAGGCTGAGTGAGGTGTTGCTCACGAAAATCGCAGGCAGGGCATTTACGTTTCCATTGACGCTGATGTCCAACTCGGTCGCGCCGGCACTGACATTGGTGATGTTCCCGGTGATACTGCCAACCGAGGCTGACGCACTGATCCGCACCTGAATGGTGGTAGTGGCCAACGTACCATTAGCGGGAATCAATGTTTCAGCAGTCTGCCAGGTTGACCCACCGTCTTTCGACAGTTCAACGCCTGTGGGAGCCGTGACCACGAGATTGTTCGTGAGGTTCGTTCCGCTGACAGTGTATGTCTGGACCGGAGCGGACGCCGTCCTAAAAGTGGTCGTTCCCAGGCTGAGCGTCGTATTGTTCACGGAAATCGCTGGCAACATCTTCACGAACGTTGCCGAAACCATTGCGGAAGGGGTACTCGATCCATTTGGATTGAGTGCGACCACGAAATAATAATACGTCTTCCCGCTAACCCCTTTTGTATCAACAAAGGTTGGATCAGATGTTGGGGTCAGGTTGATCTTAAGACCGTTTTCGTATCCAGGCTGTGTTCCACGGTAGACATCATACCCGTCTGTTGCTCCGCTTGAAGGGTTCCAATTTAAGGTCACCTGACCATTAGAGGGGATCGCCGTTAACCCGGTGGGGGAAGCGATCGCTGACGCGGAGACTTCCGCTGATGCGGAATTGGATCCAAAGTTATTGAATGCTGAGACGACGTAATAGTAAGTAGTGCCGTTGTTCACGCTGTTGTCAGTGAAGAACGTGCCCGAAACGGGGCTGCTATTGATCGGCGTTGAAATCTCACCGCCCGATGATGTTCCTCGATAGACGTTGTAGCCACTCGCACCTGTCGCCGACGTCCAATTGAGCGTTATCTGGCCAGTGCTGGCAGACGGAGGGAATACTGTGACGGCAGGTGGCAATGTGGAGGAACCGTAGGCGTTGGCAACCTGGGTTGCTGACAAGGCCAGATTATAGATTCGAACATCATCGACAGCGCCTGAGAGATATTCGGAAACGCCGCTGGCTCCGCCAATCACCATGCTGCCGTTTCCGCTGGCATATTGAGCGGCCCCCGACGCGACGATCGCGCCGTCAACGTACAGGGTCCGCGTTCCTGCGGTGCCGTCCTGTACTGCGGTGACAAGATGCCAGACTCCAGCCGTCGCCGTTGATGTGCTTGTAATATTATTTGGGCCGCCAAAAACCCATTGGTCCAGTGGATTGATCCAGATTCCATACCAGGGAAACGCTTCGCGGCTCTTGGTAACAATCCCCGTCCAATTGGTCGGAATGCTGCTGAGATTGACCCAGACCGATTCAGTGAAACTCTGTGTGACGTTGAATTCCAAGTCGCCTGTGTCCGGGATGATGACGGACTGGTTGGCCCCATTGAAGCTCAAGGCAGACCCAAACTGGCCAGTCACATAGCCAGGGCCGTTAACAAGGGTGCCGTTGTCAGTTCCGATCGAGTCGTTGGGCGTGTTGTCCAATTTGTAGCGATGAACAAGCCCCGTCAAAATACCGTCAGATATCGGAGTGCCAGAAGCTTCAACCGACGGTAAACTGCTGCCAAAAACATTAACGGCAATGACAATGTAATAGTACTTCGTCCCGTTGACCAATCCGGCATCTGTGAATGACGTGCCCGTCACAGGAGTGCTGTTGATTGCGACCGCCCCTTCAGCCCCGGACGAGGTGCCACGGTACACGTTGTAACCCGTGGCTCCAGTAGACGCATTCCAGGTGAGTGTGTTCTGGCCGGCGCCACCGTTGACGCTCACGTTAGCCGGCTTGGGAGGCGCTGAATTGGCGAGCGTGCCAAAGATCTCGATTGATGGAGAACTTTCTGACGGGATATCGGGACTTATGCCGGTATTACCGTTCACGGCTGTGATGGTGTAATAATAAGTGACTCCGGAGGCCACTGTTGTATCGGTGAATGTCGTATCGGTCAGGTTCTTTACGTAGGGAACGGTACCCTCGCTGCCCGGACTGGTACCCCGATAGACATTGTAGCTTATGGCTCCGACAGAAGCGGTCCAGCTCAGCGAAAGCGACGCCGCATCCGCTGTAATCTTGGGGAGTGAAGGGGGTGAAGAGAGTGTATAGGTGTTTGTACCGGTGAAATCATTATTTCCTGAACTGTTCACGGCCTCAATGTGGTACTCGTAGAACGTCCCTGGCGTGACATTCGTGTCCACCCAGGTATAGGTGTTGGGCGGCGCGGTGTGGAGAGGTGGTAGAGTTGCATACTTAACAAAAATCCCGTGATTCACGTCACGCATGATCACGTAAGCTGTGGCAGAGATTCCAGCATTATCGGTCCAGCTCAGATCGACTTCACCTGCAGTTACGTTGGTGACTGTCGCATTCGATGGTTTAGGAGGAGCGACGGGAATTGAGACCGAAGCAACGTTAGAAGAGCCTGAACTGCCTGCGTCATTGAATGCTCGCAGACGATAATAAAAAGTCCCTGCCGGAGCCAGGCCTTGTGCACTATCCGTAAAGGAATTGAGATTGTACGGCAGAGTCTGTGTAACAAGATTGTTCAAAAAACCAGTGTCAGTCGCACGGTCCAGATAAAATCCGCTCTGATTTGAAGAGTTATTTGTCCAAGTAAGGTTGACCGAAGTTGCGTTGAGCGGGCTTGCGCCGAGGCCGGTCGGCGCGTTCGGCGGCGCGCTTCCAGGGTTCGTCGACGTTGTTACGGTAACCGTGTTGGACTCGGGAGAACTACCGGTTGGGTTTATTCCCACGATACGGAAGGAGTAAGTTGTCGACGGAGTAAGGCCGCCAATTTCCAGTGCGTTGGAACCACCTGGTGCAGTCGTTATCTGACTGAAGTGTACTCCATCAGTTGATACTTCAATGACGTAGGCGTTAGCAATGTTCGGAGCTGCCGTGCTGTCCGTCCAGGTAAGGTTGGTCGAGGTCGCTGTGGCTGCTGACGCTGATAACACAGGCGCGCTGGGGACTGCCGTTGATGGAGGGGTGAGACCGTACACGACCAGTCCGGTCTGTGTGCCAACGAAAACCTGACCGTTGGCGATGGTCGGGACAGCGAACTTGGTCACTGCGCCGACGCTGTCGCCACCATTAGCTTTCTGGCCGCTGTCCCATAGCTCGGTCGCAAGCGAACTGGCACTGTAAGCTCGAATGAGATTCAAATTACGGTCCATGACCCAGACAATGCCGTTCTGTGTGCCATTCGCCGAAATCGTCACCGAACCGGGAATGTATCCCATCGTTGCGCTGGTTTGAGACTTGATCGAAATTGTACCGTCGCTGTTGATCGAATAGGCGTAGGCATAGCTTGAGTAACCGCTCACCATATAGAGGGTATTATTGAAGTAGCTTGGCCCGCTGAGCAAACCACCAACTTGTACCGGCGGGGTGTTGTTGCCACTCCCGTTGGGGATCGAATTGAGGACATTGTCATTGACTGGATCATACCCTCCCATGTGGTCACGATTAATGAGATATATCTTTCCTTCCTTCCCTGATGCCACGAGCAAATGGGGGACGTTGGGAATATTGCCGGCGTTGTCTGGCAGAATGAGCGGAGCACCGGACCCAAGATCCCTGTCGGTGTTATCGAGAGCGACCTGGTTGTAGGGAATGAAGAAGTCTGCAACTTTTAACCCCCAGCCGTTCGTGTTCTGATTGCTCGGGCTGGTTGTCGTGTCGGCCACCATCTTCACAACAGCTTCGTTATAACCACCATCACTAGGAAAGCCATCGCCATTCAGGGTCAGGTCACCTGGGCGGCCAGACCCGTTACCGGTTTCGAAATAGAACGTGCTCCCGTCTGATTCAAACGTCAGCCCGCCGCTACCTTGCCAGATCCCTCCCTCACTCGTGTTCGGGGATGAGTTGAACACACCCGAAAGCTGGAATCCATTCGTCGCCAGATTCGAAACGTTCCAGGCCGCAATCCAGCCGTGATAGAAACCGTTGTCACCGTGCGACGCCCAATCGACATACAGCTTTCCGTTCACAAGGTTGAGGGCACCTCGTTGATTTTCAACCTGAGCGTTGAAGGGCACAACGGAATTACTGGTGTGATTGTAGGTGTCATCTCCCCGTCCAAGGCCCGTCCCGTACACGAAAATCTGGGTGTTGTTCGTAGGGTACGCATAACTTCCGAAAGTATCACCGATCAGGTAAGGAGCTACAGCATCGGTTCCGTTAGCAATATTGATCGCGTGGAGCCTCTGGACGTAATGGTACGTGGTCGTTCCATTGGCAACGACGGCTTCCTTGGTTTTGACAACCAGGTACAACAGGTTAGTTGAGGCATCAATAACAGGGGTGCCGGTGATACCAACGACCGGCGTGATATCCGGGTTGGGAGTCAAATCAGTGTAGGGAACCGCGACGATCGTGCTGGCGCCTATAGTGTTGTTGATGTTCGTCCCAGCAGTACTGCCACTCGCGTTGACGTCAAGAAAGCTGCGCTTCCACAAAACTGCGCCACCGGTAACGCCGGCGTCGATGGCATACAAGCTGTTGTTTTCTGTGGCAACGAAAGCGACGTCGTGCAGGCCAGAATTACCAGCCGTCGTATTTGGTCCATCGGAGATCGTCACACCCGTATCGATCAGGGGTTGAGCATAGACCTGCCCATCAAGGCCGGTCGAATACAGCTTTCCAAACGAGCCGACCGCAACATTGGCCTGGCTTAAGGCTGTTTCGTTTGCATTAACGCCGGATCGGGTGTTGTCATCCTGGAACGTAAGAACATTCGCTGAGAGTAGCGTCCGCGTTTCGAGCCGCTCGAGTATCGCTGCAGGAAGACCTTGAGAGCGGCGACAATGCCGGTTCTGTCGATTCGAACGCGAGCAGGTCGTACTGCTCAGCAGTCGTTTGAATTGCTTCCAGAAAAAACTACCCATTGAAATTCTAATGTCTTTCACGAGTTCATTCTCTTTCGACTAAGTTTTATCAAACGAAATTTATGAGAAAACCGAGGCAAGCCAACGCAAGAGACGTTTGCCTGCTGCAACCAACAAATTTTCGCCAGCTGATTCAAGTCACCGAAAATTAAAGCTTCGAAGGCGACGCGGACACAATTAGTGTACTTATGTTTTAAAAAATGAATCTTTTAAAATCACAGCGTTTTAATAAAATTCTAATACGCGCGAAATGGAAATTCGCAAAGATGTATAAAACCACTCGAGATGATTCGAGAAGCTCTTTTGTTATTCATGTTGTGGATTTATGTAGACACATGTGTTTTAAAAAGCGTCTATCTGGTGAGTCTGCTCGACCCAAATCAATTAGGCTTTTGGGTCCCGTTTTCTGATGTTGGAGAATTGGTCTTCATTGAAGCGACCTTGTGATGCGATTTCAAGTCGTGTAATGGGATTTTCAAGAAATTTCAGGGGTTTCATCTTTACCCCTAGTGCTTTGTCACATTTAAATTGTCGGATTGTCAAGATCCCGGACAAAGAGGATTCTACGTAGCACAAGGAGGTGTGCTATGCAGAAGTTGTACATCGTGCGACTGACGGATCAGGAGCGGGATGAACTCCACAGCGTT
>CAIOKO010000032.1 GCA_903858935.1 uncultured Schlesneria sp. | reverse complement strand
TCGCGGGAGTCAAGAATTTTGCTAAGAAGAGTTTAACCACGGATTGCACTGATGGGCACGGATAAGACGACGGGAAATAGGACATCATTTTCGGGATTTATCAGTGCTCATCCGCGTTATCTGTGGTTAATAAACCTGAATCGAATTCGATGTCACGCTCAGAAGGGACAAGACGGTAGGGGGGCGCCGAAAACGGCGAGAGCGTCGTTTTGAGAACGTGGTTCGAAGGCAATTTAACGAAGCGTGCACGGACTAACGCCGATTGGTTCACTTGGTAGGAATGTTGGGAGTCGAACCTGGTCGAAGTCGATCGAACTGCGACAAACTCGAACAAACTCGAACACCGCGAAAAAGCGGGAAAACAATCGTCAAAACCTTATGAAATACGAGGAATGGTCGAAGTCGATCGAACTTTGACACCGAATTTCGCAATGGTCGGTTTTTCGCAGAACAGAAGAGAACGAAAAGTCCGAGAGCGGGCCGAAACGGTAGAGTGTGGTTCTGTGAGAGTAGTAAATAGAAAAAACACGAAGAGTCCGAGAGCTTACGCTTCTCGGCTCGCCTAGGAGTAATGATGGGATTCGAACTTGATCGAAGTCGGTCGAACTGTGACAAACTCGAACAAACTCGAACACGCCGAAAAACGGGACAAACAATCGCGAGAACCCTATGAAATACGAGGAATGGTCGAAGTCGGACAAACTCGATCAAACTTTGACACCCAATTTCGCGGTGGCGTGTTGGCGGGACTGAAGAGAAGATTTTTGAACAGTAGGAAGCGAAAGGAAGAGAATTATGTACGACAGGACGCCATCGGAATTGTCCTGAGACCTCGGGGCCGTGCTTGCTTTCATTTCCGGGTCGCTGGCCATTCGCGAAGCGGAGCTTCGAAGAGGGGCGTTCCCAAGCTGGAGCTTGGGAACGAGAAAAGCTGGCGGGGCACCTCTTACCACTTACCACAATCGGCTTAATCGCTGGCCGAATCGTCGAAGTGATTGGCCGAGGCTGTCGATGATGGCGTAGGTGACAGGGGTGACCAGCAGTGCCAGTAACAGGCTGAGCGATTGTCCGCCGATGATGACTTTGGCCATGCTCGCCCGGGCACCTGCTCCCGGGCCTCGTCCCAGTGCGATCGGGACCATTGCTGCGATCAGCATGACGGTTGTCATTAAGATTGGCCGAAGTCGAGTGTGATTGGCCTCCAGGATTGCTGCGGTCCGTTCCATGCCCGACGCCCGTAGTTCGTTGGTCTTATCAACCTGAAGGATCCCGTTTTTCTTGACGATTCCGATCAGCATGAACAGGCCGAACATGGCATACAAATCCATGGGAGTTCGGAACATCAGCAGCGACAGCAGGCCGAACGGGATGGTCACCGGCAACGCTGCAAGGATACTGACCGGGTTTAACCAGCTTTCGAATTGAGCAGCCAGGATCAGGTACATGAACAGGACGCTCAGGCCCAAGGCGACCATGAAGTAATAACCGGTTTCACCCAGCATCTTGGCCTGGCCTCCGAAAGTGACTTCATATTCCGGTGGCATATTAAGTTCACGAGCGATGACACGAGCCTGTTGAATTGCTTCATTCAGTGAAACCTTGTCGGGATGAGCCAGCAAAGTCACGGTTCGCTGGCGGTTAAACCGGTCAATTTGACTGGGTCCGCGCGCTTCGGTGACGGTCGCCAGACTCGAGAGTCGAACTTGTCCTGCGGTAGGGGAGGGGACCGTCAGGCTCTCTAAACTTTGCGGTGTGGCTCGAAACGGTTGGTCGGCTCGCAGCCAGACATCGTATTGTTCAGTCCCTTCTTTATAGCGAGAAACGATCTGGCCGCCGACCAGGACGTTCAGGCTGTTGGCGATCGTTTGTACGGGAATTCCGAGGTCACTCGCTCGATCACGGTCGATGGCGACCTGGACTTCTGGCTTGCGAAGCGACAAGGTGGAATCGACGTCGACAAGTCCAGGGATGGCGCGAAGTCGATCGATGAACTCGGACGAATACTTACCCAGTTTGTCGATGTCCGGACCTTGGATACTGACTTGAAACGTACGACTGTCCTGACCGTTGCCACCGATTGCCGAAACGTCTGAAACAGCAGTTCGAAGATCGGGGTATTCTTTCAGGATGGTACGGGCACGTTCCTGGACTTCGAACTGAGTGTATTCTCGTTCTTCCAGTTCTTTGATGCGGAAATAAATGGAGCCTCGCGTGACATCCCCTTGTCCTTTCCCTGAACCACCGGTGTTCTGCCCGATAATTGTGAAACGGTGTCGGACACCAGGGAGGCTGCTCAGTCGCTGTTCGATCTCGGACAGAACCTGATTGGTTCGTTCGAGCGTGTAACCTTCCGGCGTGATGTAGGTCACCTGAAATTCGCTTTGATCATCTCGCGGGACCAGATTGATCCCCAGGTTCATAACGATGGGGATTGTGGAAAGGAAAGCGAGAACGCTAATGAACATTGTGATAAACCGGTGCTTGAGGGACCATGCAAGCACCCGACCGTAGAGCACGTCAATAGTGCGATAAACGAAGCCTCCTTTTGACTGGGCGTGCCCTGCTTCACTCGGTTCAAGCTTCAGAAAGTGAGCACACAACATCGGTGTCAGCGTGAACGATACAAACAGGCTCATTACGACGGCGAACGCCACAGTTAAGCCAAAACTGCTGAAAAAACGTCCGACGATCCCACCCATAAACGCGACCGGGACGAAGATCACAACCAGAGACAGGCTGGTGGCGAGAACGGCCAGGGCGATTTCACGTGTTCCGTCGCGTGAGGCGGTAAAAGCGTCCTTGCCGAATTCTTCCATGTGGCGAAAGATATTTTCGTGCACGACGACGGCATCATCAATCACGATGCCGATGGCAAGGATCAAGGCCAGCATCGTGATATTGTTCAGTGTAAACCCCATGTAGTGCATGAACAGAAACGTGGGGATGATCGACGTCGGGATGGCCAATGTGGCGATAACGGTGGTGCGCCAGTCGCGAATGAACAGTAAGATTGTCGCCGAGACCAGGACGGCGGCGAGCAGCAGATGGAAGTTCACTTCCGCCATCGATTCGCGGATAAAGCGTGCCTGATCCTGGATGATTTCAACCTTGATATCGGCGGGCAGGGCTTGCTTGATTCGCGTGAGCCGAGCCTGAACGGCGTCCGAGATGGCAACCGTGTTCGTACCTGACTGACGCTGAACGAACAGGCTGACCGCGTTGAGACCATCCAGGCGGCTCAGCCCGCGAGGTTCTTCAATGGAATCCTCGGCTCGTCCGACATCACGAATTCGGATCGCATGCCCTTCGCGATTGGCGACAATCAGTTCGTTAAACTGATCGGAAGACTGCATGCGACCAAGCGTCCGCAGCACGAGTTCTCGCGAACCCTGATTAACGATCCCACCGGGGACTTCAATATTCTGGGTTTGGAGAGCGACTCGTACGTCTTCAACAGAGAGTTCGTAGGAGGCCAGTTTTTCAGTGTTAACAATGACGTTGATGGCCCGGGTTCGTGCTCCTGAGAGAAAAACGGCACCGACACCCGAGACCGTTTGCAGCTGTTCCTGAATCTGTCGTTTGGCGATTTCTGTCACTTCCCGCACATCACGGCGGCCCGAGACGCCGATGGTCATGATGGGAGCGGCATCCAGGTCAAACCGATTGATGACGGGAGGTTCCATTCCCTGGGGCAATTGATTCAGAATGGATGAGATCTTGTCGCGAACTTCTTGAGCTGCGACGTCACCGTCTTTGCTCAGTTGAAACTGGATCATGATCGTCGCCATCCCTTCACGGGTTGTCGAACGGAGATCTTCAATTCCAGATACTTGATTGACCGCTTCTTCAATCAGTTTCGTGACAGTGGTTTCAATTTCTTCGGCACTGGCCCCTGCAAGCCGAGCCGAGATCGTGACAGCACTCAGGTCGACCTTGGGAAAGAGGTCAACACCAAGGCTGTAGTATGAGACGACGCCAAGTACGACAGGGATGCCGACCAGCACCCAGGTGAAGACTGGCCGACGAATACAAATCTCCGAGAGATTCATTGGGCAACGATTTCTGTTGAAGTTCTTATGGTGACGGGGTCAAAACACGAACGTTAACATCCGTGCCGTCCGCGATTACTGACTGGCCACTTGTGATAACGTGGGCATCACGTGGCAATTGTGGTTTGGTGATTTCGACCCAGTCTGTTGTCTGTGTTCCCAGAGTGACGGGGACCTCTTTGGCTCGACCGTTTTCGTCCAGAAAAATCTTTGTGATTCCGGCAAACTGAATAACGGCTGAAAGCGGGACGGTTGTCGCATCGGGGTCAACTCGAGTCAGGATGGCGGCTTTGGCAAAGCTACCGGGCTTCAATTCGCCGTTAGGATTGGGGACTTGAATCTCAACCTGAAACGTACGTGTGGCGGGTTCAACGGTCGGGTAGATTCGGGTGACCGTTCCGATATACGGAGTGGCCGATGTCGCGGCAAAGACATTCACCTGTTGCTGCAGTTTAATCTCGGAACTGAAACGCTCGGGAACCGGGACACGCAATTTCAGGATCTGATTGATCACGACTCGAAAGATTTCGGTTCCAGGTCGGACGAGTGTTCCTTCGGAAACCGATCGCTGAGAAACGACGTATTTCACTTGATCGATTCCTGGCACGGAAATCGATGGAATCGGGGCCGAGACTTTGGTATTTGCCAGTTGTTCGCGAGCGACTTCTAATCCGACTTGCTGCATCTGAATTGTTGCAAGATCCGTTTCGGCGGTCAGGAGTTGGTTTTCGTATTCGGCCTTGGCGGTCCGATAGTCGCTTGCCGCGCTTTCCGATTCTTCGGCGGAGACGGTTTTCGAGGCAGCAAGCCGACTGATTCGATCGTTGCGCAATTTGGTGTAATCCATTTGCGACTTGGCTTTCGCCACGAAAGGGACTTTTTCCAAGTCCAATCGAGAATCGGGAAGTTCCTGAAGTCCGAGCTTTGACAATTCGACCTGCAACGTTCGATCGGCCTTTTGAACGGACAATTCGTAATCCGTGGGGTCGATTTCGAGCAGTTGTTCGGTGGGTGAGACGACATCAGAAACATCGTGCAGAATTTTGCGGACACGACCTTCGACTCGGGCAGAAATCGAAACTTCTTCGAAACCGTGAAGTGATCCAAAGGCCTCGACGGAACGTTGTACTGATCGAACGGAAACGGGCTCGGTTGTGACAACGACGGCTGCGGCATCGCGTCCCTCAGGCGATACGGCGGGTTCGATCTTTTCCTTGGTGTGTTTTCCAACCTGTGCCAGTGCAGCCATCCAACCCAAACCAAAGGCGGAGATTAGCAGAACAAAACCGATCAAACGTCGAATCCAGCGACGGCTGGAAGTTTGTGGTTCCAGTTGACTCGTGGTGGCTGATTTCTCGGATTCTGAAGTCGCATCCCGATCGGTGTCTTTCTGAGAGTGGTGAACTACGGCCTGACCCATGAAACTTTCCTAATCTATTCTCAAACGCGAATTCGGTCGTTGGACCAATTCTGCTGGATTTGTAACCGACCTGCGCGAGCAATCTTACGTCACGATGGATTGTTCGTTGGGTTCGAAGTCATCAATATGGTAGTCTTATAGCAACGAAACGAACCTTTCGCCTCCATTGATTGAGAACGCAACATGTCCGGCGCCGGATATTCACCTGAAGAGCAACGTAAGCGGAAGTTGGCTTCCGATTGTTTAAAGCGAGCCACCGAAGCATTGGCCAAAGGAAACTGGGACTATGCCGTTGAAATGTTCATGACGGCAGTCAAAATGGTTCCGGACAATTTGATGTATCGACAGTCGCTGAGAGGAAGCGAACGGAAGAAATATAAAGACAACAAGACCGGTGCCAGCATGGCATTCCTGAAGTTGTCGAGCCTTCGATCGCGGATCAAAAAAGCCCGCAGCGCAAAAAACTGGGTCGACATGGATCTGGCGGCAGAAGAAGCACTGGCAATCAATCCATGGGATGGTCAGTTCAATGCGGACCTGGGCGAAGCAACTCGCGAACGGGGGTTCCTCGAAATTGCATCATTCGCTTACGAACAGGCAACCGGACCTGATGGTGCGCCAACCAACAAAGATTTTTTGATTGCGTTGGCCGAGGTCTATGAGATGCGGAAGAACTTTACCGCAGCGATCTCCGTTCTTGACAGGGTGATGGCGATAGACCCGCTGAATGGTGCCGTTCGTTCCAAAATCCAGTCACTGGGTGCGGACATGACGATCCACAAAGCGGGTTACGACGACGCCAAATCAACTCATGAAGTTCGCGAAGACAAACAACAAGCGATTAAGCAAGGCTACGAAGAGTCAGTCAAAGGGGATGTCAAAACCAATAAAGAAGTGTTGGGTCCCGGCGAGTCGGTTGAAGCCGATTTGCAGCGAATGGTACGTAAAGAGCCTGCGAACGTGGCTCATTATCAGAAACTGGCCGATTACTATCGACGTGAAGGGAAGCTGGAGGAATCGGCAAAGACTTACAAGCTGGCACTCGACGTCAGTGGTGATGCGAACATACGCGAACAGATGGAAGATGTTGAACTCGACATGGTTCGGCGCAACGTGAACTTTGCAAAGGAGGCGGCAGCACGCGACCCGAACGATGAACAATCACGAGCGATTGTCGTTGAATTGGCTAACGAATTACTGTCACAAGAGATTGAAGTCTTCAGTCGACGCGTTGATCGTTACCCGAATGACTTGAAGCTGAAGCACGAGCTCGCGAAACGCTTCATGCGGTGTAAAAAACATGACAAGGCGATCCCGCTGCTGCAGGCAGCGTCCAAGGATGTCCGGTTGGAAGCTCAGGTTCTTGCCAGTCTGGGTACCTGTTTCCTTGCCAAAAAGCAGAACAACCTGGCCAAACGTCAGTTTGAAAAAGCGTTGGAAAAATTGAATTCAACCGAAAGTCCGATTCCTTACAAAGAGTGCTGCTATTACCTGGGGCGGTTGGCTGAAGAAGCTAACGACAACAAATCGGCCGAACAGTACTACTCCGACATTCTTGCCATCGACTATGACTACAAGGACGTCGCCAAGCGACTGGAAGAGATCCAGGGAGGTGATGAAGAGTCCAACCAGATTGATATGGATCACGGCGAAGACGCCTAGACAGAAATGCGAAGATGCTCGCCAAACTGACGACTTATTCGCTGTTGGGAATCGATGCTCTACCCGTCGAGGTTGAGGTCGATATTTCGCCCGGCGCTATCCCCAAAACGATCCTGGTCGGTTTGGCTGAAGCCGCCGTTCGCGAGAGCTCCCATCGGATTGAACGAGCGTTGGTGAACTGCGGCTATGTCAAGCCGGTCGATCGAATCGTCATCAACCTGTCTCCTGCGGATCTTCCGAAAGAAGCAGCGTCGTTCGACCTTCCGATTGCCCTGGGGTTACTGGTGGCCAGCGGACAGTTGGCTTCGGATGTGCTGGGTCAGTATGCGGCGATCGGGGAACTGGCCCTCGATGGGACAATTCGTCCTGCAAAGGGAGCGCTGTCGATGGCGCTCTCGGCGAAAGAGCAGGGCTTAAAAGGTTTTGTTGTCCCGGCGGCGAATGCCCAAGAAGCGGCTGTGGTGGAAGGGATCGAGATTATCCCTGTCACATCGCTGACGGAAGCCGTTGGCTATTACAGCGGTCAGTTAGACATTCCGCCGCAGCCGTTCAGTTGGACTGACGCCGTGGCGAACTTCGGCAAATATGGAGTGGACTATTCCGACGTTCGAGGTCAGGAATCCGCCAAACGAGCTGTCACGGTTGCAGCGGCAGGTGCACATCATCTGCTGATGCTGGGGAGCCCGGGAACTGGCAAGACGTTGTTGGCATCGCGGCTCGGAACAATTTTGCCTGAACTGGCTCCTGAAGAAAGTCTGCAAACAACTCGCATATACAGTGCTGTCGGACGATTGCAGCCGGGCCAGGCGTTGATGTTGCAGCGTCCATTCCGGTCGCCACATCATACGATCAGTGAGGCCGGACTGGTCGGGGGTGGAAGTATTCCGACACCGGGCGAGATTTCTTTGGCGCATAACGGAGTTTTGTTTTTAGATGAGCTTCCGGAGTTTAACCGCCGGACGTTAGAAGTCCTGCGTCAGCCGCTAGAAGACGGGTGTGTGACGATCAGCAGAGCAATGGGGAGCCTGACGTTTCCTGCCAATCTAATGCTTGTCGCGGCGATGAATCCCTGTCCCTGCGGCTATTTCGGCGATCCTCGCAGACAGTGTCAATGTAATCCAATGCTGATTGAACGCTATATGAGTCGGATCAGTGGCCCGCTACTTGATCGACTCGACATCCACATCGAAGTGCCACCAGTCCCATTTCGAGAACTTTCGAATCAGACGGCGGGGACCAACAGCGAAACAATGAAGGCTCAAGTCGTCGCTGCGAGAGAGATTCAACAGCGTCGTTTTGGAAAAGGTTCGTTGCGTCTCAACGGACGGATGCCACCGTCACAGATCCGCATCTTCTGTAAGCTGGAACCTGACGCCGAATCGCTTTTGAAAAGTGCCATGGAAGAGATGGGCTTATCGGCAAGAGCACACGACAAGATCCTGCGAATCGGTCGCACAATCGCCGACCTTGAAGCAAGCGACAACATCACCGCCGCCCATCTGAGCGAAGCCATCAACTATCGGACGCTTGATCGATCGTATTGGAAGTGAATCGATCAGGCGAATACTTCGTCGATCACTTCCCCTTCGTTGACCGTCGCTCGTTCCGGTCGGCCTTGTAGCTTATAAGTCAATTCGTAGTGGTCGAGGCCGAGTGCGGCCAGGATTGTCGCGTGCAGACTGTGTACATGTACGGGACGATTGACAGCGTGCATACCAAATTCGTCAGTTGATCCAATGATCTGACCACCTTTGACACCGCCCCCTGCGAGCCACATCGTGAATCCGTAAGGGTTGTGGTCGCGTCCGTCACCTTTTTCGCTCATCGGAGTGCGACCGAATTCTCCACCCCAGACAACGAGCGTTTCGTCGAGCAGGCCGCGTTGTTTGAGGTCTTTTAAGAGTGCTGCAATTGGTCGATCGGTGGCCCCGCAGTGTTCGGTATGATTCTGTTCAATCTTCGCATGCGCGTCCCATTTGCTGCCGGAACCGGAATAGAGTTCGATAAACCGAACGCCTCGTTCGACCAGGCGACGTGCGAGCAAACAGTTCTGGCCGAATGCCTGAGTTCGCTTTTCGTTCAGGCCATAGGCTGCCTGAGTCTCTTGGGTTTCCTGTGACAGATCGACCGCTTCAGGTGCGTGGGCCTGCATTTGAAACGCCAGCTCATAGGAAGCGATCCGGGCTTCCAGTTCGCTGTCACCACGTCGGCTGGCAAGATGATCGCGATTGAGTTGGTTGATATAGGCCAATTTATGGCGCTGCCGTTCATCACTGATTTCCGGCGGTGGATTGAGGTGAAGAATAGGGTGCTTACCGGTCAGGAACTTCGTTCCTTGATGTCCCGATGGCATAAACCCGGAACCCCAGACCCTGTTACCACCCGGTGGTTCGCGATCGCTGTCCAGCAAGACAACGAAACCCGGCAAATTATTGTTCTCATTACCGAGTCCGTAATTGACCCACGCGCCGAGACTCGGGCGGCCGGCAAGGATGCTGCCGGTGTTCATTTGAGTAACACCCCCAACGTGGTTCAGGGCATCTGATTTACACGACCGTATCACACAAAGGTCGTCGGCACATTCGCCGACGAGAGGATACCAGTCAGAAACAGGAATCCCGCTTTGGCCATAGTTCTTCCAGGTCCTTTTGGAGGCAAGCAAGCCGTTTTCGGTAACACCCATCGGTGTGATGACGCGTTTAATTGATGAAGGGAGCGGCTTTCCTGCGTACTCGTTGACCAGTGGTTTGGGGTCGAATGTATCTAGATGGCTTGGTCCGCCGTCCATGAACAGGAAGATGACATTTCGGGCCTTTCCGGGGAGATGGGGTTTCAGTACCGATACTTCGGCTGCGTCGGCAAATCGTCGCCGCTCGTCAGCCATCAGTCCGGCGAGTGCGATCGCACCGAATCCACCCCCGGCTCGACACAAGAAATCTCGTCGTGACGTCAAAAACTGACAATGCGGGAGTTGAATTGCGGACATCGGTCAACCTCGGCAGGGTCGCGTCCCGACTGGGACTTATGGGGCCCAGAGGACATGTACGACATGGCAGGAAACGTTTGGTGCAGACTAGTACATCATATCGGCATTTTTGGCGTGTGCCAGCTCCTGATTTTTCTGAACTGACGTGCTTACTTCGTTCCCAGTTCCTGCAGTCGTGCGGCGATCATCATCTGAAACACAAAACAGACCAGTCCTGTCAGTATCCAGACTGTAATCGTGGCGGGAAGCTTCCCCCATAAATCTTGAAGGCCATTTGGGCCAACGGCAAGAAACATCAATTGCCAGACGGGGCAACATGTCGAGATCGGCCCCATCATAAAGAAGGCCATGGGTAATGCGCCCCATTTAACAAACAGACTGAGCAGTGCGACCAGATGTAGAAAGATCATGATTCCCATCACTGACGCCCAAAAATGGGGCTCGATTAATAGCTTGGCAAAGTTTGCAAATCGAAAGTCTGGCAATAAAAATGACGAACCGACCAGGCAGATTGCTGCAGGCGCCAGCCCCATTAAACAGCCAATCGCTTTCGAATAGCCGATATAGGGAATTGACCGAGGAAGCATTAATAGTGACGACATTGTCTGCAAACGAATTTCATCGTGGAAAACGCGAGAAGCCGAAACACAGGCCTCAATTATCAAAATGGCCAACATACAGCCGAAATAGATTCCACCGACGTCGTTCAAGCTGATTCCAAGCCAATTGCGGTTGTAGACGGAAACAGCACAGATCAATGCGAACAACATGACATAGGCCAACAGCTTGCCAACAAAAAGTGAATAACCGCCGCCAATGAACTGAAAATCTTTCCAGATAAATGGATTACTCCAACAGCGACCTGGGCTGAGAAATTGTATGCGACTTGTCGATTTCAACACGACACCTCGCGTGGCGCCACCCGGAGCAGCGTTGTTTATGCTCGGTCCAAATAGCAACCATGCCAGACCAAAACAGGCGATTCCGACGACGATATTGGAAATGACTTGTTTCGTGAGGATTGGTTGGTTGAACCCCGTCTGCATCACTTCATGAAGCTGATAGTAAACGCACGACTTTTCGATCCATTCAAGCGATGTCAAAATGAGCGACTGCCACCAGACGGATTTCGTCCATCCCGTCGCCACAAGATCTTTCAATTCCAGTCCGGCAATTGGAGGGAGGACCGCGTAGAGAATCATCAACAGCGTCGTGACAGCCGCCGCATTGCCACCGCGTTGAAAGACCACAGAACAGACCAGCGCGATGTTTGCCAGCAACACCGTGAAGGCCAGAACATCGATATAGGCCGCAAAAATCTGGTGACGGGTCACCCCGCCTAAGGTGACCGCGAGTAACATGAATGGGAATTGTACGACCAGCAATAGCATGACTTGAATCAGTCGACTTGTCGATTTTCCCAGCAGAATACCGATATGGTTCAGTCCCGCCATCTGAAGCAGGCCAATTGTTTCTTCTTCTTTCTCTTCGGTGATTGCAGAGGAGAAATAGCCAATCCCGGCGCAGGTGATGAACAGGACATTTAACCAGGCGATCTGCGAAAAGAACAGTAATCCTGGTGCTCCGAGGAAGGCACTTTGGATTGTCGCCATCAGCATGGAAAGATAGATGAATCCGACGAACGCCAATCGGAACAGATGATTCCGCAACTGACGGGCATCCATCCTCAATGCTCGGGTCAGTAGTGCGACTAAACCGTAATACATGGACTAACTCGAGAAAATGAGAAGGTCAATATCGGCGAGACAACAATTCAACATGGGCAGCTCAACCCGTAACCGACGAGCGGTCACTCAGCGTAAGTTATTTCACCCCTTTGGTGGTCAGGTCCATGAATGCGTCATTCAAATGCCGCTTGTCTTCGGTAAATCCCACAATCGGAACGCCGAGATCGAGTAATCCCCTTAGCAAACTGTTCGTGTCAGTCACTGTCCAGTCATATGAGACTCGGTAATCGGGTCGTCCCTCGACTTGATCCGCGTCGACAACTCCCGGCAAGCCTTTCATCCGATCAACGATCCCGTCCACTTCTGAACCGAGGGTCACTCGCCAGGTCGGATGTTCGTTGGTTGAGGCTTGCAGGCCGCTCATCGAACCGCTGTACATGACTTTTCCCTTGTCGATGATTGTTACTGCGTCACAAAGTTCGGCCAATTCGGGAAGGATGTGTGAACTGATAAAAATCGTTTTACCCATGGAACGAAGCGCCTTCAGGATCTCCATCAATTCAATTCGAGCGCGTGGATCAAGACCTGACGCTGGTTCATCAAGCAGCAGCAGATCCGGGTCATTCACAAGTACTCGAGCCAGGCTGGTGCGCTGCTGCATTCCTCGCGATAAACCGCTGATAAGGTCGTTTTTTCGGCCTTCCATGTCGGTCAAGGCCAGAACTTCGTCGATCACGCGAGTTCTTTGCGCAAACGGCAGGCCGTAAGCAGCAGCGAAGAAGTCAAGATATTCATAGACCGTCATCTGGCGGTAGGTACTGAAGTGGTCAGGCATGAATCCAATCTTGCGACGTACCATCTTCTGCTCGTCAACGACATCATGCCCAAAAACTTTAACAATACCGAATTGAGGTCGGAGCAGAGTGCAAATGATCTTGAGCGAGGTTGTTTTGCCGGCTCCGTTCGGGCCGACAAAACCGTGAAGTGACTGGGGCATCACTTTGAAGTTGACATGATCGAGCGCTCGTCGTCCCTTGAAGGAATGTACGACGTCGTCGACTTCGATGACGGGTCGCTGGGAATTGCCGTTTGTCGAACTGCTCATGTTTGGGCTTTCGGCACTGGAGGATGATGTTGATAAATTGTGGAGTCGAATGAGGCCGAACGATCAGATGGTTACCAACGGACTTCGTGAAGTTTTTGACTGAGATTTTAAAGTTGCGTTTCCTGACTCCCACTCCGTAGAAACGTCGCAAGGGATGAAAAACGTCATTCTTTGGATGCTTTGAAATCTGAGGTTGACAGGTTAATACAGTACAAAACCCGACCTTCTTGATTTGCAAGTCGATTGTTCTGCACAGCGAATTCGCCCGGCATTTTCGCATAGATGTAGACGCGAATCATATTTGGTGGCACTCGCAACTGTTCCGCGTCTTTCACACGGCTGACACTGAGGCTGCGAGACAGCAACAGATCGAACATCTGGTTATATCGCTCGCCTTTTGTCGCTTGATTGCCATATTGGTTATAAGGGTTTTGATAATAAGGATACTGATTGTGCTTCTCTTGGACTCGTAGCATGGCGACAGCATTTCCCGCCTCATGTGCCAAGACGAGCTGGTCGTCTCGCCAGTTGAGCATGTAAAACGTGTTGCCAATCAGTGCATATTGCTTTTCGACATCTGCTTGTTTCAGTCCTGCGACAGCAATCTCAAGCTCTGACAATCGGCTATCCTGCAGTTTCAGCGACGATATTGTTAGCTTTGGACCTTCGAACGGCATTTTTGTGCGTGCTGCCAGTTCGCGATTGGAAAACGGAGGGATATCGACCTTGAATACCGCTTCGGCTCCGTTGTTAATTTCGCCTTTCACCTGTTCGTGTTCGTTGCAGGTCGAATAGAGCGAGCCAGATGCATTATGGCGGATCTCATAATCTGCGCCACCGGTGACGAAAATATTTGACCAACTGGCAACGTCCATCTGGCCGTCCGGAAGGGGTTTCGCTACGGCGACGGTATGGACAGCGGTCGCCTCGCCGTAGCCGCGCTGGCCGACGTAGGAGAACAGCAGGCTGAATAGAGCAACGGTCCCAAGCAGACCTGCGTAGACCACTCGAAAATCAGACCATTTTTTACCGAGAAGGTAACAACCAGGAAACACGAGACCAATGTAAACCCAGAACATCAGGTGCAGAAGAACCCAATTGTGATCAGGCTTCGTCATCTGCTTAAGTTGGCTGAGGAACGAATTTGACTTGAATGGGTCGGTTCCGTCTCCGTAACCGAAATTCTGGTTCTGAGCGATTTGTTGAGACTCATCGACATGGTCGACGATATCATCAGATTTTTCTGTATTTGGGGCATGGTAATTCTTTGGCAGTCCTGCGCAGACCTGCCGAAGCTCTTCCTCACCGAACTGCGGCCTGGTTAACGGAATTCGCAGAACGCGTCCTGCACCGTACATCTGATCTTCGAGAGGAGTTTTAAGGACGCTCATCGGTCCATTGAAGTCAGGAAATTTGCCGCTTGCCTCTTGGAGAATAACAACAGTCCCACCGAGGTAGATCCAATCGAGAAACGCCTGACGTCTCGCTTCTTCCCAGCGAGGGACGTGATCGAGTGCGACTAACTGCAGAGCATCTGTTGCTGTCACAAATGGCGGAAACAGGTTGTCGGGGAGATGAAATTTGATCGAACCACCCTTGGCCATCACTCCGTTAGGATCATCAAGTACGATTCGTTGATATTTGGCGATCCTAGGGACAGGCAAGTCGTAGCTTCCACCCCGGTAGGAAATTCGCCAGTTTTCGCTACTAAACCCTCCGTCACTGGTGATGTAGGGATAAAACTGAATCCACTTCGACGAATTCGGGGACAATGTGACCGATTCGACGAGCGTCGCGTCAACGGTTCCGGCCCCGCCCAGTGATTTCCGCAAAAGAACTTCGCCGTTGTAGGGTTGAGGAGTGGGGTTGTTAAGCAGCACCGAGAGGACATTGAAACGGTGTGGAGCGACTTTACCGTTGAATCCCCATTTGTAGTCCGCCACATCGAGTGCAGATGCGAACGGCGTTACGACAGTCCAACTCAATCCAAACCAAATGACAAACAGAAACCGATTGAATAGTCGTCGTTTTAAAAAAGCTTCGTTCGATGGCTTCGTCCTATTACACGCGCTCATGTCGTCACCCTCTCCCGAGTCGTATTCACGTCACCGGCTCGTTTTTATTTCGCGTCAACTTGCGAGTCACCGGAAGTATATCAAGGCATTCCGTCTGAGTACGAATAAGATGACACCATCGATCAGAAAATGAAACAGTACGGGGTAAGAAAATCGTCCCAAAAAACTTGGAGGGGTCGACTTCCCGCGTCTCACACGCAAAATTCGGTTAGAGCATAATACACGGCGTGAAATGATGCGTTAGCCTGTTCACTGACGACTATGGTAGGAAAACCGGCGTCGGGAATCTTTAGCGTTCCTATCGTTTTTTTTGCCAGCAAGCTTGTCTCAGTGCTGCAGACGGTTCACTATGTTGCCCGGAGCCGCCAGCCAGATTGCGGTGGCAGAAAATTAAAAATCATTTGAAGGAAACGGACGGATGTCTGCAGAAGTTGAACTGCTGGATTTGAGTCGCAAGTTGCTCAATTCGATTGATACTGGCGATTGGGGGACATATGCCTCAATGTGCGATGCGTCGATTACCTGCTTCGAACCGGAAGCACTTGGACATCTCGTGGAAGGGTTGCCCTTTCACAAATTCTATTTTGATCTTCCCGCGACGGCGACCAAACCTGCGAAGCAGTCTTCAATTGCATCGCCAAAGATTCGATTGATTGGTGATTCGGCGATCGTGACCTACGTTCGGGTTGTTCAGAAACTCGATGGACATGGTGCTCCAGCGACTGCCGCTGCGATGGAAACCCGCATCTGGCAGAAAACATCTGCTGGTTGGAAACACGTTCACTTTCATCGAACCCCTTGTTGACGAGGCCGAGAACTCTCAATTTCAAAACAACGATTAGCCACTGCTTTGCTGACACTGGTGGAGCAGTGGCTCAGCTTCACTCAATGTCCGTTCTTTTACGAAAGAAAATGACCTGACCATCCCTTTCCATCGGAGGTGAGACCCAAGTGGGGTCGATTTTCAGCTTTTCGATTAGGGATTCACGATTTGCTCTGTCCAAGACGAGCGTATTGATCCGGTAGTAATCGAAGGTCTCTTTCCACCCGTCTCTCTGCTCAATGACCCTCATATAGGCAACCCAGACATCGCGCGGAATTAGGTGAGCGTGCGAGTTGACAAACAATCGCAGATCTTCAGGTCCCGCCCATTGTATATAATCGGCCCATTCGAGTACGGCGAAAACCATCCCATCAGGCGGGTTTTCAGCCAGATACTCGGCCGCAAAAACTGGTGTATCCTTGGAAACCGATTGAATCTTGGCCGCTTGTTTTCCCGTTAGTATGGCAATCCCAAACGGACTGGTGAAAAAGCAGATTCCAGCGAACGCGACTGTGATCAACGACCATTCTGAACTTCGAGTGGATTGATCCGTCAAGCAATTTGAACCAGTCCATCTGCGCCAGACGGCGAATGCGTGTTGAGAAATGATAAATGCGACTACCGGTGCCAGCCAGACAACAATTCGTGAACACCACAGCGTGGCAAACCCCAAACCTAACAAGGCGAAGACTTCCCAAGATCGAACTCGCCGAGGAGATAGCCGATAAAATATCATCAGAATGATCGCTACCACTGCGACGATTTGTCCTACTGGATCTTTGATCGTCAATGGTTGCCATTCGGATAAATCTTGCAGATTCTCATTCGCCGAGAAAAATAATGCTTCTCGGTAAAGTCGAAACAAATACGGATTAATTAGCATCGCCGCTGCTGCGATAAGTGTTAACCAGAAATAGCGGCGAGTATGACTGTCGAGTAAGCAGGCTTTAATGCTGCAGGTCCGTTTGAGTACATCTAAAGTACGGCCGAGGAAAAAACATCCCAGAAGTCCAACTCCGACAAAAAACGATGAATGAAGGTTTGCCCAAAGAGCAAAAACAGCGGGAATTACGATCCAATCTGACTTAAGGCAAGGATTACGTACCAGACGTGTGAGGACGACAACGAAACAGACCAACCCTGCCAGTTGTGGTCGCAAGATCAACAAGTGATCCCAACCTACAATCAAAAAAACGCTCAGCGTCAGGAATGCGAAAAAACCGTTTTTGGTCTGTCGGTAAGAACTCCAAGATAACATCGCGCCGCAAGATGTCACCATGATTGCAAATAGCCCTTGTAAGCCAGCAATTTTTAGTCTCGGATTGCTGACAACGGCAAACCCGATCAATTGGCTGAGCCAAGGCCCGTCAATAAATGGAACCTCTTTCGAAAGAGGCAAGAGTGGTTCCGTCTCGGGTAACGATTTTGTTTCCCATAGATATCGTCCGTAACTGAGATGCCCCCAGATGTCGGTGTGCCAAACGGGGAGGGAGCAAAGGAGAAAATAGAGAAGTCCAAGAGCGAATGTCATTCCGGCAATTCCGCGTGATATGCGTAGAGAATTGGGAATCCAAACGCGGGGTGACGAGTCGCTTGACAGCGTTCGTGGTGACGATGAGCATTCGGTCGTAGAGTTTCGTCGCGTCATTGCGAACTCTTTGCTATCCGTTTTTTGTATCCGTCCATTTTTAAAGTAACTCTTCTATGCAAATTTTGTTGGTCAACGACGATGGGATCCATGCCCCGAGTCTTCATGCGCTCTATTCAGAATTATGTCAATGGGGCGATGTTACCGTCGTTGCTCCCGCAGTCGAACAAAGTGGCGTTGGCCATTCGATCACATACCTGCATCCGCTAGTGGCCCACAAAGAATACAAGAATGGCGATTTTTTCGGTTGGAAATTGGAAGGAAGTCCGGCTGATTGTGTCAAATTAGGTGTACTTGAATTCTGTCAAACCAAACCCGATGTCATTGTGAGCGGATTGAATGCGGGGGCTAATATTGGAATTAACGTGCTGTATTCGGGAACCGTCGCGGCAGCGATTGAAGGTGCCTTCTTTGGTATCCCGTCATTTGCGCTGTCGCAGTGGATGGATGGACCACCTGATTTTGCAGCAACTTCCCGCCGAGCGATACCGATTTGTAAAAAACTGCTTCCGAAGACAAGACCAGGACAATTGTGGAACATCAATTTTCCTCCCCCGAAAAATGGTTGGCCGCGAAGCGTCAAATTCGTCTCGATTGGCGTCAATCGTGTCGCCGAAGAAATCGAGAAACGGGTCGATCCTCGCGGGCGGGCCTATTACTGGAGCGGGCTGAACCCGATTCGCAGCCATTTGCTGGACGATGGAACAGACGTCAAGCAGCTGCAAGAAGGAGATATCACAATTACGCCACTTCACTTTGATCTCACTGAGAAGGCTTACCTCATGCAACTGCAAGCGGAAACGTGGGGACTGCCGAAGTAAAAAAATTTAAGCGCTTATCGGCGAATTTAACGACACGTTGAGGAATAGGAAATTTAAGATGGATGCGATATATGAGACCAAAGGAATTGTCTCATAAATCCCGTTCGCCAATTCCACCGTCATTCCCCGACTGCCAATGTATTAAATCGAATTGGGACACCTTTTTCGGCAAGATATTTCTTTGTCACGCCAATCGGGTGAGTTCCATAATGAAATATGCTGGCAGCGAGTGCTGCGCTTGCGCGGCCTTCCGTCAGAATCGTTCTGAGGTGTTCGGGATTCCCGGCACCTCCGCTGGCGACAACAGGGATCTGAACGGCGTCGGCCACAGCTCGAGTGATTGGTACGTCGTAGCCGTCTTGCGTTCCATCCGCATCCATTGACGTCAAGACAATCTCACCGGCACCGAGCCGTTCGACTTCTCTGGCCCAGGCGACTGCTTCCAAGCCGGTTGGAACACGACCTCCATTGACATGAACCTCCCAAACCTCGTGTCCGTCGCGCTGGACTCGTTTAGGATCGATGTTCACGACAATACATTGACTACCGAACCTTAATGCCGCTTCGCGGACAAAATCAGGATTCTTGACAGCAGCCGAATTAATCGAGACTTTGTCGCAGCCCGCGTTCAGAAGCATGCGGATGTCTTCAAGCGTTCGAATGCCCCCGCCCACGGTCAACGGCATAAAACAGACTTCTGACGTACGCCGGACAACATCCAGAATGATCCCACGTTGCTCATGACTTGCCGTGATATCGAGGAAAACCAGTTCGTCTGCACCATCTTCTTCGTAGCGAGCTGCGACCTGCACTGGATCGCCTGCATCGCGAAGATTGAGGAAATTCACCCCTTTGACAACTCGCCCCGCATGAACATCAAGGCACGGAATTATTCGTTTGGCAAGCATAGATTCTAAAATCTTCCGAAGAGTAAGTTACTTTCACGCTGAAATTTAGACTCTAAAGCAAGCAGCCTGAAAACGTCAAATCGAATCGGCGAATCGGCTTAGAATGTGATCACTTAGTCGATTGCAAACGTCGAGTCGACAAACTCATCTTGCCGAGAATTGCTCAAATTGCTCTGCTTCCAGCTGATCTCAATTCAATCGTGTGTCGGACGATACTGTTCGAAGCATACATCACGTCTGTTTTTCCATTAGTAACCTGATTTCTAAGATAAGCGACTGGACGGAAAGGATTCTGTCATGCAGCGTATCCGATCGTTGATATTTGTATGCTTTTTAACGTTTTCCTGCAGTCCGGTCTGGGGATGGAACGATATTGGGCACATGACAGTAGCCCGGATTGCCTACGACAAATTGACCGATTCGGAGCGGGCGGTAATTGTGGCAATCCTGAGACATCATCCGCATCTTCAGGAGTTGCTGCTTAGGGACCGACCGTCACAAGCCTCGATCGATGAATGGCTGTTTCTCAGGGCTGCGACGTGGCCGGATAATGTTCGACCACCTCGTGATCACCATCGAGAACCCGTGTCATCGCATCCCGTTTATCGGTTTCACCATGCGACGTGGCATTATGTTAACTTCGAGTATCGAGCCGGCCAACGAGAAACAGCGCTTCCCAGACATCCGTTACCACATCATCCTGCACCGTCAAATCCAGCCGACCAGACCAATATCATTGAACAACTGGACCATTCCTACCTTATTGTGCGCGGACGCGAACGTGAGTTTTCTGAACCAGAACTCGAATTGAATCCTGCAGAAATCCGCGCGGTGCGTCTGTGCTGGCTCTTTCATTTAATGGGTGATATTCATCAACCACTTCATGTGGCGACGTTTGTCGAGCCTCGAATTCCAGTGCTTCAACGCGGGGACGACGGTGGCAACAAACTGTCAATTCGGGTTAATCACGCATCCACACCGAGAAACCTGCATGCTGTGTGTGACGACCTGTTGGGAACAAATCCGCGTTTCGAGAAAGTCGTTCAAGTGGCAGAACGATTATCTCACGACCCACGATTTTCCGTAACGCGTCTGCCCGAATTCTCACGACGAAGGCTGACCTGGGAATTTGCAGAAGAAAGCTATCAGGCGGCAAAAGAGATTGTCTATCAAAACGGGTATCTTCACTACGCGCTTTCGTCCCGGATCGAATCGCACGAGTTGACGGCTGAAAATGTTCCGGCAATGTCGAAACAGTGGATCGATCAGGTGCATGCACTTGCCGAGCGCCGCATCGTACTGGCAGGCTATCGTCTTGCTGATCGGCTGAGATTTATTGTTTCGCAGGATGTCCACGGCATTGAGTCACTCGGGAAAATCAGCTCCCCGACGATCTGGGTTCAACCCGCAGGACGTTTTGTCAGGTGACAAAGACTCTGTTGTAATCAAATAAAAGACCCATCTGGACACAAATTTCAAGATCGAATATACAACTCGTCTCTCTGTCTCAATTCACGTCGGAATATCGTTTCATCGGTTTTGTCTGGTTGTCTTCGAACGCAAGTCTGTCAAATGACGACTTTCGTCGCGGCATTCGGACTCGGTTATCTCCCTTCGTAATTTGCAATCAAAAGAGTGCCCCTCGATGAAGTATCGACTCTTCACCACGCTACCGGTGTATCTCGCGCTTTATGCCTTGTCGTTGACGGCAGCCTTCGTGCTTCGCTTCGACCTGGAAATCGATGCTGACGTGACAGGTCGATTGATGGAATCATTGCCCCTAGCGCTGCTGATTAAGGCGTCAATCTTTACCGTCACGCGGGAATGGCGACGACGACATCGATATACGACTATGAATGATGTCGCGTCGATCGTTTCAACGGCAAGTTTGAGTTCTGCGATTTTGCTGGCAATTCATTTATCCAAAGGATTTGGCAATAACTTGCCACGTTCTGTTATTGCGATTGACTGGTTACTGACAATTCTCGCCACAGGTCTTCTGCGTGCCACCGTTCGTATGGCCCTTGAGAGTGCACATTACCAACGAACTCAGCCAAAGAAACTAAGAGCGTTAGTCTTCGGTGCCGACGCGAAGTCGATTGCCATCTTACGTGCTCTTCAGTCCGCGAAATCCGAGTACAAAGTTGTGGCGCTTGTCGATCCGTCCGGAGCCGCAGCCAAATCATTGATCGGTGGTGTGCCCGTCGTAACATCGACTCGCGGCGTGTCACGGATCGCAGATCGATTCAGTGCCAGCCACTTGCTGATTCCGAATGGAATACCTGGACAAATCGTTCGAGAACTTCATCAAGTTTGCCAGGAACACGGCCTAACGGCTCGTGTGATTCCCGACGTCAACGAAATTGTGGCTGGTCGGGTCAAACTGACGATTCGTGATGTCACCATTTCCGATCTACTTCGACGCGAACCGACGCAACTGGATATGGCAAGTATTACCGGTTGCATTGGAGACAAGACGGTTCTCGTTACTGGAGCTGCAGGGAGCATTGGATCGGAATGTTGCCGTCAAATCGTCGATCTCAAACCAAAAACACTAATTCTTGTTGATCAGTCTGAATTCGGAATGTTTCAGATTGAGCAGGAACTTGTGGCTCGCAAAATTACGGACGTGAATCTGGTCTATGTGATCTCCGACGTCAATGATCAGGTGACGCTGGGGCGGGTCTTCGGCGAGTATCTTCCCGATCTGGTCTTCCATGCCGCCGCGTACAAACATGTGCCTTTGATGGAGCACAACGTTCAAATTGCAATACGAAACAACGTATTGGGAACAAAATCGATTGTTGACTTGGCAGACCGATTCGGCGTTGAACGCTTCGTAATGATTTCCACAGACAAAGCGGTCCGTCCAACCAGCATTATGGGCTCAACGAAACTGGTCGGTGAGAAGTATTTGCAAGCCGTCGCGACGAAATCGAAGACCAAGTTTATCACTGTTCGATTCGGTAATGTCCTGAACTCTGCTGGGAGCGTCGTACCGACGTTCCGCCGTCAAATCCTCGAAGGAGGACCAATCACCGTCACGCATCCAGACATGACTCGCTTTTTCATGACGATTCCCGAAGCAGTACAGCTGGTCTTGCAAGCGGGAGCAATCGGAGACAACGGACAGGTATTGATCCTCGATATGGGCGAACCGGTTAAGATTGTCGATCTCGCCCGAGATATGATTGGCCTTTCTGGGCTACGTTATCCTGAAGATGTGGACATTGTTTTCACAGGCCTCAGACCCGGTGAAAAAATGTATGAAGAACTCTTTTACGGCAATGAGAAGACGGCCAAGAAAATTCACGAGAAAATCTTCTGTGCGGAGAGAGAACCGATTGCTCCTACAACGATCAAACGCCACCTCGTGGATCTGGAGCGAGCGTCACGTGGAAGTGCCGCGGAAGCGCGCGATGCGATCCGCAGTGTCATCGCCGAATACGTCAATGAGGACGTTTCGACTCCAATGATTCGTCCCTTTCATCCTGTGGAAGCTCCGACGCGAAAAGTTGCTTGAAGATCAATTGTGCGGTTCGAAGTGGCATTGATCGCACTCGACTGGCGAACGACCTCATAGCAAATTCATGTACGTAGGCAGAAATCTGATCAATTCAGTGGAGATGAATTCCCTTCGGCGGTATGTTGCTTTGATTGTTATCCAATCTATACCTTCAAGGCCGCAAGATGAACAGAATCGCACTTGCCACGTTTCTTTGCCTATTACTACCGGGGACTGTTTTCGCTGGAATCGGAGACGGAAGGCTCGATCTCTATTTTGTCGATGTTGAAGGAGGGGCCGCAACGTTGATTGTTACTCCCGAGGGGGAGTCAATGCTGATTGACTCGGGCTATCCCGATAACGGAGGTCGCGACAGGGATCGGATTCTTGATGTCATTCAAAACATTGCGAAGCTTGAACATCTTGATCACGCAGTTGTGTCACACTGGCACTTGGACCACTTTGGTAATCACGCAGCAATTGCCGCGAAATTAAAAGTCGTAAATTTCTGGGACAGGGGAATTCCTGACTTACTGATTGAGGACCCTGGATTCAATGACCGAGTCGCTCCGTATCGATCTGCAAGTCAGAACCGTTCCAAAACATTGAAGGTCGGCGATTTATTGCCACTCAAGTCAACGTCGACGCCACTAAAGGCAGAAATTGTTACAGCGAGCGGCGAAGTCATCCCTAATCGTGGAGAACTCAACTCTTTCGCGTCTGAGTCCAAGCCTCAACCCGAGGACACGTCGGACAACGCAAAAAGCATCAGCCTGTTGCTGACTTATGGTCGGTTCAGGTTTCTTTGTTGTGGTGACCTGACTTGGAATACCGAAGCCAAATTAATGACACCTAACAATCCAATCGGGCAAATCGATTTGTTTATGGCAACGCACCATGGATTGAGCGTAAGCAATAATCCCGTCATGGTTCTATCGCTTGATCCGCGAGTCGTTGTCAGTTGCAATGGCCCGACAAAGGGAGCCGATTTGGAAACGATCAAAACCCTGAAGAGGGTCAAGTCCCTGCAAGCAATGTACCAACTTCATCGCAATGTGAGACTCGCGGAAACAGATCAAGCACCTGTCGAGCAAATTGCAAATTTGACCGAAACCGCCAACTGTAAGGGGACATGGATTAAGGCGTCTGTCGCAAAGGATGGACAAAGCTTTACGGTTCAAATCGGATCTGACAGAAACGCACGTAAGTTCGAAACGAGGTAGAATTCCTTACTCGCGAGTTACCGCAATGGAAACGTCGGTTTCACTTGTGACGGCGTTGAGTTCGGTATCACACCACATGACGACGAGGCTGGGAATTCCGTCATCGCCTTGCAAATGGCTCCATCGCCAACGGAAAGCTCATAAAGATTGTGATCGATATTCTGCGCTTGCTTGCCGAAACAGATTTGCAAAAGGTCGATTGGTTTGAACAAGTCGATTCGACGAACAATCGGGCGTTGGAACTCGCCACTCAATCGATTCTGCAAACACCGTATTTAGTCGGAGCCGAACAACAACTCTCAGGGCGTGGTCGAGGCACAAATCGTTGGTGGGGTTCCGACGGATCGTTGATGTTTTCCGTCATAGTGGAAATGACCAGTTTGGGAGTCTCACCGATTGACTGGCCTCGATTTTCGCTGGTGACCGGCTTGGCAATCTCAACAACATTAGAATCGTTTGTACCTGGTGTTGGCGTTGGTCTTAAATGGCCCAACGACGTTTGGCTCCAAGGACGAAAGGTCTGTGGAATTCTTATCGAGCAGTGTGATCGATATCCTGGCCGATTGATCGTTGGCATCGGTTTGAATGTGAATAATTCTTTTGCCGATGCTCCGGAAGAATTACGAGCGATCGCGACATCAATGACCGATTCCGCCAAAGGTGACCAGTTTTCTCGTACGGAAGTTCTTATTACATTCCTGAACGAATGGAAGACTTTGGCGGGTTTTGTGGCCGAGGGGTCGATTAATCTTGTTGAGAGATGGTCGCGAGCATGTGTTCTTTCTGGTCATCCGGTGAAAATCACGAATGGAAACCAGGATGCAATAGGCGTCTGCGCGGGGATCGATTCAGACGGTGCTCTGCTTTTGCGGACGGCGTTTTCCATGGAAAAACACTATGCTGGAACCGTGCGGATACTGGAGTAATTTGATTTCCAATCCCATGCGTCATTCATAAGCTTACTGTCTCAATCGATTGATTCAGCAAACGAAAACGATCTTCATTTCCACAGTTCTGATAAAAACTTTCGTAATGCTCGTGACTTCACTTGTTCTACATTCGTGAACCGCAATCGTAGCGTTTCGAGTCCTGCTTTGTCGCGCAACGCGATTTCTGGATCGATTCCCAAGTTTGCAACCTGACCTAATTGAACCGCCCCGGGTGTGACGGAGATCGCCAGTTCTAACGCTGCTGGTCGCTTCGTCACGAGCGACGCCTTCGGGATTTTATCGATCGTAAAGTTCACGACGATTTTCTGTGTCCAATCAACATCAGCTGTAGGAAGCAATTCGCTAAGAAGTGATGTGAGTTCTTCAAGGACAATCGGTTCCCATTCGATCGATCCCTGAAGAAAGCCCTTTCTCATCAGATGCCATTTTCGGCCTAGTTTTTTCCAGGGAGTCAGATCTTCCAGATTGAGCGACTCGGGGGTGGTTCGATCAATAAACGATTGCATCGCCTTGGCGAAGAAATTGCGGAATGCATCGGTCTCAGTTTCGGCAGAATCGACGATCGAAATCGTCACATCTTCAAACGGCCCATTGGTAGATGGACGAATTCGGACGCGCGGCTGTCGATTATAAACAGGGATTTCGTCGAGATCATTCACATCCTTGAGTCCAAGTTCGGCGATGAGTGTTGCTTCTGCGAAGGTCCGTTTTGGGACACGGAACTTCAATGTCAATAACCATTCGTCACCCGTATACCCGTGCAGGAACCAGCCGATCCCCTTGGCTTTGGCCGCAACTTCAACCGTACTGCGTTCATTCCAGTTCGTGGGACTGAACTTATCGGACGCTTCCAATTCATCAATGATCCGACCGAGAATTACTCCCTTCCATTTTCGAGGTTTACCGTTGTTGGCTAAACCATCGATCGTATGCCATTTTCGTCCATCGACTTCCCATGGCATCTTGGAGTCCACACCGATTTTCGTCGGATCAAGATCTCCTGCCTTTTTCTTCCTTGCCGCTTCAGCGTCAAAAGTCTCTCGGTCACCTCGACCTCCGTCGGCTAACACCTTTGCGAGAATTTCGCCGGTAAAACTCCGGTGGCCTGAAATCGTTGTTTGCTTGTCGCCGTCAAATGAGAGGATGGAAGGGGTAGACGATGCTTTCTTCGGCCTGTTTCCGACCGGTGGGAGAGGTTCGAGATTTGACTTCAAGCGATATGTCGCGAGTTGAGTGACATCTTCAGGCGTGCCTTGAGCAACAATCCAACCGCCTTCGGCACCCGCTTGCGGACCAAGGTCAATAATCCAATCAACCGTCTTTATCACGTCGAGATTATGTTCAATCACGACGACCGTATTTCCGGCATCCACGAGACTGTTGAGGATTTTTAATAATTTGCGGATATCATCAAAATGCAATCCGGTCGTTGGTTCATCCAGCAGATAAAGCGTTTTTCCTGACTGAGGTCGAGCCAGTTCCGCTGCCAGTTTAACGCGTTGAGCTTCTCCTCCAGACAAGGTTGGTGCAGGTTGTCCAAGAGTCAGATAGTCGAGACCGATCGCCGCGAGAACGGACAGTGGTCCTCGAATCTTTGGAATATTATCAAACAATTCTAATGCCTGTCCGATCGACATCGCCAGCACGTCGGCGATGCTTTGACCACGATATGTCACGGCGAGTGTCTCGGCGTTGTATCGCTTTCCTTGGCAGGTATCACATTCGACCCAGATGTCAGGCAGAAAGTGCATCTCAATAAGCTTTTGACCATTTCCTTCACAGGCTTCACAACGCCCACCTGCTCGATTGAAACTGAAACGCGTGGCACTGTATCCTCGAACCTTCGCCTCGGGCATCCGTGAAAACAGCTCGCGAATATGTTCGAAAACACCTGTATATGTCGCCGGATTTGATGCGGGTGTCGTTCCGAGCGGTTGCTGGTCCACCACGATGATTTTGCTGAGAAATTGTAGACCGTTCAGTTCGTCATACGGACCTGGTTGTGCGGTGGCGCGGTTCAGCTTTTGAGAGATCGCACGGGCCAGTGTGTCATCAATCAGCGAACTCTTTCCACTTCCGCTCACGCCCGTTACTGCTGTCAGTGTCCCAAGAGGAATACGTAAGTCGACATTTCGCAGATTGTGCTGTCGAGCCCCTAACAGTTCGAGCCAACCACCTCCTGGAGGAGTCTGATACGAATCAGGCTTACGGTTCAAGGGGAGGGGGGCGTAGTCGATTATGTCAGTAACCTTCCCAATCTCCGGTATAGTCACAGGATTTCGAGTAATTACTTTTCTCGTTGCAGGTTTGATGACTTCCGAATCATCGTGAACCGCATTTCGCTGCATCCGTCGTTGATTTGGAATGACAATCTCTTCACGTCCCGAGAGGTATTTTCCCGTGAGCGACATTTCGCTCTTTTGAATTTCGCGGGGCGTCCCCTGGTCTGTAATCGTTCCGCCAAATCGGCCGGCAGCTGGACCAAAGTCATATAACCGATCAGCAGCCTGGAGGACTTCGCGATCATGCTCAACCATGACGATCGTATTGCCCAGGTCGCGGAGTTTCACGAGTGCGGTCAGCAGGCGTCCGTTGTCACTGGGATGCAGACCGATTGTCGGCTCATCCAGGACATACAGGACGCCAGTTAATGCACGACCGATTTGACCGGCAAGTCGAATCCGCTGCGTTTCGCCGCCGGATAACGTTGGCAAAGTTCTGCCGAGCGTCAGGTAGTGCAGGCCGACTTCGACCAGAAACTGCAAGCGTGAGGTCGCTTCGGTGAGGAGATCTCCTCCGATCCGCTTCTGAGACGCTGTTAGCTTCAGTTCACGTAAAAACGTGAGAGCGTCCTTCAGCGGAAGATCACAAACTTGCTTAAGCGTCTTTCCTGATTCGATTCCATTGGACGTCGTTAAGGCAATAGAACGTTTCGCAATCGGTTCTGCAACACGGGTGCCATCGGTATGGGACGCGATTTTTACTGAACTCGCATCGTCGCGTAATCGACTTCCCTTACAGGAAGAACAGGGGACGTCACCGACAAGTCCGAAAAGTTTCATTCGATAGTCGTATGAAAGGCTTGCTGCTTGTTCAATCGCCGGATATAGCCCTTTGTATTGAAAGCGAACCGTTCCAGAAGTTGATCCTGAAGCCGACGACGACTTTGATTTCTTCGTCGCACGTGAAGCTGAATTCTCTGATGACGGTGCCAATGGAATCCATGTATCACCGGTCCCAAACAATACGGCACGTTGCTGAAGGGGATCTAACTGAGAAAATGGAACATCCAACGGGATGTCGCATTCTTTAGCCATTGATTCCAGCATCAGACGAAAGAGGGGCGATTTCACCGGATCAGGCCATGCGCTCACAGTTCCCTGCAACAAAGTCCGTGTCTGGTCTGAAACGAGCGCCCCCAGATTTGTACCTTGTTGAACGCCGATCCCTTCGCAGGTATTGCACCAACCGAGTGGGCTGTTGAACGAAAAGTTATGAGGGGCAAGTTCCTCAAATCCGCGCCCACACAACTCACAGGCGCGAAACAGGCTAAACGAAAGGACCTTCCATTTTTTTTCATCACGGCTGTCGTCCACAATTGCGACGCGAATCAATCCCTTACCCAGATCGAACGCAAGTTCAACCGACTCCGCCAGGCGAGATCGACTTGATCTTGAGATCGTGATCCGGTCAACGACAATCTCAACATTGTGTTTTCTCTTTCGATCGATTTCCGGAACGTCCTCTAAAGCATTAGTCGCCCCATTGATTCGAACTCTTCGGAACCCCTGTTCTCCGACTCGCTCCCAGAGCTTTGAGTATTGCTGACCAACGGTGACTTCTTGCGGAGCAAGCACGAGAACTCGAATTGAATCGGACGTGCTTGCTTCGTTCTTTCCAGGATTCTTCTGGTCGCCAGTCGATTCCATGTTTGTGCTGAGCTCAAGCAGGCGTTCGATGATGTCGTCAACTGTTTGTGATTTGACGGGAATTCCGCAGTCAGGACAGTATTGCGTTCCCAAACGAGCATACAGGATTCGCAGGTAATCATAGATTTCTGTCACTGTACCAACGGTCGAACGAGGCGTATGTCCAACAGTTTTTTGTTCGATTGCAATCGACGGCTGCAACCCGTGAATGTGGTCGACCCGCGGCTTCGGCATCTGTCCAAGAAACTGCCTCGCGTATGACGAGAGCGACTCAACGTAACGCCGTTGGCCTTCGGCATAGAGAGTATCCATCGCGAGTGAGCTTTTGCCGGAACCACTGGGGCCACAAAAGACGCTCATCTGATCCCGGGGAATATTTAGATTCAAATGTTGCAGGTTGTGTTGAGCCGCGCCGCGAACGACGATCGATGTCTCGGCTCCGTCTGGCGATTGACTGAGCGGCACGGAAACCTGCCAACGTGAGATCGCCTGCGAACCAGCAAGGCTGGAAGCGTCTGACGCTGCGACTTTCTTTTTTACTACCTTCTTTTCTGAACCCGTTGGGGTGGGCACGAGCCCCGATACTGTGCGCAAAGCCTTGCCAGTATACGATTCCTCACACTGGATGACATCTTCAGGTGTCCCTTCTACAAGAATGCGACCCCCTCCAGATCCTCCTTCAGGACCAAGATCGATGACCCAGTCTGCTGTTTTGATGACATCCAGATTATGTTCCACGACGATGACGGTGTTGCCAGCTTCAACAAATCCGTGCAAAACACGCAGCAGATGCTCAATGTCGACGAAGTGCAATCCGGTCGTAGGTTCGTCGAGAATATAGACCGTTTTGCCGGTCGAGCGCTTGCTGAGTTCTTTCGCTAACTTCACGCGTTGAGCTTCACCACCAGATAAAGTCGGGGATGGCTGTCCAAGCTTGATATAGTCCATTCCAACATCGTGCAGGGTTTGTAACGATTTCATGAGCTTCGGGTGATGCTCGAAATGCTCAAGGCCCTGCTGAATATCCATTTGAAGAACGTCATTGACGTTCTTCCCTTTGAACCGAACTTCCAGCGTTTCTTTGTTGAATCGTTTCCCCTGACAGACCGGACATGTCACCCAGATGTCGGCGAGAAAATCCATTTCAAGCTTATTCGAACCGTTTCCCTCGCACGCTTCACAACGGCCTCCCGGGACGTTGAACGAAAAACGCCCTGGTTTAAATCCTCGCAATTTGGATTCTGGCAACTGCGTGTAAAGATCTCGAATCAAGTCGAACAACTTGACGTAAGTTGCAGGATTTGAGCGAGGGGTCCGACCAATTGGACTTTGATCGATGTCGATCGCCTTATCAATGTGTTCCAGCCCAACAACTTTCGCATATTGGCCTGGATGCCCAATTCCCTTGTTGATGTCACGATTCAATATTTCCCAAAGAATGTCGTTGACAAGCGAACTCTTTCCAGAACCACTGACACCGGTCACACAGATGAATTTTCCGAGAGGAAATTTAGCGGTGACATTACACAGGTTATGATGCGATGCGCCGTGGATCTCGATGGCGTGCCCGTTTCCTGGTCGACGAACTTTTGGGACCTCAATTGTTCGTCGACCGCTGAGAAATGCGCCCGTCAGACTGCGTTTCGAATTCTTTATTTCGTCGACGGTCCCTTCGGCAACCACTTCTCCGCCGCGCACTCCTGGCCCCGGACCAAAATCGACCAGATGTTCAGCGGCCTTCATCGTTTCATCATCGTGTTCAACGACGATAACGGTATTTCCCTGATCACGCAGATCTTTAAGACTGTCGAGCAGCATCGTGTTATCGCGCGGGTGAAGACCGATTGAAGGCTCATCAAGGATATAAACCACACCTACGAGTCCACACCCGATTTGTCCGGCCAAACGGATTCGCTGACTTTCGCCACCAGAAAGTGTCGGTGCCGTTCGGTCGAGGGTCAGGTAATCCAATCCACATCGCAGCAGAAAGCCCAGCCTTCCACGTATTTCTTTCAATGCCTCAGATGCAATAAATTGCCCCGTGTCAGAGAGTTCGAGTTCTTCAAAAAATTCCCATGCCGCCGACGTACTAAGCGAACAGACTTCGGGCAGGGATAGTGCCAAATGATGTATGGTCGTTGAATCAATCGAGAAGGGGGCTCGCCGGGCACTCTTTCCTTTTTTATTAAATCGATCTTGCTGTCCACGGCGTTCTTCAATCGCGGCATCGGCGGTCTTTGACGTCAATCGATAACTGTTGGCCTCACGATTCAATCGACTGCCACCGCAGCTGGCACACCCGGTTTCATGCATATACTTTTCGAGCTGAACACGTCGCATCGGGTTGCGCGTCTTACGATATTCTTCGAGTAATTCTGGTATGAATCCGGCGTAAGTTCCCCCGCGTTTCCAGACACCGCTACCAGTTCGATAGGCAAACGTGATATTTCGCGATCCGGTCCCATACAGAAACAGATGCTTCGCTGCATCTGACAGATCTCGCCATTTTGTTTTGAAAAACGAGTCTTCCTTCAAGCCGAGATCCATCTCAATGGCGCGGGCAACCCCTTTCAAAATGTGCTTTCGCCACTTGCCCAAGGAACTGAGTTTTCCGAGTACGACGATCGCACCTTTCTGAATCGTTAGTTCGTCGTCAGGAATTAATTGATCGATCGCAAAGTCGTAACGAATCCCCAAGCCCTGGCAATCAGCACACATCCCTTGCGGACTATTAAAGCTGAACAGCTGGGGTGAGGGTTGCTGATAACTGATTCCACAGTGAGTACAGGCGTAGTCGCAAGAGTAAAGTTGCTCGAATGGGATTACTGATTCAGATTCAACCTCTGCTGGCAATAATTTCTCTGAACGCGATGCACCTTTTCTAACTACTCCCTTCTTTTTTTCAGCCGATGATGCTGCTTCCGTTGAGTTTGTTTCCAGATCGACTGCCATCGTTCGATCACGATCGATTTCGTGCGCAATCACCAACTTGCGCTCTGCGAGATTCAACGCTGTTTCGATCGCTTCGGCAACGCGTGCACGAGGAGTCTTTCCAGCAATCAGCCGGTCGACAACAACCTCGATCGTGTGCTTCATTTGTTTATCGAGTTGCAAATCGTCCGTCAGTTGAACGACGTTGCCATCGACACGAGCTCGCAGAAAGCCACGCTTGAGGAGGTCGATAAATAAATCTTTGAATTCGCCTTTTTGCCTTTGAACGAGTGGCGCGAGAACCTGATATTTTGTTCCTTCCGGAAGCCTCAGAACGTTGTCAAGAATATGCTCGCGCGTCTGTGCCGTTATCGCCCTGCCACATTGATAACAGCCAGGTGTCCCAACGCGAGCAAAAAGAACTCGCAAGTAGTCGTAGATCTCCGTAATCGTTCCCACAGTACTGCGGGGATTCCGCCCGCTCGCCTTTTGCTGAATCGAAATGGATGGTGCCAGGCCGGTGATCGAATCGACCTCAGGTTTCGGCATCTGCCCAAGGAACTGGCGTGCATAAGACGAAAGCGACTCGACATATCGGCGTTGCCCTTCAGCGTACAGCGTGTCGAAAGCGAGTGAGCTCTTCCCCGAACCACTAACTCCAGTCATCACGATCAATTTGTTTCGAGGCAGAGTCAGATTGATGTCTCGCAGATTATGTTCGCGAGCACCCCGAATCACGATGTCAGAAGCAGCCATGGGCAAAACAACACAGTAAGAGGAAACAACAAAGTGAGAGGAAGAGTCGGCGTTCAAAAAACCACTCAAGGTTTCCAGGAGTATAGACCACCCTCACCTGCCAGCAAGGCTGGCCAATTGTTGTTCGAACAACCTCGCGTGCGAGGGTTCTTCTTTTGACGTAAGTTTCGTTATGATTCGATAAGAACTGGCTGGACTCCATCGGATTCGCTGGCGATTGATAATCTGCCTTTCAGGAAACGGATTACAAATGGATCGATTGAAAAAAACACGGTTGTTATTCGCCTTGATCTGCGTCGCTGGTTGTGGCCAATCTAAGCAAGGCTCCGTCGCACCCGAGCCAGTAACGGAGGCTAAGTCCTCGGCGGTCATTGATCAGACCGTAACAGAATCCAGGCCGACCACTTCCATTCCACTCGTGAGCACCACCAGGGAAGGAACCGCAGAATCGACGTTTCAACAGACTCTGATCGCATTTCAAGAAGGGCGACTTGAAACCGTCTTCGACTTTTTGCCGCCGTCATATCAGGCCGACGTCAATACACTCGTTCATGACTTTGCGGGGAAGATGGATACCGAAATCTGGTCAACTTCCTTCAATTTACTGGTAAAAGTCGCCAATCTGCTGAAGTCAAAAAAAATGTTGATTCTCAGTTTGGACGGTGTGAAGCGTACCCCGCAGATTGAGTCCATCAAGCCGCACTGGGATGCAATTGCATCCGGAATTCACGACATTGCATCCAGTGAAGTGGCGGATCTTTCAAAGCTGAAACAAACCGACGTCCGTGGATTGTTGGAATCGGCAAGCAATGTTTTCCGACGGATGCCCCTTCCACGGTTCGGAGACGTGAACGTCGTGACGGTTAAATCGGATTCCAATACGGCAACATTGTCCTACCGTGAAACCATAGATGCCAATCCGAAGCAAGTCGAATTTGTTTTGATCGAAGGGAAATGGCTTCCAAAATCGATCGCTGACGGATGGTCTTCCGGTGTTGCTGATGCCAAAGCCATGCTGGAAGAGCTTCCCCATCAAATCTCGGCTGTTAAGCCCGAAGCCATGAGGCAGATCGATGCGATCGGTGAAATGATCGAACAGCTGCAAAGCGCCAAGACATCCGACGAATTTAATGCGGCGGCCGCTCCACTGATTTTCACAATCGCGTTTGGAGCCCAGATGGCGCAACAATCGATGAGAGAAGCCGCGACCACCCCTCGGAAAGGGAGCGCTGTGCATTGTATCATCAACCGTGAACTGAACGACAGCCAGTTAACGGCACTGAAAGACGCCGTAATGGCGACGCTCAATACAACTTCTCCTGACGTAGACTACGAACTGATTCCGAACAACGGAAAAACTCGCTGTCGATTTATCCCAGTTTCCGATATTAACGCTCTCACTGCACTCGTCGCGAAACACTTCGACGCGGCGGAAGTTCGCCTGGACCTGGAAAACCGAACGATCCATGTTGATTTGAAATAGATCGTGACATCTCCTTCGCAACGATACCCTTATGCCACCCCAGATAGTTTTGCCGAAACGACGTTATCTCGTTCGCTTTAACCCCAAACGAGTACCGCATTTATTCACGGATGTCCTGGTGATTGGTGCCGGAATAACCGGCATTCGAGCGGCGCTCGCCATTGACCCCAAGCTAAATGTTGTCCTCGCTACGAAGGACAGGCTTAAAGAATCGAATAGCGCGTATGCTCAAGGTGGCATTGCGGGGGTCTTCGATCCTGTTGACGATTTCGCGAATCACGTCGCTGATACATTGGCAGCGGGAAAGGGATTGTGCGATCGAGCGATAGTTGACACCGTCGTCAGAGAAGCCCCCGCGCGGATTGGCGAACTAGTCTCAATGGGAGCACATTTTGATCAAGCGGATGGCGAAATTGCGTTGACTCAGGAAGGTGGTCACAGCCATCGACGCGTCGTACATGCTCTTGGTGACGCGACGGGGAAAGAAGTAATGCGGGCATTGATTGAGCAAATTCGCAGTGCACCGCAAGTCGACATTTGGGAAAATACTTTTACGATTGACTTGCTGACACACGACGGTGAATGTCGCGGAGCTCTCGTTTGGAACGCGAGCCACGGTAAGACATTCGTCTGGGCCAAGCAAACGATTCTCGCTACGGGCGGCGCTGGCCGACTATATCGAGAAACAACCAACCCCGAAATTGCGACGGCTGATGGTCACGCTATGGCTTTTCGTGCGGGGTGTGAGTTGCGTGACATGGAGTTCATGCAGTTTCATCCAACAGTTCTTTATATCGCAGGTTCCTCTCGCCATTTAATTTCAGAGGCCGCGCGAGGTGAAGGTGGGATTCTGCGAGATTGTACCGGCTATCGCTTCATGCCTGACTACGATCCCGCCGCCGAACTGGCTCCTCGCGACATCGTCAGTCGGTCAATCACGCGTCAGATGGAAAAGACTCGTCATCATTGCGCTTATCTCGATCTGACGCACCTGCCAAAGTCTCTCGTCCTCGAACGGTTTCCGCATATCCGACAAGTCTGTACCCAGTTCGGTCTAGACTTATTGCGAGACCAGATCCCGGTTCGTCCTGGTGCACATTATATGATCGGCGGAATCACTGTGGACGATGAGGCCAGAACCTCGTTGCCGCGCTTGTGGGCCGCGGGAGAGGTGACGTCCAGTGGACTTCACGGGGCAAACCGACTTGCAAGTAATAGCCTCCTGGAAGGTTTGGTTTTTGGTCTTCGAGCAGGGATCAATGCCTCCGCTGCAGCGTCTGGAGAGTCAGATCATTTTACTGCTCTCGCCCTGAAAACCGATCCTAAGCAACTTTTGCCAGTTGAGGGGACATTCGCCGAAAGTGACGATCCACTTGAGTCATCAACGCTGAAGCTGGACGATTTGTTGAATTCGCTCAACAGCGAAATGTGGAGAAACGTCGGAATTGAACGGAACGCCAGCGATTTGGAGTCAGCGCTTCGTCAGATTGAGTTCTGGGACCGATATGTCGGGCCACACGAGTTTGCAATGACTAAGGGCTGGGAGTTGCAAAATCTATTACTTGTGGCGCGCTTAATGGTCATTGCCGCGTTGACACGAAAAGAAAGTCGCGGCACACACTACCGTAGCGATTTTCCCGATACGGACTCAAATCAGGCAGAGCACGTCCGACTTCTGGCTCCGCATTAACACGGCAGGCCGAATTGCCTGCCCCGACACGTTTAATCAGCTCCAGAAGTTTTCGCCGTGCCAGTTCATCGGAGGCTGGGTTTGAACTTCTACGTCACCGTTGACCTGCATTTGGCAGGCGAGACGAAGATTTGTTTCGTTTCCCAACCGAGCAAAGAACGTCAGGGGATGGGCCGTCATTGAAACCTTTTCGAACAGGCTCTGGTTCGAAATGTTTTCAAGTCCCTTCTTCACGATGACTTTGCAACTGGTACAAAGTCCAAAACCCATACAATTCACGTAGTTGTGAGGAGTGGGGTAGAGCTGAACACCAGCTTTAATTGCCTCGCGTCGCAGGTTGGATCCCGCTGGAACGTCGATCGTCTTTTTCTCGTTAACAAAAGTCACTGTCGGCATGTTGGATGCTCTTCCAAAAGCAATATGGTCACGAACGGGTTGGCGCCTGCTCTATAATATTCGCGACATCAAGTTGAACGCAATGTTCGCGGATGCGGATGACCAGTTTGATCATCCGAAAAATTAGAGTTTCAGATTTCATCAGCAATTGACTTTGGCCGCTTGCGGACGTGCAGAACCAATGGACTGCCGCTACGATTCTGTCGCGTTCGCGGTCAAACATCATAGCATTCATTGAGATTACACAATATGAAAAGCAGCCTACCGGTTATTTTTGCCTTGTTAACGGGATTGTTCTGGGGGACTTATGGACCGGTTCTTGGACAAGCCCGTGCCTTTGAAAAAAGCCCCTTCAAGCCATATGTCATGATCGGCATCGCCTATTTGATTTGGGGAATCATCGGCGGGCTGATTGGCATGGCTTCCAAGGGTGACAGCTTTGCTTTTACGAAACAAGGCACAATCTGGGGGTTTGCAGCAGGCACGCTCGGTGCCTGGGGAGCTCTAACGCTCACGCTCGCAATGTATACTGGCGGAACGGCAATGCCACAGGTCGTCATGCCGATCGTTTTTGGAACCGCCGTGACCGTCAGTGCGATTGTCACCGTGTTGACAACGAAGACGCAAGCCGATCCGCGGCTTTGGCTTGGGATTATCGGCATGGGGATCTGTATCATAACCGTGGCGTATTACACACCGCATCAGGTTCCACACGGTGCGAAACCAGTTGAGCCACCCGCTTCCAAAAATCCTGCGTAAAAGTATCGCTGAAATGAGTGCCTAAGCCTACAGGGGCATGAACTTGTCGAACGTTTGATTCAAGTTTTTGAACAAAGACTGCAGCCTGAACGTGGTTTGGAGCAAGTCATCAACTTCTGCCGTTGAAACCTTGATCGCCGATACAAGGTATCGATCTGTATCTGACCGCTTTTCAAAAGTTCAGGATTCTGGCATGACGATGTCCTCCAATCGACGCGACTTTCTCAAACAATTGGGTGCCGCTAGTGTAATTTCGCTGGCAGCGACTCCACCCCGATTTCTGGCACGCGCAGCGGAAGTCGCGGCAACATCGAAAAATACCGATCCGCGAGTCCTCGTACTGATACAAATGGCTGGCGGTAATGACGGCCTCAATTCGCTCGTCCCTTACGGCGACCCCGCTTATTACAAGGCACGTCCAGGAATCGGTATTCCGAAGAGTCAGGTGCTGCACATTAACGATCATGTCGGTCTTCATCCACGCCTGACTGGCTTAAAGGAACTCTACGACGAGGGAAATCTTGCGATTGTTCAGGGGGTTGGCTATCCGCAAACCGATCGGTCTCATTTTCGTTCAATGGATATTTGGCAGTCCGCGCAACCCTCAAACCTGGCGCCTCGTGACGGTTGGCTTGGAAGGGCACTCGAATGGCAATTCGATCGACAACCAGCACGAGCCGAAGGGCTTACCCTGGGAACCGACAAATTACCGTTAGCATTCGTCAGCGGACGAGTTAGCGTTCCGACTTTGCGTCGTTTCGAAGATTTTCAACTTGTTGCCGGTCATGGTCCTGAATCTCATCAAAGTTTAAAAAAAGTAACATTAGACCGATGCATTCATTCGTCAGTGCAGGGCGGTCGAGAGCTTGATTTTCTTCGCCGAACCACTGCCACAGCCATGACAAGTGCAGATCGCCTTAAGAGTTTGAATTCGACTTATAAATCTACCGTTGACTACCCTGCTACCGGCTTGGCAAGTCGGCTGAAGTTGATTGCCCAAATGATCGCCGCAGAATTACCCACAAGAATTTATTTTGTATCGCTGGATGGCTTTGACACTCATGCGCAACAAGAAGTTGGTCATGCCGCATTGCTGGCGGAACTTGGGGGAGCAATCCTGGCGTTCCAACGTGACCTGGCGGGACACGGCTTGGCTGACCGAGTATTGCTTTCGACATTTTCGGAATTCGGACGAAGAGTTCACGAAAATGGCAGCTTGGGAACCGACCATGGTGCCGCATCGATGCTCTTTGCATTGTCTCCAGGCAAAGGGGGATTGTACGGAACTCACCCCAGCATGACTGATCTGGAAGACGGAGACCTTAAATACACGTCTGACTTCCGGTCAGTTTATGCGTCGCTGCTGAACTGGTTGCAGATTCCAAGCCAACCTGTTTTGGGCGAGGTTTTTGAATCAATTGGGTTTGCATGAAAATCTGAATCACCAATTCAATTAGTCCGGTCTGCGATAGACGACCCCTGTATCGACCTGATGAAAACCTGCTGACTTCAGGACGGCGATTCCAGCGACGTCAGTTTCGGGGACGTGTGCTTCAGCCAATTGAATCATCTGGTCCCGCACGCGCCGGCAAACCTCATCCAGCAGTAATTGCCCATACCCCTTTCGACGCTGATGCTCGACAACTTGAAGTCCCGTAACTCCGATCGCGCGCACCTTCCAGGCGTTTGCATACACGTCCAAACCGATAACGCAGACCTTGGCAATCAAATTTCCACCTGCTTTTGGCACCAGGCCAAGTTGCATGGAATCAAGACGTCCCTGTCGGGTCGACCACCACCAATCTTTGGGCTCGTAGGCTGTGGCGGCAGCTAATTTGGATTGTCGTTTTGCGTTTAACAGTCGAACACACATGATTTCAGGGCCACCAGGGCCAAGCGTTCTCTGGAATACAAGATGCCGTGCGGATGGGGCGTACCCAAGTGAAGTAAAGAACGGGGCTGCTGCGGGATCAGATTCCAGAAATCCTGCCGGTTCAGAACCGCCATATAAGCCGAAATAAAACGGGTCACGTGGAGCGGCACACCCTGCAAAAATTGTTTGTGCTCCCGCATTGCGGAGATATTCCTCCGCACGGCGAATCAATTCACGGCCAATTCCCTGTCGACGATATCCGGGGTCGACGATCACCACGCAGATGATACCCGTCTTATTTGATAACTTTGATTGTGATTCGTCTGCAGCAAATCCTGCATGAACAAATCCAACAACCCGTTTGTCATCGGACGTTGCGAGAATCATTCCGGCTGGATCAAAGTACGTTTGAGCAATCACCAGCCCGTCAAAGACGTCGCAACTGATTCCTTGTGCTGCTCCGCGACCTAATCCAGATTCGTTCCAAAGACGCACAACGTGCGGCGGATCGGAGTTTCGAAACTGGCGGTAGGCCACCACGACTGAATTACCTTCGTTTGCAAAAGTAACTCAGTGCCAGCAAGGCACCGAGTTTCTTCGATTATACAACCGAACCACCGCATAGCGAGCCACGAAATTCGTCGATTCGTCAACAATCGCTACTTCGACCCAATTTGCTCCATCGCGGCAGCAACGACGTGATCGACGTCGAAGCCGAAGTGTTTTTGAAGGTCCTTGTACGGCGCAGACGCACCGAATGTTGTCATTCCAATGACACGTCCCGACTCGCCAACGTAACGTTCCCAGCCAAACGTCGCCCCTTGTTCAACGGCGACACGGGCTTTCACTTCCGGTGGTAAGACGCTGTTTCGGTATTCCAGCGGTTGCTTGCTGAAAATATCCCACGATGGCATCGACACCACTCGGGAGCGAATCCCCTTAGCCGTGAGCTTTTCGTGCGCTTCAACAACCAGACTGAGTTCACCACCAGTTCCAATCAGAATGACTTCTGGCTTCCCATTAGCTGCGTCCGCAAGAATATACGCACCATGCGAAACGCCGGCTGCTGAGGCATACTTGCTGCGATCCAAAGTTGGCAGGACTTGTCGCGACAAAACGAGAGCCACAGGATGATGCTTCAACTGCATGATATAGCGATAAGCTTCGACGACTTCATTCGCGTCACCTGGACGCAGCACAACCAAGCCGGGCATCGCGCGTAAAGAAATCAGGTGTTCGATCGGCTGATGTGTCGGGCCGTCTTCACCGTCTCCCAATGCGTCATGAGTGAAGACAAAGATCGTCGGTATTTCCATCAAGGCCGACAGCCGGATCGCAGGACGAGCGTAATCACTGAAAACGAAGAATGTCCCACCGAACGGGCGGATCTTGGAAAGCGACAGCCCGTTCATGACCGCTCCCATCGCGTGCTCTCGTACACCGAAATGGAAATTTCTTCCCCCAGGGGTACCTGCCTGGTAACTCCCGGCATTCGCGAATTTTAGCTGCGTTTTGTTCGATGATCCGAGATCGGCAGATCCTCCGATCAGCCACGGGACGTTCTGTGCAACCACGTTCAGGACCTTGCCAGAAGCCTCTCGTCCCGCGACCCCTTTTGGATCGGCAGGAAAAACGGGAAGATCGCGATCCCAACCGGCAGGAAGCTCGCGTTTTTGCATCTGGTCAATCTGCGTGGCCAGTTCCGGGAATTTGGCACGGTAGGCTGTGAACAGTTCCGTCCAGCTCTTGTGAGCGGCAGCGCCACGAGCACCGATCCCCGCGTCGAAATGTTCGCGAACACCTTCAGGCACGAGGAATTTCGCGTCTTCGGGCCAGCCGTAAAATTGCTTCGTGAGACGAACTTCCGCTTCGCCAAGCGGTTCGCCGTGTGCTTCGCAGGTGTCCTGACGGTGAGGTGATCCGTAGCCAATATGACTATCGAGAATGATCAAAGTCGGCCTGCTCTTGGTCTTGTGGAATACCGCAATGGCCTGCTCAATTCGCTCAATGTCGTTGGCATCAACAACCCGCAAGACGTTCCATCCATAACTCACAAATCGCGTCGCAACGTCTTCCGTGAACGCAAGGCTGGTATTCCCTTCAATCGTGATATGGTTGTTGTCAAAGATCCAGCAAAGATTATCGAGCCCCAAGTGCCCTGCGAGCGATGCCGCCTCTGAGGCGACCCCTTCCATCAGACACCCGTCGCCGCAAACCGCGTAAACGTTGTAGTCGAAAATGTTAAAATCAGGGCGGTTATAATGGTTCGCCAGCCACTTTTGAGCGATCGCCATCCCCACGCTGTTGGCAACGCCCTGTCCCAATGGACCTGTCGTTGCCTCAACCCCCGAAACCATGTGATATTCGGGATGTCCGGCCGCTTTGCTTCCCAACTGTCGAAAGCGTTTGATATCGTCGAGCGAAATCGCTGGTTGTCCGTCTGTTTTGGACTCGCCATTCACCTGCTGCGTCCCGCTGAGATGCAGAACCGACCACAGCACCATCGATGCATGGCCGTTAGAAAGGACAAATCGATCGCGATTCGGCCAGTTCGGGGCTTTGGGATCGAATCGCATGATCCGATTCCATAGCGTATATACCAGAGGTGCCAGCGCCATCGGCGTGCCTGGATGCCCGGAATTCGCCTGCTGGACGGCATCCATCGACAGAGTGCGGATTGTATTAATCGACAATTGAACTAATTGATCATCAGCCATGTGATTTCCCTTTGCCATTTCGTTCGTCAAAATGCACGCGTACTTTATCGACGAGACCTCATCCTTCAAAGTCACTTTGCCCAAGAAGACATTCTTGCTGTTTGGAATGACTCAAATGAAGACGCTACTTGCTTCAAAACGATCTGTAAATTGACATCAAATGGTTTCGACGCGTCGTACGAACCCATCAGGATAATATGATTGATTGTTTCTGTCAGATTTGGAAACGAAACAACAGGATTCAAGATGTTGATTGGAATTTTTGCCGATAGTCATGATCATCTGGATCATATTCGGCGCGCCGTTGCCGTCTTCAACGACACAGGGTGTGAACTCGTCGTTTTTGCGGGCGATCTCGTCTCTTCCTTTGCTGTGCCACCACTCAGAGGATTGAAGTGTAAAGTCATTGCCTGTTTCGGCGACAACGAAGGGAACAAGCCGGGCGTTACTGCAGGAATGAAAATCATCGGCACGATCGGCGAGCCTCCATTCGGCTTCAAAACACCCGACGGACGAAAAATTCTTGTGACTCATATGGACCGATCTCTGAGAGATTTAGATGGTGATTTCGACGTGGCGATCTATGCACATACTCACAAGCCCAGCATCACTCACGACGATAAGGGTCGCTTGTTCATTAACCCTGGAGAAACCAGCGGCTGGTCATACGGACGACCGTCGGTAGCCATTCTCGACACGAGCAACCTGACAGCCAGGATTGTCATGATTTCGAAATCTCAGGAAGGTGTTGCTGCGGCCATCTGAGCTCGTTACTCCGAAGCCTCATCCGGTGGAAACTCAGTCGGTATCGGGATTGCCCCTGCAGCGGGCTTTCCATGCCCCGCTTGAATATAGGCGGCACGCTGTCTCGCGTAATCGGCGGGGCTTAACACTTCAGCCCCGCTTGCAACTTCCCCCTGTGATTCTGCGAAATAACGCTTAAGGTAGGAAACGCACCATCCGCAGCCTGTTCCTGCCCCGCCGCATTCACTGATCTGGCTGGCACGTCGAGGTCGATGAACGCGAATGAAGTTCAGTATCTTCCGCTTGGAAATGTGGAAGCAGTAGCAAATCGTGTCGTCCGGTTCCATCAGCAATCCATCGGCATGAGTTTCGAAAATTTGATCGACGACCGTTCTCATTTTGTGTCAAAAAGAACAAACTTCAATGTACTCGACGTTCGCCCGGTTGACGACCGTCACATGATAACGGCAGGATATCAGCCGGCATTCAAAATCGATTTCCCCTGCAGGATTGCTGAACATGGAAATTCTTGCGCTGGCGATGATGCTCTTCAGTCAACCGAACGAAAAATTGTTCATTGCCACGCCACTGACGCAACCCAAACAATTCACACCGGGAATCGAAGGGCCGCAGTGCGATCGAGCGGGAAATATCTACGCAGTCAATTTTGAAAAACAGCAGACGATCGGCAAAGTTTCACCTGATGGCAAAGCGGAAATCTTTGTCACTCTGTCTGGTGAAAGTACCGGAAACGGAATTGTTTTCGACCAGCACGGCCGAATGTACGTCGCTGATTACGTCGGCCATAACGTTCTTCGGATCGACATGAAGACCCGCAGCATCGAAGTCTTCGCCCACCAAGACGGAATGAATCAACCCAACGACCTTGCGATTGCCCCTGATGGAACCCTTTACGCCAGTGACCCGAACTGGGGCAACTCGACAGGACAACTTTGGAAGATCGATACGTCCGGCAAGGTACAACTGATCGCCGATAAAATGGGAACGACTAATGGAATTGAGGTCAGCCCCGACGGCAAGACGCTGTATGTCAACGAATCGGCTCAGCGAAATATCTGGTCTTTTCCAATCCAGGCAGATGGAACGCTGGGTGAAAAGCGGTTGCTAAAGCAATTTCCCGATCACGGATTTGACGGAATGCGTTGTGATGTCGATGGCAATCTCTACATCACCCGTTATGGAAAGGGGACCGTTGTCGTTCTCTCACCCGAAGGAAAAGAACTGCGAGAAATCGACGTGCTGGGAAAGCAGCCCAGTAATCTTTGCTTTGGTGGTCCCGATGGTCGAACCGTCTACGTCACCGAAGTTGAACAGACTCGTCTCGTTAAGTTTCGCGTCGACAAACCGGGACTCGCCTGGAAACGCTGGTCGACAGCCAAATAATCGACGAGCATTGTCGCATGATTTTTATATCCAAACCCTCAACAGAAAAACTCTAGAAAAATGACACCTCAGGAAATCGCTGAAAAACTCGGGCTGACATTTCCCAAATCGGAACCAGGTTACTTAAACCTTTGCATTCGTACTGGCAACTTATTGATGACCTCGGGGCATGTCAGTGATTTGAAGGGCAAGCTTGGAACCGGCGTTTCTGTCGATCAGGGATACCAGGCTGCCCGCGATTGCGCGATCAAGATTCTGAGGTCCGTCTATAACGCTCACGGAACACTCAATGGGTTGCGGGTCATCAAAGTTCTTGGCTGCGTGAATTCAACGCTTGAGTTCCACGAACAACATCTGGTGATCAATGGAACCTCGGACTTGTTACACGAAATTTTCGGGAAAACAACCGACGGTTACCACGCGAGAAGTGCATTGGGTTTCGCACAACTTCCCACGAACGCCGCAGTGGAAGTCGAAGCGATCTTTGAGATCAAACATTGAGATCAAATCAGACAGTTAAGGCCCACCTGAACCATCGAGATAAAGTTGGCAAGGTTGGCCAACATCCCTGTTTCGTAGTGTTTTTCAGGTTCGAACTTGGCCAACTTCACCTGTTGGTCCCCAATCTTTGCGAGGGCAAAGCCCCTCCAAGCCATCTTTTATTGCATTCAAAACCAGTCGGGTGGGTCGAGTCTTCGAGGCCCACCAGATTAACGAAAAAAGTTGGTAAAGTTGACCAACATCCCTGTTTCATAGAGTTTTTGCAGGTTCGAAGTTGGTCGACTTGGCCAACTTCACCTGTTCGCCCCCCAATCTTTGCGAGGGCAAGGCCCCCCCTAAAGCCATCTTTTAGTGCATCCAAAACCCGTAGGGTGGGTCGAGCCTTCGAGGCCCACCAGATCATCGAAAAAAGTTGGCAAAGTTGGCGAACTTCCATGTTTCGTAGTGTTTTTGCAGGTTCGAAGTTGACCAACTTCACTCGTTCTTCCCCAATCATTGGAAGGGCGAGGTTCCACTCCGAGTCGTCATTCTGTTTAGGCCGAAACTCGTCGGCTGGCGTCGAGTCTCCGCGGCCCATCTGACCCATTGAAAAAAGTTGGCAAAGTTGGCTGACATCCCTGTTTTGTAGTGTTTCTGCGGATTTGAACTTGGCCAACTTCACCCGTTCTCGCCGTACCTTCGGGAGTCCCTTCTTCTTTTTCATCAGTGCAAATTAGCGTAAATTAGTGTTCCCAAATTCTTCGTATCAAAGACATTCGCACGTGCATCGTGACGCAACCGCTTCTGAAGCGTCTGCACGATTCGGCGCGACGTCAAACGCCATTCTCTGTCACTCTTCCTTGCCAGTTAAAAATCTTCTCTTCCGTTTTGCCGAAATCTTGCCACCGCGAGATTTGGTGTCAAAGTTTGATCAAGTTTGATCGACTTCGACCATTCCCCGTGATTCACAGGCTTTTGTCCATTTTTCCGTCGCGCTCGAGTTCGACCAAGTTCGATCGAGTTCGGGTTTCTCCGTTCCTGTGATGAGAATGACCTCATGACCCCGCACAAACTCGACCTTGCCCTGCGTTCAAAAAACGAATCGCCACGGATTGCCCGCCGATGTAATAGGGCGACCCGCGTTAAAGTCATTCCGAATTTTCAAAGATCAAAATCGCTGTCCTTACGTTGCTACTTAATGCTCTGTCCTGACCGCTTCCTGCCGTTTCAGAACGGCTGTGGGGAACCCTGTCGTAAAACATCGATAACTAAAAGAAAATAAAGTAACGACAAGAATAATAAAAAGCAGATCTGGTCTGTCAATGCCTGTTCGATTGTTTTTTCTTAACGTTTGGAATGTGCTGAAAAAAATCGTTTTCGTACTGCCACGTGGACACCGCATTTTTGGGGATTCAGTCAACGAGTCGCGGAGAAGCGAGTTGGATTAATCAAAGAGTTTTGTTTTTTACGACGTGATGTGCGCGCTGACTTGGACGCGGGCGAACCCGAGCATCATTTAGAGATGGGCCGCATGCCTGGTCTGATCGACGCTGGGCAACGTCGGAGCAGCGCCGCCTTCACGCCAGTTACCGATGCTCGTCTTTGGGATGAGGGCATCGATTCGCTTGAATCGCGTCTTTCTGACGATCAAAGAAACCCAACTCTGATACCGTAGGTCTCACCCGGTCGGCAAGTGATCCCGACATTGGGAAGGCGGAAACGGAATACTTATGGTTACATGAACTGAGCCAGATCCGAAAACCAACTCTGTGCCGACTAAGAGCGTTGCAAGATAGGGGGGCGAATCTTCTGGCACCGAGAACCTAAAGTCGATTTTTCGCTCGATCACTGGCACGCTGCAGGATCGACCGTTCTCGTTCGGTGAGGCTTTCTGACCCTTGTTCGTGGATCTTGGCGAGGATCGCATCGACTTGCTCGTCGAGATTCGAGCTCACCTCAGGCTGAAAGACTTTCAGATTCCTCGCCGTGCTGGCCCGACGGATCGTTCGCCGCAACCGGCTGACGTCGAAAAAATCGCCAATCGATGAAAGATGCCATCGCTGTTGACGGTAAAGATAACCGAATGCCGCACCCCAAAGTTCCGACATATACGCAACGCTGGTCCATGTCCCCTGCCCGGAAAAGGCTTGAAGGACGCGATAGACGTCCACAACGATGTAGATCGCCAGCAGAACCCGAATCTGCATCGGGATCAGTCCAAAGAACAAAATCTCCTGACGCGGAAAATGAGTTGCGAAAAGTGCAAGTAACGCAATAACGCAGGCGTTAGCCCCCATTAATGGGAATGGCAAAAACAACTTGAGGCCAAAGCAAGTGAAGATCACTCCACAGACGAGCGCCGAAAACAGATAGAACCACAACAGCTCACGCGAACCATACATCCGTTCGAGGGCCGACCCAAGATACCAGACGGCAAGCATGTTGAAAACGAGATTGAACGGGGCATCCCGGAAGTGACAGAAGACGAATGTCACCAATCGCCAGATTTGTCCCTTCCAGACCTTATGGACATCCAGCTCCAGCCACTCTTCGACATAGGAAACGTGGTTGCCGAAACCGCGAAGTGCAACGGGCTCGGCATTGTGAAGATAGTGAATGGCTGCAACTCGGGGTTCTTCCCGCTCAACGAAATTCACTTCGTGAGTAAAAATCGTCTGCAGAAAAAACAGACCGACCGTGACGATGATCAGCCATTTTGTTGTCGGAACGTCATGCCCCCAGGATGAGAGACCTGTTCCATCATCGTCGCGCATATAGTCGCGGTTGGTTGAACCCATCGTCCGTGTTGACCTCAAATCGTCCGTAGTCCGCCGAAGAACTCAACATTCGTTTCCTCGGCAGTGTAACCAGATTCCTTCATTTCTTCACCGACAGCGCACTATTTTATACGAGGCTGATGAATTACGAAGGGCGTTCAGTCCCAGTCACTTATTCACCGAAGACTCGTTCTTTTTGACCGACAACGGGTTCGTCGTGCCGGATTGAGGCAATCGGTTTGTCAATTCAAGATTGTCGCTCAGCATCTGTTCGATGTCTGCCTGAACACTTCGGACTTCACGACGAAGTTTGTCGATCGTCAAAAGGGTCTGATTTCGATCCTCTTCTGCAGCCGCCATCGCGGCCACTAAGCCATCACGGAATTCGGGGTCAACCGTGTCCACTTTCGTCAATTCGTCTCCACCGACCAGCTCGGCTTCTCGCAGTTTCAGCTTTGCGTTTGCCTCTGCCAGCAATTTTTTCTGGCCATTGAGAGTTCGTATTCGGTCATTGAGTGTTTCCTCATATTTCAAAATTGCGGTCAACTGCTTGTCGAAGTTGTCGACGTAACCGGGTGGAACAAGATTACGCCATCGCCAGTTGCCTGGCTGCCAGGTTCGAATCTCTTCTGGAGTCGCTCGCCAGTTGGGCTTCAGCGTTGCACCGATGTTCTGGATCTCGACCGGTAGGAAAGAGCCTCGGTAAGTCGAAGTCCCGTCGGCGGCAATCTCAAATCCATGCATCAACAACTTGTCTCGAAGACCGGCGTCTGACCCAAAACCAACCTGGACAGTTCCATCGTTTGGATTCAAGACATTCGTTGGAGCCGTAAGAGGAACGATGCCCCAAAGCTCGCGAGACCGAAAAATCTCGTTATTGAGCGAATCAATCTGCGTCTGCAAAGCTGCGACCTTGGGATTAAGGTCATTGAATTTGTTTTTGGACGCGACCGACTTCGCCGTCCAGCTGTTCCGCACCTGCACCAGTTTTGCTGTGAGAACGGAAGCCGTGATCGCAAGGAGGACCACGAGAAATGCCAGGACTTTGCCGGAGGTATGCATCACTAGATCCTTGTCGCGAAATTCAATCTCTATTTTTAGTTTGGCAGTCTCGAATCACGCCGGGCTCAATACCAACTATTGCACCCGCCATGCGAAATTCAAGAAAGTCGGCGATCTCTTACGTAAAAATCGGCCGAACTGAGGTCGAGACAGACTGCTTTTTGTTATCGACCCAACCTCGACGACGACGACAGCAGATTCTCTCAAGTTATTGTGAACGCGATTCCACCGATTATTTCCTCTCTCCTCAACCGAAGATTCCGACTGTGACGATGGCCATCCCGCCAGAACTCACGTTCAACGTCGGTCAGCAATTTCGAAAAAATCGTTACAACCGCTTTGATTCGAATTGATGCGTTCGAACAACATGACATTGTCACAAAGATCATAGGTTTGGCTAAAGTGGACGGTCAAGCAGAAAGTCCCGTGCAATTGCCTTTCGAGATAAGTCAGCCCACAATCTTCAGGATGACTCGACCCCGACATTCCTGTTGAGAGACCCCTCCTTTGAATCAACCACTTGACTCTCAGCCATCGCTCGTCGCAGCAGAATCCACCTCAAACGGATCACCGGCACTTGTCGGAACCGGTTTCGGACAATGGATGGCGCTTGCTGCCGCCCTGTTAGGTTGGATGTTTGACGGAGCGGAAATGGGTGTCTTTTCGATGGTAGGCCGCGCAGCGATTCAAGATCTGCTGGGGATCTCCGGCCCGTCCACTCCGGAAAGTGAGCAGAAAATCGGCTTTTATTTCAGCGTCGTTATCTCCGTATTTCTGATCGGAGCAGCAACCGGAGGGGTGGTGTTCGGCTGGCTGGGGGATCGTATTGGTCGCGTCCGTGCCATGAGTCTCAGCGTTTTGACTTACGCGCTGTTTACAGGACTTTGTGGATTTGCCCAAACTCCGATTCAATTGGGAATCCTTCGATTCATCGCCGCTCTCGGAATGGGTGGTGAATGGTCTTTAGGAGTCGCACTGGTCATGGAAGTCTGGCCCAATCGGTCTCGGGCGCTGATGGCAGGTCTGATCGGAGCCGCCGCCAATGCCGGTTATCTGCTGGTTGGAATTATCGGAATTGGACTGACAGCGATGCTGACCCAGTGCGAACAATCGCTCAGTGGCCTCGGATTACCGGAATCGACCGTCAAAATGCTGGTCGCCAATAAAGGCTGGCGACTGATGATGATGCTGGGGACCTTACCTGCAGCGCTGACGTTCTTCTTTCGAATGTTCGTCCCTGAATCAGCAAAATGGGAACGCGAAAAAGGGCGTGGCACCACATCCAACTGGGTGACATCCGACTTATTCGGAGTCCTCGTCGGTGCCATTGGACCGGGGATTATCGTCTGGGTCTGGGCCGACGATCGAATCGGCGTGATTCCCCGCCTGATTGGAACTTTGCTCGGCCTTGTGATCGCCACAATTGGTTACATTTTCCCGGCACTAAGATTTCTGCAGCGGACATTTGCCAATTCGACTTCGGCACAAAACGAGACGGGGCGAACAATTCGCCGGATGTTACTCGGGGCTTGCCTCAGTGCAGTCGCTTTGATCGGAACCTGGGGATCGACGCAGTGGTCGATGTCATGGGCTGGGCAATTGACTCAGAACCTCAAGCAGAATGACGATTTGGCAACATCCCAGTTAGAAGGAACTCCACCAACTGGCCTGGGGGCTTTCCAGAAGTGGTTTAAGGTGGCAATCTTCAAGAACCCACGCGAATACACTCAAATGTTTACGGCAGTGGGAGCCATCGTCGGGACAATTCTCGCCGCCATGCTGGGAGACTGGGTCGGTCGACGATCTGCGTATTGCGCGTTGTGCGTCTTGTCGATTGCGTCAGTGATCTGGTTCTACCAGTTTCATTCGAAGTTTGACGAAGAATTCCTGTTCGCGTCATTCGTGCTGGGAACTTGCACCGCCTCATTCTACGGCTGGTTGCCTTTATATTTGCCAGAACTGTTTGCCACCAACGTCCGAGCCACAGGGCAGGGATTCAGCTTCAACTTCGGCCGTATTATCGCGGCGATCGGCACGCTCCAGATTGGCTCACTTCTGAAACTCGTCGACAACTATGAAACTTTCGCGGGAGTTAAAGGGGGCTATCCGATTGCCTGCAGTGTCGTTTGCGGAGTGTATGTACTCGGCATGGCGCTGATCTGGCTGGCCCCGGAAACAAAAGGAAAACTGCTTCCGGATTAGGGATTGACCGTCTTGGTAAGATGAAAACGGAGGAGTTTCACCACGGGTAACACTGATGCACACGAATACGAAAAGGAATGGAAATTCAGAATTGCTTTTTACATTTATTCGTGGCAACCAGTGTTATCCGTGGTGAAATCGTTTTTCTTCAAAATTCTTCTTCGTCCAAATGTTGAAATAGAAACTCGGTTTCGAGTAATGAAATGAACGACGACGCTGGCAACACACCGAGCAATTTAGGTCCCCAATCGGGTATTGATCCTGTACCGTTTGAAAACTTGCCAGGTATTTCAAACCGCCCTGTCACATTGGACAACGAAACCGTTGTGGATTCGCGTTTGTACGTCCCGGACAACGAAGACTGGGGGGTTGAAATCAAGCGGGATTCGGACCGGATTTACTGTTACGCAAAACAACCCGGGCAGGACTATTTCCACCTGATACTGAATGGCGAGATCTACGTCACTCGCCAACATGAACGCTACTGTCTCAGCTGCGCGCTCCGAATGGGGTTTTTGACCCAGGATCGCCTTTTCTGGCAACATCGAGTCCCGAAGAAGCCGACTCGCGTGCTGTGACGAACGTCTCTCTCTCTCTCTCTCTCTCTGGAATAGATTCGGGCAGTCATAGCGTCTGTTCACTTCACGGGTGAGCTTCCGTGAATATTCATCGCCACCGGTTGAAGATCGTATTCACGTCAAATTCACAAATTTTGATATTGCGATCCAGTTGAAAGATTGACTTCGCCGAATATGTGCGTTAACGTCCATAAGGTGCACAGAACTGCATAAACTTTTTGTTAAAACAGCACTTTTTTGTGTGTTCAAGCGGGTTCCCGAATCCGCTTTCATTTTTTGGTTCGGTTTTCTGAAATGTTTGGGAGAATTGGAATGGTGTTTCGACGACGGGCTTTTACCCTGATCGAATTGCTGGTGGTTATTGCCATCATTGCAGTTCTGATCGCATTGTTGCTTCCTGCCGTTCAACAGGCACGTGAAGCGGCGCGACGGACGCAGTGCAAGAATCAGCTCAAGCAGCTTGGTATCGCATTGCACAATTATCACGACACCCACAAGGTCTTTCCTCAGCAGACCTACGGCACTCAAGCCGTGTTCACCGGGGGCCAGGTTTACGGCAGTGAATGGGGTGGAAACAGCGTTCACACAATGCTGCTGCCCTACATCGATCAGGCGACTGTTTACAATCAGTACAACCTGAACATGTTCTCCTATCAGGCCCCAAATCGGAGTGCAACTCCGCCCGGTCCTGGCGATACCAATATTGCGACTTTCATCTGTCCGTCGGACACGAATCCCCCCGGTGTCGCGCCTGGTCAGAATACATTCGTTTGGAGCACGGGCCCAAATCTCGGTTGGGACGGAAGTGTCACGAACGGCAGTGTTGTTGGGCCGTTCCACCTGCATATTTCAATCGGCATTCGTGACGTGATCGACGGAACTTCAAACACGATCGCAGCTGCCGAAATCGTCAGAGGAGACAACGTTGGCGCCGTTTTCAATCCGCTGACTGACTTCGTTCGCGGAGTTGCTTTGCCGACCGCATGGGTTACTAAACCAACTCAAGCCCAGCTTATCGCCTACGATGCTGCCTGTAAGGCCCACGGTACATCGACAACAGGCGATGCGATCAGCTCGGCAGGCTTCCATTGGGCTTCTCCGATGATGTACGACACGATGTTCAATACCGTTTCTCCGCCAAACGGATATCAAGCCTGTCATAGTTGCACCGGCTGCGGTGCAGGCGATGGGGCAGGCGTCTGGCCCGCGCGCTCAAGGCATACTGGAGGGGCTACCCACCTGATGTGCGACGGTTCGGTGCGATTCATCAGCAATAACGTTGACGTCAATACCTATCAGTCCATTGGTAGTATTAATGGCGGCGAAACTGCAGGCGATTTCTAAGCCTGCGGTCCACGCTCTGCAGTGATCATCGCTTGTGGTGTGTATCGGGGTGACTCCCCCGATACCACCACGAGCGAGTTTTTTTTCGTGTCGGGGGATGTCCCCTGGCACGACGGTTGGTACGCGCGATCCCAAGCAGGAACTATTCTGGTTCCTGCTTTTTTTTGATAGTGGAGACGTGTATGTCTAGTCGGGCAGGCACGCAGGTCAAACCGCGATGCTCAACGCCAGATGCGATTCCATTGCTCGCTTTGGTTCCCCCGGGTGTGGTAATGAGGGGCGCAATGACGCCCATTGCGTTCGCCATGCTATTTCTTCAGGGCTGCAGCAAAGAGGTCGACAGTAAGTCCACAGCGATAACCGTCCCATCCGTAGCGACCAAGGCAGACCTTGAGCCCCAAATCCGGCGTTTCTGCGGCGATTGCCACGCCTTTCCGCCCCCCGAAAGCTTTCCGCGAAACAACTGGGCCGAAGAAGTGAACAAGGGATTCAGTTTCTTTTACGACTCCTCACGGCCGGACAAGGATGTTCCCCCTCTGCAGGCTACGATCGACTATTTTCAGGCGCGTGCGCCAAAGAAACTACCGCTTCCTGTTATTGCAAACCTTGCTCCCCCGAGCAACGGGCCTGAATTCGAGCGGCTGGATCTTTCGTCGTTGACGGCACACGGGGCACCGGCCGTAGCGCACCTGGCACTTGTTAAGGCGGGGGTTGCGAAACAGCCCGGCCTGATTGTCAGCGATATGCGTTCGGGTGAAGTACGCCTCTGGGAAACAGGTGGGCCGACGACCGCCTCTATGGCGCTCGCAAATCTGTCTCACCCGGCGCACGTTGCGACAACGGATTTGGACGCCGACGGAATCAATGAACTTGTGGTCGCCGATCTGGGGAGCTTTCTCCCAGATGATCATCGACTGGGAAAAGTTTGGTGGCTCCGGCCTCAAGCAGCCGGAGTGCCCTGGCAGGCAGTTGAGTTTGCCACCGGGCTGTCGCGAGTCTGTGATGTTGAGCCAACCGACATCGACGGCGACGGCGATGTCGACCTGGTGGTCGCAGAGTTTGGATGGCGAAAGTCGGGCCGCATTCTGCTCTTGAGAAACCAGGGAATGAAAGACTCTGTTCCGATCATGGAGGTCGAGGTTCTTGATCCGCGTCACGGCACCATTCACGTTCCTGTCGCCGATCTCAACGGCGATGGCCGTCCCGACTTTGTCGCCCTGATCAGTCAGGAGCACGAAGTTATTGAGGCGTTCTTGAATTGCGGCAATGGGGAATGGGAGCGGCAACCGATTTACGCGGCGCTTGATCCTTCTTTCGGTTCAAGCGGTATCGAACTTGTTGATCTGGATGCTGACGGCGATCTCGACGTCCTTTACACAAATGGCGACAGTTTCGATAGCGCGTTGATTAAGCCGTATCACGGAGTCCGCTGGCTCGAGAACAAGGGGACGTTTCCGTTCACTGTACATCATATTACCGCATTTCCAGGGGCCCATCGGGCATTGGCGGCCGATCTGGATGGCGACGGCGACCTGGACGTGGTGGCGGTTTCCCTGCTCCCCGGCCCCCTTGCTGATTTGAAGCAGCCCGACAGCATTCCCGGCGTGATCTGGCTAGAGCAGGTGAGCAAGGACGCAACCTCGGGAGAAATACAATTCTTGCTGCATCGGATTGAAGGGGCCACCTGCAATCATGCTGCCTGCGCCCTGATCGACTGGAACGGAGATGGGGCCATCGACATTATCGCGGGAAACTATGACTGGAACAGCAAGGAACAACCGGCAATTACGGTTTACCTGAATCGGCTGCAACAGCGGCCTGCGTCGCAATGAGACCCTGCTCGACAACAACCGTCATGTGGTCCACCTGCAGATCGTTGATTACTTGATCTGGACCGGTGGGCCAGACGACAGTGGCGCCGGTCACCGTGGCCCCTGCGGGAATTCCGAATACCATCCGGATATCCCCTTGGGAAAGGTAGCTTCCTCCGCCCGAAACCTGGCGAGATTGATCGCCGCGAGTTGTGTGCAGCACGACGCGTGCACCGATCGCCGAGCGATTGCACTGCGTTCCGATTAACTTCAGGCCGACCCAATGATTCCCGTCCACTTGCGGGCGGGAGGATTTCTCGTGCCTGGGCGTTTCGTTTAGAACAACAGCAGCTGGCTCATTCGTATGTGACACGACAATGTCCAAGTCGCCGTCGTTGTCGATGTCGCCAAGCGCAAGCCCGCGAGCCAGGTGCGGCGTCGAGAAATAGGTGTCTGGAGGAAGCAAGGCCCGGCGAAATTGCCCTTTTGTCAGGTTTTCGAGAAGGATTGGCAACTGCCGGTCAGTTCCCTGCGACGGAAAATAGACGACGTGGCCATTCGCAACCACGATGTCCTCGTCGCCATCGAGATCAAGGTCGCCAGCAGCGGTGCCGAAACCGACGAAAAGCGAGCCGATTGCGGTGACACCCGATTCCCGACTGGCGTGGATGAACTGGCCATGCCCTTCGTTGCGGTAAAGAGCAAACGTTTCCTTTTCGAAGTTCGTGACCCAGATGTCGGGGAGGCCGTCGCCGTCAAAATCGGCGATGGAGACTCCCATACTGCCGTTGGGCATTCCTTCCTGATCGACCGCCACGCCATTCTGTAACGCCGACTCTTCAAATCGCCCGCTTCCGTTGTTCAGATACAGGAAGTTCTCTGTGGTGTCGTTTGCGACATAGATATCGAGATCGCGATCGAGGTCAACATCGGCCATGAGCACTCCAAGCCCCTTCCCACCGGGCTTCAGTCCCGCTTCGCGGGTCGCATCGCGGAACGTGCCATCAGCGTTGCTGTAGTAGATGATGTCCGTCAGTCCATCAAACGCACGTGGGGGGCAGACATCGCGGCGCCCCCCGTCAGCGTTGCAGACGGGGTTGTGCTCGAATGACCAGTTCACGTAGTGTGCGACATACAGGTCCAGGGAGCCATCCCCATTTAAGTCGCCCCAGCCAGCGCTTGAGCTCCAGGCATTGTCGAGCAGTCCGGCGGTGGCGTGCAGTTCCAGGAATGTTCCGTCTCCCTGGTTTTTGAAAAGCTGCAATCCGCCATATCCCGTCAGCAGCAGATCGGGAAAACCATCGTTGTCGAAGTCGGCCGCCGCGCAACCATGACTGTAAAATGGGGCCTCGGCCACGCCGGCGAGAGCGCCGATTTCAACAAACACGCTTTTGAGGTGACCACTGCCGTGGTTGCGAAAGAACGTCGACTTCCGGCCTTCAATAGTTTTTGATGAAGTGAACGTTCCTCCGCCGGGAAAGAAGGCATCAATCCATCCGTCGAGGTCGTAATCAAAAAGCCCGACTCCCCCCCCTAGAGATTCGAGAATGGCATAATTCTCTAATTCTCTGCCGTTGCGATAGATTGCGGTAACACCGAGCTCCGTGGCCGCGTCGCGAAACTGAAAATGGGTCGGTTGCCCCGATTTGCTGTCTGTTGAAGCCAGGGGTTGAGTCGTCGATGGCAATGCCGAGGGCCGGCATCCGCAGCAGTAAAAACAGGCGAGAACTGCCAGCCAAAAAGCAAAAAACCTCGCTGTTGCGGAGTCAATCATGATGCGAAGCCTCGGGCGGCCGATCTGTCTGGGTCGCTTCCGCCGCAGCTAAAGAGGCGTGTTGCTGCGCCAGGCGGTCAAAGCTTGGATTCTGCTTCGCTTTGTCAGCGTAATACTGGGCGAGCAGCGCATGTGTTGCCTTGTGCTTTGGCTCTTTGGCGAGCACACTCTTCAACCAGAATTCAGCCGTCTTCCGCGAACCGTGCATCATATAGAGTTCACCGACGCGAAACCGCTTCTCGATCTGCGGGTCGCCGACCTTCGCGACGATTTCGTCGACCAACCGGTCCACCTCCTTCAATGCATCGCGCGATTTCTGAACTCGCTCGAATTCCTCTGCCGCTTTGGCGCGTTCCCCGACACCCCGTAGTGCGACGGCGAGCGCATACCGGGCTTTCAGATCATTTGGGTCGAAGTCAACCGCCTCCTGAAGCAGGGGCAACGCCTCGGCGTGATGGTCCAGTGCGGATTCCAGCGTTCCCAGTTCGAATTGTGCTGTGAGCGTTTCAGGAACCTCGCCGACGGTCTGGTAGCTCGTCAGAATCTCGGAATGCGGTTCGCGGACAACTTCTTTCAGGATCTTCAGCGCTTCCTCCGTCCGCCCTAGCCCCCTCAGACATCGGGACCGATTAATGCGCACGGCTGCGTTGTGAGGCATCGATTCACATCGTGTGAACATCTCAAGGGCTTCTTCGATCATGTTGCGCGAAAGCAGGAGCCGCCCCAATGCAAATTGAGAAGCATGGTGAGTCGGGGCTTTCTTGATCGCCGCACGATATTCGAGTTCGGCTTCATCCGAGCGTCCCTGGTGGTCATAGATGCGTCCGCGGGCATAATTCGCCTGCGGATCAGCGGGATAAGCTTCTTGCCACGCGGTCAGCACGGCAATGGCTTCCTCAAGCCGATGACAAATGACCAGACCGTTTGCGTACGCCTCGGCGATTTCTGCGCCGTCCCCCTGCTGGTCGATCAGCATTCGGTCGAGCTGAAGCTGGATCCTGGCAATCTCACCCGATTGGGCCAGCGCAAGTAATTCTTCCCTTTCGATGCGATCCTTATGAACTCCGAGCCCCGCCGCGCGCTTGAGGTGCTCGCCGACTTCGTCGAGTTTTCCCTGTTTCCTGAGAGTCCGAGCGATGATGAATTCTGATTCGCCGGAATTAAATGAGAGACGTTCCGCCAGGTGAGCCCACCAGAGGGCCGTCTCCAGATGTCTCGATTCGACCGCTTTTTGTGCCATCCAGTTGGGGATATAGGCGAACCAACCCCATTTGCCGCCGGCGAGCAACAGCAATCCGACGAGCAGCAACGTGACTGCAATGCGTTTGTTTCTGCTGTTCTGCAAGGAAGTCTTCTCGAATTGATTGTTGCCGGTCACGAAACAACGGCGAGACAAATTGGGGCTGCCGGGACTCGAACCCAATACCAACAGATTATGAGTTCGACGTACGTTGTGCCAGCCTGAATCTGACGATTTTCGACCCCAAAAACACCGTGAAACGTTAGACCGACGCGCAACCGACGAAGAACAAGGCAAGACCCTCGCTTGCGCGTCTGGCTAACGAATAATTCGGGCTGATGATGCCTTGTCGGCCGAGTCGTTTCTCCGCAAATCCGGCGATTGAGTTTGTCATTGAGACCGTTTGGAGCGAGCTTTGTTACTAATGTTCCTCGCCGATTGACGCATCCTCATTGAATGCATAGACTTCACGTCTGTCTTGTTTTTTAAGCATTTACAGGCTGGAAGTATACAAACTCCCCTGTTTTCATCCGTAACAATACTGGTCACCTTTTGGAGTTTTTGGAATGCGTAAGTCTATCGTCAAACTAATTTGCGGATCTGCTTTGCTAGTGATGTTTTGCGGTTGTGGCGGACCAAAAAAAGAACAAGTTGTTATTCAAGGTACTGGAGCAGTTGCTCCCAGCGGTTCTGGCGGGAAGGAGGCCTTGAAGAAGACTTTGGAAGGTATCAGAAGGTCAGGACAACTCAGCAGCGCGGTGGCTGGATTACGTCAAACCATTGAACAGTTGGAAGATATGGACCTTTCCGATAATTTGCTGAAAGAACTGCCAAAGCTCGAGAATGCAAAGACTTCAGACGAGGTCAAGGCCATTTCAAAGAGCATGATGTCGAAGCTTTAAGATCTTTTGAGAATCGTGAAGCAACGAAGGACATCTTTCATTTCATCAGCCTTTCTGAACCCCGACTTTTACGCTGTGGGTTCGGAAAGGTTTTTTTGTAGGAATTCTGGGCGAATCTCGTCGTGCGTGCCGACGGATGACGGTGGAATTCAAAACGCTGATTGCTGACAGCTTTTTCCTCGCCGCTACGACTTAGTTCGATGACGATCTTCGAAAATAGCAACGCCTATTACCGTTGATGCGTCGCGCGGAACGCTTCGGCCATCGTTGTTGCTTTCGGTGCCATCGTTTGCAGGCCAATACCGATTGCCGAATAACAGACCGCAAGGATCAGGATGGGACCTAACGTCCGGCGCACGGCACCTGATAACCAGTATTGATCGCTCGACCGGTTCACGCGCCGTGCGATACCGAAAAACAAGACTCCATCTACCAGGACTTCAGCCAGCATGACAGGGGCTTGATAGATGGCAAAGAGACTTGCCGCGATCGTCGAGACGATCGCGGCGATGATCAACAGTATCACCACTATCCCGTCACCATCAAAACCTCCGAAGTCAAATCCACTTCCTGCTTCGCTGGGTTTCTCTGTAAGCGTTGCCGGAGATCCACCATTCCCAATCGGGATAGGTTGCGGGATTCCCGACAGATCAGTGCAGTGCCATGGGGCCATCCCTTCGACAAAATTCTTCCGCCTGGCTCGATGGTGGGATACGAAAAACGACAGTTCCAGCAGAAACAACAGGTACGCGATTCCAACCGAAAGCGGATAGCGGATGACCATCGAATCCACGCCGACCGCATACAGCCAGATTGATGCGAGAACTCCTGTCAGCGTCGCCATTGCCGTGAACATCAGCATCAAAATCTGTGATTGACCGCGACGCTCTATGCAGGCAGTGAGATATTGGATTGCACGCTCTCGGGCCGTATTCGAATCCGCCATGGAAACGCTTTCCAATCACTTTGACTTTAATCGATGCTTTCGGGGACTTGCTTCCGTTCGTGCGTATTCAAATTCGCAAAAGTCGAAACTTCCCTCGACAACAACCGTTAACGTCGCAATCACGTTTCTGGATCAAACAAATCAAGCTGATTTAGCACAGAAGCCTCCTGAAGTCCCTCGTGTTTGATGGCTTATCCGGAAATGTTTCGCGTTTTTTCGTGATCGAAAAAACCGCCGTAATCGTTCATTGCGTGGAAAAACATCTCGCGGTGCGGTATCAGGATGACAGGTTTTGCTGCTGCGGTATGGCTATGTGGTATTTGATTAAGGTGTGGCGAGCGTTGGCACAGCGAAATCCGAAGAGTTCGGCTGAACGCCGAACCTCCTGCGCCGATGGCTGCGGGTTAAACGAGAAATTCACGTTGCCAATTTTGAAATTTGAATGCCCGACCCCAGGAAGCGGTTACTGACGAATTCTTGAAACTTAAAGATTGATTTGTGACATGACTCGAACTGATCGTTCCCGGCGTTTGTTTCTCTTGAGAAGTTCTGTGGCGTTGGCGGGGACCGGCCCGCTGATCAGTGGTCTGGTGAATGCCCACGCTGACGATGTCAACGCGCCGTTGCTCGCTTATGTGGGTACGTTCAGTTCTCCTTTAAAAGATGTCTTGCCGACCCAGGTTGACCTGCCGCCCGGCAATGGTCGCGGCATCCATTTGTTTCAAGTCAATCGTACAACTGGGGGGATGACGGCGGCTGGTCTTTGTGAAATGGGGACCAGCCCGAGCTGTCTGGTCGTCAATTCCGAACGGAATCGACTTTATTCCGCCAATGAAACCGACCGCCAGGGTGTAAACAAAGAGGGAACGGTCAGTTCCTTTTCGATCAATCCCAAAGATGGTCAGTTGACGCTGCTGAACACTGTACGCTCGGGTGGTGCTGGTCCAACTTATGTCAGTATCCACCCCTCCGGGCGTTTCTTGCTGGTCGCCAATTATTTCGGGGGAAGTGTTGCCGTTGTCCCGATCCTGCCTGACGGTCGACTAGGTGAAGCGACTGACATCAAGAACGACAACGGCAAGGTTGGCCCGACCAAAGCGACGAATGCTCCGCCGGGAAGTTTTGCAATCAGCGGACATGATCGAACTCATGCTCACATGATTGAGTCTGATCCGTCAGGCCGGTTTGTGCTGCATGTTGATCTGGGACTGGATCAGATCTTTGTCTGGAAGTTTGACGATAAAAGCGGCAAGTTGATCGCGAGCGAACAGGGGGCAGTCTCACTGCCGCCCGGCGATGGCCCTCGCCATTTTTCGTTTCATCCAAACGGTCGCTGGTTCTATTCGATCCAGGAAGAAGGTTCGACCGTGGTCTTGTTTGACTACGATGCCAAATCAGGTCGATTAAGCTCGCGGCAGACGATTTCGACTTTGCCACCGGGGTTTGCGGGTAGTAATTTCTGTTCAGAAATCCTGGTTTCTGCCGACGGTCAATTTCTTTATGCGGGCAATCGGCTTCATGACAGCATCGGGATTTTTTCGATCGGAGCTGACGGCGAATTGACTTATCTCGGCGAAGAATGGACGCGAGGAAACTATCCTCGCAGTTTCAATTTCGATCCCACCGGCAATTTTCTTTATTGCTGCAACCAGCGAGGCGACAATATCGCCGTCTTCGAAGTCGACCACAAAACCGGCCGCCTGAACTTTACAGGGCATTACGCTGCCGTAGGCAATCCATCGATCATTGTGTTCCTTGATCTGGCCAAAGTGGGTTAAGACAACCTTGTCTTAAAAAGAATTCGACCACAAGTTTTTAAGAAAGAAAGACTTTTTAACCACGGATAACACTGATGGCCACGGATAAGACAAGTAATTCTGGTCGCTTCAAAAACCAAATCGGGAATTGTACCTGGCATTTAGTTGCCAGGAACTTTGGTCTCCGCGTAAGAGTTTTCGTGAGTAATGCGACACGAAATTGCGCGAATCGTTTACGCTAACTCGTTTCATTTATCCGTGCTCATCAGTGTTATCCGTGGTTAAAAACCCTGATTTCTTCAAAAAGTAATTCGTTTGGCGCCACACCGCAGTGATCGGAAGGAATGTCAATCATGAAGCATGAACTCATTCTCAATGATCTCAGCGAATCTATTATTGGGGCAGCAATGACAGTGCTTAATACGCTTCGCCCCGGCTTAGGAGAAAGGCTCTACGAAAACGCCCTTGTGATCGAACTTAAAAGGCGTGGACACGAAATTACTCAACAGAAGGAATTCCCGGTTCATTACGACGGGAATTTGATCGGCACATTGATACCTGATCTGATCGTAGACCGGTTGGTCATTGTCGATACAAAAGTCGTTTCAGCATTCAATGACAATCACATCGCGCAAGTGATTTGATACCTCAATATCACGGACCTTTCATTGGTGCTCCTGTTAAACTTTAAAAACGCGAAACTGAGTTGGAAGAGAATTGTCCGCTGATATCTGTTGCTCATACGGTCCTGTCTCGGTCGGAAAACTGAGTTGAAAAATTAAAACGGGAAGATTTCTACCACGGATAACACTGATGGCCACGGATAAGACAAGTAACTCTGGCCGGCACACAAGCCATGCCGTTAATTGAATATGTCGTTTTTTTTGCTAAAGAAATTATCTGTACCCGTTCAAAACGCATCGTAAGTAGTGCGATTACAAGTTGTGAGCTTTTCATTCCAACTCTTCACATTTATCCGTGCTCATCAGTGTTATCCGTGGTTAAAAATCTTGATTTCTGACCTGCCTTGCGCTCTTCATTGAGCGCAGTACAGTTGAAAGAAATGATCACGGGTCGCGGTGGGCGGCTTCCATGGAAAAGGCGGGAATGCAGACGGCGACGTATTCTGCTCCTTCGGTTTCTGGCGTGCTGTACTGAACCCACTCGCCGGGATGAGTGATCACCGTCTGGCCTGCGTGAACATCAAGAGTTCCGTCGCGATGAGTGATACGAACCGTCCCCTTCAGCACCAGAGTGTATTCCTCGAAGGTTGGTGTCTGGCCTGGCTCAATCCAGCCTGGCGGGCATTGCAGAAAAGCGATGCTGACCTGATCGTGTCCGGTCCGAAGTTTTCCGATGTATTCGTCGATCTGAATTGTTTTGTTTGTCGTCGCTTCAATCGTGTGTGGCTTGTCGATTAATGTTGGCATTTGATGCGTTCCTTGGGGAAGTCACAAAGCTGGAAATCAAAAAGAGAACTGGCCCCAGATCGTAATTGGTCACAGCCGCTTTGGCTCGTATGCTGACAGGAAAAGTGACAAACTTCGGCGTGGAGACAGTTCCAAATGAATAGACCGCATTCATCGGAATTCGTCTTCCGCCGCACCCCTCATGATGGAATCTAAGGACGTCTTTAGCTAGCCTATGAGGCTGCCCGAACCGCTGTCGGTGATGGATACTGACACGATTATTTTATTTTCTGAAGGAAGATCAGTTATGTTGACACGTCGCCAAGTACTTGCCGCGTCTGTTGCCGCGACGACTCTCGGTTCATCGGTTTTTGCGAAAGATGAAAAGAACCTGCCGAAAGTCTTTTTCGACATTACCATCGGTGGTAAGGCCGCTGGTCGAATTGTCATGGAATTGCGGTCTGACGTCGTTCCAAAAACCGCCGAAAACTTCCGCGTACTTTGTACTGGCGAGAAAAAAGGGCTCGGTTTTAAGGGCTCGTCGTTCCACCGCGTTATCCCAGGCTTCATGTGCCAGGGTGGTGATTTCACCAACGGTGACGGAACCGGTGGAAAATCGATCTATGGCGAAAAGTTCAAAGACGAAAACTTTGAATTAAAGCATACCGGTGCAGGGGTGCTGAGCATGGCAAACGCCGGTCCGAACACCAATGGATCGCAGTTCTTCCTGTGTACAGCAAAAACCGCTTGGCTCGATGGCAAGCACGTCGTCTTCGGAAAAGTTGTCGAAGGGATGGATGTTGTTCAGGCCATTGAAAAAGTCGGTTCTCAGTCAGGTCGAACGGCTGCGAAAGTCGTAATCGAAGATTGTGGCGAAGTGAAGTAGGATTGCGAACAACGACTTGTTCGCAATTCCGTCGATTTCCATCGCACTGCAGGATAATACGGGGGCTTCGGTTTTATCGAAGCCCCTTTTTTCAGTTAATGACTTATCGCCACAGATGAAAAGGATCATCAAATGTCTGAACCAAACCCAAAAGTCTTTTTCGAAATCAGCATCGGCGGAACACCTGCTGGCCGGATAGAATTTGAATTGTTTAAAGACGTCGTTCCAAAGACCGCCGAAAACTTCCGGGCACTTTGTACAAACGAAAAAGGATTCGGCTACAAGGGTTCGTCGTTTCACCGCGTCATCCCGGATTTCATGCTTCAGGGTGGTGACTTTACCAACCATAATGGGACCGGTGGAAAATCAATTTACGGCAATAAATTTGAAGATGAAAACTTCAAATTGAAGCACACCGAACCTGGGTTGCTGAGCATGGCGAATGCCGGTCCAAACACCAATGGATCTCAGTTCTTCATCACGACCGTCGTGACATCATGGCTGGACGGCAAGCACGTGGTCTTCGGCAAGGTGACAAAAGGATTGGACGTCGTTAAGGCCGTTGAGGCTGTCGGGTCCTCGCCGTCAGGCAAGACTTCAAAGAAAGTTGTCATCGAAGATTGCGGTGAAGTGAAGTAGGATCGCCAGTGGCGATCGCTGTTTGATCTCTGAACGGGATACACTAAGGGGTATTGATTTTATCAATGCCCCTTTTTTCGTTGGGAAAAGGCAAAAAAAGGTTTCATCACAGCCATACAACAGTGCAACCCCACCCCCTCTACGGGAGTGGTTAGAGGGCCTTTGCACCAGTATCCTCAGTCATTGATGAGTCTGGTTTCAGCGGCAGGTTTTTGTTTCGAGTGGCAGAAGCATCTTGAAACATCCGGGCTAGAGCAAAGGCCCGTTAACCACCCCCGTAGAGGGGGTGGGGTTGCGTCTGTGTTGAGTCTTTTGTCCTTGCTTTTCTGCAAAAACGCCCTTCACAGCATTGCCCGCCGGGACTATGTGTGCAACGTCGGGCCGCCAAGCAACTGATTGGCGGCAACGTCTTCCCCGCAGTTCAGCCGACTTGTGTCGAACTTTACTTCGCGTTTAAGTCGATAGGCGATGTTACCGAGGTGACAAAGCGTGCTGGCGGCGAGTCCGGTCTGCAGATCGGCTGCCGGTGATTGGCGATTCTTCACGCAATCGACAAAATTTCTCAGGTGAGCGCCCTGAAGATCTGATGCATCAGCTGTCACGTTTTCAGAGTGGTCGTAAACCTTCCAGCCACCCCGATCGACTACAAGCGTTCCCCGTTCTCCGTGAAAGGAGACCCCCGAACTGCGGCCCTCTAATCCATGCGATGACCAGAGCCGGTGTTCCCACAGGATCGATTTGTCGTGGAACGCGTATTGAACGGCCAAAGTGTCTGGCGTTTCCTGATCGTCGTCAAAGGAATATTTACCACCCATGGCCGAGATGCGTGTTGGCAGATTGACCGCCAGGCCCCATCGTGCAACGTCGAGCATATGAACACCCCAATGAGCCAGTTCGCCGCCGCCGTAGTCCCAGAACCAGCGCCAATTGAAGTGGAACCGATTCGGGTTAAAAGGGCGGGCAGGGGCGGCTCCGAGCCATTGAGCATAGTCAACGTTCGAAGGGATGTCGCAATCGAGTTTGTGTCCAATCGATTTACGACGGTGCACCATCCACGCCTTGGCCAGATTGACCTGACCCAGCTTGCCGCTGCGCAAGAAGTCGATCGCGGAAATAAAGTGCGTTCCGCTTCGCTGTTGCAACCCGACCTGCACGATCCGGTTTGAACGATGTGCGGCAGACAACATTTCGGCACCTTCCGCAGCGAAGTGAGATGCCGGGCTTTCCACGTAAACATCTTTACCCGCCTGGCAGGCCAACGATGTCATTGCCGCGTGCCAGTGGTCCGGTGTTGCGATGACTACTGCGTCGATTGAAGAATCGTCCAGCAGTCGTCGGAAATCTTTTTCAACTGAAGGGGCTTTTTGTCCTGCCTCCGTCGCGGCATGAATGGCGGGGGCAAATTGAGATTCATCAACGTCGCAAAGTGTTCGAATCTCGACGTCACCAAGCTTTGCGAACTCTGCCGTCAGCAGCTTTCCCTGATTTCGAACCCCGATGACACCAACGCTCAGCCGCTCGTTCAATGAACGGCCCCCAGCGATGACTGACGTCGCTGCCGACAGTCCGACGACACCCACAGCAACACCGGCCGCACGCTGAGCGCTTCGGCCCAGGAACTGGCGTCGATTAACGGCACTGATGTTTAGCGGATCGGAACTCATTCCACGATTATATCCGATCCAGGGAGTCGACCCAACGTCCAATTTCTTCGATTACGATTTCTTCGGGATATTTTGCTCCGAATCCCTTGATTGTCGTGAATGAGACGGGAAATTTGAGTTTACGCAAGGCGTCGACAGTGGCATTCACTTTCGACAGGATTTTGTCGCCGTCGCCGCAGACGAAAAGGAACTGCTGACGGAATTCCGGATCGTTATCCGTTGGTCGGGCCAGAAACGGTGCGCCCGCAATGACGACACCTCGAATAAGGTCGCGGTGCTTTGTACCAACCATGCAGGCGATTCCAGCTCCCGTTCCAAAGGAATGCAGTACAATCCGGCTGGCGTCGATCGTATATTTCCCTCGGATATGGCCGATTAATTGTTTGATAAACTCTGCTTCGCCCGGCTGCCAGCCACTCGGTTTATCAGCCTTGGGTGCAACAAGAATCAGGCCTCGTCGATCACATACGGATTTCCATTGCTTGAGTACCGCAGCTTCCATCGGGTCTCCGTTAGGATGAATCCAAACAACCAGGCCGTACGAATGCGCGTCGGAATATGTCTCGGGAACATAGGCCCAATAGTCATGGTCGCTTCCCTCAAGCGTGGCAGTGAAGCGTCCCGTTTTGATTTTGTCGTCTGATTTCTTTTCAGGTTTTTCCTCGGCCTGCTCGTTTCCGGCAGTCACTTTTGGAACGGCAGGTTCGAGCAACTCGGCCGACAGTTCTCCGACGATCTGTTCTGGCAGCGAACCGAGCGTGGCTTCGGCAGTCGCCTGTTGACCGTCGCGAACATAGGTGATCTTGGCTCGGTCTCCGGGTCGGCTGCGCCCCACCAGATCACTCAGAATTCGAGCATCTTTTAATTCGACATCGTTGAATTTGACGATTCGATCGCCTCGTACCAATCCTGCCTGCTCGGCGGGACTTTTTGAGAAGACGAGGCGAGATGTCGTGCCGATGTCGGATGAATCTGAGGAAGCCACTTTTCTCTGCGGCAAAATTCCGAGAAATGGAATTTCGTAGGGGACGAGTTCGCCTACCAGCGTCACCTCGGCCGGCACGGGGGTGTCACCTCTCGAGACGACGAGCTTGACCGAATCGCCTGCATATTTCCGGCCAATAATATGTTTCAGTTGGGCGACTCGCACGATCTTTTCACCGTCGGCTTCGATTACCCGATCGCTCGTTTTCAGCCCCGCTTGCTGAGCCGGCGAATTGTAACGAACCCGATCAATGATCGCGGGGACGTTTAACTGCTGGCCGCCGACAAATGTGATACCCATCAGGCCCGGCAGCAAATCGGTTCCTTGTTTCAACCGATCAAGTGAAGAATAGATGTCCTCCATGGGAATGGCAAAACCAATCCCTCCATCGTACCACTCGACGCCAGCCATTTCACCGCTTCCCATTGGAGAGAGAGGTGCGATAACGCCCAGCACTCGACCTTCGATATCGATCAGGGCGCCGCCGTAGTTAACAGGCGACGTTTTGGCATCAGTTTGAATTGCCTTTCCCCAGACGCGATTGACGGCACTGACGATTCCAACGCTAAGGCTGGGGGTCGAGTTATCCAGTGTTCTTCCCAGCGCCAGTCCCCATTGACCGACTTTGATCTCGTTTTTCGGAGCGGGTTTTGCCGGAATCAGACCATCAACATCGACATGCAAAAGTGTCAGTAATCGTAATCGATCATTCGCAACCTGTTTGGCCGCCAACCGGCGCCCATCGGGCAAGGTCACCAGAATCGATGCAGGCTTTCCGGCAAAGTTGAATGAACTCGAAATGATGTATCCGTCTGCAGAGACGACGACACCCGATGTCGGCCCCGCCCCCAGCAGGACCTCATCGACCTGTTCAAGCCCCCCAACCGTTTCAATTCGAACGACGCTGGGGTCTGCAAGTGCGGCAGCCTGCTTGAACGCGGTTTCTTCCAGAGCTTCGATGACACCGTCGGCCGCCATTGTCTTTGATGCGACCGCCATGCTGACGACGAACAAAAAACTCATCAATTGCATGATCGTAAAAAAAACGGTGCCACTGCTTGACCGTCCTCGGTCAAGCAGTGTTCTTCGACCGGGACCGAAACCGTGAAGCGACTGCTTCTCCGGAGACTGCGAAGCTGTGGCACACCGTCGAAAAATCAATCGTTGGCGGAGCGTCACGGCGTCATTTAACTCGGAGAATTGACTGCTCATTTTGGCTTGAGTACTCCAAAAACCTTGTCCGTCACGATCACCGAATTTTCCAGTGATCCAGCGGTCGATTGTATCACTGAATCGTCATCGGGTGGGAATCTTTCAAAAATCAATTTGCTACCGCCAGGACCATTCTTGGAGAACGGACCGAAACCAGTCTGTCCAGATCACGTTCGGCGGCAGCGAGGCTTCCCGCCGTCGTGCGATGGGTCATGATAATCAGCGGAACGATCGGTACCGCAGTGGAATCGGCATCGACTTCCGGGGCTTCTGGCTGAATCACCGTTGCCAGACTGATGCCATGCCGGCCGAGAATTCCTGTGACTTCCGCCATCACGTTTGGCCGATCTTCGACCGAAAGACGCAGGAAGTAACGACTGGAAGCTTCCTGCGCACTGATCAGCGGGAATTCCGGCGTCGTCCGCCAGAGATCGAGTTGAGCAAACGTCAATTGAGCACGCCCGATCGCCAGATCGATGATGTCAGCGGTGACAGCCGAGGCGGTTGGTAGCTGACCAGCGCCGCGCCCCGAATACCAGACACTTCCAACGACGTCACCATCAAGCAGAATCGCGTTGAAAGGTCCATGAATCTGTGCCAGTGGACGATCATTCCGAATCAGGGTTGGTCGGACACTCATTTCGAGTTTTCCGCCGACCAGCTTCACGCTCGCCAGCAGCTTGATGACGTAGCCGAGTTCGGTCGCATGTTTGATGTCGACCTGTTCCAGTTTATCAATTCCGGTCACGTGAAATTCAGACGCCGTAACCTTGGTTCCAAACGAGAGTTGGGCGAGAATTCCCAGTTTTTGCGCCGCGTCGGTGCCGTTGACATCAAGAGTCGGATCGGCTTCGGCGTAACCAAGTTTCTGGGCATCACGCAATGCGTCATTGTAAGACTGACCCCGAAGCAGCATTTCGGTCAGAATGTAGTTTGTTGTTCCATTCAGAATCGCCTGAATGCCGACGATCTGGTTGGCGGCCATCGACTGGCCGACAGCAGCGATAATCGGAATGCCCCCCGCGACTGCCGCTTCGAAACAGACCGTTCTTCCATATCGACGTGCCGCAGCGAAGATTTCGTCGCCATGTTCGCACAACAGGGCCTTGTTGGCAGTGACGACGTCTTTTCCCGATTCAAGCAACTGCAGAACAACCTCACGTGCGGGATGGATGCCACCCATCAATTCGACAGCCACCTGGATATTGGGGTCGCGAATCACCGACTGAAGATCGTCCGTCAGGACTCCTTGAGCCAGCGTCACGTCGCGAGTCTTTTTCAGATTGCGAACGACGGCTCGTCGAATTTCGATCGATCGACCCGCTCGCTGCCGGATTCTTTCCGGATGTTGTGTCAAAATCTTGGCAACGCCCGTACCGACATTGCCCAGTCCAATGATGCCAATTTGTAAAGCCGAAGTCATAAATCGCTTTCCGAACTTGTCGTTTTCCATGTCACCCGTTAAATCCGGCGTCACAAAACGGTTCTTTCCTTGTCAGCCGCGACGGGATGACGCATCCTAATCGCCGAATTGAGGGATTACCAACACGACGGAATCATGAAAACTCGCACACCAACTTTGCCAGAACGAGCCTACCCCTCCGAAAGGGTGGCTGTGCCGGTCGGACGAATTCACGGAACGAAGATGTCGGAAACGGACTTACGAATCGGCGCGGTCAGCTACCTGAACTCAAAACCACTGGTCGAAGGGCTGGCGGAATTGCTTCCCGAGACCCAAATTCGTCTCGATTTTCCCAGCCGGTTGGCGGATCACCTGGTTTCAGGCAAGCTGGACATCGCACTTGTTCCCAGTATTGAATACTTCCGAGGTCACGATTACGAGATTATTTCGGACGCCTGTGTGGCAGCTCACGGCCCAGTCTTGAGCGTAAAGCTTTACACGAGAGTCCCTTGGGGCGAAATACGCACATTGGCGCTCGATGAGGGTTCCCGTACCAGCGCCACGCTCGCTCGAATTTTGCTGGCAGAGCGACATGGTGTTTTTCCCGCTTTGGAACCATTGCCGCTCAACCATCGCACCGAGGATACAACAGCGGATGCCGTATTGCTGATTGGCGACCGAGCGATCCTGCCTCCAAAAGAGCGATTTCTTGCGACGCTGGATCTGGGTGAAGAGTGGCACAAGTGGACCGGCCTGCCGTTTGTCTTCGCGATGTGGGTCGCAAATGTTCGCGCACGACGATCCGAAGCAGACATTGACACGGTTTCGAGGGCTTTATGCCGGTCGCGGGATCTTGGAGTTGCCCACCTGAATGAGATTGCTCTCCGGGAAGCGCCATTGCTGGGACTGTCGTTTCCGACAACGATCAGCTACTTATCGAGGAATCTTCAGTTTCATCTCGGTAATGCCGAGAGGAGCGGTTTGAAAATGTTTTACGAATTGGCAGCGGGACTGGATCTGGCCCCGAAGGGTGTAGAAATGGCGTTCAGGCCTGTTGCGTGAATTTCGTAAAAATGTCAGCGTGAAATTGGAATGAGGGAATTGACGTGTCTACAGCAGTGAACCGATTACTTGAAAAAGCCGTGTCCGGGGGGCGATTAACTCCTGCCGAAGGTTTGCAGATTCTTGAATCGCATGATCTGGTGGCGATTGGTGAGGCGGCGGACGCGGTGTCAAAGCGCCTGCATCCCGAGCCTTACCGTACGTACAACATCGACCGCAATATCAACTACACCAATGTCTGTTCGGCGGTCTGTGATTTCTGTGCGTTCTTCCGCCGACCGAAGAGTCCTGAAGGGTATGTGCTTGATAAAGAAACGATTTACAAAAAAATCGAAGAGACCGTGGCACTTGGTGGTGATCAGATCCTGATGCAGGGGGGGATGAATCCCGACTTGCCGCTCGAATGGTACGAAGACCTGCTTCGATCTCTGAAGGAACGATTTCCGCAGGTGAATCTTCACTGCTTCTCACCACCGGAGATTCATGCTTTGCACAAGCTGGAAAAGCTTCCGGTGCGAACTGTGCTTGAGCGATTGAAGGCTGCCGGCTTGGGAAGCTTGCCGGGTGGCGGTGGCGAAATTCTTGTTGACCGCGTACGAAAAGAGATGACACGCGGCAAATGCATGTCGGACGAATGGTTGAATGTCTGCCACGAATGGCATCAGCTTGGTGGCAAGGGTTCTGCGACCATGATGTTCGGGCACATTGAAACGCTGGCAGAGCGGATCGAGCATCTCGAACGGCTTCGTCAGCTTCAGGACGAAACAGGTGGTTTTACCGCCTATATCTGCTGGACATTTCAACCCGATAACACGGACATGGCGAACATCCCCCCCGTCGGAGCGTTCGAATATCTCAAGACCCAGGCGGTCTCCCGATTGTATCTGGACAATTTCCCTAACATTCAGTCGTCGTGGGTGACGCAAGGGGAGAAGATCGGCGGACTGGCTCTGCATTTTGGAGCCAACGACATGGGCTCGCTGATGATCGAAGAAAATGTTGTGGCTGAAGCGGGAACCGTTCACCACCTGACACTCGAAACGATCAAACGGCTGATCCGGGAAGCGGGCTATATTCCTCGCCAGCGAAACGTGTATTACGAGCACATCGACGAAGAGCCCGTTCAGAAGATCAATCAGGTCGCAGAACTTTTGCCAGTCCTCCGTTGACGTGACTTCCGATCAATGACCTTGATCACCACGAATGTCGTCTCTGTGCGTCGGTTCATGGTGCAGCGGTTCATGGCGATTCTTTATTGATGGGATTTCGTCTCGCAGATTAAGTCCGTTCGGGTTTGATTGTTCCCCATCAACGCTCTTCTAGTTATGTAGAAGATCTCTTGCGTTGAGGTTCTTCGATCGCTATCTTCTATCGAAATAGAAGATCATTGCCTTTCGAGCAGCCCAAAATGGCGAGACCAAAATCAATTCATCCCACAGATCTGGAATTACAGATCCTGAAATGCCTGTGGGAATGCTCGCCGATGTCTGTGCGAGAGATTCGCGAATCGTTGTCTAAGGCAGGAAGAGAGCTGGCTCATACGTCCGTGATCACGACGTTGAATGTGATGGTTGGCAAAAAATACCTGACACGGTCGATGCAGGGAAAATCCTGTTTGTTTGCTGCGAAAGTTTCTCGCGAAGCGGTGACCGAAGGGATGCTGGGTGATGTCGTCAAGCGAGTGTTTGACGGATCGGCCAAAGCGGTGATGCTCAGTCTGTTCGAATCAACGGAATTGGACTCCGACGAATTGAAGGAACTGCGGCAGATTCTGGACCAGAAAACGAAGGAACAGCAGAAATGACTCTCGCCATCGTTTCAACGATTTTCAGTTCAGTTCTAGCTGATTTCGGCGGCCCGCTATGTGTCCGTCTGACAAGAGCCCTTGCACATTTCAGTTGGCAAGGGTGCCTGATTGGCGCGTTATATTATTTCGTCAATTTAGCACTACGAAAGAACACGGCGAACTCACGTTACATCGCAGGGCTGGCTGCGATGGCATTACTCGCGGTTTGTCCTCCGGTGACATTCGCTCTTTTTTCGTCCGGGAATTTGACACACATCACGCAATCCGAGGTTTTCCGTGAACCGTCAACCAGTCACAACCAATTGGCATCAAATGAAATCAAGCCCTCACTGCCACTGAACGCTCAAGAAAGTGAAATAAGAAGCATTACCCCACCGTTCGAAGCATTCATGCGACAAGATTCGATTCGAAAGTGGACGAGGTCGGACTTCCGTAACCAATTGATCGAACGCGTGTCGCCTTACGTGATGGCCGTGTATCTGATGGTCAGCTTGGCCCTCTTATGTCGCGTCGGGGTTGGATATTCCGTCGTGTGGAAATTCAAAGCGGATTCCATCGAAATCGTGAATGACCGACTTCAGCTGTTTGTCGAACGACTTTGCGAACAGTGGGCGATGAGCGTGGTGCCGGTTGTGGCATCCTGCCAACAGGTCGCTGCCCCCGTGGTGATTGGCGTCTTACGGCCAATGATCTTGCTCCCACCCTGTCTCATGACTGGCTGTGACGTTGATCAACTGGAAGCCCTGCTGGCCCATGAACTGGCTCATATTCGACGTTGGGATTTGCTCGTCAACCTGGCTCAAAGGGTCGTTGAGGCGCTACTTTTTTTTCATCCGGCGGTCTGGTACGTCAGCCGTCGCATCAGCATCGAACGAGAGCACGCCTGTGATGATCTGGTCATTTCGACTGGCTGGCGTCCGCTGGATTATTGTCGAGCGTTGATCGGCCTGGCGGAAGCGTGTGCCATGCCGCGACAACCGCTCGTCGTCGCACCGATTTCCATCTCCGCGTTTGGACGTGGCTCATCGGATTTCAGACAACGGATTCTCCGTTTAGCCGGTGAATCAGCGGAATCGAAGCCTCAGTTGACCCGATCCGGTTTCAGCGGTTTGGCTGCCGTCCTCGGAATATTAATTCTGGTGTCAATCGCATTCAGATCTCATCGCGACTCGAAAACTGAATCCCCGAAAGTGATTGATTCACGTGACATCGCGCGTCGGGACTCGATTGTTGATGCGACGCCACTCGTGAACGCAGAGGGGACTGATGCCGCTGGCGAGTCTGATTTTGTCATGAATGAGCTCCTCGTCGACGTCCTTATTGAGGGGAATTCAACAATCCAGAGTTCCGAAATTGCCAAACACATCAAGGCCAGCATCGGTGATAAGGTGACGTCAAAGCTGGTTAAAGACGATGTTGATGCGCTTGTGAGAACGCGCTGGTTCTCAAGTGTCGAACCGACGCTGCGAAAAACGGATGTCGGTGTTGTTCTGGCCTTTCGCGTACTTGAACGCCCGATCGTTCGGCGCGTTGAATACAAAGGCTTGAAGAAGATAAAGCGAAAAGTCTTCGATGCGATGACCCAGCTTAAGCCAGGTACTCCGTTTGATGTTTCTTCCAATCAGGAATGCGCCAGGCGGATTGAAGAATACTACCGCGAAAAGGGATTTCTGTTCGCCACGGTCGAACTTGAGAAGGGGGACGATCGAAACGACCGGGACGTGGTCTTTTCCATCAACGAGGGGCCCAAGGTTCACGTCTCGACTTTGAGGTTTAGTGGAGCCGTTATGACGGATTCCGCCATTATCGATGCTACACCGATTTCAAAAACTCCCATCATGACGCTTGCCACGAGTGCAGATTATGATTTCAACGATGTCGCAAATGACACCGAACAATTCAGGCGGTATTTCCATCGATTCGGATATTTCGACGTTGATGTTTCACACGAAATGAAGACGCCAAAAGGTCGTTCGACACCCATAATCCGTTACCTGATTACCCAAGGGGTTCGCTACAAAATTCGACATGTTGAGTTTATTGGGAACTTGATGGTTCCCGCATCGGAAATTCGGAATGTTTTGAAAGTCACTGACGGCGCATTTTACAACGCCACGGAGATTGATCGGGATGTTGATGCCATAACGTCTGTATTCGACCAGAGAGGGCATTTACTTGCTCATATTGAGCCTGTTCCGCGTTGGTTGGAAGAGCCTGGTGTGATCGATCTCGTCTATCAGATTTCCCCGTGCATCGAGGCCGAGGATTTAATTTCCCGTGATCTCTGGTGACCAGGTATCAAAGCGAGTGTATCGACATTCAGATTCCGAGAATCACTCAAACGATACCGGTCACTTGCTGAACTTTTGAAGTCAGCGGAAGTTGATCATTTGATTCCACTTGATGATTCGAGGCTGATCGATCCCAACGCATTATTGAATTGCGATGCGTAATCGAAGAGAATCCGATCGCCCTGTGGAATCGGGCTTTCGATCGTCACCACATTCATCGCTATCTGTACTGTTCTCCGCGTCTTCGCGACTCGGGCGTAATCCGTTTTGATGGCCTGTTGATCGTGGCTGCAATCATCGTTGTACGCACTTTTTAAAATTGGGAGTTTTGATCGTGAAGAGACTACTGGTTTGCGCTGCGGTTTTATTCGGGCTTTCGCAATCGATCTTCGCAGCCGAAAAAGGTCAACCCGTGCGCATGGGATGCGGGATCATGACCTTTGACACAGTCCCCGGTTGGGGTCTCAGCCCCGAAGGGAAATCTGTCATTGGTCCGACCCACGGCGGCGTTGTGATAGACAAAGCGGGAAACATCTATACCAGCGCAGATCAGGGTGTTTTTGTCTTCTCGCCTGACGGCAAGGTTATTCGCCGTTTCCTCGAGGGTGATTATACAAGACTCCATGACATGGAAATTCGAGTCGAAGCGGATGGCGAGTACATTTACGGTGCTCGAAACGCGAATGCCGAAGGGATCAAGTTCAATGCCGAAACGGGTGCTGTCGCTTTAAAGCTTCCGTTTCCAAAAGAGTCGGGACTCGACTTGAAGCAATTCAGTCCGACCGCGATCACCGTCGCCCCCAACGGCGATATTTTCCTGTCCGACGGATACGCGAGTAATCATATTTTCAAGTTCGACAAAACCGGAAAATACCTGATGCACTTTGGCACTAAAGGGAACGATCTTAAGCAGTTCAATACGGCCCACGGGATGACGTTGGATACTCGGTACGAGCCACCTCGTCTGCTGATTTGCGACCGTAACCACGTGCCAAAGGGCCGGCTGCTGCACTACAGTCTCGATGGCGAGTTCATCGAAGAAATTGTCACCGGCCTGGGTATGCCAACATCCGCTGCGGTTCAGGGAGATTATGTTTCCGTACCGGATCTTCACGGCCGAGTTGTCATTCTGGACAAGAGCAACACGATTATCGCCGTTCTCGGCCATAACCCTGATCCCGCAAAACGAGCGAACTACGGCATCCCTCAAGACCAGTGGATTGAAGGAATCTTCAGCGGCACACATGGTTCCTACTGGGACAAGGACGGAAACCTGTACGTCCAGGACTGGAACGTGTCCGGTCGACTGATGAAACTGGTCCGCGTCAAATAAGTTCGATCGCTCCAGTATGCTCCGAAATAATTCACCTGCCGAACCAACCCGTTCGGCAGGTGTTTTGTCGGTAGATATTCACGATTTCCGTCACCCGGTATCGGTCAAGCCGATCGATCAGGACGCTCATTCCTTCTCGCAGTTTACAGTCCACTTCTTCGCGGTAAAGCGGCAGTACGGCGTAGAAGTGGATGATTTGTTCGTCATTGATCGTCAGCGTACGAAATGGGTCGGGGCATGTCAGGGGTGGAACAATGATTGAGCAACAGAATTTCGTGTTGGGTGCGTAGTGGCGCGGTGGTTCCCCGTTTGGCACAGAATGGCTGAGTCCCAGCCAGGTCCGGAACTCATGCGGTAATCGCGCCAGTACTTTCAGCAATCGAATCGGCCAGTAATTTCGCTCGTCTCGAAAGTCTTCAATGCTCAACCGCCAGTTCGGCGGAAGGCAGATCATTAATTCCGTTCGCCGCAAGGATTCGGCTCCGTCAGGAACGTTCATCGACTGTTCTGACATACCGCTTGTGACGAGTGTATAGAAGGGCCGGTGTTTCTGCGGGGGGACACGAAGTACGTCGATATGGACATATTCTGAAACACGTTCGTGAAAAACAAAGTCGATCGGTCCAATGTGTTCTTCGATGTGCTCGGAAATGAGACGCGTTCTTGTCGGATCAGGTGGCGCCAAAAGAAGCGAAGGCTGACGTCGATCCTGAAGTGCGGGGATATCCAGAACCTGGTCTCGCGGCATCGGGTCGGGAACAACGATATCGTTACCGCAACGTCGACACGTCGCACGACAACCCGCCTTAACGAGTTCAACTCGATAGCGTGCATCGCATTTGTCACAGCGGAAAACGATTGCCATGAATAACCGTTCCAACCCTGACGGGGCCATTGAGACGATGCAAAAGCCGATCCGAAGCTTTCTGGGAAAATCCCATTCGATTCGGCCGATTTCTTATGGGACAAAAAACGAATTAAAATTCGAAAACGAAATCAAACGACGAGCCGGGCGGCAGATCTACTCAGTTGAGATCTGTGCCTGTGACGGGAATCTGATTTTGAGTTGAAATCGGAGACTGGTTTATATGCGACGTCTATAACGTTCCGCTACCGCGTGAAACGGGGATTGATCGACCTGTCGTCAGCGTGGCCTTGCGCAATGTCACCGTCAACAGGCCATCCCGTGTTTCGGCGCGGATCGCATCATTATTGACCGCTGCAGGAAGTGGAATCGAGCGTTGGAAACTACCGACCCCGCGTTCTCGCAGATGAACTCGTACATCACTGGCAAATTCGTGACTCGGTCGCGACCCTGTCACTGTCAACATGTTTCCGACAAGACTCAATTCGACCGATTCTGCAGACACACCCGGAAGATCAATCTGCACCAGAATCTCGTCAGGAAGTTCGATGATATCAACCGGCGGATTTGTCTGACGATTGGCTCCGGTCAAGCCGAGCGATTCCAGAGTTCTTTCCCCTGTTGATCGTACAACTTCCAACCAACGGTCAACTTCCTGTCGCACCCGTTCGACAGGAGGAACGCTGTTGTTATCGGGATTTGAATCGTTCATGGGAAATTCTTTCTCGTGAGGAAAATGACGTTGAAAATGTCGCCAAAGTCCCTCGGGTCATGGGAGCGGAAGCTCCTGACGAACCGCGTACAGCGGCGCTCTCCTTACCGCTGATAAATCGGCAAATATCCATTGTCGAGTTGCAGGACGGTCGAATTGATGGCCGTGACATAAACCGGTCCGACATGGCCTTCCTTCCACGATCCGTTGGCAGACTGTTGAGCGAGTATCTGCTTGGAAACGGTCGCGAAGTATTTCGACCATTTCTCGTCCCCAAGTCGGTATTGCACTTGAGAATAGTAATAGTGAGTGTAATGCCAGTGACCGAACATCTGTGCCTGACCGTTGTTCCCTTCGATGTTTTTTTCGCAATACTTCAACAGTTTCTTCGCAGTGTCGTTTTCATAATCACCCGAATTGAACAGGCAAGCGATCGCGGCAGCCGTGATAGGCGGACGTGAACCTCCTGCATTTTTCAGGCTGTATTGGATTCCACCGTCAGGTGTCATACATTTCCGAATATAATCGATCGCCTTGTCAATCAGTTCTTTCGGTACGGGAATTCCGGCGTTTCGACATGCCCGTAGTCCCTGGACCTGAGTCACACAGGTCGAGCCTTCGTCAAAATCGTTTCCATCCTTGGCCGAGACATAGCCCCATCCACCAGCAGTTGTCTGAGCTTCACCACAAAACTGAACCGCCTTCGTCAAGACTTCCCTCAGCTTCTCGCGTCGCTGGGCATTTTCTTCCTCGCCGTAAACCTGTGACAGGAACAGCATCGAAAAGCCGTGCCCGTAGGTGTAGTGGTAATCGTGCTTGTAGCCGATCAAGCCGTTGGGCTGCGCGGTTTCGATCAAATAGTCGACCGCTTTTGAAATCGGTTTCGCCAGGCGGCCACGCGTTGTCGTCGACCCCTCACAAAGCATTGCGTTGGCGGCGAGTGCCGTCATCGCCACACGGTACTGGCCCTGATTCGCTTCCCAGTAGCCGCTTCGATGTTGTTCGCCGACAAGCCAGTCGAGTCCCCGTTGTGCCGCAAGTTTAATCTTGGGATCTTTCGGTTCGGCTCGGACAACCGTTGTCAGACCGAGCAACGAACATGACACGATCAAGGCGATCGAAACACGTTGCAGCATTACTTTTCTCCCAAGAGCGTCAGATTGATATCTTCAACCACACCCTTTAAATCACCGTTCATTCGATTCATCGAAAAGAAACAGTCACGAAGTCACCAGATAACTCTACGCGAGATGTGACGGAAAGGGAAGAACTTGAAGCCGCAACGTGACATTGCAAATAAGCTCCAGCCCTTCGTCATTGCGAAAAAAATCTGTACCACTGCTTGACTGTCTTCAGTCAAGCAGTGCTCTTCGAGAGGGACTTATGCTATCAATCTCATGAAAAATCTCTCGAATACTCATGAATTCCAATTAAGTCATATAGGTCTCATAAGTCCCTTTCTTCACTGTAAAGCCGCCCAATGTCGTCACGGCAAACCAGTCCCGATCCCGCTGATTCCGCCGCAACCGTTTCTCAAGGACCGACGCCAATCAACGATGGTTCTCAATCGCCGATCGTCATTCCCAACGATTCAACCCCGATCGCCCAAAGTAGCACCGGCAGCGTTGACGTGAATTTTGAAGCGACCACCTTGTGGCTGCGCCGCGCCGATCAATTGTTCTTAGGGGTTCTCTTGATCTCGTTGCTGGTGCTGCTGATTGCACATCGATGGAAACTCGCTGAATCTGGCAAGGCCGAGATTGAGATCACTAATCAGCAGCCGAGAGAATATTTCTACTCAATCGATATCAACCGAGCCTCGTGGGTGGAATGGGCGCAGCTCGACGGGATTGGAGAAAAGCTCGCCCGCCGAATCGTGGAGGATCGAAACCAGAACGGTCCGTTCCGCTCGGTCGAAGACCTCAGCCGAGTTCGCGGCCTTGGCTTAAAGTTAATCGAGAAGTTACGGCCATTCTTGAAATACCACGACGAAAAACATCAAGATCCTCATTCAGGCGAGAGTCCCGTCTCAAGTGACGGAACTAAAGAACTTCGCTGAGACGAACGCCGAACTTGCCGTCGATGACCAGAAGTTCGCCTCGCGCGATCAGTCGACCGTTGGCGAAAATATCGACCGGATCGCCTGCTCGTTTATCTAATGAAACGACGGAACCTTCCCGCAGTTTCAGGACATCCTCAATCAGTATTTCAGATCGACCGAGTTCAATCGTGATATCGAGATCCAGATCGCCGAGATCCTCAAGTGTTAAGCCTTGAGCTGGCATCTGTTTCATGCCGGAATCCGCTTGTCGTCTGGGCGAAGTCGAGTTCGTCGTTCCGGCGGGCATTGGACTGCTGGAATCCATGATCGCCTGGGCGATGTGTCGTTCGGCTGTTTCCAGCAATTTATCGGGACCGTGTGGCAGTTGGTGCCAGCTTAACGGAGGTAAATCGGCATTGCTCACGTCAATTCCAGGCTTGGAAGTCCCTCTCAGATGCTGGATATCCCCCGGCTCGAATTCGGTATCAGAGACATCGCTTGCTGGCACCTGTGCATTTTCCCGGGCGGCCTGAAGGATAGCTTTGAGCTCGTCTGAACCGAGGGAATTTCTAAAACCGGATTGTTGACCGTTATCGTGTGATGGCACCTGAGATGCTCCCTGGTCTTGCCGCTGTCGGAGTGATGAATTCCATTGACACGTTGGCCATGTGAGAATTTTTCTTAAGGGCCCGTCGACTTCGTACAGATTGCCGGTCAACTTGTAATCGATTGGGATCGACTTTTGGCCTTCCATCTCCAGACGATCGCTACGGTTGCGACGGTATATGTCGTCCTGACACCAATCGTCAATTGGAGTCTTAAATCGATCAGGTTTATTGGACAGACGAAGACCTCTCGCTTGGAACATTAAGCCGTGAAAATGGGTGCCACGGTTTTACCGGCTTTGGTTAAGCCGTGTTGCTCGGACACGTTATCGACCCAGGAAGAACACGGCCTTGTCGAAGGCTCCAAAACCGCGGCACCCCGAGTTTCGACGGGAATTGGCGTCGTAAGACGCACCAATATTTCCCCTCCGCCAGATTGGCCGCTTCTTCAGATCGGCCTCATCCTCACAAACAATTGCGCATTGCTCTGGCCGCAATAAGCCGGAAATGCCAGCACCTCAACCGTTGTTGTTGGTCGAGGTGCTGGCATCTGTGATCGGCTGGCATGGTCTGCCGTAAATTACTGAGCGAATTCCGGGCGTCGTCGATTCAGTTGATCTTTCAATCGAGCAACGATGCTGGAATGCATCTGGCTGACACGTGACTCGGACAACCCGAGGGTGGTGCCGATTTCCTTCATCGTCAGCTCTTCATAGTAGTAGAGGATGATGATCAGGCGTTCGTTGCGATTAAGCCCCTTGGTAACGAGCTTCATGACATCGCGTTTCTGGATACCGTCGGTCGGGTCTTCACCTTTGGTATCTTCGATGATGTCGATTTCACGAACATCCTTATAGCTGTCCGTCTCGTACCATTTCTTATTCAGGCTGACAAGATTCACAGCCGACGCTTCGGACTTGTGCTTGTCGTATTCTTCCATGGGCAAGCCCATTTTCTTGGCAATTTCGGCATCTGAAGGTGGTCGGCCGAGTTCGGCTTCAGCCTCTTTGCGGGCCGCTTCCAGCTTGCTGGCTTTACTCCGTACCAGGCGAGGCACCCAGTCCATCGTGCGCAGCTCATCGAGCATTGCCCCTCGTATACGGGGTACGCAGTAGGTCTCGAACTTGACTCCGCGATCAAGATCGAATGCTTCGATCGCGTCCATCAGTCCGAACACGCCTGCAGAAATGAGATCGTTAAGATCCACTCCGTCCGGCAACTTTGCCCAGACCCGTTCCGCGTTATAGCGGACCAGCGGCAAAAATCGCTCGATCAAGGCGTTTCGCAAGTTCTGGTTTGATTGATCTCGTTTGAAATCCAACCAGACTTGGGCGATCTCTTCTTCTGTTGCAACCTTCATTACCATCGAACCCTCCATGGTGAGTCACCGGCTCCCACAGCGTCTTGCTGTGGATCTGGCGTCGATGCCCGCGCCGTGGTTACTAATGTCACTCTTATTTCGATCGAAGCCGACTTGCGCTGACGACCTGACCACACTTGAATTCAATTACCCTGTCAGGGTAACTCTTTATCTCGATTCACTGATCGCTTCGCGATTACCAACCAACCTAGTATCGGCATTTCATCACGCCGAATATGAATGAAATCACCTTATTTCCCCTGAACGTTGTAACCGGACCGATTTAGGACAATTTGGCTGGAAAACGCTAGATTGGCTCAAGTTCATCGCCTGATTCATGAGAGTAACATCCCTTTTAGAATAGCAAACGCGTAAAATAATCATTCACTGAAACCGTCGACTGAGGTCGACTCCACCGCTGAATCAACTCGAAAAGAGCAGTGGTGACCGAGGATTGTGGCGACTGAACGACAAACGGAGTTCGTCCATTAACCGATGCTTGGACTGCTTGATCTTGTGGAAGGTATCCGCGTCGATGAAGGTCAATTCGCAAGAACGAATGAGCCGTGTTCTGAAGCTGATCGAGAATCCGCTGTGCCTGCTGTGCTGATTCCGCTTGATTCACGAGCAGCCCAAGTCGCGGCCCGGCAGTTTTTGCCAGCCCCTTAACCGACGAGTACGCTTCAGCGACAGCGGTCGGTTCCGGCGTTGTCACCACTAATACGTCGTCGGCCGCGAGCGCGAATGTCTCAGTCATTGCGCAAGCTCCACCACTACCGTCAATAATTAACCAGTCGAGTTCTTGTTCAAATGTTTTCAGTTGTGCTAACAGGCTATTCCGCTGGGAATTCTGTCTGATGTCGGTGTTCACGAGGCAACTGGCACCTGTCAGAACGCGGATACCAGCAGGGCCCGTTTGCACGATATCGCTGATCTGCCGACTTCCTTGAACGACGTGTGACAGGTTCCAATAACTGTTCAGGCCGCAAAGCAGTTCAACACTTCCAAGGTCCTGACTGGCATCGATCAGTCCAACTGTTGCTCCGCGTTGTGCGAAGCCAATCGCGAGGTTCAAGGCAATGACCGAACGTCCGACGCCACCCTTTCCACCAGAAATTGCGATCGAATGGCAATGACGAGTGTTCGATGCACCGTCCGTTGCCGAATCTTTTCGCTTCGCAACCAGCGCACGCAATTCCAGAGCCTGGTCGGCTCGAAGAATTTGATCGGGTTGTGAGGAGACAGATATTGTCATTGTGGACTTCGGTTGAGTGGTTGATTGCAGAAACCGGGGACGGGAGATGTCAGTCGAGAGGATTACCTTAAATCTTGTCCAAACCAAGGCAAAGTCGAGCAAGGCGGGCGGCGTTAGCCGGTTCAAACTGGGCGGGGACGTCCTGTCCGGTCGTGACGTAGCTGATCGGAATGGAAATCTGATGTGCTACCGACAGTAAGCAGCCGCACGTGACAAGTTCGTCAAGCTTCGTCAATACAAGTGAAGTTGGTAAGACATTCTTAAACGAGGCGGCGATATTCTGAAGCATACTCGCTCCACCAGCCAGGCTGAGGACGAGCAGGATGTGATCAGAAGCTGCGACTCGAAGAATTTCGCGAAGTTCGTTGAGTTTAGATCCGTCCGAGGGGCTTTTTCCCGCAGTGTCGATCAGGATCATGTCAACATCGGCGAGATCGTCGATGGCACTTCGCAGTTCAGTCGCGTTCGCGGCAGTTCGCATCGGGACTTCGAGAATTTCAGCGTAGTTACGGACCTGTTCAACGGCACCAACCCGATAGTTGTCAATGGTGATAATTCCGATTCGTCGCCCTTCGCGAAGAGCAAAATGTCCAGCCAGTTTGGCGAGCGTCGTCGTTTTACCAACACCAGTCGGACCAACGAGCGTCACAATTTCGCGACGTCCTGGCGTTGGGCTGATTGGCGAGACACACTTCATATCCTGTTCGACACATGCGGTTAACATGTCTTGGACGGCGGCCCGGAAGTTGTCGGTTGACGGCAACATCTGACGGCGGACTCTGGAAATTAAATCGCGAGCGAGGTTCTCTTCGATTCCCGCTGCCGTCAGTTTCAGATAGTGCTCAAGGTATTCGGTGGGAATGTCCGTCATCCCACTCAGACGAGCCTGTGAAACCAATTGTGAGAGCATGAGTTGCAAGGAAGCAATTTGCGGCTCAAGCGCCGGCGACGGGAAGTCTACGGCGGCGGAAGTCATTGGCTCCACGGCAGGAGGAGTAGCTGGCACGACCGTTTTGCCGATGATATTGCGGTGCTTTTCGCGGGTTTTGGACGAGCTGGAGTTCGTGTCTGGCGTCAGCCAACCTGGTGGAGCAGCTAGTACGTTATTGTTCTGGACACTTCCATCAGAAGCCTCGACCGCTTGAGCGATATTGGTTTCCGCTACTGCTGGTGATGCTGACATTTTTTCGGCTAGCGTTTGGATCGTGCGAGGAGCGGCCGATAGTACTTTTTGATCGCGATCCTTTTTCGCTGACGATTTACTACTGGAAGCCCGTTGTGCACTCACCTCGATTTCCTGGCGTATCGCCGGCCAGGGAAGAAGTCGCCGAGTCGCAATTTCCTTCGATTCCACGACGATGGCCTCTTCGCCCAGTTCGCGGCGAACCAGTTCCAACGCCTCGTCCATCGTGGCTGCTCGAAAGGTGTGAATTCTGTGTTTCATCGTAGGAACTCAAAAAAACGGAACGTGAGCCTGGTAGTGGTGCCGCTTGTTCGAACTAATTCATTGCTGCCGCGAGGGACAGATACTGTTTTGCTTCTTCTGTTCGCTTCGAAGGAATCTTAATCGCATTCACCGGAATTTGACTGATTGGTCGCACAAACGTATCTCGTGTTATTTCTTGAAGACTCAGCACCGCCAGCTTGGGCATACTTGAACGCACGATATGCCTGAGGACCGGACGAACCTGAGCCGAGCAAACAACAGCGGCAGGATGTCCCGCCCGCACGAGTTTATTCGATTGACGTAACAGTTCGTTAGTGACCCCGTCGATAACTTGTGGGGTCAATTTCACGACAAGCCCCCGGTCACCGAATTCGAATCCACCAGAAATAACGTCTTCCAGGGCGGGATCCAATGTGATCGCATGGATGGTGCGCGTTGTGTCACGATATTGCTGGCAAATCGTCCGACTAAGTGCATGTCGAGCATATTCTGTCAGGATTGCGACGTCCTTCGTTTGATCGGCGTAGTCGCCCAGCGTTTCCAGAATCGTTTCAAGGTCTCGAACCGGAACTTGCTCACGTAACAGGTTGCACAGAATCTGATGCACCTGTGATGGCTTCAGCAGTTCAGGGACAAGTTCATCAACGATTTTTGGTGATGATTGCTTCAAGTTGTCGAGAAGTTGATGAACTTGTTGTCGAGTCAGCAGTTCGTCGGCATGCGATTTGACGATTTCCGTCAAATGTGCCATCAGGGCGACAACCGGCTCAACAACCTTATAGCCTAGTGTTTTTGCGTGCTCGACAAGTGATGGTTCAATCCATTTTGCCGGGCGGCCGCTGGATGGTTCGCTAACGCTTTCGCCCGCTAATTCACCGCTGACCAGGCCGTTATCGATTGCCATCAGGGCATCCATTCGCAGTTCGCCGGAGGCAACTACGACGTCACGAAACTTGATCCGATAACCAGTGTCCTTCAGTCGCAAGCTATCGCGAATCTTAACTTTGGGAAGGATAATCCCCAATTCGGCAGCAATCCGATTTCGGAGTTGAGTCACCCGGTCCATCAAGTCGCCACCAGCATCCGGGTCAGCAAGTTTGATCAACCGAAAGCCAAGTTCCAGCTCGATCGGTTCGACGACGAGCTTGTCTTCAGGCTTATGCGCACGAACGACACGATTTGCGACAGCGACCGGCGTTGCGATTGAAACGGCATTGTCAGGCGACTTCGACACGGGACTGGTTTGCGAACTGACTCGAACACCCGCTTGTCGAACTGGTTTTTTCAGTTGGAATCCAACATAGGCACACCCGAATCCAAGTCCAAGCAGAGGTAGCATCGGCAAGCCGGTGAAAGCCAGACCTGCTACGAACATTGCAGCGAGGAACAAAGCTTGAGGCTCGTTGAATAACTGATGGATGACGTCTTTCGAAAGATTAGATTCACGAGAGGAGCGTGTGACCAGTAAGCCCGAGGCGACCGAGATCAGAAATCCCGGAATCTGTGAAACCAGGCCGTCACCAATTGTTAACGTGGCGTAAACTTCAACTGCACGATTGATTGACATTCGATGCTGTAGAACGCCAATCGCTAATCCCCCGATCAGGTTGATCAAGGTGATCATGATCCCGGCAATCGCGTCGCCACGAACGAACTTTCCGGCTCCATCCATCGCTGCGTGAAAATCAGCGTGATCTGCGAGTTCTTCGCGTCGACTGCGTGCCTGGTCTGGCGTAATAAAGCCTGCGGCGAGATCGGCATCAATGGCAAGCTGCTTACCTGGAAGGCTATCCAGGGCAAATCGTGCGGCGACTTCGCTGATCCGTGTTGAACCTTTCGTGATGACAACGAACTGGATGACCACCACGATGGCGAACAGGATCAAACCAACCAGTAACTGTCCCTGTGCCACAAATTTGCCGAAAGCTTCAATCACAGCACCTGCGGCATCCGTTCCTGATGTCTGCGCCTGTGTCAGAATCAGTCGTGTTGAGGCCACATTCAAAACCAGGCGAACAAGTGTTGTCACCAGCAGCAACGAAGGGAACACGCTGAACTCGAGAGGTCGTCGAACCGAAATCGTTGTTAACAGAATCAATACTGATGCAGTCACATTCGCCGCAAGCAAAAGATCCAGCACGACCGGCGGTACGGGAGCAACGAGTACCAGCACGGACAGCACGACCAGGATTGGAAAAACCAATCCCAGCGAACTGCTGGCAACGATGCGCGGACCTTGACCGGCGTCATCAGTGGACATAATGCCTCCACGGAAACGAAATGATCGCATCACCGGGCGGTGAATTGATGGAGAACGAATTGAATTGGGGAAGGAGATGAGTGGGCGATTGATAAGAGAAAGCGAAATAACTGTCCAGACGAATGGCCATAAGTTTGCCAGACATTTAGCGTCAGAATCTGAAAATCACGCTCAATGCAGGCAGTTGTTGCCGGAAAACCACTCTTGGGGGCCAAAATCGGTCAAAATTGGCTACGAAAAACGAATTCGGCCTCAAGTTAGCGCCGGGACCGGCGTTTCAGATCACTTTCCCTCAGGTCCCGGTTTTTCATGGCTTCCAATCGAACCAGAATCCGATACTGCCTTGCGCCGACTGCGCAAAATCTCTAATTTGTTTTTCATCGGGGATTCGTCACCACGATCGACCGGTTCGTAGTAGCGTCGATCAACTCCCAGATAGTCTTGAGCGACCCATCCTTCGTGGGACTCGTGCGGATATTCATATCCATCACCGTGCCCGAGTCGAGATGCACCTTTATAGTGACTGTCGCGGAGATGAATCGGTACCGGCAGCAGACGAGCGTTCTGCACATCGTCCATTGCCGCGTCAATCGCTTTGTAGGCCGCGTTCGACTTCTCCGCCAATGCGAGATACGTCACGGCCTGCGCCAGGATGATCCGGCACTCGGGCATTCCAATGAATTCCGTCGCGGCAGCCGCCGATTGCGCCAGAATTAATCCTTGCGGGTCCGCATTTCCAATATCTTCCGAAGCGGCAATCACCAGTCGTCGAGCGACGAATCGAGGTTCTTCTCCGGCGGCTAACATCCGAGCCATCCAATAAACCGCAGCGTCCGGATCGCTTCCACGAATACTCTTAATCATGGCACTCGCTGCGTCGTAATGGTCATCGCCATCCGCGTCATACCGAATTTGCTTCTTCTGGATCGATTCTTCGGCAGCGGCCAAGCCAAAAGTTTTCTCGTTCGGCTCTAAGGAAAGAACTCCAATTTCCAGCGCAGAGAGTGCCCGGCGAGCGTCGCCATCGCAAATCGTCGCCAGAAAGTGAAGGGCTTCCGGCGTTCCCGTAACTTTTCGTGATCCAAGACCACGGACCGAATCCTTCAATGCCGCTTCTAACAGCCGAACGACATCATTTTCGGAAAGCGGTTTCAGTTCGAAAATCTGGCTGCGACTGAGCAGTGGCGAGATCAGGGCAAAAAACGGGTTCGCCGTCGTCGCTGCGACTAGTGCCACGACACCTTCTTCCACGTCAGGCAGCAGCACATTTTGTTGCTGTTTATTGAAATGGTGTAATTCATCGATGAATAACACCGTCCGCTGGCCGCCTGTGGAAACATCGTCCCGAGCTTTATCGAGAACTTCGCGAAGCTCTTTGACTCCCGCTGCCGCCGCGTTCAGTGAACGAAACGTCCGTTTGGAATGCTTGGCGATCAGTTCAGCGAGCGACGTTTTTCCGGTCCCGGGTGGACCATAAAACACGACCGAAGAAATCCGGTCGGCTTCCAACATTCGCCGCAAAAGCTTCCCTGGGGCGAGGATGTGAGACTGGCCGACGAATTCGTCCAGTGATCTTGGCCGCATACGAGCCGCCAGAGGTCGAACTGCGGCTCGGTGATCTGCTTCGAGTCGATCGAACAACGCCATGTTTATCTTCTCGCAGCCAAAAAAGAGACCTCCGCCATGCCGTTGGAATGCTGAGGTTCTGAACCCAAAGGATTCAGGGGGGAGCCTCATGTCCGGGTTGTGTGAGCCGGGATTACACCGAAATGCAGTCGCAGATATACACGCAGCCGAACGAGATAACTCCCGCATGATTAAGTTGTAGGGTCAACGCACAAGCCCCGTATCGAACACGGCAGAGGTTTCTCGAATCCCAGAGGATTCACCCAGGATGCTATCGAGCCGCTGGAGCACATTCAAGACGCAGGCGATGCCGTACGGGAAGTTAAAATAATTCTAAAAGTGGACGACCTTCCGCCATGAGCTGCAGCGGACGACCTTCTGCGTCCTGGGCAGTCAGATCGTCAATCCCCATCGCATGGAATACCGTATGAGCAATGTCTTCAGGAGCTGTCGGGTTTGCGGCGGGAAACTCTGCATATCGATCGCTGGAACCATAAACCTGGCCACCGTGAATTCCTCCACCTGCCATCAGAATGGACATGCTGGATGTCCAGTGGTCTCGACCTGCTCCGTTCGGTCCACCTGATCGCGGATCGCCCACTTTTGGCTTGCGGCCCATTTCACTGCTGACCATGACCAGCGTCTCATCCAGCATCCCACGCTCGTGCAAATCGGCGAGCAATGCGGAAAAGGGGCGGTCAAATTCTGGCAGCAGGCGGTCTTTCAGGCAATTGAAGTTGTTTCCATGAGTGTCCCAGCCTCCGCCACTCTTACATAACTTGTCGAGTTCGCGATCATCTTTCCAGAAAACAGTGACGAACGGGACACCTGCTTCGACCAGTCGGCGTGCCATCAACATCGTCGTGGAATTAATCCCCTGGCCATAGCGATCGAGCGTCGCGTCCGTTTCCTGACCAAGATCGAAAGCCGATTTCGTCTGGCTCGATCCCAGCAACGTGAATGCTTTCTGCTGCTGCTTGGAATAATTTCCTAAAGCAATCGTCTTCTCGAATCGATTTCGACTCTCATCCAGAGTGGTCAGCAGTTCGCGACGGGAACGCAATCGGCTGGCAGAAATCTCTCCTTGAAGCTTTAATGCCGGGGCCGCGAAATCCATCGGCTTTTCTCGCGAACCGTCAACGAAGACCGGGTCAGATTCCAGACCGATTCTCGCGGCAAACTGTCCCGGACGAGTGTATTCCGGCGCCCCTTCCTTTTGAGGAAGTGTAATGGCTTGCGGCAACGACGGATGCAGCGGACGTTTCATCGCGACGACACTCGCCATTGAAGGCCAGTCGGTCGGGTACGGCGTTCGAGCATTCAGCAATCGATGAAAGGTCGGGTCAGGTGCGTGACCAGTCAGGTTATAATAGTAGCCCGCATGATGATCGCCGGTGCCGCGGCCATGATCACCCAGCGAACGGATAATCGCCAGGTGATGTGCCTGTTTCGCGAGGTGCGGAAGGTGTTCGCAAAGCTGTATCGCGGGCGCAGACGTACTGACGGGTGAAAACAGGCCTCGGTATTCCAGTGGAGCTTGCGGCTTCATATCCCATGTGTCGATATGGGAAGCTCCGCCACTCAACCAGATCATGATCGTCGACTTCGCGACTTTCGTCCGAGTGACAGGGGCTGCAAACGCTGAGGAGTGAAAGGCGGGAGCAACAAGTCCCAGGGCACTTGTCCCGGCAACCAGCAACGTTCTGCGATCAATCGGCGATCCCGCAGAAAATGGCAGCGGCAGCATGTTTTATTCCTTCCTTTCCGACATCAGCCCGTCCCTCACAGAAACGCGCAAACGAATTCCAATGCGTTAGTTAAACCATTTCTCTGACAAGAGTCCAGTGCTAAGTCAATCTTCTAAATTCATGTGCCACAGCTTGACCGTCCTCGGTCAAGCTGTGCTCGCAGTGGTATACGAACGGCATGAGAATAAGGCACGTCACTTGGGTAAGAGTTTAGTCCACTCTCAGGGGATTGGCATTGTCGGTAATTTCGGTTTTGGGTAAATCGGCATCCGTACCTACTCGGAACGGATGCCGATGTCGTTTGTTTTTTATCCAAGACTGGAACAGAGTTGCCCGAATGTCAGTCATTGCCCCCATCTGGGTGGTGCGGCACTTGGTAGGCTGGTCAGCGTCGCGAATGAGAATGACCTCTATCTTCGTCAGTTGTATGGAACCATTGACGCAGAGCGAAAACGGAATACCGAACTCTTCGCGGAAAACCAGCGATTGAAAAGCGAGTTGGAGCAAGTCAAACTCGAATTAAAGCTCGAACGGTAGACCAAGTTCGCCACGAACACCCAAAGCGCTGACCTTGCAAGGACGAATCGTTGCGTATCGGAGTGAGTGGCTGGTCTATGTCGATGACGCACGTGTCCCACCGACGAACAACTTGGCCGAGCAAGCTTTGAGGCCACTGGTGGTTCTTCGCGAGATCACACTCGGACAACGCGCACTCGAAGGTGGCGAGCGGATGGCCGATCTGATGACGGTGGCTGAAACGGTTCGTCGACACGGCCATCGCGTGAGTCACATCTTTCGGGCACTGATGACGCACCCTCCGAACAAAGTGTTGCGTCGGTTGTATGCCAAGGTCTAATGCCCAATGCCAGTCGCGAATCGGCTGCGTCTGATCGCCCTCGCACGACGAATTCGTGGAAATGCGACCGTTCCCGAACCCTTGCCGCCGGGAATCTGCAAATCGCAGTTGACGCCAAGGCCGTTCGCCGCTGAGCGCTCACCTTACCCGGCATGACTGCGATCGAACACTTTCACGACAATCCCCCGTTTCCAGTCATCGAACGCGCCACAACGCTCGTTTGCAAAGGGCACCAAACCGGTCGACTAAACTCTTACTTGCATCGGGGGATAGCCGAGTCGCAAAATGCTTTTCCCATACGGGTGGCAAATCGCAAAATCGCGGTCAACTTCACCCACACAGCGGTTCTCTGAACCTCCACCGGGCTTCTTGAACACAAGCCTTGAGCTTCGGCTTAACGCGGTGTAGATTGAAAGCTCGCACGACAACCACGCTGAGCATTCGTATTGGCTTTGTCTCCGACCACGCGAAGTCAAAGCCTTACTGGTTCGTCGGCGGAGGATTTGTAAGTTTTCACAGGCACCGCGATAAGACGGAAAGTCCTCGATTTTGTTTTCCTCTATTTAGGTAATCACAACCATGGCTTCCAAAGGAACGGCTTTTTTGTTCGCCGGAGATTCGATCGATCAAGACGATTGGATCGAATCTGGGAACGGACTTTTTTCCGCTGGAATGACTGTGAAGGGGGATTTCGTCATTTACGCTTTCAGCTCCGCTAACCTCCAAATAAAAGAGCTTTGGCGAATGGAAACTGCGAACCCCGTGCCCGGCTCGTCCCTCCTTCTTCATGGCGCGGGGCGGATCGAAATCCACGCACCAGGCGCGATTGTAAAGTCTTTTCGCGGCTGTACAGATGGATCGCATGAGGAAAAGTGTTTTGCTGGCACGGATTTCACGCTTGCAATGCAAGATGAT
>CAIOKO010000031.1 GCA_903858935.1 uncultured Schlesneria sp. | reverse complement strand
CTAGCGCGTGATAGATCGTCGCCACGAAGTCTGCGACGGGGACGGGGTTATCCACCGGTTCGGCGGCCAGTTTGTCGCTTTTGCCATAGACTTGCCCGCCACGAATGCCACCCCCTGCGAGGACCGTGCTGTAAACATTGGACCAGTGATCGCGGCCTGGGGGACTGTTCCCATTGATCACAGGAGTACGACCAAATTCACCGGTCCATGCAACCAGTGTCGTATCCAGCATCCCTCGGTCCGCCAGATCTTCTAACAACGAACTAAACGCTCGATTGAGTGGTGGCAGCAATTGATCGCGAGTGTACTCCAAATGGTGCGAATGTGTGTCCCAGCCTCCAAAGATCACCGTCACCAGCGAAACGCCCGCTTCAACAAGTCGCCGGGCAACAAGGCAACTTCGCCCCAGCCGGTCGTTGCCATACCGAGCTCTTAATGAGGAGGACTCGCTCTCAATGTCGAATGCTTTCCAAGTCGAAGCCGCGCCAAGAACCTCGAGTGCCTGAGCCTGATTCTTCGTCCAGCTGCGAACATTTGTTGCCCCATCACCAATCTGCGGACGGCCCAATGATCTCTGTAACTCCAATCGTTTTCCGAGACGACTACCTTTCAGCTCTTCGTTCAGCGAAAAGCCTGGTAGCAGCGCCCCTGGTAAGCTCGCCTCGCCGCTTGTCGGCGCTTGGTTAAAGTCCATGTTAAACTTCAAATAGCCGTAATCCATGACCAGCGGATCGTATTGACGACCGAGAAATCCTGCATGTTGGCCTGCCCATTCGCGCTCTGGTCCATCCTGCGTGATCCACATCGGCAACTGAACTGAAGCCGGCAGCCCATGTTGTGATCCACGCAATTGATTCAGGACTGATCCGATCGACGGATAATCACGCCGATCGAGGAACGGCTCTCCTTCGCGAGGAATGTTCGGAAACCCAGTCAGGTTGTAGTGGACCCCCGCACCATGAAACAGCGCGTTGCCACTATGATGTACGGATCGAATAATTGCGAAACGGTCGGCGTGTCTGGCAAGATCGGGAAGTAATCCACAAATCTCAATTCCCGGCACGTTTCTGGCGATGGCAGGAAACAAGCTTCGTGCGCTGCCCGGTGCCTCTGGCTTCATATCAAAAGTTTCCTGCTGCGGTGGACCACCGAGCATATAAAGCAGAATGCACGACTTCGCCTTTCCGGTATTCAGCGTGGATTCCAAGGAGGCCCGCTCTTTTCCCTCTATCGCGTTCAGCAATTGGGTTGACGAAAGCCCAAATGCGGACAGACCGCCCGCCTGAAGGCATGTTCGACGCGATAAAGGTGTGGATGCTTTCAGCATTTCCAGTTCACACAACAGAAGAGCGAACTTCGTGAATCCAGTTCGAGGATATCAATGGCGTTAGGAATTGTAACCATTTCGGGTGTCCGAGATTCAAATTGAAAAGAAACGACTTGATGCTTGGCGGCAGAACCAAATCTCTTAGAATCGTCGACGTGACGCTAATGATGTGATCCGAATCAAATTAACAAAGACCCCTCATGCCGCAAACTCCCCATATCGAAAAACATTTCACATCTTCCGAGATGGTCCGTGACATCGTCATCGGGATGTCAGACGGTTTGACAGTCCCCTTTGCACTTGCCGCAGGATTGTCAGGCGCAGTATCGGCATCTGGCAATAATCTGATTATCACGGCCGGGCTCGCTGAAGTCGCCGCTGGATCAATCGCCATGGGCTTGGGCGGATTTCTCGCAGCCAAAACGGATGCCGAACACTTTGTGGCTGAGCGTCAGCGTGAATATGAAGAAATCAAAGAGATCCCCGAAAAGGAGATTGCTGAAGTCGCAGACATTTTAAAGGAGTATGGCCTGACCGATGAGATGGCTGATTCTGTAACAAAGTCCATCTGTGCCGACGAAAAACGCTGGGTTGACTTCATGATGAGGTTTGAGCTGGGGTTGGAAGAACCTGACCCTCGGCGAGCTGGCCAAAGCGCGCTGACAATTGCTCTTTCCTATATCGCAGGTGGCATGGTTCCATTGGCCCCCTACTTCTTCGCAAAGTCCGTTCATGAAGGTTTGTTCGGATCAATTGTACTTACGCTGGTGGCTCTGTTTGTGTTTGGCTACATCAAGGGTCGCTTCACAACGACTCACCCGTTTCGAAGTGCCTGGCAAACTGTCTTGGTCGGGGGACTGGCGGCTGCCGCGGCGTTCGGAATCGCCAAGTGGTTAGGTTGAGACAATGCGACTGGGTGCCAATGAATCTAGGGCATTTATTTCTATCAATTCAATTTATCGACAATCTATCATATTTCATAAACATGATTGTATTTTTTAATAGACATATTGATTTCAACGACGCATACTGACAATCTGTTCAATACGATTTTCAAATCTGAATAGAAAATGTGAGCTATGCCGAAGAAAAAACCTGGGCGAAGCACGGATCGTTCGAACCCCCGAAGCAACAAGAGCTTGGCGATTCGAAACATTCTTGCAAAGCTGCCAAATGCCAAAGCTTCGGAAGTGGCCGAGGCAGTCAAAACAGAATTTGGCCATGACGTCGGTAAAAATATGATTTACATGGTAAAGACCAAATCAAATATGGCAGCTGACGGTCGAGTCAAACCGCCCCGAAACGGCAACAAAGCGAAAGCCAATTCGCCATTAACGACTGCGGCACTATGGGTTGAGGCGATTAAGATGGCCCGCCAGTTGTTGACTGCGACTGGGGGACTTGCCAATGCCACAGCATTATTGAAGGCACTTTCCGACAGTTAATCATGGACGACGATTTCAGAAAAATCAGCAGCGAGTAAGACTGGAATCTTTAAGACTGATCGGATATCATCGCCCTCCCTTCGCGGAGACGTGGCGCGCGAAAGGTTTTTTTGAATTAACGCTACGGACAGACATTCATTGTGGTTACGATTCAATGCCGAATACAGACAGTGCGAAACGCGCTCTTCGAAAAATGCAACGTCGTCGTGTCAAAAACCGAAATGAACGATCGGCTTTGCGCACGTCCGTGAAAAAGGTCCGCGTGACGGCCGCCGCTGCCGCCACGGGGTCAGCAAAGGTTGAAGACGCCAAGGCTGTACTCCATTTGGCGATTAAGCGAATTGATCAGTCGGCTGCCAAGCATTTGATTCATGCTAACAAAGCAGCTCGAGACAAATCTCGCTTGACAAAACTTATCAACAAACTTTCAGCACCAACCCCTCCGGCGACTTCAGCTGAAGTAAAGTAGTCACGAAAAACTGCCCAAGCTGGCGGTTTACCGATACAAAAAGAGCCAGACTTCGATCGAAGTCTGGCTCTTTTTTCGTTGAAATACCTTGATTTTGAGACTGACACAGCTACTACCTCCGCCCCGCGCGGACGTAGTAGCTGTTTTTGCCACACGAGTTTGAATTAAACCATTTTCTGCAATTGGTGGCTGGCGCTGATACAACGACAGGTCAGGTGACCAAATCCACGCAAAAGGTCCGGTTCAGTCGGTTTTCCTACAAATGATGCCTCTATAAACACAAATTTCACCACGGCGATCCCTGATTGGTTCTTGCAATGACCTGCGACCTACATTTTGTAGGATAAAATCCATAAGACCGCAAAAACAATCCCCATAAAGCCGATGATCTGCAAAAAAAGCCAGGTTGCCCGACGCAGGATTCGGTCGGGAAGCTCAAACCGGCTCGCGCTATAGACCAGACTGATGATCATGGCCAGTGGCAACAAATACCACGTGACATTGATGGTTTGCGCAAGAATGAAAAGAGAAGAAGGCATCGGGCGGGTTCTCACGCTGGGGTCGTAGCACTGGCAACAGGGACGGGAGGGTCAAGTTTAATGGGATCAGTTTTCTCTTCTGGATCGGGTGTCTGCCACGTTTCGTCACCAAAACCATAAGCGGGGCCTTGAACACAGTCCCAGATAGCCAAAATATTCAGTAGCCCGGCGATCCATGTAAAGACAAGTGCCAATTCATGCTGCTTGCCTAACCGTCCCGTCACTTCCTGAAGCTGATCGGGGTCAGGAGGAACTCCATACCCGTCAAAAAAAGAACGGGGAATAGAACCGATCATAACCCTGCCATTTTCAACACCTCCTGTCACACCAATTTTCAGCGTTCGACGAAAACCAGCTGCAATCGGTCGATCAAGGAAGAAATTCCCTCCCAGCTCCAGTTTGATGGGTTGTCCGTCTAACTTGCCAGAAAAGACCCCTTTGGTTTCCTGCCCGTATTCGCCTGATTCAGGCTGCAGTGTAATGACTCCTTCGAGTTTTCCGGCTTCTGCATCGCCATGAGATTCAATCAAACTTCCCTTAAAATTAGCAGATAGTGGTCGGTCGAGTTGGCGGATCGTGTTATTGTTCTTCGAGATCCGCTGTTTTTGCAAAAGGGCCGGATATGAAACTAACCCAGCCCCGAATTGGGCCGCGTAATGCAGCGTGATTTTTCGTGTCAGCCCTTTCTCCGGAACGTTGTACACAACAATTCCCTCGCCTAACTTCACACCCCAGAGGAATAAACCGAGGATTCCAAAAAGGTAGATTAACCCCTTGACGGTCCGACCCTGATACAGATGCCCAAGTCCAGGAACGAGCACGGCGAGAATTAACGCCACAAAGACGTTTCGCTCTTCCCAGGGTTTACGACGTTCTGCAGCGGAAGCTATCGGCATGGGGCGGCTTTCGAGGCGACTGAGTTATTGGACCATGACAAATGGTCGACGGAACAGCCCCGCTTACGGGAGGTCGACTTACAACGATCAGACCCGATCTGACCGTACCGTATCGTATAAAAACCCCTTCCCGCAGTCGGTTGGAGATTGTAGCACAGCTCTTCATTCAGAGACTAGGGCAGTGCGACGGCGGTTTTGATGCAAAAATTCCACGCAGCTCTATCATTTGAATCGTAATACGACATTCGGAACCACGTTATCAAGAAGACATCGACCTGCTGACGTAACCTGCTTAGAATGATATCTTTGTAATTTGATCGCGGCGTCCGAATGTGCCCCTGCGTCCAAAACAGGCAGTGCCGACAATGTCGAAAGTGAATCAATCGGCAGAGATTGAAGGGTGGATTAGCCGCCTCAAAAATGGAGACTTTAAAGCTCGTGAGCAACTTATCAATTGCACATGCGAGCGACTGACCAGCCTGACCCGCAAGATGCTTAAAGATTTTGGCCGAGTCAAGCGATGGGAACAGACGGACGATGTAACACAGAACTCAATGATGCGACTTTATCGAACGCTTGCTGATGTTCACCCCGCCAATGCCGTGGAGTTTTACCGGCTCGCTGCCTTGAATATCCGCCGTGAATTACTCGACCTGGCCAAACACTATTTTGGACCTGATGGGCTGGGAGCCAACTACGCGAGCGTCGATTTGGTGACGGGAAAATCGGCTAACAATCCTGACGGAGATATTCCCCTTGCAGTCGAGGATGGCCCGGAACAGCTAGAGGCATGGACCGCTTTTCATAAACAAGTCGAAAAACTTCCGGACGAGGAGAAAGAAGTTTTCGACCTGCTCTGGTATCAGGAGCTCTCTCAAGCCGATGTTGCTGAATTGCTGAATATCTCGACACGAACCGTGAAACGACGATGGGCCTCCGCACGCCTTATGCTGCACGAAGCTCTCAACGGCCTGCTGCCCGATATCTGACAGGATTGAACATGCCGGAAAATGACCGCTTGTTGGATCTGGTCGTCCTTTGGGAAGAACTTCACGAAGCGGGAACCCCCGTCACGATTGAGGAACTGTGCCAGGATTGTCCCGATCTGTTACCCGACTTGCAAGCACGTCTAAGAGCTCTCGGTGCCTTGGACGCTGTACTCGCAAATGAGACCAATGCATGTAGTGTCACGATTGCGAAAAACGGCGAATCCGTCAGCGACAATCTGGTCGTACGAGTCGGATCACAGCCAGTAATTCCCGGGTATGAAATTATTCGCGAGTTGGGTCGCGGCGGAATGGGGGTAGTCTATGAAGCTCGCCAGGAGAGACTGAATCGACTGGTCGCCGTCAAGGTTCTGCTCGGTGGCCGGTATGCAACAGCCAAGTCGCAAGAACGTTTTAAAGCCGAAGTAGACGCGATCGGTCGGATGCAGCATCCCAACCTGATCCAAGTCTTCGACGTCGGTGAATACGATGGTCGCATGTACTATTCCATGGAATACCTGGCCGGTGGAAATCTTGAAGATCGAATTGGCAATGTCCCATTGCCAGCACGCAAGGCGGCCGAGCTTTTAGTGATCCTCGCTGATGCGATCGAAGCGGTTCATCAACAGGGTGTCATTCACCGTGACTTGAAACCTGCAAACATCTTACTTACGACGGCAGATGCGACGAACGAGCGATGGGGCGTGAATGGTTTCGGCATCCCAAAGATCAGCGATTTCGGTCTCGCCAAGCGAACGGACGTCCCCTCCGGGCCGACACTCACCGAACATGTCCTGGGGACGCCCACGTACATGGCTCCGGAACAGGCAACGGGCTTCAGTCGACAAGTTGGTCCCACAACCGATATTTATTCTCTCGGCGCGATCTTATATCGATTGCTGATTGGCCGCCCGCCGTTTGTCGGCGAATCGGTGGTAGAAATTGTGCGCCAGGTTGCCGATGCTGACCCCGTACCGCCGCGCATTTTGCAGCCATTGATTCCCGTCGATCTGGAAACGATTTGTCTTAAGTGCCTTAATAAACAGCCTGCGCAGCGATACTTGAACGCTTCGGCGCTGGCAGAAGACTTACGCCGCTTTCTTGCCGATGAGCCAATTCTTGCCAAGCCGATTGATTGGTTTGGCCGACTGACTAAGTGGGTTCGTCGTCGACCTGCTATCGCCGGCCTGATCGGCGTGAGCGGACTTTCAATCGTCGCTCTTCTAACGGCTGGATGGATGTTCCATCAACGCCTTGCTGAAGAGCTGCGGAATACCCGTGCGGAACAAAAGAGGGCCGAAGCCGCCGGCCATCAATTGAAGTTGGCGCTCGCCGGCGAAGTCGCCGCAGCATTGGACTCGGATTTCAAACAGTTGGAAATTGTTCCGCAGTCGATGGTCGCTTTGCTGTCTCTGCGAATAAAGTGGGACGAGAATGAGCTCGAAAGCTGGACAAAATCCCTGGTGAAAAAGGACGCGAGGGTTTTTGGAATCAGCCTCGCATTTGAGCCCCGGCAATTTGTCGGTTCACGCGTTTACGACGACTTCTGCCTTTATGTCCACGAAGAAGCCAATGGGCTGATTGCCAAACAGTTGCTTCCGCCAGAGTATCCGCCGCCGAGTTACCGTGAGCGGCATTGGTACTCGGTTCCAAAAATGACGGGGGCACGGTCGTGGAGCGAACCCTATCTCGGCGAACGAGCTAAGAAAACGCCGATGCTGACATATTCATGTCCCGTTTATCGCGACGATGAGTTTACCGGTGTTGTGGCGACCGACCTGTCGATCAAGTATTTTCGCGAGTTACACACGCGACTGGAGAAAACGTACCTCGGCTCGGATAGTTACAGCTTCGTGATCAGTCGTGGAGGAACAATCATGTATCACCCGAATCCTCAATTCGAATTCCCGTCAGAGAAATCGTCGCTTGACCAGGTTCCGGTTGACTCTGGTTTTCGAGCCGTGTGGCAGCAAATGCAACAGAAGAAAACTGGCCACGTGCGCGGAATGGATTTTGACGGGGGTCAACCAGCAACGTTTTATTTCGCCAGAATTCCAGCGACTGGTGGGCATTTTGTGTTGGTACAGTTTGCATCCATTCCCCCGGAAGGACTGGATTTGTCGAAAGGTCAGTAAGTATTCGTGGTATCATTTGATTGAGATGAACCTCCCTGAGAAGTGTGCGTTAACGGGTTAATAAAAAGTTAGTTTGCTTGAAGGGGCACGCTCGAAGATCGAGCGTTTTTCGTTGCCCTGCAAGATTCGTCAGTCATCACCGATTCTTGCACTGACTCGCAGTCAGATGTCGATTCTTCGAACTCGTTCACGTTTGAAGGGCGCAGTTCGTGGACGTTATCGCCGATACTTTGGAAAAATGTGGTGAACCAGAGCATTTGCTTTACGTTGGGCAAAGGTCCAAAAACACGAACACAAACCCCTTTGTCATGCCAGTCACAAAGTGTCCCGAAAAAACCGCTCGGAACATATTTGACGTAACGCATGTCGACCCCCATCGAAAGACATTCTTCCTCTTCCATCAGCCGGCGGAATGCCTCCCTGATCAGCGACAGTTCCTCACCGTCCCAGATCTCCATCGTCCCCATATTGACCACCCGGAATTCGCCGCGCGAATCAATCGCAACCGGCTTTAAATTCCTGGTACTGATCACAGTCCCATCTGACATCTTTTTGTCCCAGTCTTGTTTGATCCATCTATGCAGTCCCACTAACTGGAAAAGCGAGAATGAAACGAAAAGGGGACAGAATTCCTGCCATTCGGGCATAAATATGGTGCTGAAAACGAGAACGTCCAGGATTGCAGCCGACCCTCTATCAAAGTACGATCTGAATATCGTGCGTGTACGCACCATATGTTCCCAGGAGCAATTCGATGGAAACTAAAAGCGAACTTCCCATGGCGTTGCGAGCCGCTTATCTCGCACTTCATCGTCGTTCAGAAGCACAATTTGCAAAATATGGTATCACCGCCGACCAGTTCGTCCTGTTGGCCACGCTCGCACGCGGAGATTCGCTGACTCAACGAGAACTCGCCCGAAGAATGCCGTCCGACCCCAGCACCGTGAGGGCAATGCTCGTGCTTCTGGAAAGACAGGGGTTGGTCCGTCGTGATGCACATCCGAGCGATTCTCGTGCACGGACGGCAGCACTGACTGTTGCTGGCAAAAAAAAGTTCCAACAGGTCTTTTCCGCCGGCGAACCCATCCGCGACCAGATGTTTGAAACTCTTCAATCTGACGATGCAGTCCTGTTGGTGACTCTGCTGAATCAGGTCGCCGCGTCGCTCAATTCGCAATTCGAATCGGCGGTAGGTTCTGATTCAAATTACTCGCATGAGCGAGAATCATAAGTCGTGTAATTATCCCGAAAACTGATCCGTCGCCAATCAAAACGTTCTATCATCCGGCCGCGAAAAAGCCGCCTTCCAAACGCCCATCTCCGCACCGCTTTTAGGGATCTTCGCCATGCCAAGCACCTCGAAATCGTTGATTCAACATGCTTCCCTCAGTCTCCGACGAACAGCTTCACTCCGAGTGATGGTGATCGCCCTCTTGTTTTTCGTCTGGGGCCAACCGGCAAGTTCGCAGGAAGAAAAGGATCGTCCGCAACCCCCTGCGGGTCGTCGAGGCGGTGGCTTTGGAGGCCCCATTGAACTCGGCCCGGACGACGTTGCGGTTTACGTGGCTCCACCCGAAGAATTCAAACAAGTCCGGGAAAGTGTTCCCCACGGAAAACTGGAAATGGTTGACTATGAATCGAAGACCGTCGGTACAACTCGCAAAATGCAGGTCTACACGCCACCCGGCTACACGACAGAAAAGAAGTATCCTGTGCTTTATCTCCTGCATGGGATTGGTGGTGACGAAACGGAATGGCAACGATTCGCGACACCGAATGTCATCCTCGACAACCTGATCGCCGACGGTAAGGCAATCCCGATGATCATCGTCATGCCAAATGGCCGTGCTCAGAAAAATGACCGGGCCGGAGGCAACGCTTTTGCCTCAGCACCCGCATTTGCAACCTTTGAACGTGACTTGTTGGATGATGTCATTCCCGCCATCGAGGCGAAGTACTCCGTAGATTCCAGTCGTGAGAAGCGAGCCATCGCAGGGCTCTCCATGGGAGGCGGTCAATCTTTCAACTTTGGACTCGCCCATCTCGAGACGTTTGCCTGGGTTGGACCGTTCTCTGCTGCCCCGAATACGAAAAAGCCACAGGAACTAATCCCTGACGTCGATGCCGCAAAAAAACAGCTGAAACTTTTATGGATCTCCTGCGGGAACAAAGATGGTCTGATCAAAATCAGTCAGGATATGCACCAGTTTTTGAAGAAGAATGGCATTGAGCATGTCTGGCATGTCGATGGGCATGGTCACGATCCGCAGCACTGGAGCAGCAGTTTGTATTGGTTCTCACAGCAGGTCTTTCAGAACAAACTTGCCGTCACAAATCAATTGAACAAACCGCTCATCGGAAAGTGGACTTCCTCGTTCAATACTCAAATTGGTGATCAAAAATATGAATATACGATCGAGACCAAAGATGATCAGGTTAGCGGAACTGCTGTCATGAAACTGAACGGAGAGACATACCAAAGTACGTTGGCTCATGTGAAGCTTGACGGTAAACGCGTGTCATTCGATGAGACGCTGAACTTCCAGGGCAACGAATTGTTGATCACCTATTCCGGCGAACTCGACGGTGACAACATGCAACTCACTCGCAAAGTGGGTGAGATCGCGACCGAGAAACTTGTCGCAAAGCGAATCAAATAGGACTGCGTTTCCCTCGTTCCAAAGCTCCTTTCCAGGGAACGAGAAAAAACATCGAACTTTCACTTCAAAGGGATCTCCATGGCCTTTCGATTGTCAATGATCATGTTCGTCGTATCGCTTATGTCGCCGACCGGATGGACACAAGAAACTCAGCCAGTTCAGGCGGCGGCACCCGCCGATGACTGGAAGCCATCCACGATCAACCAGAAAGGGAAACAGTATCCCCAGGTCAACTCGGAACGGCGTGCACGCTTTCGCGTCATGGCGCCTGAGGCTCAAAGCGTTTCAGTAAGCCTTGGCAAACTCGCTTTGACCAAAGGGGAAGATGGAGCATGGACTGGCATCACGGCTCCATTGGATGAAGGGTTTCATTACTACAGTCTGAAAATTGACGGTGCCGAGGTTCCGGACCCGAACAGCCTCTATTTCTTCGGTGCCATGCGTTGGGGTAGCGGCATTGAAGTTCCGGCTGCTGACCAGGACTTCTATGCAGTAAAAAACGTCCCGCATGGTCAGCTTCGACAGGTGCTGTTCTTTTCGAAAACGACGGAATCTCATCACCGAGCGTTTGTTTATACGCCGCCAGGCTACGAACAAGATACGGAGAAGCGATACCCCGTTTTGTACCTGCAGCATGGCTGGGGCGAAGATGAAAATGGATGGGGAGCACAAGGTCACGCAAACTTGATCATGGATAATTTGATCGCTGACGGGAAAACCAGGCCGTTCATTATGGTCATGACCTATGGCATGACCAACGACGTTCCATTGGGCGGCGGACCGCGAGGCGCAGGGGGACGTCCAGCCTTTAACTTCGACAAATTCAAAGGTGTTCTGCTGGATGACCTTGTTCCGTACGTCGACAGCACTTATCGCACTCTCGCCGATCAGCCTCATCGCGCGATGGCAGGTCTGTCGATGGGGGGCATGCAGACGCGAACGATTGCTCCAGCGAACCTCGACAAGTTCTCGCATATCGGTCTGTTCAGTGGCGGCAGCATCAGCGCGGACAGTATTGAAAACATGGAGAAGTTTAAGGAGAAAATTAAACTCGTCTTTGTCAGTTATGGCAGCAAAGAACTCGGCGGAAATCGCGGTGGTCCAGGTGGCCGAGGCGGTCCCGGCGGAGATCCCAGGGAGGCAACCGAAGGCTTAAAAACAGCCGGTGTCAACGCTCACTTTTACGTCTCACAAGAGACTGCCCACGAATGGCAATCGTGGAGACGTAGCCTGCATCAAATGGCACCACTACTTTTCAATGACTAGTGTTGTGATTCGTAAACTCAGGGACTTATTGGGCCGACGACAGTTGTATAACAGTTGTCCAATCCTGATTTCCAAATCAAACTCGAAACAGATGGAGCGACCCACCGCCAATCATTCCAGGCGAACGATAGACATCATGGCAGGTCAGCGAGTTGAATCGCCGGAATACAGCTCATTTTCGCAAGAATAATGAAGGGGGTGGACAGGTTTAGCTGAGTTCAAATTCTGTCTACCTGACTTCAAAAACGGGAACTGGCTTCGTCCGCGGTGCCTGTCCCCGTTTTCGTCCGAGCGACTCTTCCCATACATTCAGTCTGCCGCGATCCGAACACATCGAAAAGTAGAGTACCACTTTGTTCGGTCGGAGCACGAATGAGAGAAATCGTGTTAGAATTGTTGGGTTATGATTTTTGAAGCAACAAGACTCCTTAGCCATCAATAACTGAATCCAGATTGATGAAGAAGGGAGTCGTTAAACGGCGCTAGACAAATCGCGAAGCGGCGCTTCGAAAAGGTTCATTCTCAAGCAGCGCTTGGGGACGAGAAAAACCAACGTTTCGCTGATTGAAACGAATATATGCAAGTGTCAGGAAAAGCATCACCGATCCCCACGCGGTCGCTCCGTACGCTTGTAGCGTGGGATCGATTTGCTCGCTGATCGCACTCGCCAGCAAGACCGCCGTCACGACCGTAGCGATTTTTACAACCCGTCGAGAAGGTACTGCGAGATTTTGATTCGTCCACCAGAATCCAAGAGCCGTCCATCCCGGAAGTAGCCAGCAAAAAAAGTAAGTCCAGGCGAGTGGTGAGCAAAGTGGTACCAGCGTGCAGACCATCGCGACTTCCAATCCTTCGCACTCACGCGAAGGAGCGAACTGAAAGCGACAGGCTAGAAGCAGCACAAAACCCAATAAAAAGCAGGCTCCATGACCGATACTTTGTGCCGTTCGAGGTGAGACGTTCGCAAAATTGACGTAAAGAGGAGTGTTCGGATTATCGCCGGCGTTTACCGGACGAAGCAGTCGGTGACTCACCGAAACAAGTGATTGGTTTCTGCGCGTAAATCCGATGCTGGATCGACCCGACATCGTTTCGCCTGACTGGTCGAGTAACATCAGGGAGGTCCACCGCTTAAGTTCCGTGGTATTTCGTTCAAATCCGCGAACGATGCCGGGAAAGAACCAAACGAGACCAACAATACTAATGATTGTTGCGAATACAGAAGTCCATTTCCGTCGTACTATGAAATAGGCGATCGCGGAAAGCGGAAACGCCTTCATTGCGACCGCCGTTCCCAATAACCAACCTGCCGCGACGAAGCGTCGACTCCGCAGCATCAGAAAGGCCCACAAAGTTAACGCTAACAGCAGTAGATTGGTCTGGCCGAGAAGCTGAATATCCCACACGTATGGCGCGACCGCCAAACCTGGTCCGATGGCACACACGCGCGATTCGCTGCTCCATTTTCCGGTAACGAGTACGTTTGCTGCCCAGATACAAAACGCCCATGAAATCGAAGTGATCATACAAAGTATCATCACAAACAGGACGTGGTTCAGATTGGAGAGAGGGGCATAAAATAATACCGCCGCCGTCGGAGGATACATATATTCTGGCTCGCCGCTCCGGACGTCTCCATACAGTGACTCACCGGCCAGAACCGAATTCCCAATCAAATACCAGTGCGAATAATCCTTGTTGTCGTCTTTCGACAGAACCGAATTCAGGATCGGTGCGATCGAAAACAGGCATCCCAAAATGAAGAAAAAGCGTATTGTCGAATACTTGCGGCCTTCAAAATTAGCCCATATCCCAATCCCATGCACCCGGGTTTGCGGTTGTATCGATTGGGTTCGCGCAGGATTGAAAACATTGGACATATTGAAGCTGCCTTCGCTCTTTCGACATATGTCGTAACAATCGCGAAATTCATGACTTGATCGCACAGGAACGAACTATCTTATTTGAAATCAACTCGCATCTGATCGACGATTGAGTCTTTAAGGCTTGTTAACACGCACGCTGGAATGTAGTCAGCAAAACACGGCGACTGTGGAATCCCTTCTGCCAACAACGGACGATTATCGAAAAGCATGTTCAGTGAAGGGGATTACGGTGGACCCCATTGTCTAGACCAGAAAACGGATTTAATTAGAGAGACTGGCGACAGCCAGGCGCCCGCTCTTTCGATTTGGGGCAGTGGCTCCGCGCAGGTG
>CAIOKO010000030.1 GCA_903858935.1 uncultured Schlesneria sp. | reverse complement strand
GCAATTGTTTCAATAAATGACGTGGACACATCTGACTCCGTTGCTTGATACCCGTATTTTTGAAGTACCCACAAATTGGGACTTCCCAAATCGACGGTTTAAGCAACAATCAATCCATAACTTCGACGCTCGATTGCCCCGCAAGAACCTTCGCCACATTCAGCTTCGTGACGAGAAGGTCGCTCGCAGTCCTGAAATCAAAAAGTTGCTCAAGCAAGCCATCGCGGAACGACGTCCGTATGAGTAATAGATTTCAAACGACTAATCACTTTCGTCCGACTGAGACAAATCAAGAAAACGATTGGTTGATTAATCTATCGATTGCGGTATCAACGTCGATCGATTTCTGAATTTTGTTAACTCGACCTTACAGATCATGCGTCTTTCCGATCACGCGAAAAGCGGCGAAACAGCCTTGCAGCGCGTGGCTGTCGCAAGCCGCCTGTCATTTTGGCGGCGACGTTTAATTTTCAGATTTTGATTGAAACTTTTGCGGCTGCCACTATGGCAACACCAGCCTGAGAACATCCAACCGTGAACCTGACTGTTGGCAATTCGTTTTTCCGCTAGTATCCTCAAAATATTGTCTTATCAAAACTTACGATTAGTATCGATAGGAGGCGCGTTGCCGAAGTCTGACGAGATTTGTGATTGGTACGCGACTTGCCTATTTATTATCGAAGACCGGGCCTGGTCGATTAACAAACAATTCAATCATTAAATGGGTGGCGTTAATTCTGCATTGCCTCAATAAAGGGCCTGCCCCCTTATTGAGACCGTGCCAGTTGGTGCCTCTGTATTTACGGAGATCGAACATGTTAGTGCGAACTCGAAGAATCGGCTTGCCCTCAGCAGACCCTATGTCATCAATGCAACGTGAAATGGAACATCTGTTCGGAAGGTTCCTGAATGTGGCACCGGAAAATGGCGCTGCCCGAGGCTGGCACGCAGTCGTCGCCATGTGGGACGACGCGGATAAGGTGTTTGTCGAACTTGAACTCCCCGGGGTTCGCAAGGACGACATCGATGTGACCGTTCATAACGGAATGGTACGTGTTTCGGGCGAGCGTAAACTTCCTGAAGGGAATCGTAATTACTGGGTCAATGATCGCGTTTATGGACCGTTTGATCGCGCGATCAATCTTCCAGAGGACGTTGACGCAGATAGTATCGATGCAGAATTGTCTGATGGAGTGCTGCGGATCACACTGTCCAAAAAGCCAGAAGCTCAGCCGAAAAAGATTGCCGTGAAAGGTTAATCCTTTTTGTCGTGTCCGCCACGAGCTGACACGAGATTTTGCACCGCGCGGGCTGAAGCCCATGTTAAGGCTTAGTCATGGTGTGACCGCGAGACGTGTCAGACACCGATGATTGCCCGCGGACGGATACCGAGGGAACAGAATTTCAAAGTTCTGTTCCCTCGGCTTTTTGTTATCCGATCCAGGCTCGAGCTTCTCATTCAGGGCAACATCGATGCAGTCCTCGTTGAATTCATCACACTAAAAAAATGAATCCCAACGGTTTCATCATGCAAAATGGCGAGAAAAGGCCCAGAGATCATTCATGCTATCCAATGTCGAGCTTGCCGTTTCGGCGCACCATCGACCGGTACAATGGGTTTCTGAACGCCTGGAACGGTTGCATCAATGAACGGCCTGAGGCAATGAGGTTTGTCACTTCGGCCCCCTCGTTGGTAATCCCGCCACAATGTCGCGGCAACGTCTTGTGGGGAATGTCCTTTGACGGTTGTCATGTACATGAACAAGAGTTCAACCAGACGGCCGAGTGGAATGCCATGTGACTTTCGTTCTTGATTGAAAATCCAGGCAGTTAGGCGACGAAACTCGTGAAAGGGAGATCTCGCCGTTTCGGATGATTTGTCGACGCAAGTTTCGTTCGCAACTGTTTCCCAAAGTGATTTTATCGATTCAACGAAGTTTCCACTGTTCGCAATCGAATCCCAGTATTTCGCAAACCGACGCAGCTCTTGTATGTCCGAAAAGTTGAGCAACTTGTTTGAGAGGATTTCGTATGGCGGGTGAGGGCTGTAGATCATCTGCCATTCAGCGTCATGCCGGATGATCGGTGTTCCTCGCAGGCGTTTCAGGATACCGACTTGAATCTCATTCGGACCGAGTCTCACCAGCCGGTCAAAGCCATCCGCAAAGCTTTCGAGCGTTTCACCCGGAAGGCCGACAATCAGGTCGGCATGAACGTGAACCCCGGTATTGTCTCGAAGCCAGCGAAGGTTCGCTTCGGCAACGTCATTGTCCTGGTGCCGACTGATCAGCTCGCAAACGGTTTCATTGAAGGTCTGAATTCCGACTTCAAATTGAAGTGAGCCTGCCGGGAATCGCACGATCAAATCCTTGAGTGCATCAGGCAGGCGATCCGGGATCATTTCAAAATGCAGGAACAGACCTGGTTGATACCGATCAAGAAAGAATTCAAGTATCGCGCGACCGACTCGGAGATTCAGATTGAACGTTCGATCCACAAACTTGAATTGACGAGCACCCCGTCGCAGTAACGACTCCATCGCATCAAGGAACTGGTCCAGGGGAAATTGCCTGACGGGGATGTCGAGTGCCGAGAGACAGAATTCGCACGAGAACGGACATCCTCGCGAAGCCTCAACATATATGACGCGATGAGCAAGATCGTCATCGGAATATAAGTGATAAGGGAGAACAACGTCGTTCAGAACGGGCAAACTCGCCGCGTTTGAACGCGAATTTAATGTCGCATCAGGTACTTGTGCGGGGCTGAAATCCGCCAGTTGTTCTCGACAAAACTGGGCAAAAGCGAGGTCTGCTTCACCAGCGATAACGTAATCTGCCAGCCTGACAATCGGCTGATCTTCCGCTTCGTAGCTGACCTCCGGCCCACCCAGGACGACGATGATGTCGGGGCGAAGGCGTTTCAGATCCGCCACCAGCCGCGTCGTCTCGTCCACATTCCAGATGTAGATTCCCAACCCGACGATCTTGGGCTGCTGCTCGAGAATTGCATCGAGAATTTCGAGCGTTGGTTGTTGTGTCGTAAATTCCAGCAAGACAGTCTGGTCTTGCAATTCGCCCATGTTCGCCAGTAGATACCGTAGTCCAAACGCGCAGTGGATGTAGCGTGCGTTCAACGTGGCGAGGACGATATCACGGGCTGGGGACTGACGCATTTTCATGGCGAAAAACACCAAACTCAGTTGAGTCACTCAAGTCCGATTCATGGTTTGCCAACGAAAATGGGTCTTTCCCCCTGCATTGCCCGTGAACGGTTTAATTTATCCGCCTAACTGACGGCGGAGATCATCGAATCGATCTTGCAGCGAGCGGAATTCAGTACGAACTGATGCAAGCTCTTCACGAAGGTCCTGGATCGCAGATTCCAGGCTGACGATTCGCTCCTGGCTGGCCGAAGTCGTTTCGTGTGTCTGCTGGCGAACGGGTGGGGCTGACGCCGTAATGGTCGCCGCATGTGATGGGCTTGGTGCAGGTCGGTCATCATCATCGGCCTGATAGGCTGCCAGCGGCTCATGATTTTCGTTGTTTGGATACAGATCGTGATCGACTTCGATCCCTCGGCGTTCCAGCGGACCATTTGCTCGAACGAGGCCGACAGCCATCAGTGCTTGCAGCTCGCGACGAAGATCGTCTTGCGTTTCGATCCCCACCATGCGACTGGCGCGCGTCCGCAGCTCACCCAACTGCTGTTTTCCGCGTAACATCAATTCCGTCATGATGGCGAGCTGTTGTTCGTTCAGCGTCGTCTTGTGCCGCATGTAATGCCGGTAACGTTCCGTTCGTCCGCTTTCGGTATGAATACAGGCAACAAGACCACGTTCCTGCAACGCGTTCAAGGTTTCCAGGACGTCATCTTCATCGTAAGTGGAAATCGGGTCGCGATTATTCTTCTGGTTACACCCCGTCGTCGTCGCCTTCAGCGTCATGGGATATTGATCAGGAACCGTAAACGCCTTTTCCAGCAAAACGCCAAGAACTCGACGCTGCTTACGGGGCATTTCTTTGAGTGAAACGGATTCTTTTTCAGGTTCGGTCACGGTCGGCAATCTTTCGAGTCAGGCGGGGTTTCAGTAATCAGATAAAGGAACGTTACGGAAGTTGAGGTGCTGTGTGTGCAGGATAACTTGGACTACTCAAACCCTCTTTCAGGAACGTCACCAGATCAGCCGCTTCTTCGGCAGATAACTTTAATGGAAAAATCTCTTCGTCAAGTTGTGGATTCGGTGATCCTCCTTTGACGTAATGAGCGACGACTTCTTCCAGCGTCTTCAGGCTTCCGTCGTGCATGTACGGGGCGGACCTGGCAATTTCACGAAGAGTCGGTGTTTTGAAGGCACCTTTGTCGCCGGTTGATTTGCTGATCGCAGCACGTCCCTCATCGCTGCCCGGAATTCCAATATTGTGGAAGCCGTTGTCAGTGAAATTTCGCCCGTCATGGCAGACCGAACACCTGCCCTTGTTGAAAAAAATCTTCATCCCGCGCTGTGCCGGTTCCGATAACGCGCTTGCATCACCGGCCTTAAATCGATCGTAGGGGGCGTCGCCGGAAAGGACGGTGCGTTCGTAGGTGGCAATGGCTTTGGCGATTCCGTCAGATGTTACGTCGGTACCGAAGACCTTCTGGAACTGACTCTTGTAACCTTCGATTCCGTTCAGCTTGGCGACCACGGCATCTAGCGGCAAATTCATTTCGATCGGGTTCTGGATCGGTCCCAGCGCCTGTTCTTCCAGGCTTTTCGCTCGCCCATCCCAGAACTGAAACTGCTGCAGGGCCGCATTGATCACGGTCGGGGAATTTCTGCCTCCCTTTTTTCCTTCAACTCCCGTCGCGAATTGCTCGCCGTTGCTGAACCCTTTGGCGGGATCGTGGCACGTGGCACAGGCAACTTTATTATCTGCTGACAGGCGACCATCAAAAAACAACTGCTTTCCCAATGCGATCTTCTCATCCGTCGGAGGGTTATCCATCGGATGAACAACGGGTGGAAGACCGGCGGGTTCGGCAGCAAAAATGACGTCTGACAGTTCAAAAACAAATAACGTCAGAAAAGCGGCAGAGATCGTGCGGATCATCAGTAAATTCCTTCAATCAAGTCTCAACCAGATCGACTTCAAATATTCGGACTCGGGGCAATTCGTGGAAATCGGGTGGTCAGGCGCGGCACCACCTTTGGCGATGATCTGGCCTCGACGTCCCACCTCAGGTGCGGCATTCACGATTTTAGTGAATTCGGCCATATCCAGCAGTCCCGAGCAACTGCATGTCAGCAATATTCCACCGGGATTCACCAGTTGCATCGCCAGACGGTTCAAGTCGAAGTACTTATGCCGTCCTTCTTCGATTTCCATGCGGCTGCGGATCAGTTTCGGTGGGTCCAGCACTACGACGTCGAACTTCTTTTTATTACGAAGCATATCCCGCATATATCCGAACACCTCGGCCTGCACGAAATTGATTTTCAACTGGTTGAGGTTCGCGTTTTCTCGAGCGAGTACAGCGGTGTCTTCGTCCAGTTCGACCCCGGTGACTTCGCTTGCCTGGCCAATTCGTTTCGCCTGCAGCGAAAAACCGCCGGTATAGCAACAGAGGTCGAGCACCGTTTTACCGGCGCAAAAGTCGGCCAGCCGTCTGCGGTTATCCCGTTGATCGCAATAAAAACCCGTCTTATGACCACCAGCGAAGTTAATGCGGAACTTGGTTCCGTGTTCTTGAATGATCGTTTTGGCTGGGACTTCAGCCGATCCATAGGGATCAGCCGCAAATCCTTCGTGTTCGTGCGACATCGGTGCCGCCCGCAGAACGCCGTGTTTCGTTCCTGCCAGGACTTCGAGCTGGCTGATAATCGCTTCGGCTCGCTGGTACATCCCAAGCGAAAAGCATTCAGCCACCAGGACATCACCGAACCGATCGACAACCAGACCCGGCAGTCCATCAGCCTCGGCATGAATCAAACGATAGGCCTGTGAGACGTCGTCCAGCTTCAGAGTTTCTCGCCGTAGCGAAACCGCTTGAGCCAGTCGTTCGCTCCACCACGCCTCATCCGGTGGTTTCAAGCCGGCACGAAGCACTCGAACGGCAATTTCGGCTTCAGGATTAAATAATCCGAATCCAACGGTTTCACCACTGGGAGCGTTTAACTCGACCAGATCACCTGGCTGAGCGTCACGGAAAATCTGGCCGAGCTGTTTTCGAAACACGAAGGGGTGCCATAACGCACCACCTAAACGGACTTCGACTTGTGGCAGTCGTTCACCTTCAGGAGCACACAACGGACGTTGTTCAAGCAGCTCCCGGCGGACACGTACTGGCTGACGGGACGTTTCATAACGCCGAGACGATGATTGAGGTTTTCGGTTCATCACCTCATCGTAATGGACCCGTCAGCCGCTCACAATAAACACGCAACGATTCAAGAGCGTCATCGTTTAAGCGACAGCGGCTGCGGGAGTGCGAGGCTCCCGCCGAGCCGCGAAGTAAGTACACGCATCGGCTCAGCGGCTCGGCACGATCCTCGCCATTCCACTGGGTTACGGGCGAAGCCCGCGCCAGGTTCTTCGTGGAGACTTTCTGCGAATCTCTGCCGCCGATCGTTAAAAGAATCGCGGGCGTCCTCACCTGACTTTTCGCGAATTGAATCAGTCTCTTCGGTTTCTCACGGAGCCACTGAGACACGGAGGAGTAATCAATCTCGTGCTTGAGCATCACTGCGTCTTTGTGAGAGCCAATTCTTCGATCGAACGGCCAAGGTAACCCGGCGGCGGCTAAGAACGTTTAATTTCAAAATCCGCCCGATCCGCCGCTCGTGTTGACCGTCTCGCTCGCCGGAATTCTGACAATAAATTTACAACGTTCGCACTTTGAGCGAAAACGATCCTGGATCACTCACGGCTTGATAAAGTGATATTTCACGACCGGTATCCCCTAGTCGATGAGCGATGGCATCAATTCGCTCCGACAACACACGACATCCGAAAATGACGCCCGTTAATGCGTGCGGAGTGAAAGAGTACACGGCATTCCCCTTTCTCTGTAGTACGCGATGTTCTCGCTCATAAGTCCAATCAGCTGACTTCATGTAGATCGCCGACACGACGTTTTTTGCGGAAATTCGAGGGCGTGAAGTCACATATTCCATTGGTCTCGCAGTGCTAAGTATCGGATCATTGTCCGACTCGAATTCTAATACAATGCCGGTGTGTTCTGCTGCATAATGGGCAAACATGAGTTGGCTGTCGGGACACTCAGTAAGAGAAAGAATGCCAAGGGCCTTTAGCTTTGCATTTATGTCACGTACTGCATCCTGAATCGTCATGTGCCCAGTTGCACAATCTTCCGCCTTGTTCATCACATGGAAGCGGAGCGCTTCATGGAGTTCGAGTTCGTTATACAACTCTTCACATGCGTCCCGTCTGGGAAAACGAGGGTCGCTCGGAAATGGTGATTGCGGATTCTTTAACCTCCATCGCGCTTCCTTCATGCTGATGTCCTCACCTTTTTGGAGCGATGCGCATCGTGTCGCGGCGTCGAGCGCACGGCTTGCCTCTTGGAACTCGGCATCCCAAATGTCCGTCTTGAACTCCAATGGGTGAATGAGTTCGCATGGATCGTTTAATCGGTCGATGGTTGGGAAGTAAATCCGTGAATTGAAGATAACTTCCTCTGTGTACTCATTGAGCGGTCGATACTTGTAGAGTTTCACGTTGGTTACCAGTGAACGTTTAAGGAAACGCGGGCGTACTCGCATCGCGTTAACCGAATTATTCGGCCTTGTGATTTACTTTGTTTTAATCCGTCAACTTAATCAAAAGCTAAAAAGTACAATGTCCCGTTTTCTTCTTGCAAGTTCAAGCTGAAACGAATGGTGCATTGAGATCTGGCGGAAGTCGGCTCCAGGCTGTCGAGTGTCTATCAGGCGTGGTGCAATTACCACGCAGTCCCCTTGAACTCGACGCGATTGAACCAGTTTCGGGTAGCGGTCCAGAAAATATGATTGAAAAATCTGCGACGCAGGTCGCAGAGGGCACACACGGATGACCTCGGACAAGTTTGGAAAGCTCAGCCGCCGACGATTTCCCAACGCGAAGATTACTCATTCGTATGCTGAAGGGTGAAACAAAGGGGACCGTTCCTCAATAAGGGACCTGTCCCCTTTTCCTACGGCTCGAACTTGCTGCAGGAGTGCCTCACTGCACACCTGACACAGTGATCGTACCGTCGTCATACTTCAAAAAGAGTGAAACGTCGGAGTTGGATAAAGTAAGCTTCTCGGTATCGTAACCCTTTTCGGTGACAGCGATAGACGCACCGGCGATAGGTCCGATCCCGACGCCATAACCATCGATCGGATACGCAATTTCAGGGTCGCGTGCCAAACGTTCCCATGTCCGAGTCGAGAATACGCCGCGACCATTGTGGCTTATGACCAAAAGGTACTCGCCGCTCGGGTCAAATCCAATTGCGACTACGCCGCCTACGTGTAAACATCGCATCGGTACGCCCCGCCGAACGTTGAAGGTCAGCGGACGTTCTTACGGTCCGCTGGACCGGCTTGTTCGGCTTTTTCGTAAATGGGATAAATCGTGAATAAAGTTGATGAATTACCATTGTGTTCGACATATCGCGAATTTATTAATCGCTTTGGTGGAAGCGACTTTGATGTTCGACAAAAGGAACAGGAAAAAATGATCCGCGCGGATCGCATAATAAATGACATTAGGGAATTCATGGGTCTGAAACGGTTGCCGGGTGGTGACGTTCCGGTCAGTCAACGGCCGATCAATTTCGGACAAATGTAGAAAGGACGGATTCAGCATTTGACGCACCGATTGAAAAACGGGTTCCTTGTTCTGGTGTGAGGCCGAGCGTCCTTAGCAGTTGTTTTTTATTTTTCTTTTCTTGTGCATCCAGAATGACATCATCTGTGGAAAGAATATCGAATTGCTTGGGAACGAAAGTACCTTCTTGTTCGATTTGCGAAACAACATGAAGAACGCCGGATCGAAACCATTCATCGTCGCCATTCGCATTGAGCGCAATCGCCTTCATGTTTCCCAAGGCGACATTGTCGAAGTAATTCACGAGACGGCTTTCAAATTTGGGAAGTGAAATGAGACATTTGTTGTGTTTATGTTTTGATGTCCGAGCCGAACGTTGAAGGTCAGGCGGCGTCTTCGCTCGCCTGGACTGGCTTGTTCGGTGTATTTAGTGAAACGGACATGATGATGATTGACAGTGATGTGAAATGGATAATGGTAAATGATCTTGGTGCATCAGCGTCAGGACTTGATTTAGGTATTGGAAAAGATTGGCCTATGACGGGCGAGCAGCAATGGCGTCGCGATCAAGGTCACCTTCCAGAATGTCTTCGATCTGTCGAATGTGAACCTCCGTCTTCCTTATCAGAGACGCAGGATTTGCAATTAACCCATTTTGTGACATATCAACCTGTGCAAGGACAAATTCCCCATGTCGAGCATAGAAATCCTTGAAGTTTCGAAGATTTTGTGACCCTGGTTCTGGGTTCATTCTGTGGATTCGTGAGGTATAGAACACACCGGTATTCGAAATGTTGATCCCTTGTTCTTTTGCTAGGCGTAGGATTGTTGGAACATTACTTCCGATGCGAATATTGTATCCTGGCTGCGAACCGACGATTGGCCCCTCGACGAGCGAGATGCGCAATTGGTTTTCATTATCGAAGTCCCCAAGGCGGTAAGTCCACTGACGAAAAATGTCTTCGCCATGTTTACGATGTTTGAAATAAAGTCCGAAAATCGGAGGGGAATCCGGTATGAATAGATACCCGACCCCGAGCCACGTTGCAGCATCCCAAAGCGGGTTATCAATGAATGTGTCGAAAATCATTTTGCGAGAAGTCATATTCAAGATGCTTTCGAATGAAACAAGTCAAAGCGTTTTTTCAAGTATGTTCTGTATTCTTGTAACCGAACGTTGAAGGTCAGGCGGCGTCTTCGCTCGCCTGGACCGGCTTGTTAGGTATTTCGTGGCTTGCTTTTCGGATACTCACTTTCGAAAATTTGGTCTTTGTTCGGTTTCGGCATTGGTGGCTTCTGTGGTGGCGATTTAGGTTCTTCTCGTTTTTGATCTTCTGACATTTTGTGGGGGTTCCTTTGGTGTTAACCGTTCAGCAACAACTCGTACTCGATAATCTTGCGGGAACATTGAAATCGTCATTGGAAGCTACGGACAAAATGAGAACAAGGGCATCAACACTGTTTGCTGCGTCAGCAGGTCTGATGTCGTTCGTCAGTGCCGGGGAATTTATTGGCAAAGGAAATGCGATCCAATCTGCATTTGTTGCTGCGAGCATTTTGGCTGGTGTTTTCGTCGCAATTAGAAGCATTGGTCTTTACCTTCCTCGCGAGAGGACAACGCCAGGAAATAGTTCAGATGCCGAAAAAATTAGAGATGAGTATTTGGATGTAACTGAGGATCAGGCGGTTAATCAGATTATCTCGGATCGTGCGTCATGTTTTGTGGATGCGAGAAAAGTCAATTCGTGCGTTGGTTTCGTTGTGCGTCAAATGGCATTCGGTTTTGTGGTTCAGGTCATCTGCGTTGCAGGTGCCGTAATTACGCGAGTGTTTTCAGTTCCTACCTAACTAATCATTATCCGCGATTGATCGCGGATAATGCCAAAAAACTGGAGATATCCGCGATTGCAGACCGTTTTTCGGCCATCGCGGATATCACGATAATATCGCGATGGCGTTTCGCAAGTGAATTTTGCTCCAGGCGAGGATATTTGTGATCACCGATCGCCTGTTCGCTTACATGAACGCGGCCTCCGCGTATGGACATGTTCGGCACGGCCTGTTCGGTTTCTCACGGAGCCACTGAGACACGGAGGAGTGATCAATCACGTTCTCATACATTTCTCCGCGTCTCTGTGGCTCTGTGAGAGATCAATTCTTCGATCGAACATTCGAGCTAAGATCCCTGCCGAGGCATGCGGCGTAAGCGGTAGCAGGTCAGCTTTAGCGAGTGGTCAGGCGTCATCGCGCGAGGACGCTCTGGATTCGGATGTCTTGAAGTCCGCCGGACGCAATTCATCCGGCTCCGGTAATTCGCTCGGCGCATCAGCTGCTAAACTGTAGGCCTCGACTCCGCTCAAAACACCTTCGCTCTGGAAGATGAAGACGCCGAACGTGTCATCTCCTGTGCCGACCAGGTAGTCACCAAGGATGTTTACGCCGGGAGGTGCTTCTGGCTTCCCCGTAACCTTGAAGTTGAAGCTGGCGCAGCCACAGACACACCGCCACGAAGTGGCTTCAGCGTGGTCAAGCTGCTCGATGAAATGAGCGGCCTCTGGCGATCCGTGTTCAAGCATCCACCTTGCCAGGCGGCGCTCTTGCTCCGTCAGCGGGCGAGTTGTGGTGGCTTCGGTCATGACGTCTAACATTAAAGGAAAGCGGATCGTACTCCATTCCGCTGGACCGACTTGTTCGGCCAGGCGTTCATGCAAGCCAATTGTCAATTTGAATCCCTTGAATGCGACCAAAGTCACCGACATTGTTCGTTGCAAGAACAAGTCCATTCTCGATGGCAGTTGCCGCAATGAGAATATCAGCATCTGGGATCAATTGGCCACGAAGATGAAGTTCCGCGTAGATGTCCGACGCGCGGATGATCACGCTGTCTGTAATTGGCAAGACCTCGTTGTTTTTACAAAACGAATCGAACGCCGTCAGTTGAATCGACGCCTGTTTCGCCTTCAATCCGCGTAGAATCTCGAAACGGGTCACTAACGAAATTGACAATTGCGGGTGGTCCGCCAGATATGCTCTCGCGCGGTTCAACGCCCCCGCCGTCTTCCGCATTAATCCTGAAAGGACGTCCGTATCGAGAAGCGTTTTTGGCTCCATCAATTCTCGCTCCTGGTACCGAAAAACGTCCTTCGTTCCAAGGCGATCTGTTCAATTTCGTCAATGTCATCGTCCGAGAGCCCGTCGTAAACGGACAGCGCAAGTCGCAGGGATTCAGGATCGCCGTCGTCAACGGTGATTCGAACCCGCTGTCCCTCGGGAATCGCGAGCAATTCTCGGTGGATCGGACGGAACGTGCCATTTTCGAAGATGGCGTCAATCGCGTGTTGCATTTTGAGTTTTCTCCTGACTTTCAATCGTGCGAAAGATGCCACTCCAGGATCGTACCGCAGGGGATCGACATCTGCCAGATCGGAGATTAACCAGCGGAATACTCGCCGTCCGTGTTGAATGCCTTGATCGGCATTCAATGAGTTACGGTACAATTCCTTCAGTGAACGTAAACAGAGGCCGGGAAATGTGTTTATGAGTCCTGGCCTCTTTGATTCCTTTCGACACTTGGATTTACCCCGTTTATGCCGCGCGGTCTTTGGCGGATTGTCGTGACACCAGTTCTTCAAACTTCTTTCGTAGCTCGCGGTTCTCTTGCTGTAGCTTCGACTGAAATACCCCCACCAGAGCGAAGCACATGGGCAAGCTGGAATAGAACGCGATGTCGCCGTTTCCGATCCAAGGAGGGGCGGCGCCGGTCATGGCACCGCCAATCAAATTTCCTGCGATAGCGATCACGCACAAGATCGTACAGCCGATTGCAGGGAGAAAAGGGCGAACTGTGTCAAGCATCGAAAATACTCCTCATTTTATTGCGGTTTATCGTTGCGTCGTCGTGAACGAGAGGGACACTTTGGCTGAGCTCCTCGATTGTTCGTTTTTCCGATATCGAATAGCGGTCGGCCATCGAAAAAATGGAGGATATTCAAGAGGGAGCCGGTTTTGGTTTCCGCTGCCGAACGTTGAAGGTCAGCAGATGGTACTCCATTTCGCTGGACCGTTTTGTTCGATCTCTTAGGTTTCTCACGGAGGCACTGAGACACGGAGGAGTGTTCAAAGCTGTCCGTGAATGATTCGTGTGATTCCATCTTTCATTAAGGGGGAGCCGAAATTGAGCAGATATCAGAGCTTCATTCCGGACAGTCGCAGCCAGGTCAACCGCAGTTGCGATCTCATTCTCATGCATCTCCGTGTCTCCGTGGCTCTGTGAGAGATCAATTCTTCGATCGAACACTGAATGTAGCCGAATTGTTCGATGTTTTCGGTTTCTCACAGAGGCACTGAGACACGGAGGAGTGTTCAAAGCTGTCCGTGAATGATTCGGGTGATTCCATCTTTCATTAAGGGGGCGCCGAAATTGAGCAGATATCCGAGCTTCATTCCGGACAGTCGCAGAGAGGTCAACCGCAGTTTCGATCTCATTCTCAGGCATCTCCGTGTCTCCGTGGCTCAGTGAGAGATCCATTCTTCGATCGAACACTGAATGTAGCCGAATTGTTCGATCTTTTCGGTTTCTCACAGAGGCACTGAGACACGGAGGAGTGTTCAAATCTGTCTGTGAATGATTCGTGTGATTCCATCTTTCATTAAGGGGGAGCCGAAATTGAGTAGATATCCGAGCTTCATTCCGGACAGTCGCAGAGAGGTCAACCGCAGTTTCGATCTC
>CAIOKO010000029.1 GCA_903858935.1 uncultured Schlesneria sp. | reverse complement strand
CTACGCTCACCTGCGCGGAGCCACTGCCCCAAATCGAAAGAGCGGGCGCCTGGCTGTCGCCAGTCTCTCTAATTAAATCCGTTTTCTGGTCTAGACAATGGGGTCCACCGTACGTATTGTCGAACGGTCGAATAGCGGGACTGTATTTTGGCGTTTAATATTTCTTTGAGACTCTAACCCTTTTCCAATTGTTTGCTGAGATTCTGTCGTTATGCCTGTATCAAAGGCTCTTGCGGAACTTTTCGTTCGCAGCCGCACAATACCGTTCGAAAGAAAGGTCAGGACCGTTCCGGCAATTACCATGCGGCCAAATCTGTCGGTCATTTTCCTGAATGCCAAATTGTATCTCGGGCGGGTTGGGGTAACGGCGGTCGTTGGTGAATTTCGGTGGAAGGGAATACGTCCGCCGATCGCCAGTGTGTTCGTTTCCAACAACGTTGTCGCTGCAAGGCATGTCGATTTCACATGCCAAAGGGACTATTTGGCCTTAGTTGCGAAGTACCTCATTTTATGTGTACGAGAGCGTCACCCGAGCGTCCGCGAAGTTGTGCTGGCTGGGTTGAGCCTGAGCGGTCTCGCTGCAGTTCTTGTGGCCACTCAGTTTTCACTCAGGTTTGCCGCAGTGATTTGTCAGTTGCCATCATTTCGGAGGGAAAACGGCCGGTTCTTCATGGGTCTTTCGCCCTGCATAAAATCCGATCAAAAGCTTTGGTCATGTGTCGGTGACCGGGAAACCAAGGCAAATGTGTCACATCCCCCAACTGGTCTGTTCCAAGTGATGACACAGATCGAGGGGTGTGACGCCGATTGCGCCGCCCTGCGGCCGGACGGATACGACGTTCGTGACAGGAAATACTCCGGTGATCATGATCCCATTTGTTGGCGTGAGGATTTACAACTCGCGCTGTCTTGGGATTGTCGCAATTGTTATACAGAGATGACATGACACAACATGGAATGAGGATGAGTAAACACTCGATATGAACACAGAAACCTCAACCTTTGCTCGACGAACGGACCTTGATGCGTTGAGGGCCGGTGCCATGTTGCTGGGGATTGTCCTGCACGCGTCGCTTTCGTTCTTTCCAGCATTCTGGATCGTCACGGATTGTCGACAGGATCCTGTTTTCGGCATTATTTTCTCGGCCATCCACGGCTTTCGAATGCCGCTGTTCTTTGTCATGAGTGGCTTCTTCAGCGCGATGCTGCTTCACCGTCGGGGCTGGAAGTCGCTTATCAAGCAACGGTTCAACAGGGTGTTTCTCCCTCTGCTATTGGGCATGGTCACCGTCGTCCCGTTGACTGTTGGGGTTTCCGCCCTTGCAATGTCGTCCACCCCTCCGAAATCCAGCCAATCGGCATCTGCGAGGAATGCGTCGGATCTTTGGGGCGCGGCGCGAGCGGGCGACATTGGCGCCATCGAACGACATCTGACCAGCGGGGCCGCGGTGGACGCCGTGGATTCTAAACAAGGTGTAACGCCGCTGATTTCGGCCGTACTGACCGGTCAGACAGAGGCCATCGAATTTCTTATTCGTCGGGGGGCGAATGTGAATGCCCTGTCAAAGGATGGGGGGACCGCTCTACTTGCGGCAGCCTTTCTGGGCCACGAAAACGCCGTTGAGTTGCTCTTGCGGGACGGCGCAAAGGTCAATTCCAGGAACAATCGTGGTAACACGCCGTTAGATGTCGCCGTGCTTGATGAGGGGACGACCCGCTACTTCGCGTCGCTTCTTCAACTTGAGCTCAACGAAGAGGGGCTAGGACGACGCAAGGCGGCGATCGCGGAGTCACTGCGCCAGCACGGTGCGACAGCGGGGCCTAAGGCGAGTTTAGTGGACACATTGATGCAGATGCCCCTGTTTCACCACCTGTGGTTCCTCTGGTTCCTGTGGTGGATCGTCGTTGGCTATGCCGTCCTTTGCGCCATCGGATCACGATCTTTATCGTTCCGGCTGCCCGATCGGCTGCTTCTTTCGCCCACCCGCTACCTCTGGCTGATTCCTCTGACGATGATCCCGCAATGGTACATGGGAGAATACGGTACGGTTCCGATTATCGGTCCAGATACTTCCACCGGCCTCGTGCCTATCCCGCACGTGTTTGCGTACTACTCAATCTTTTTTGGCTTTGGGGCGATCTATTTCGGGTTCGAGGACCGGACCGGTCACGTTGGTGAGCGGTGGTGGCTGCCGCTGACATTAGGGTTCATGGTCATCCTGCCACTGCTGTTGGCTCTCACACAGGGGTGGACAGGCCCAGCAGGATACGGACTCACCCCAATTGCTCGCCGGATCATCGTTGTCGCATTGCAGTCGACTTATCCCTGGTTCATCACCTTTGGCCTCGTAGGTTTGTTGCGGCAGGTCTGTTCCTTTGAAAGCTCAACAATTCAATATCTGTCGGATTCCGCTTACTGGCTTTACCTTGCCCATTTGCCGCTGGTCATCGCGGCCCAGTACTTCGTGCGAGACTTGCGGTACCCGGCCGTTGCGAAATTTCTGCTGATCGTCGTGGTCATGATCGCATTCCTGTTGTGGACGTATCAGACGATGGTCCGCTACACATGGCTGGGGCGTTTTTTAAATGGGCCTCGCATCCGGCCTGAGCGGTCAAAGTCGCCGGCAGTCAGCGCGTGACACGATGCGGATTTCTTACATATTCGATTTTCAATCCATTTGTCTGAGGACAGGAATTCCCGTTGCCGATGTTTGTATCGCGTTGATTAGTTTGTAAGAAAGGTGACCGACCACAAAGCTGTCGCCTGTGGACTTCATTCCGCTGGTTGAGTTGCGTTCCGCCGAGATCAAATATCGGATTGGGTTCATCGTAACCGTTCTATTTATCATGGCGCGGTATCCAAGTCAGAACGGGCAGATTTGAGTTGGTTCGGTTTGTGGTCGATTTGAGCATCAATTCTTTCAGAGCTGCATACATCCATTCCAGTCGGTCTGATTGCAGCAGTGAGCCGAATTTGATGGTGCGGTCGGACCTCAATTCAATCACGCGATTGGAATTGGTTCGTCCGCCCGATTCACAAGCGTTGGAATTTAATGTAATCGAGTCGACGCGAAATGGGTCGAACCGTTGTTTCCAAACGAAGAATCCGATGCCCATCGAGGCAAAGGAGTTGAATTCGTCGATGATCACCTCGACCTTGCCGAAGAGACTCAAGAGAGCGACACCGGCCATTGCTGTTCCGATGGCCACAAACGGAATGAGAAACACGCAGAGGAACATCGTCTCACCCAGGTTCATCGGCGCGCCGTTCATTTCGGGCTTGCCATCTTTCACACCGGGAGCGGGGAACCAGGCCGGGACCGGACCGATCAAATTGGCGTAAAGACCGGCGATAGCAAGTAGCAGGAAGATTGAAACGATGGCATTCCAGAATAGTGCAAACCCCGCGGAAAACACGAAACCAGCGATCGATCGCAACGAGGCTCTCACGACAACGCCCTGATCCATCGGTACGATCGAACAGCCGACTGGCGGATCGTTGAGGGTTTCCGCGACGGAGCGGTTGCTGAAGTTCAATTCCGACAGCTTCGTCAACCGGCCGCATACTGGACAAAGAGCGAACCCCTCCTGAATGTTGATCGCCTCAGACGAGATGAGTTCATCGCAGTCCGGGCAACGCTGCATGGCTGCACCTTTCGAGAAGAGGCGGTGGTCAGGTCGAGATACTGAGTAACTTACCGCTAATGTACGTTTTAAATAAGCTGTTCAATCTCGGAATTCTAACACATATTTACGTCTGTATATTCCCCAAAAGCCAACTGAAAGGCGATCTGATGCAGCGTTCAGCCTTGTCTGGAATGATCCTTGGCAGGTTCTCGCAAGAAGTTTGCAAGTCGATCAAGAAATCGTTTCTGATATTCGCATTCATTGTTGTTTCGATCATCGCAATTCTGTATGGGATTTCGCCCACCTGGTTTGTTCGGACATTTCTTAACATCCCTGCGGTGTCGGTGGATTTTTTCCATATTCTTCGAGCAATTACTGGTCTCTATATTGGACTTGGTCTGTTGTGGCTCTTTTCGGCTTTCAATGACAAACACCGAAATACTGCCGTGTTGACCACTGTGATTTTCGCGGGTGGCCTCGTGACTGGGAGACTCATTAGCCTATTGGCTGACGGTCGACCTTCACTTGTTTTGTAGGTCTACGCTGCACTGGAACTTTCGCTGATTCCGATTTCCCTCTGGATCTTCCGATTGCCTGGATGAGCGACGTGTCTGGCCGGCACGGTTGATTACAACACCGTTGACGTGCAACTGCTTGATAATCGGATTAAATCCACTGGAAGTTCTCTCTGTGATCGTGTCCAATGTTGTCGACGCAAATCATTACGGCAGCTTCAAGCGAACCGTCTTATTGGAATCACCTGGATGAATGACGAGACACCCGATTCGACCGATGCTGGTGAACTTCAATTTAACGAGGCAGAATACTCTGCCCCGAACGCCGGCGGGGTGAACTGCACCGCATGCGGTGTGGCGATTACGGACCAATATTTTCAAATCAACGGTGCAATTCTCTGTGAGAGTTGCAGCGAAGCGGTCAAAAACCAGTTTACTGGTGGCGCGGCGTTTCCACGGTTGCTCAAAGCTTGTTTTTTTGGTTTGGCCGCGTCTTTTGCGGGGTTCTTGATCTATTACGGAATCCTCAAATTGACCGGCTTTGAGATCGGCCTGATCTCCATACTCGTCGGATTTATGGTGGGGGCTGCAGTTCGACGCGGCTCCGGCGGGCGTGGGGGGGCTCTGTATCAAGTCATCGCCGTCTGCTGCACCTATCTCGCGATTGCAGCGAGCCATTCGGCGCTGGTGGTTCCAGAGCTTATTGCGCAGATGAAAAAGGACAATGCCGCTGCCGCACCTCAGCAAAATGCGGAAAAGGCAGTTAATGCACCTGCTTTCGAAGCACAGGGCGAAAACGCTGCCGATGCTGAGGAGAAAAATCTGATCAAAGTTGAGCCTTTACAAGCGAAAGAACTGACGCCCCTCGACTTCATCCTCGCCATCGCCCTGATCTTTGCATTCGTACTAGTGTAGTGCTTCACGCAGATGGGATCTTATTGAGAGCCTTTCGCGCACGGGCCACTTTTTCGAGGATGTCTTCGGCTTTCTTGGTCCAGACAAACGTTTTCGGATTGGCATTGTGATGATCGATGTAATCGCGAAT
>CAIOKO010000028.1 GCA_903858935.1 uncultured Schlesneria sp. | reverse complement strand
CTACGCTCACCTGCGCGGAGCCACTGCCCCAAATCGAAAGAGCGGGCGCCTGGCTGTCGCCAGTCTCTCTAATTAAATCCGTTTTCTGGTCTAGACAATGGGGTCCACCGTACTCTTTTTGCATTACTCCACCTTCGTTGGAACATAACAGAATGGCCATTCTGACGTTAAGTTCATTCGCGGTTGGTGTTCCCGGTTTTTGCGCAAATCTCGGTTCGGCGATGATCGTGGTCTCGTTTCATACGCAACTTCCAAACGTTAAGAAATGATCTCGATTTTTCTATTGACGAGCGATAAATTTACTTGCATTGTTATGTCGTTGTCTTTTGGGTGAAGATGAAGAAGTCCTCGAAGGCTCACGTGACGCCGAAGTCGGTGTCATCGCCTTGGAATCGATGATTTTGCTTCGCGTGGGTCTTTTGGCTGTACAAGCTGTTACTTGGAGCGGGCTGAAGCCCATTCTACGGCTTTTGGCACGGTTGGATTTTCGAAAAATCAAAACCTGACGACGACAATTGATCTTTGGCATCTTGGAATGAATTGAAAACGAATGGTCACCACGGCTTTCAAGTCGGTGTGGATTGATCCGTGAGGATCGTTCTTTGCCTTGAGGGTGCCGCCGAGTTTGTGCGAGGTCATGAGGCACTCGCGTCACAGGAGCGGAGAAATTCGAACCACGTCGAACTCGAACAAACTCGAACAAACTCGAACAAACTCGAACAAACTCGAACAAACTCGAACAAACTCGAACACCCCAAAAAACGTGGGGAACGATCGCCAAAACGCTATGAATTACGAGGAATGGTCGAAGTCGATCGAACTCGAACAAACTGTGACACTAAATTTCGTGACGGCGCGATGACAGCAGAAAAGAAGAAAACGAAGAGTCCGAGGGCTGACGCATCTCGGCTCGCCTGGAAGGAAAGCCGGGATCCGAAGTCGATCGAACTGCGTCGAACCCGAACGAACTCGAACGAACTCGAACAAACTCGAACAAACTCGAACAGGGTGAGAAAATGCTTTGAAACCCCTGTAAATTAGGGGAATGGTCGAAGTCGATCGAACTGTGACACGTAATCTCTACGCGGCTGGATTATTGCAAAACGGAAGAGAAAATCTTGGACAGAAGGGCGCGAAGGACGCGAAGGGAACAAAGTGAAGAAAATCGCATGAGACCTTCGGTCGATCGTTTGTGCAGGGTCGGGAGACTGCTCGCACAACCAGGGAGTGGAATCGAACTCTGTCGAACACTGTCGAACCCAGGTGAACTCAGGTGAACTTTTTAACGATCGAAACAGGGGCTATCATCGCGAAAACCCCAATGAATTACGAGGAATGGTCGAAGTCGCTCGAACTCGCGCGAACTTTTCGGTCAAATTTCGTGGGACTCGATTTTGGTGGAATGAGGATCAGGATCGGATTGACAAGCAGATTGTCCCATTGATGTGATAGACTTGTTGGTCACCGCGACATGCGAGAGTTTCGCGGGGGCAGGGTGGGTTTCCTGGTATGAGGCCTCTGGATGTTCGGCAGACATTTGATTCGACGACGCGAATGTTTGCGAGCGGGTGCCGTCAGCCTGCTTGGCCTTGATCTGCCGGGGTGGCTGCACTCGAGCAGCCTTGCGCGCGCTGAGTCGCCGGGTACTGCACAAAAACGTCCGCCGGCTAAAGCGTGTATCTTTCTTTTCATGTGGGGTGGTCCTGCTCATCAAGATACGTGGGACATGAAGCCGAATTCGCCGGCAGAATATCGCGGTGACTTTCGACCGATAGACACCAACGTTTCCGGACTTCAAATCTGCGAACACCTGCCCCTGTTGGCGCAGCGCGCTGACAAGCTGGCTCTGATTCGCTCGATGACTCACGACGATGTTGATCATACCTCTGCGACTCATTATCCCCTGACTGGTCGTGCCACACCCCGTCGTGGCGGCCCGTTGTCGGAGGACTGGCCGGGGATCGGTGCCGTGGTGTCCCGACTGGGTCTCGGGCGCGGTCCGTTGCCTCCTCATGTTTCGATGATGCCCGTTGTGCCCAATGGAGCACCGCGATTCGTCGAATCCTCGCACGGACAGGGGGCCGGCTGGCTTGGTCCAACGTTTGACCCGATGCGAATTGACGCTGATGGGAGCTTGCCCAATTACAAGGTGGGTGATTTTGATCTTCAGGCGGACGTTCCTGAATCTCGATCCGACCGACGACGCCATCTGCTCGGTTCGATCGATCAACAACTGCGTCATCTCGAAAGTGATGCTCGGGTCGCCGCCAATCGCAGTCACTATGGCCGTGCGTTTTCTCTGCTGTCTTCAAAAGGAGCGGTCGAAGCATTCGATCTGTCGCGCGAACCCGCAGCCGTCCGCGAGCGGTACGGAATGAATGTCCACGGCCAATCGGTTTTACAGGCACGAAGACTGGTTGAAGCTGGAGTTCCTTATGTCACGGTCTTCTGGCCCAATGATGGGATCACCAACGTCAGCGTCTATTGGGATACTCACAATCGCAATTTCATTGATCTGAAAACCAGGCTTTGTCCCGTGACAGATCGTGCCTTCAGTGCTTTGCTCGATGACCTGCAAGAGCGCGGAATGCTCGACGAGACGCTGATCGTCTGGACGGGTGAGATGGGAAGGACACCTCGTGTCGGTCAAGGGGTGGTCGGCGGTGCCGGTGCGGGAGCCGACGGCCGCGATCACTGGCCCAGTTGCTTTACATCGGTTCTGGCTGGTGGAGGAATTCAAGGAGGGATCGTGCATGGTTCCAGCGACAAATTTGCCGCCTACCCCGCATCATCGCCGACATCACCGCAAGACCTTGCCGCCACGATCTACCACTGTCTGGGTGTCGATCCGCATGTACAGCTCCGCGACAATCTCGGTCGACCGCTCACGATCTGTGAAGGGACGCCAATTTCCCCGATTCTCATTGGGTAGTCCGACTCGGCAGGGGATTTAGAATTAACCCCCGTAGCACGTTATTGCTGGGCCAATGGCAGTTGATAACAGGCCGCTTCTTGTGCGTTACGGACGTACAGACGATCACCGATCAGGACGGGGTGATTCCAGGTTTTTCCCGAGATCGCCTGGAATCGACTCAGTTCTGTCAGCGATTTCGGATCGGCTTTCAGCAGGACCACTTCGCCTTGCTCCCCCATCACGATCAGCAGGCCGGACTCCGCTTGCAGAAGAACCTGACCTTTTCCATAGCGGCCACCTTTCCACTTTCGTTGCCCCGTTTCCAGGTCGATGCAACTGAAGATGGCTGAATCGAACCCGTATGCGTGTCCTTCAAAAACGACGAGGTCATTGAAGTCCGCTTTGAGGTTGCGAGATGTCCAGACTTCGTCGGCTTTCCAGGCGTCGTCAACATGAGAAATACGAATCCTCCGGGTCCCCGCGCCCATTCCTGTTGGAAGTAAAAGCGAGTCGTCGCCGATCAGTTGCGGCTGACAGGCGCGATATCCCTCAAATGGCCATTCATGATAGAAGCGAGAATTTCCCGTTGCCGGATCGAGAAAATCGAGCCCCTTGTTTGTGAGCATCAGTACGAACGACTCTTGGTTAATTGTCGCCAGTTCCGGGGACGAGTAGCTATCCTGGCCTGCTGCTGCGGACCATTGAAGTTTTCCGTCCGAAGTATTGAAGGCCACGATTCCTTTGTCACCAGAGCCTGCCACATGAACAATGACGAGCGAATCGATCACGAGGGGTGACGACGAAAATCCCCACATCGGCGGCTGACGGTCGGCGATAACTTTCAGGTCTTGCTTCCAGACGACTTCGCCAGTGATCGGATCGAGTCGAAGCAAAAGGCCCGTGGCTCCCATCACGTACAGGGCGCCATCGGCGAGCGTCGGAGTCGCACGGGGGCCAGGGCCACCCAGCGGATCATCAAACCGCGATTCGACCTGCCGGGTCCAGATTTCCAATCCCGAATCCGCCGCGTAACAAACGACGGTTTCGAATGCACCTCGCTGTTCCTGGGTGAACAGCATTTGGCCAGCAACCGCGAACGAAGACCAGCCGGGGCCGACCGGAATCTTCCAGACGAGCTTAGGTGGCGAGGTTGTCCAGTCGGTAGCGGGAATCGGACCATGCTGAACACCATCACGATGCAGGCCGCGGAATCCAGGCCATTCCGGGTGAGCCAGCGCGTCGGCAGAATGACTGGCGGTGGCTTTTGTCTGGCGTGATTGGGAATCGGCACTGACGAGGTCTTCGGAAGATTTCGACCAGCGGGGGTGAAGTCCCAGTGCAAAATTTCCCCACATTCCGTCAGTTCGAAAAAGTGTCGAAACGCCAAACGCTGCAAGCGCCATCAGTAGCGAAATAATGGTACGTCTAAACGACAGAAGTCGGTGGCACAGGATAGCTCCTAACGCGAAGGCCGCCATACCAGTCGGAATCGTCAAGACGGGAACCGCTGGGCCTCTCATGGAGGGGTCCAACAGGGCCAGTGTGGCAGCGAAGGAGGCGGCGATACCGATAAATCCTGCGAATCGTTCCCAGATCGTGGCCCGGCTGGCGGCAAGCCACCAGATGAGAATGAGGATGCCACACAGAGCCGGCCCGAATGCAGCCGACATCCAGATATTTGCCGGTGCGTCCTCAACAAGCGATGGAAGAAGTCGAAAGACGATCATTCCCGCGAGTAAAATGATTAGCGGCCAGATCCGCAGTGGTTTCCACTTCGATAAATTCGGGCTCACGACGGGGGGAATTTTGGATTCGGAATTGGTATCGATGCTCATCGTCTATTTTCCTGGGATGAACCAACTGTGGTCGCGTTGTGTTTATCAATGGCAGAGGCATGCGACAACGGGCTCCATGCTAGCCCGGAAGTATGGTATCTGCCGAGGCGAACAACGATATAGTAAGTGGCTCAAAGAGGATGTGGCGGCTAGGAATCGGCTAAGGACAAGGGGCGTTAAGCGTCTTTTTTTGAAATTTTTGCCCTTCATGGGATTCGAATCCGATTTCGAGTGCGACATATCGGCGGTCTGCAGCCGTGCGGCTCACCACGCGTTTCCGTAAGCGATAAGGGGCCTGTTCTCAGGCCATTTGTGTGCGGCGAAGAGAAAATCAAGAATCCATTCTGATATCTCGCACCGGACGCTTGACGTTTGGTAGTACGGCGGATAACATCTCCCTCCCGCTCGTTCGCCGGTTGAGGCCGCTGAACGACGCAACGATATTTGACAACTCGGTTTAAGTAAAAAATAAGAGCTTGGTGTTCTTGTTTCATCGCCAATACGTGTGTTGGTTGGTTGTCTTGGGGCGTAATGCTTCGGGAGGCTGGCTGATGTGCGAGATTGGGTTGGAGATCAAGATTCTAAAACCAAGTGGTCAAGTTATTAAGGGTGTGTGGAGGATGTCTCGGTGCCAAGAGGCGATGAAGGGCG
>CAIOKO010000027.1 GCA_903858935.1 uncultured Schlesneria sp. | reverse complement strand
TTAAGTTCGAAACGCGATCGTCTGGGGGAGGTTGTGTCATGGCGCGAATCCTAGCGCCTGATCACAAGCGTGGAAAGATTCATTCCGTGAAATTCGTCGGTAAAATGCAAAAAATGACAGCCTCTCCGCGTGATGAGCATCGTTCGAAAACCTGCCAAATTCCAATCCGCATATCTTCAAAAAAGTATTCAAACGAATTTATTGTTTCGACGCGTCGACAACGGTTGAATCATTTCCGACGCATGCTCATCACGCGGAGCGAAGAAGGCTACGTTGAAAGAAATCCTGAAACTTGACTCAATAAGACAAGTTTCACACTCGAAGAAGTCCAAGGGCGGGCCGAAGCGGCAGAAAGTAGTCGTGAGTAAGTCGTGAGCCGCTGCAAGCGGTTCGCCAGGAGCTTCCGCTCCATGAACCTGAGGAACTTTGTCGCCACTTCCAACGTCAAGTTCCTCAAGAGTAGAAAATTCGAGAAGAGTCCGGGGGCTTACGCCCGGCTTGCCTGGACTTGCTATTGTTGTGCAAAGGTCCCCTGACCTCGCGCAAGGTGCCGACCGAAGGTCTCCTCTGAATTTCTTCCGAATTTCTTTTCGTTTTCATCAGTTGGGCTGCGATTAATGGCAATAAAGACGAAGTGCAGGCATTCGGTCATTGAATACCATGTTTCCCTCTCTCAAGAAAAATTTCAGTTTTTCCGAATCATTTCACTTTGCATGTTGACACTCTTGAGTGTTGTGTATAAATTTATGTCGTTAATAAGAAGTGTATTGTAGATTGTCTCATAGGGGTGTGTGATGGTTGGCGAGCGTGAAAACAGGCTCGGCGACGGTCTTGATGACCATTGAGGTGTCTCAGCGGTGCCAAATGCTTTTTGTTGGTGCCGGGAAGCAGGTGGCTTGATTTGGAGCTTTGTGCTCCCGAAAAAAGCCCGTGGGTCTCGAAGGCCCGACGCCAGACTCTTGAACCAAGTGTGAACTTTGTCAACTTGATCAACTTTGTCAACTTGACCAAATTCAAAAACCACAAAAACGCCTGCAAAATACGGAACTTGGTCAACTTTACCAACTTAGCCAACGTTTTTTGAACTGAGATGCGATGACAGTTTTCAGACGGCCTGCAGACGAAATATGGAGTTGAATCGACGAGCTTGAACCGAAGGAGTCGCCTGACGCTGGCCGGCTCGTCTGGTTTGGAGAACAAAACGGGGATGGCATCTCGATCTACGAGGTTCGTTTCCGTTTTGTGATGTGCTACGACGAGATTTGATCTTTGAAATCTTGGAACTAATTTTAAACGGATCGCCCCCGCAACTGCCTGAGGGTGCGGGCTGATCCGTGTCGGTTCGTTGCTTGCTTTGAGGGTGCAGCGCCGAAGCGGCGAGAGAGTCGGTTAGAGAGAATTGAAAGCCGCTGCAAGCGGTTCGCCAGGAGCTTCCGCTCCATGGACACAAGGAACTTTGTTGACACTTACAATGTCAAATTCCTCAAGAGCCGCTACAAGCGGTTCGCCAGGAGCTACCGCTCCATGAACCCGAGGAACTTTGGCGACACTTCCGACGTCAAATTCCTCAAGAGTAGAAAATCCAAATGATTGATCTATTTTTCTGATCCGCTCTACCTTCCACACTCCAGCCGCTTCGGCTACTGCCCTCGAAGACCCGCTCCTGTCCGATGAGACAACCCGAAAGGGTGATGATGATCAATCGGGCTAACCACAAAAAAGGGACTGAAAAACAAGGATTGTGATCAACCTGGTCAGCTTTTTGTTGATGTTTTGGTAGGACTTCAATGACTTGACCGCACCCTGCCTCTTCAGCACGAGGCGGGTACCGTTTTTTAAGGCCTTGGCCGTCTATCATGCTTTTATCGGGCTGCATGTTTGCCCAAGCGTTTACCAGAGTTGCCCAAGCATGGTTGCCCAAGCATTTGCCAGAGTTGCCCAAGCATGGTTGCCCAAGCATTTGCCAGAGTTGCCCATACATGGTTGCCCAAGCATTTGCCAGAGTTGCCCAAGCATGGTTGCCCAAGCGTTTACCAGAGTTGCCCATACATGATTGCCCAAGCGTTTCCCAGAGTTGCCCAAGCATGATTGCCCAAGCATTTGCCAGAGTTGCCCAAGCATGGTTGCCCAGGCGTTTACCAGAGTTGCCCAAGCATGGTTGCCCAGGCGTTTACCAGAGTTGCCCAAGCATAGTTGCCCAAGCGTTTCCCAGAGTTGTCCAAGCATGATTGCCCAGGCGTTTATCAGAGTTGCCCATGCATGATTGCCCAGGCGTTTATCAGAGTTGCCCATGCATGTTTGCCCAAGCGTTTACCAGAGTTGCCCATGCATGGTTGCCCAGGCGTTTACCAGAGTTGCCCAAGCATGGTTGCCCAGGCGTTTACCAGAGTTGCCCATGCATGGTTGCCCAAGCATTTCCCAGAGTTGCCCATGCATGTTTGCCCAAGCGTTTCCCAGAGTTGCCCATGCATGTTTGCCCAAGCATTTATCAGAGTTGCCCATGCATGGTTGCTCAAGCATTTATCAGAGTTGCCCATGCATGGTTGCTCAAGCTTTGTCGATATTGCTCAAACTTTCCTGCGACGGGGGTGTCGAAAAGGGCTGTCATCAACATAGTTGCCCAAAAACTCCCGTACGAAATTCTGCGTCACCGCACGCAAACATCGTTTCGGGCCAAAGCGTCATTCGCTTTTTTGTGGCTGGGCTTCCAGAACGGTTTTCAACGCCGCGCGAAGCTGTTCGTCGAACCGGGCACCGCCTCCTACGAACAGTCGGGCCACTTTTCCTTCGCGGTCGATGATCACCGTTTGCGGGATCGCCGTTGCGCCGTATTTCTCGGCGATCCGACCATTCTTGTCGAGCACGACCGTTGTCGACAATTTCAACCGTTCCAGAGCCTTCGTAATCTTATCTGCCGATTCTTCCAGATTAATGGCGAAGAGTTCAACGCCCTGGTCGGCGAATTCATGCGCCACCTTATCGATCTGTGGCATGGTCTGCAGGCACGGACCGCACCACGAGGCCCAGAAGTCGAGAACGACAATATTTTCCTTGTGATCCGCCAGGATAAACTTCTTCCCATCAAGCATGTCGAGCGAAATATCGGGCGCGGGTTTTCCCACAAGCACTGATTCCATCCCTTCGCCACCGTCGCCAGAACCTTCGCCACCTTCTGGTGGTCCAACTGGATCAGCAGACTGTTGCAGTTTCCAATCGTGAAACGGCAATCCGGCCGCCGCAACTTCAATGGCCGCCCCGGTCATTAACTGGTCAACGTCCTTCAGATCGACATGACAAGTCCCCAACAATTCGCTTTTCCCTGTCAGGGATGAGCCTGAGACTTTTTCAGGGATAAAGGTCAGTCTGTTTCCATCGCTCCGTAATGCCTGAATTCGTCTGGCGTCGGTTGTTCGTTCGGCTTCTGCCGTTTTTTCATCAGGCGAAGTCGTTTCCGGATGCAGCCAGATAATGCGGGCGATTCGGTCACGACGCACGATTTGTGGTTCAAGCCGTAATTCGAACTGCATCTGGGCCTCGTCCATTGAGACAATACGACCTCTTAGATAGTCGCCATCGATAGAACGGACCAGATGAGTCGGTGGGTTATCGCGCTGCATGCGAGGTAAAGTCAGCAAACGTTGTTTTTTCAGCGTTTTGATTTCGACAGGAGGAGCATCGGAAATCAGTTCCAGCGCTTGAATTTGATCGTGAGGGACGAATTTCGCATCCGACACATTTGATTCCAATGTCACGCCAAGTTCATCGATTCCGCTGACCTTGCAGGGGATCTTGTCTCCAGTCCGCAGGTGCAGCACCGGTTCAGGCTTTTTGGATTTCTTGCCACCAGCATTTTGCGTTTCGCCGTCCATGAACATGCCTTGAACCTGGCCGATAAGCCCGCCAGCTCGGGCAGCTCGAACTTGGCCTTGTACCATAAGTTGCTGCTGCTGTTGTTGAGCTGTTTGCTGTGGAGGCGGAGGTGGTGGATCGCGATAGACAATTTGGGCCGAGGTCCCTGGCTTCAATGGACTGGAAGTCATGCTGCGTGCCGGCAGCCATACCAGGCACTGATTTTTGTCATCCCGCGAGTCCGTCAGGCAACCGTGTAATCGAGTTCCCTTTGTTTCCAACCGTCCCCGACGCTCAGGTAGCTCGGCAGGATCACTCTTCGGTGCCAGGACGACGAACGATTGCAGTAGGTCAAGCTGTATCGAGATTGATTCCTGAATCCCGGGGGATTTGAGAATTGCCTTACCGTCTTCGATTCGGACAAGATCGCCACTGATTTTCGTTCCCGAAAGAAATACCGCGCGCAGGGATCTCGGGGTCATCTCAGACCCTTGTGACAGGAAGACATCTTGAACCAGATCCTCCGCAATTCGTTTTGAATTGGCCTCATCACCAACGACGAATTCATGCGTGTCTGGATCGTATGACGTTAATGATCCGTACTCGATCGTTCCATCGCTTCCATGGATTCGCGACTTGTTGAGTTCCGCCTTACGTGGCAAATCACCGTTCCAGCGACCGATGCGTAAGCTTTCCAGCCGAACGTCACCGCTTCGATTGATGAGTTGAATACCGCCAAGTACTTGTGGTTTGTTTGTTTGAACCGTCAGATTTGCCAGTGGTTCTCCGCTCGACGAATAAACAAGTATTTTTCCTGCTGTCTGATCGAGAAAGGCCTGCAAATGTACGCGTCCTCCTTTTTCATCGGCGACCTGCAGACGTTCTACGTCTGCTTCCCGCTCGGTTTCGCGTTGGATCACGACCAGCTTATTCCAAACTTCGAACTTATAGGCGCGTAGCGCTGTCTTGGGATCGTCACCGACGCCAAGCGCCAGTTCGAAATCGGGCTGTGCAGTCCAGGAAAGTTCGAACTCGAATCGAGCCTGGTTAGGAATTCCAAACTCGCGACGAAGGATTGCCATCGGCTTATCCGCAATTAATTGTCCGGCTTCTTCACGCCATCCATTCTCTTCGCCCGAAGTCTGCCATCCATTGAGTCCGCTGGGGCCGATAAACAACTGAGACGAACTTCCCCCCCAGCGATACATCCGCTTGATGACCGATCGATCGATTGTCGTTCTGCCAATCTTGGGTACATCAATGATCGCCGATTTTGCGTCGAGGCCGATCAGTGATCCAAACAGGACATCGTTCCCTGCAACTTCGATGCAATAATCACCCTCATGTGACTGCGGTTTGGTAGGGGCCGGAAAGTGAATCGAGGCGATTCCACCGAGTGCAAAGAAAAACGGTTCTGTGAACGCGGGGGATTGCCATCCGAGTCTTGTCGGGTCGACAGAATTGACAAGAGTCCCCGTGATATGGTCACCGTTTGTCAGATTCATGACAGGGGACTGCGTCTGGTTGGCTGGCAAGTCAGCAAATACGGTCGCTGCGACAAACTGGCCGAGTAGGCAAAAGCAGATCAGTCGTGTGCGATCCCAACGAGACCTGACCGAAGTCACCCATTGAGTTCTTCGAATGTCTCTGGCCGTCGATGGAATGATAGTGGCGTTTGGCACGTTGGCGTTTCCTCTAACATTTTGTTTCTTCGCGTATGGCGAAGGCTTTTCCAAGGGAGAGGCGAGGCTCCCGCCAAGCCGCGAAATAGGAGCCATTTCAATCAAGGTCGTCGTAAAATGTCTTTTTGCCCTGAATGGGCAACGCCGTGAAGGATTTTTCGTCGGTAAAACAATGAGTCGACAAGACACCCATAATTCCTTATGCCGAAGGCATTTCAGTGATCAGCCGGTGGTTGAGCGTTAGCGACACCACCGGACAGCGGTATGGAAAAGACATTTGCATCCCGGAGGGATGCCAGAATTCATTTCGATTTTGGACTTGTGTTCAATTGATGCGTTTTCCTGGTTCGTTCTTCAATCCCGCCGGGATTGGGTTTGTCTTCCATTCGTTCGATTCCGGTGGTGTCGCTTTCGCTCAACCACCCGCTGATCACTGATGTCCTTCCAGGACGGCAATAAAGGGGGCCATCTCTCTTTTTTTCAGGCAAAAAAATCATTCACGGCGTCGCCCTGAATGGCATTATCTTTCGTAAATCGGCAAAAAGCGGTAATTCAAAGCCAATGCGAGGCAGGACATTGAAGTTCCCAGTGTCACCCCCATCTGGCCGGGGATACTTCCGTCTGCCAGTTGGATCTGCTTGAGATGACGGACGAGCAGCTTGTTCCACTTTTCCCACGCTTCGACGTCACCCTGAAACAACGCCTGGGCCTGATAATATCGCGTGTATTCGGGCCAGTTTTGCTGCGAGACATTTTCCAGTCGTTGAGTCAGATAGCTGAGAGTCGCCTTGTACTGGGAGAGGTCTTTTCGTCGAGAGACCGAATAGACCAGGGTGGCGATTGAAATCCGTGCGAACGATTCGTCAAATCCGCCGAACCCGCCAGAATAACCGACTTGGCCGGAGGGAGATGTCATTTTGGTGAAGTAGTTGATCGACTTGTCGATCACTTCGTCAGGGACTTCGATTCCAGCGTTTCTTGCCGCGAGCAATCCAACCAGAACGGCACCACTGACAGATGTGTCTGCGTCGTTTCCATCAGGAGAATATCGCCATCCACCGAACGAGTTCTTCTTTTGAGAGGTGATCGCGGCACGGACAGCTAATTCTAATGACTGGCCAATCGATCGGCGGTTCGGTTCGTTTCCGGTCCACAAGTTGCGATCGTCGACCGCTCCATAAGCTTCCGCCAGTCCGAGCATGGCGAATCCGTGGTTGTACATGCTGCTATGCCCCAGATGGCCACCGTAAAAGCCGGTGCCCGCGTCCTGCCCAGAGATAATATTGCGCAGGGCTCGACGAACATTGTTGCTATAGAGGCCAAAGTTCGGGTCTTCACCGCTGGCGAGGAGCACCATCAGGCACAAACCTGTGACTCCCGGTCCCTGTTCGCCGCCCCCTTTCCAGTCCCCCGCTTCATTCTGTGTGGTGACAAGGAATTGCAGGCCACGTTCGTAGATTTCACGAACATCACGAGGGACAACTTCGCCGAAGCGGACAGAAGGGGTCTGAGCGAACGAGCGAGAACTCGTTATCCCGAACGCCAAAAGTGAAAGCATCAGCACACGCAAAATGTGAATCGAAAAGAGGATTGTCTTATTCATTTCGGTTCCTTCATTCGAATCGCGGGTTGGTCAGCCTCTACAACGTCCGCATCGGGGTCGAGCAAGCCTCGCTCAATCAGATATTCTTTATAATGGTAGCATTCCTCAAGCATTGGGCGCACCTTCTGCCATTGGACCGGGTCAAATAACGATTCGATTTTTTCGTTGGCAAAACAGGAGAGTCGGTACATCATCATGATTCGTTCTGACCTTGCGGCAAGTAATTCACCGTTCTCGCTCGCCGGGTCATACGGAATCTCATCAAGCATGATCTGAGTGAGGGACTTTCGCTGTTGTTCACTCAGCGTCAATCTCGCTTCAAAGTCACGTAAGGCATTCCTGATTAAGCCGCTGTGAATGGAACGTTTACGTTCGTTGAGTAACGCAAGTTGATTGTTGGCGAGAATGGTCGGAATCGACTTTATAAAAAACGATCCTGGGCCAAGGAGTCCCGTAGTCGCTTTCGCCTGCAAAAGCCTGACTGCTTTTTGATCTTCCTCAGTAAAGTCCAATCCGCCACGAATCATTTGACTTACGGCTTTAACTTGAGAGAGAAACCGACGACGATCGATTTCGCCGGCCAGATCGAATCTTCGCTTTTGATTGTCCGTCAACTGAACGGTGCGGTCGAGAGAATTAATCACCTGTTCCCGCTCAGCTTTGACCCATAGGTCTCCAATCGCCGCGCTTCCGTCCTGACGGAAAATCATTTTTTCAAACTGGATTGCGGCTCTGTCACCGATTGGCACGATCGCCTGATTCCTGATTGCAAAGACCTTTTGGATCTTGGCTGCATTTACGCCGTCCTTCGTAAGCTGTGCGTCCAGGCAATCATTAACAACGTCATCCTCAGCAGCGAAAACAGAGGAATATACAACTCCTGAAAGTAGTACCAGAAGTTGGATTGGGAATGATCGCACAAAACAGTTCATGTCATTCACCATCCTTCTTCAAAGCAATCGGATCGGGAATGTTTTCGGGGGTCGTGGCATCGGCAGGACGGGTTCTTTGCCGATATCGGCTGACGGTCGGGCGTTTGACGTCGTCTTCGGAGTTCCTTGCGATCAATCGTTGATTCATCAACGAATTTCGATTCGCTTCAATCTCTTCGAGCAGATGACGTATGAGTGGCCATTGATCATTGTTAAACAATGGCTTTAACGTCGAATCAGTTAATTGAGAGAGCTGATATTTGACGTCAACAAAGTCAAGTTCGGGATTGATTCTGGTTGGGCGGGGTTCCGCCGAGAGCAGTGTGATGAGCGTTTCTTTCTGAGTTCTCTCTAAGTCAACGTAGTTTTCGATTTCCTTGATCATTCGGTGAATGCTAGAGCGACGTTGCATGTCGGCAGCGATCTTGGTTGCAGACTTAGCGACGAAGGAATTGGCGTCGAATAGATTTTGTATATCGCTATCACGATATTTCTGTATTTCGTTTCGAACAATGACCCATTCGCTTTTGGAGTCATGCTGTCCCAATTCGTTCTTGTCTTTCATCGCGGCTTCGAACCGTCGACGTAGCTCTTCAATTCGGACATCGTATCGATGGAGATCAATGCGAGCGGCGAGTTCCAATTTTGGGCGGTGCACATTTGCGAGAGAATACTTGTTGCAAAGGTCGTTGATCGCTGGTCCGATTTTGGCTTCTAGTTGTTTTCGAACAAAACCAGGATTTCCGCGAAACATCCAGCTATCGAACGGCTCGTCTTTGGCGAACCGAATGAAATTGCCAGCATTCTGAGGAACAACTTCTTTAATGTCGTCATCAGCGACAACGATCGAGGCGCACGCGAACATTATGGCCGAAAGTGGCATCATTCTAGTTCGGTGGCGAAAGCGTCTGGTCATGAGAATCGGGATTCAAAACACAGTAAATGGATGGCCTGGCATTAGCCGGTAACTCCGTGACGGATCTTTCTGGGGAGAGAAAACAAGGCCATCGCTGAAGCAATGCTTGGAAAACGCTCTCCACCGACTTTGAGTCGGTGGAAGCAGTGAGTGGCTAACTAGATCAAGAGAACCCAGGTGAAATGGATCGCTCACAACTGACACGAGGTCGGTGGAGAGCTTGGCACGGGGATGACTGAATCCGCTGTTCATGGTTTTTTCCCGTCTTGCTGCTCTCGGTATCGATTAATTGCAGTTGTGTCGGTCGGTAACTTGTCCTGCTGAAGGACAGTTGCAGGTTTTGGCGCTGCTGCAGCTTCCTCCTCAATCAGGCCTTGTTGTGTGAGTACTGTTTCCAACTCGTTAAATCCGTCGAGTGTCTGGCGTACCTGAGGCCATTGGCCTTCGTCAAAAATTGGTCGCACCTTCTGTTCGGGGATTCGGGAGAACTGATATTTGACCACCGCTTCGTCGTAATCGTTAGCCGATGTCGGAGGGGGGATTTCCGACATCAACAACTCGACGAGCATCTCCTGTTGCGAGATTTTGATGACGACCTGACGTTCGATATCCCGAATCGCTCCTTCAACGTTCGAGCGATGTCGAAGCCTCAGGCGGTTGTCGAGTGCCGCCTGGTATTTTAGTAATTGTTCGCCAGTCACCGTTCTGGCCATCACTTTCAACAAGAACGAACCGTTGCCAAATAACATCCGCCGCTGCTTTTGAAGAGTTTGAGCTTGTTTCACGACGATTTGCTGTTCGACAATATCTCCCTCCGAAGAAGTATATTTCTGGCGCAACACATCAACGTCGTTCGCAAACTGTTTTGCTTCCCACTGACCGGCGAGCAGGAGTTTTGATTGCTGAGTTTCCGTGAGGACATACTCGGAACTTAATTGCTGGACTTTGTTTTTAAGTTGATTTTCGATGATCTGTTGGCCGTAAATTGTGGAAGTTCCGTATACAACGTGATCGATGTGATGGAATTCTTCACGGACGAAGACATTTCCCTGAAAGACGGGTTTCATAACAGGAAGCTTTGCCTCTCGCGGAGTTTGTTCGGCGAGTAACCGACCGTTTTCCAATCTCTCGATCTGAGCTTGCTGCAGGCGGACTGCCGCTTCCTGGCGTACGAAGTCCTCGGCTCGGACGCTCGCGCAACACGCCATCAAAATAACGACGACAGCGGTTGTATGTCTCAAAAAGTGAAAACGTGGCTTGTCCATAACAGCCTCAATTCAGGGATCGGGGCAGGGAACAGGTTTTTCTCGCGTCTGATTTTCAGGTTCTTCGGCGTCGGCTTGCTGGTTTGAAACTGGGATTCGTTTCTTGACGGTGACTCGTGCTTTCAGTTCTTCGTCCTCTTTAGGAATGAGTCCGTTTTGAATCAGGAATTGTTCCATCCCCTTGTATTGTTGAATCTGTCCTTCCAACAGCTTCCATTGATGTTCCTCAAGCAACGGTTTCAATTTGGGCTCGGCAAGTTTTCCCAGTTGATGCATCACCAGATACTGGTCGTACTGGCCAAACGTTGGTGGTGGTTGCGTTTCTTCAAGAAGCAACTTGACGATGGCTTCGTGTTGTGTGTGCCGCAAGGGGACCGTGCTCGCGAGGTTTGTCACGACAACTTCAAGGGTCGCCCGATAGCGAAACTTACGGCGTTCCTTTACGACGACGTCATACTTCTGGATTTGTTCTTCCGTGAGAGTCTTCCGGACGGTCTTCGCGAAGAATGAGGTATCGCCAAACAGGCCTGCCGATTGCCTGTTCCGCAGAGGCTGGATCTCTTGCCAGATGTTGTTCCAGGCATTCTGGTCGATTTTTCCCGCCTTGACCTTCTTACGAATCCTGTCAACGTCGTCGAAAAATCGCTTGATATCGGAACTGGCGGCCAACGTCAGTTTTTGTTTCTGAGCATCGGTGATCCCGCAAACGCGATGGAGTTCATCCAGTTGCAACTTCAGTTTAGTTTCAATTTGTGTGCGTGCGGCCTTGGCGTTGCCGCTGGGTTGAAAGACGTTTGCATCAAAGTTTTGTTCGTCCATCTGAAAGAACTGGACGTTAATCTGCTGTTCGTCTTGTTTGACCGCTTCAACGTCATCTGGAGCGGCGCATGCGAATGACGATCCCAGAATCTGGATCATGATGGCAGTCAGGCAAAATCCGAAAAAGATGCTACAAACGTTTGCGCGTCGGGCTAGCGAGGGAACGCTCAGTTCCTGGCCGCGATCATTCCCTCGATTCCAACTTGGTCTCATCATCGCTACTCCACGAGGACCCCGATGGCCTCTTGCTCTTCGATGATAATGTTGAAAGCCGGTTGCCCGTTTGCCTGATTTGCGACATCAGGTTCGTCACCCCACCATCCATCGCTGGGCGGGTTTTGTCCATTGTTTCCCCACCACACTCCAAAAGTGATTTTCTGCACTTCATTCCAGACAGACTTCTGCTCGGTATTCAAAAAAGGGATGATAAAATATTCAGGCATTTCGGGAAAATACTGATCGCCATAGTTACTTATCATCAACCACTGTTCCCATTCGTCTTCCCAGTGAGTCGAGATTGAATCGATGATTCTCTCCCGTTGTTCGGCATTCAGACTCAGGCAACCATCCAGTCGCGAGACAACACACAGTATCGCGGCCTGTTTTCGCTGTTTCTTTCGTGCCGTTGCTTCTCGCGAGTAACGTTGCATCTGCTCGGTCGTTAACGTTTCCTTAAGCGCCTTCGCGATTGCCTCACGAACCATTTTTCGTGGTTCTGGTTGTTTAAGCGGTTCGGCAGCGATCCCTGGAATTGCGAATACGTTGTTCTGATTTTGGCGATTTTGAAAACGCGCCGATTCCTTAGCCGCTTGTTTCAGAATGGCTTCGCCCGCCGCTTTGATTTTCGGTCGCTGCTCGGTTGAAAGATCGCTGCAAACCAATCGAACGAATCCTAATTCTTCCGTCAGTAATGGGCGAAACTGTACGAGAAACTGCTGTGTCATTGCGTCAGCTTGAGCCTTGGCATCGACGACATTGACGTTCAAGGCAACTGGTGCTGCCACTGCGTCACCGTCACCAAACAAAAGTCGAAACGGGGCGATCAAAACATCCAGATTCAGACGATCGGCAGGTTCCTCTTTCGCTGCCTCTTTCTTCGGTGCTTCTTTCTTAACCTCGATAACGGTGCCGACGACCTTGAATTGAACCTTTGCTGACTCATCGTCTGCGATTATGGTCAACGCAGACGCAGCGATGAATAGCAAGGACGTAGCCAACGATTTCTGCACGAGATTTCTCATGGATAATCAACGCAATCTCGAAACCTGATATCGATTCAACGATTTGTTTCCATCACTAATGACGCGTCTATCTGCTCGATTCTCGTTCAAGACGATTGAAGTATTCATCCAGTCCGGCTCGAAATTCTTCAGGCAACGAAGCACCCGATTCACCCGTCGATTGAGAGATTCCGCGATCTTCGCGAACTTCCTTGTCATTGACGCCTGATCCGACCAAAGCCAGGGCCGAGTCGTTCGTTGTCCCTTCGCCGCCGCCGCCAGGACTCGATCCTCCTCCGCCACCACCTTTGGGATTGATCTTTTTGGATTGGAGCAAAAGTTCAATCGCTTCCGTTTCAGCCCCGACGGCTCGCGCACCAGTGTCAGGACTCTTCAGCAGACCTGTTGCTTCATCCATGACCAATTCAACTCGATTGAGCAGGGAGATCTCTTTGGCGAACTCCTCTTCGCCATCAGGCAGTTCGCGAATGCGAACGGTCAGCTTGGCGACCCGATCAGAAAGTTCGTCCTGAGTCTTCGACAGTTGGTTTGCTCGATCGCCGTACTCTGCCGCCGAGATGGCTGGGCGGGCTTGTTCCGCGACGCGGGTTTCTTCTCGCAAGTTGACTTCGGCCTCGAGGATTTGCATCGCTTCCAACACAACGGACGGAGGGAGGCTGGCTTTGGATTTGCAGCCTGGGCACTTGCCGCAGCAGGCGGGGTCGACCAGATCATCGGCCCAGCGATCCAGCGTGTCTGACCAGAATTCGCACTGGGCAATCGACATTCCGGTTTCGACTTTCAGGTCATCCCCCAGTTGACGCAAGCTGCCGATGGCGTCTTGCGTTCGCATTTCGTCGAGAACAGTCTTGAATCGTTGGAATCGTCGGCGTTCAAAATACGATTGCATGTCATCCATGATCATGGAAACGTCCTGGCTGCTTGCCGCTTCTTGTTTCGACAAGTCTTCCATTGCCTGTTTCAATGGACCAGCGGTCTTGTTCTTCAAACCGAACGCGCCGCTCACTTGATCACCGATTTTACCAGCGACCACGTATTGCTTTCGCGACGCGGCTTTCAATCGTTTGACCAATGTGCTTCCTTCAAGATTAGCCAGAACCTTATTCAGTTCGTCTGCGATCTTGTCGAATTCGGCCAACAGATCCTGTTGTGCTTTGACCGCTTCGTCCAGCTTCTTTGCGGCAGGAGCAGGTGGCTTCGGTTTGTTGTTTCCGGCGGCAATAATTGTCGTCACCGGCAAACCAAGTCGCGGGTTGGAATTGCTCGGTTCTTCGGGTTCACCTTCCTGCTTCTTGGCAGGGTTTTGCGAAGATTCGCCATCAGCAACAGTTGGAACTGGAGGTTTCGGCTTGCTTTCGCCTTGTTTTTGCGGAGCACCCGATCCGCTGGCACGATTCTGCCCTGCCGTTGGCCCGTTTGGTTTTGGTGACTGACTGGCCAACATGCCAGGTGCCTGTGATGACTGCTTTAACAGGTCCGCCACATTGGGCATTCGATTCCCCGAAATGTCCTTTAAGATTTGCAGCATCTCGGCCCACTTTTCCAGGTGCCCGACTCCGAACTCTGGATTGCGCATCGCCTGACGAATCAGGTCTTCACCGCCATTAACGAGGCCCGTCAGTCGTCGACCATTTGCTCGTTCGGCGGTTGACTGAGTTTCGATTTTTCGCCGATTGTCGGGTTGATCGAGCTCGTCTGACGAGAGCATGCGAAGCTCCTGGTTCGTGTGATGCAGCTGCATTTCGCGGTCACGAACTTCCAGGGACTGTCGGTGCCATTTACTCAATTGTTCCGTGAGCCAGATGGAATGCTGTTCGGCACTCAGGACATATAAGACGAAAGGAGTCGAATACGTTCGAGACCTGCCAGGAAAATAATCTTCAACAAACAATCGAACGTTAAGAGGTTGCGGTTCGATGTCGAGAGTTTTGGCACAGAACGTTCCTGTCAGCTCCAGCAGTTCTTTTTCACTGGCTCCAGCGGCTAAAATCCGTTCGCCATGTGCCAATTTCGAGACAGCGGACTTATCGGCCCCTTTCCATTCGATACCAACAACCTTAATGCCGAAATCGTCTTGAGCACGGACTTTGAACGTTAGGGTTTCCGAATCGATCACAACCCTCTGGCGCGGAAGATCCTCACAAGCCAGTGACGGTGCCTCGTCTTCACGAGAGTTTACCGTGATTGTTAGCGGTTCTTTTCCCATCAACCCATACTCGTCTTTCCATTGAAACTGCACTTTCTTAGATGCATCGATTGGGATGACGGGGCTCGACATGGTTTCACTGAAAGGATTTGGGCTTGGAGCAACTGCGAGCGATTCGTCGGGGCGGTCGGCTGTCGTCCACTCGCCAGAGACCAGAGGGCGATTAGCGGTGACGCTGAACGTGGCAGAGCTGCCGTTCACAACTGTGACCGTCCCACCACGAATATCCTTGTGCAATGGCTGGGTTCGGTTCAGGTAAGCCGGTAATTGGATATCAGCCACAACGTGCGTCAGTTCCGGACGCAGTTTTGGTTCGACCCGTGTTCTCTGTCGTGCATCGCCGATCTGTAAATCAAAACGCCCGGCGTCGATTTGAGGCGCCAATGTGAATTCGTAGCGACCTTCTTTCAGTTCGGCTTTCAGCGGAACTTGACTGCCGAGTTGGGCGGTTCCTTGTGCAGGATGCCAACTGGACGTTTCCAAAAGTTGTACGGGAATAGTCACCGCTTCACCGTGTGGAACAACAACACGGTCGGCGAGACGTTCGATTTCCGTAAATGTATAGCGAGGCGTTGGCTGCCACGGAGCGGCAAATCTGGCCCAGGCGTTTGAAGCCGCCGATGGGAAAATGGCGAGTATCAGCAATGCAGCGGCGGCGGGAACAGCAGCCATCCAAGCCCACATCCGATGGCGTGGGTTGGGGACGGCGTCAGTGAAGTCTCTCTTGCTTGCGACATTCGCAACCTGGTTGATGGCCGCTTCACACAACGCTCGTGATCGCTGCTGCTCCAGATCGTTACGAACCAGTTCGATCACTCCCAGCATCTGATCGCCGATGCTTGGATAGCGACGGCTGAGCAATCGGGCGAGTTGTTCCAGATGCCGATTGCACCAGATCCAGCGATGCAGGTAGACCGGCACATAGGCACATGCCGCGACCGCGATCAAGAAGATCGCCGTACGAGCCCAGGCCGGAGTGTCCATAACCCGGTCGAGTCCGAAGACGACCAGATAGGAAACAAAGATTCCGAACAGAGCACCACAGATCGCTTCGATGGACTTGATAGTCCAGACACGACGGCGGAATTCATCCAGTTGCGTCTTCAGCGATGAAGGCAACTTCAGTCCGGTATTCGGCTGTGAAACGCTCATTTCAGCTTTCTCCTGGAACACAAACGAACTCTAAATGCATGTCGGATGGATTCATCATCCGGTCGTGTTTTACTTGAAAAATATCAAACTTTGTCCAAGAAAACCGTTACCGGTAGAGGTCACGGCTTGCGTTGTTCGGCAGCTTTTGATTCCGTTTAAATCAAACCAACCATTTTACGTCCTACCCAAAACGCCCCCAGCATCGCAACTAACAATGATGCGACGATGGGATGACACCACAACTGAACGCGTCTGACGGATGGCAACGGTTCCGGCAACGCGGCCAGCGATTTCAGCACTTGCTCTAATCGATCGAGTCCGATCACTTGTCCTTTTGAGACTCGTGAAATCTCTTCCATGACTTCAGGCCGAGCGGCGCGACCGATTCGTTCGACGGCTAGTCCCTGAACGAAAAACGACGCTTCCAAAATTGCTCCGGTCTGCTTGCAACCCAGGAAGACTTCGTGCTTACCGGGTTCTTCCGGGGTAAAGCGAGACGCAAATGCGCCCCATTCATCGCCAGATGACTGAAACCGGATGGTCTCGGCTTTTCCTGACGGAGCAACAATCCGAGCGGTGACGTCCCCCTTCGGTAACGGCTCGCCACTCTTTTCCATGACGTTTGCACTCAATGCAATCGTCTGACGCACCTGAGGTTGTTCGGGGGAATAGTACATCCGCATTGACTCGCCCTTGGCCATGTTTCGCTGATACGCCATCCAGCGTACCACCTGGCCCCAAAAGCGATAGTGGTATTTATCTTCCACTCCTTTTCGCCAACGCCACGCACCATCGGTCCCCATGAACAGGACTTTACCGGCACCATACGTACCGGTGGCCAGTAGCGGAAGACGGCCATACTCGTTAGCGACATCCTTGTGGACCGCCAGCACCTCACAACCAGCTTTCACTTTGAGTGCCGGTGCATACCATTGAAAGCCTGGAAGTCCTTCCCAGACCTCAATATTGTCATCTTGTGTATCCGCCAGTTTTGTGAGCAGGCTGCGGCGTCCAAGCTCGGTCAATTCAAAATGACTTGGGGTTCGCGAGCCCCAACCCCCTGGTTGAGCCGGATCGAGAATAACGGGGCAAAGTTTTCCGAGTTCGGTATCCGAGAGCGACATTTGCCGTCCCAGCAAGCCAGGCATAAAGACCAGTCCACTGGCCTGATGTTCGACAAGCCCCTTTAACAGTCGGCAGTCTTCTTCGGTCAGTTGTCCGTCTTCAAGCCCCACATCACCCAGGAACACAACGTCATATTTTGATAATTCATCCAGACCCTTGGGAAACTGTTTGATGTAATCCTTGTTGCCGCCACCCGCTTTATTCAGTCCCGGGTGAAACAGGAGGCAGGAAACTTCGATACCCGGATCGCGAGACAGGGCATTTCTCAGGTAGCGATATTCCCAGCGAGGGACCGACTCGATTACCAGAACACGCAGCTTTTCTTCTCGAATAGCAATCGGTGCTGACAGCTTGTTGTTATCGGCGACAAGTTCATCCGCATGCTTGGGGACGTCGAGTGATAGTGTATAGTCGCCCGTGGTTTTAGGTTTCCAGATCAGGAAGTCGCTGGTCCGGCCCATGGGAGCGATCCGAATTTCCCTGGAGATCTCTTCGCCGTCAGAGACCATCAGCTTAATCGTCGTCACATGTTCGCGCGGCAGCGTGCTGTCGACAGTAAACGGAATCCGTACAGATTTCCCCGTAATGCCGAACGTCGGCGAGTCGAGGCTGAGTAATTCGACATCGGGCAATCGCGACGAACTTCCGACTGGCACTGTAAATACCGGAACTCCTTTAAGCCTTAATGCTGAAGCGGCTTCAACGGGTGGCGGCCCCTCGTTCCAATCTCCATCGGACGCCAGGACAACTGCGTGAAGATTTTTGAATCGCTGGGGAGCGCTTGCGAGTGGTTCATATAAGTTCGTGCCACGTCCCGTTGGAGTCGTCGACGTCGAGTCAGAAGTTCCAAACGGCTGAACGATGACCGTTAACCGTTCCTGCAGCGATGACCAGAAGGGCGTTTCGGTCAGCATGGCAATCGCTTCGCGACGGGTTTTGACAGTTGTCGACGCCGTTTCATTGTTGGGTACGTCCCTCGTTTCCATGCTGGCGGAATTATCCCAAAGGACAGCAACCGTCGGTTTGTCGTCCGGTCGGTATTCTTCAACCCACTCCGGCTGGTTGAACAGCAAGACGCCCAGGGAGACGAGCGCCAGTCGCAACAACTCCAGTGAACCGATTGATCGACGATAGCCGGTTCGCTGCCAGGCGACGTAACAAAGCCCTGCTGTGACGGCGATAACGATCAACGAAAGAATGATCGACCAGGGTGCCCAGACAAATGTTAATGAGCGGACGGTGTTCATGCCGTGGCTCCCACAGTTCGTGTCGGTTCCGTCGTTCGCGCAACTTTGGGGAGACAAAGTACGGCTTCAAGAATCAACGAAATCAACATCGCAATCAGAAACACTCGCCAGATTTCCTGGATCAAAGAACTGACGCTTCCGGCCTGATCGTCAACGCGGACGAAGTTTAAACCACGAAATAATTCGGCCAGTCGAGACTCATTCAAAACACGGGCGTCGTCCTCGTTAGCCGGCCGATTGACCGCCAGCAGTCGGTCGTTTGCGCTGTAAACTCCCCGGTGATATAACGCTTCGGTCGATAATCCCTGGTCTCCTTCAACAACAGGATTCCAGGTTGACGAGATTTCCCCTTGAGCGTCACCAGCGTCAAGCTGCCTGGATTTGCCAAGCACCACGGCTCCGGCCGAGATCGCTCGTTGCACGAAGGCGTACAAAACGACGCCACCGGTCGCCAGGGACGAGTCGCGAGGTGCCGGGGTCGTCGTCCAGAAATAGACTCCCCCTCGTTTGGTCGGGACTCGCGCGAGCAACGTTGCTCCCCCTTTGAGTATTGCCAATGGCGTGTGATCACCACTTAGCCCGCAATATTGATGAATTTCGAGTTGCCCGACGGGAAGCGCTGTGCCGTTTAATGTGCGGCTAAGCAGGTCGCCGTCGCTGCGCCATGTTTCGAGTGGAATATTGTCGTTTGAGCTGACCCATTCGTTCCACCGAATTCCCAAAAATTCGTCACTTGAGGGGTTTCGAGGTGGAAGAAAGACAACCTGGCCGCCACGTTCAACAAACGACTGCAGCAGTTCTGCCTCTGTTCCCGATGGAAGTGCTGCCTGCCAGAGGACCAAAGAGACCAGGTCCCATTCGACCGTGGGCAATTGCTCAAGCCCGATCACATCTGCAGTACAGACAAAAGATGGCTCCGGTGGGATTGCGGCGGCAAGTTGCAGTGTTTTTTCCACTTGCGGCTCTTCAGCAACGATGATTGTCTTTCGGGGAGGTGGAACGTCAAACACGAAATAGAAGTCATCGTCCGCCGGATTGGCGTCGGCAGGGATCGAAACACGACCCCAGCCTCGTTCTCGTGCTCGCTCCAATGGGATGCGATGATCCTTAACTTCGGTCGAAAATCCGTCGAGTTCGACAGTGAGAACCGAGCGAGCCCCCTCAATGTCAAACTCGACCGGAATACTGACTTTCTGGTCGTCAGTCCCTTCGCGAGCGATCTTAAGCGAGACCAGCAGTTCCGCACCGTCACTTGCTGCCTGTCGCTTCACGTCTGTTACTCGGATTGAAGTATTGGTCGAAGGGAGCTGCGAATAAGCAAGCAAGTGAAACCGCACTCCTTGAGGGAATTCCAGAAAGGCGTCGCGCAGCGTTGACCAACGGTTGCTTTCAGCCGTCCAGTCGTTTTCGCGCAAGTCGGAACAGACCCAGATCTCAGTTCGCCCCGATCGGTTATCGCGGACATAATCGTGAGCAGCTTGAAGCATGATGGGCAGATCGGCCGGTGAGCTGGCGGGCCCTGCGGTTGGAAGATTCATGATCGCTGCAGGCGAATCGATCTGGTGTGGAGAATTGGAAACGCTGTCGATCACGACCCAGCGAGCCGAACCAAGCGTCTGCAGCGTCTGCACAAGTTGCTTCTTGCCGGTTTCCAGCTTCGACTCACCGGTCCCTGATCCGCGCTGCTGCATACTGGGCGAACGGTCCAGCAGTACGATTGTTGTGTCCGCTTGGCCTCCCGCCGCCAGTCCCAGCCAACCACTGGCGAGAGGTCGAGCGACGGCGAACAGCAGACCTGCGATCGCCAGCATGCGGAATAACATGATCAGCCATTGCCGCAATCGGGAATAGCCACGTGCCATGCGGTGTGCGGCCAGCAAAAACATCATGGCTGCCCATTGGATCGTCTGAAACCGCCGCTGATTGATCAGGTGGATGATGATCGGTAAGGCGATTAGTGGCAGGCCCCACAGCAACCAGGGTTGCAAAAAGCTCATCGCATCCCCTTTGCCTGAGCCCGTCCGATAAGGAAGCGGACTAATGCCTGTTCGTAGTTTTCGTCAATGCTGATCCGCTGGTAATCGATTGCCGACTCAAGCACAACCTGTCTTAATTGAGCCAGATATTGTTGCAAGGCCTTGTCGTATCGATCAGCAATATCATTGGGCTCTGCGAAGATTGCAGGGCCACCTTCCATATCGAGAAACCGCATCGGTCGACGAAACTGAAAATTCAATTCGAGCGGATCGAGCAGATGAAATACCGCGGCGTCATGATGTCGAAACCGCAAATGCTGGAAACACCCCCGTAATAGTTCTGGTTCGATGAACAGGTCTGAAATAATGACGATCAATGCTCTCTGACGTATCGTTTCCGCCAGTTCGTGCAGAACGTTGGCGAGTTGGGTTTCTCCCTTCGGCTTTGCATTTTCAAGCAAGTCCAGGACCAGCCTTAAATGTGCTGCATTCCTTTTCGGGGGCAGGTTTTGCACGATCCCATTGGCCACGCACGCAAGACCCACCGCGTCTCCTTGCTGGCTGGCGAGATACCCTAGAGTTCCAGCGATTTGCCGCGCGTATTCGATCTTTGTGATGCCGGTTGAACCGAAATTCATGGACCCGCTGGTATCGAGCACAAAGCAGCAGCGCAGGTTCGTGTCAGCTTCGAATTCTTTCACATAGAACCGATCGGACCGTCCGTAGGCTCGCCAGTCGAGTCGTCGAAGGTCATCGCCAGGCACGTATTTGCGGTATTCAGCGAACTCAACGCTTGATCCCCGGTGCGGACTGGCGTGCCGTCCTGATACATTCCCTTGCATCGGTCGTCGGGCAAATAGCGGGATACCCGCCAATCGCGACAAGACTTGCGCGTCGATAAAGCTTCGAGGCTGGCGATCAGTAAGCATGCCTTGTCCCTGGAGCGGAAGCACGTCAGTAGATCAATTTCGACCTGCAGAAAATCGAAACGGACGGCATCCGTCTCTCTTAAACCATCAACTAAGACCGTTCTTCAATCGTCTCACTAATTAACCGTTTCACGATCTGTTTCGCGTCGAATCCTTCTGCTTGTGCAGCGAAGGTTGTAATGACCCGGTGCGTCAAAACGGCAACCGCAACTTCGTGGATGTCTTCCAGTCGCACCATATAACTGCCATGCAAGGCCGCCCTGGCTTTCGCACCGAGGATCAAGAACTGGACGGCACGTGGACCCGCTCCCCACGCCACCAGCGGCTTCAGCCACGCCGGTGCCGACGTCCCTTTCGGCCTCGTTTTTCTCACAAGCTTGGCGGCGTAACGGTAGATATGGTCTGGCACGGGAACTCGGCGGACCAGATGCTGATGATCGATAATCTCAGCCGCCGTCATCAGATGATTTAGTTCCGGAAGTGCATCTCCCGTAGTCGTCCGTGCGATCAGAACTTCTTCCTCTTCGGACGGATAGTCCAATTCGATCAGGAACATGAACCGGTCGAGTTGTGCTTCGGGAAGGGGGTAGGTCCCTTCCTGCTCCACGGGGTTCTGTGTGGCGAGCACGAAAAACGGTGAGTCGAGTCGGAAGGTTTTTCCTACGACGGTCACCTTCTGTTCTTGCATCGCCTCGAGCATTGCAGCTTGAGTCTTTGGAGGGGCCCGGTTGATTTCGTCTGCCAGAACGATGTTCGCAAAAACCGGGCCGCGAATGAATTGAAAATCGCGTCGGCCATCAGCCCCATCTTGAAGAATATCCGTACCCGTGATGTCCATCGGCATTAAATCTGGTGTGAATTGGATGCGGCTGAAGTTTAAAGACATGGTTTCGGCGAGTTTGCTGACAAGCAAGGTCTTTGCCAGACCGGGAACACCCATTAATAGCCCGTGCCCGCGAGCGAACATGCAGATTGCCAGTCGTTCGATGACATCATTCTGTCCAATGATGACCCGTCCGAGTTCTGTTTTCAGTCGACCATATAGTTCCCGCAGCCGATCAATGGCCTCGACATCGTTGTCGCTCAGGTTTGTCGTCACTGGGCCTGAAGGATTTGCCATGAATCAATTCCCCTGGTCAAACTGATGAAGCGGATCGCCGACGTGGCGATATGACGAGATTAACGGACGCTCTTGCGCTAAACTGAGACAATCAGTCTAGAGTCATACCAAACCGTTTATGAGAAAAAAAGCGTCTCCTTTTGCCGATGATGGATTTCAGAAAAATCAAATATCCGCTGGGCGTTGTTGAAGCTTTGGTCGTCGAACTCGTTCTCGACTGCGTCAGGTCCTGACTGCCGATTTTGATTTTCAAAGGATTCACCCTTGGTCTTGTCGAAAATGGGGGTTACGAACGATACTCTGGCGGTCTTGAATTTTTTCATTTAATGCTGTTTCCACCAAGGTTCCCCCTGATGTCGAACGACGAGCTTGGATCTGGCCACCCTTCATTGAACGCGGGCGAGTTCTTGCGTCAAGTTCTTGGGGAACTTGGTTCAAAAGTCGGAGCCATGTGGATCGGCGAGTCCGGACAACTAATACCGGTGTTTGCTGTCGGTCTGGAAGAATCCGGCCTTTTTAGCGGAGCCAACGGTAAGCAGTTTCTGCAGCAGATTTTAAGCGACGCAATCAACCAGGGGCGAGCACAGACGTTTGACACTGAGGGACTGATCGAGCCAACCGTTTTCGGCCACGCAACGTTATTTGTTGTTCCGATGTTGATCTCAAATACGCAGCCGGGTGTCATCCTGGTGGCAGAACGGCCGAATCTCCCGCAACAACAGCGAATCGGCATGATGCGACATGTCGAATTACGTTGCCGAGAACTCACGAATCAGATTGCGAAGACGGTTGTGCCGAACCGCGACCCCGCCCCTGAAGCCGTAATGCCTCCCACCGCCGTGCCGAGTTTGGCTCCATCATTGGGATCGATCAGTAACGCGACGGCCCCTCAGATTTCTAGTCCTCGGATGGCCGCAGTCCAGTCACCCGCAGCAACTCGCCAACAAGTTGATCCACAAGCGGTTTTTGACTATCTGTTGTCGCTTCAACGAAGTCTTGACCTGAATGAAGTGGCGAACGTCGTGGTCAACGACGGTCGGATTCTTTTCGGAGTCGATCGCGTGAGTCTGGCCATGCGCCGTGGACGAAAAGCCGTCATCACCGCCGTTAGCGGCCAGGAATCAGTTCATCCACGCGGTAACCTGATCCGTGCCATGGGGCGACTGACTCAGAAAGTCCTTTCTTCGGGAGAATCGTTCCGATACGATGGCTCGATTGGAAATGTTCCAAAAGAGCTTGAAGAACCACTGGCGGAGTTTATCCAGGAGGCGGGGACTCGATTTCTGATGATCGTTCCTCTGCTGGAACCTGAACGACTCGTTAAGCCGGAAGAGCCGATGGGAGGCGGAAAGCCGCAACGAATCGATCGCGAACCTATTGGTGCGTTGATTGTCGAACAAATGTCGAGCAGCGAACCGTCAACACAATTGAAGGGGACTCTCGATTCCGTCGCAGATCATATCGCCGCTGCGGCATACAATTCTCATTCGCACAGTACGATTTTCCTGCTTCCGGTCTGGCGCTCGATGGGGCGTTTTTTCGAATGGCTGCGTGGACGTCGACTTGCGATTGCCGGGGCGGTTGCTGCGGCAATTGTTTCTGCGGGGGCCGCACTCGTTCTCGTCCCGTGGGATTATCGAGTGGATGGAACGGGGCGATTAATGCCGGTGATCCAGCGGGAAGTTTTCGCACCCTGGGATGGGCAGGTCCTTGAACTTTTGGTCGAAGGTGGCGAGCGCGTTGAAAAGGACCAGCCGCTGATCACGCTTCGGAATGACGATTTGCAAGCCGAACTTGCCAAAGTGAATGGCGAGCTTCACGAAAAACAAAGGCTTCTACATTCGTTGAAAATCCAGGCTGACGAGGCTGGAAAGCTTGGCAAAACCGAGGATAAGAACAAAGCGAATGGCAAAGCGAGTGAGACAAGAGTCGAAATCGAGGGTCTTCAATTACAGCAGGAGATTTTGCAAGACCGAGAGAAACGGTTAATCGTACGGGCGCCCATTGCCGGTATTGTCACCACATTTCAGGTTCAACAGTTGTTAGAGAACCGACCTGTCAAGCGGGGCGATCTGTTGCTACAGGTGATGGATGAAAAAGGGGATTGGCAGCTTGAGCTGGAGATCGCGGAACACCGTGTCGGGCGTATATTAAAGGCCCAGAAAGAGCTTGGTGAGCACCTTCCAATCGAATACCGCTTGCTGACAAGCCCGGAATCGAGCTACGAAGCAACACTGAAATCTCTAGCGACCCGCACGGTCACGGCTGAAGAGGACGGAAGCGTTCTCGAAGCGCGCGCGACCCTCGATACAGATAAACTCCCGTCGCGAGCGATCGGAGCGGACGTCCGTGCTCGCATCGGGTGTGGCAAGTCTAATCTGGGCGACGTTCTATTTGGAGACGTCGTCGAGTTCATCCAGAGATATCTCTGGTGGTAAAGCATTACAACGCGGGCTCAATGGGAGTTAGAGGCTTCTGCCGAGCCGCTAACTCGATGCGTTTACCTTACTTCACGGCTCGGCAGGAGCCTCGCCCTTCCGTGTAAAGTCTTCGCTCAAAATATCAAAGCCTGAGGTTTAAATAGACGGGATGTCGATCCAGCGTCGCTCGGCGTAGGACTGCAAAACGGCATCGGCCACGGCTTGAGCACTCGCCCCATCGTCGAAGCCAGGAACGGCGTCGCGACCTTCGACGATGGCGTCCACCAGTTCGAAGACCAGATCATAGCGGAATACAGTGCTAGGCTTACCTTCGGCAGGATTGCGAGGGCTTTTGGCTGGCTTCATGAACTGTTCAGGAACCAGTGATTTTTCCATCGTCCCCCCATACTTACCGACCAGGATGTAATTCGGATCGACAAGCTGGTACACAGCCGAACCTTCGCTGCCGTTGACTTCAGCCCACTCAAAACCGACACCACTATTGTGGTGCCCTTTCATCAGTGTGCTTCCTTCCCACACACCGACCGCACCCGACTTGAACGTGCCGATCAACGCTGACCAGTCATCAACTTCCGATGGTGCACAGGGCTGGCCGTCGACAGTCTTGTCGCGAGGAACAAACGTTTTGACCGAACCACAAACGCTTTGAATCGGTCCCATCAAATCTTGAGCGAAATCGATTCTGTGGATCGTCATATCATAAAGATCCCCCGCGCCTGCCAGCTTCTTATATTGGCGCCAGCCCCAACTGGTTTCAGGAAGATCGAGGAATCGTTGACTCCGAAAATGCCTCGGCTCACCGAGTGCGCCGCTCTTGACGAGATGGCTGAGGTACCGCATGGAGGGAGCAAAACGATAGGTAAAGGCGGTCATGTGCCGAACCCCCTTCGCTTTGGCTGCCTGATACATTTCGTTTGCTTCGGCAAAGCTGACGCCGAGTGGCTTCTCGCACATCACATGTTTTCCACCTTCGATACACGCGAGAGCAATTTCTTTGTGGGTAAAATTCGGCGTGGCGATGATGACCGCATCGATATCCTTGTCATTCGCAATCGCGTGGAAGTCGGTTGTGTATTTTGCCGGTCCCCATTCGTTTTTCCGTTGATTAAGGAGTTGTTCGTTGGGATCGCAAACAGCTGCCAGTTCGCATCGGGAATCGACACGAATTCCTGGAACGTGATGAAAGTCAGAGACCAGACCGGCTCCGATGATTGCGATACGAACTTTTTCGTTGGCCATTTCGATCTTTCCAAATTTCGATAAGCGATTGCAGTGAACACTCGAAGGTAGCGGGAAGGGATTGTTTCAGACGCGAGTTGCGTTTGCAAACTGGCGGGATGGCTCACCACTCATCTGGCCGTTATCAGTATGTTCAGGGTTTACGGCTATTGATTTCAGCGGAGCAAGTTGTTTTAACTGACAAAACCCTTGTTATTGTCTTCCATCCAAATTCTCTACTATGAAAGAAAACCTGCCATGTTAAATCGATTTTATCGGTCGTTGGTGTTAGTTCCCTTGATAATTCTCTCCAGCACATACGCTTGGTCCGATGAGCCTGGTTTTCGTCCATTGTTTAACGGAAAAGACCTCGCCGGTTGGGATGGAGATCTTAAACTCTGGAAGGCTGTGGATAACACCATCGTCGGTGACTCGGCGGGAATCCAGCACAATCAGTTTCTGGTCTCGAAAGAAGAGTTCAGTGACTTTGAATTGAAACTGGAGTTTCGACTCAAAGACGGTGTGGGTAACTCAGGCGTGCAGTTTCGAACGAAGCGAATCCCCAACAGCACCGAGGTTTCCGGCTACCAGGCGGATATTGGCGAGAACTATTGGGGATGTCTCTATGATGAATCCCGTCGAAACAAGATCCTCGTTAAGGCCCCGGGCGACTTCGAAAAATCTCTGAAAAAGGGGGACTGGAACGAGTATACGATTCAGGCCAAAGGTGACCACATCGTGCTGAAGGTCAACGGAGTCACGACGGTCGACTACAAAGAGCCGGATGCCGAGATTGCTCGCAAGGGGATTATCGCCCTGCAAGTCCATAGCGGCGGACCACTCAAAGTTGAGTTTCGAAATATCCGGATTAAGTCGCTTGCTGAATGACCCGTTCGACTACTTCTGAAAAGTGACGCTGCTGACTGTTGGGCGATGGTCGCTGAAGAATGACCAGAGGTGTTCGCACTTTGAGGCGTTAACTTGCTGGTTGACCCAGACTTGATCGAGCGTCAACACAGGCAGCGGCATCGGCCATGTCGCGGCATATCCAGTCCCATCCTCTCGAAAGATGTTTCGACACTGATTGTATAAGGGACGTAAGTGGACTGAATCATCCGGAGTGTTGAAATCACCGATGATGACCAAAGGGCGATCGTTCAGTTTTTCGGCCAGTGCAGCCAGGTCTTGAAGTGGTTGGCGGCGCGAGAGGCTCAATTGTGCCGAAATGTCCACTAACAACAATGTAAACTCATCGTCACCGACGGCAAGGTCAAATTGCTCGCAATGAGACGACGGTAAAAGACGGTGGCTGATTTGCTTTTTGACAGTTCCTTTGACGGCGATTAATCCTCCAAAATGAGCAGGGACAACCTGATATTCAGGCAATTGGCTCTGCCACTCTTTGAGCGTTGACGGGAAATACGAATTTGCTTCAATCAAACCAATGATGGGAGCATCCCATTTGACAAGTTGAGCGGCGAGCCGGTCGACCCCCCAAGAGGCGTTCGCTGTGTTCCAATAGACGATTCGGACATCTGTTGAACTCGGAGTCTTCGCTTTCTCAACGTTCTCTGAGCAGAATGCCCAAGCGACGAATCCCGGGATCGCGACGAGATTCAAGAAACTTCGTAAGCGACTTGATCGCGAACATGTTTGGCCATCGCTTCGTCCCCACAAAAGCTTCGCTAACACTAACCAGATCGGTAAGCTGGCGATCGGAGTCAAGTAGTAAACGATGGCCCATGGATGAAACTGATCTCGAATGGTGAAACGGAGAATCAGCCCAATTGCCACAACGCTCCAGATAAACCGTGCGTTGGCTCGTCGAACAAAAAGCAACAGACGACGAAACCAATTCTTGGTTGATGGACTTTCAATTGCCGAGTCAGCCAGTTGAGGTGTGGACTCAATCATGCGAGCAATTCTCGAACAACTTCACCATAAAGATCCGTCAACCGAAAATCACGAGCGGCATACCGATAGGTCAGCTGCGTGTGGTCAAAGCCAAGCAGATGCAGCATCGTCGCATGAAGGTCGTGGACAGACACTTTCTTTTCAACGGCTCGGAATCCAAATTCATCTGTTGCGCCGTGGACGTAGCCGCCTTTGACTCCACCACCTGCCATCCAGACCGTGAAGCCGTGATGATTGTGGTCTCGACCGTTGATCTTTCCAGCGTTGGAGCCAGGAGTCGGCAATTCCACCGTTGGCGTTCGTCCGAACTCGCCACCCCACAGGACCAGTGTTTCGTCCAATAAGCCTCGCTCCTTTAAGTCATTCAGGAGTGCCCCGATGGCTTTATCGCAATCGCCCGCCAATCTTCGATGATTCACTTCAAGATCATCGTGGTTGTCCCATGGTTGCCCCTCGCCATGCCAGAGCTGTACGAACCGGACACCTCGTTCAATCAATCGGCGGGCAATCAACAGTTGCCGAGCTTGAACGCTGTTTCCATACGCTTCCTGAACATGCTTTGGTTCCTGTGAAATGTCGAAGGCATCAGTTGCTTCCATTTGCATCCGATATGCCAACTCAAACGAATGGATTCGAGATTCCAGCGGAGCCTCATTCGCCCGTTGATCGGCATGTTTACGGTTCAACTCTTGAAGCAGATCCAGTTGCCGCCGTTGTTCGCCACGACCAATCTGGTCGTTGCGAATATTCTCGATCAATTTCTCAATACTACGATGACGCGTGTCGATATACGTTCCCTGGTAAACACCAGGCAAAAATGATGAGCGCCAGTTCTGCGCGCCCGTAATCGGCAGCCCGTTCGGACACATGGCAATAAATCCTGGGAGGTTCTGATTCTCTGTTCCCAAGCCGTATGTGACCCACGATCCGAAACTGGGACGTGGCAGTCGACCATCACCACAATTCATCAGCATCAGTGACGGTTCGTGATTGGGGACTTCCGCATGCATTGACCGAATCACGCAGATATCGTCGATATGTTTTGCGGTGTGTTGAAACAGCTCACTAACCTCGATCCCCGATTGACCATATTTCGCGAATTGAAATGGCGATGCCATCGCCGCACCGGTTTTTCGTTCAGTCGGTAGATTCGGTGTTGGCAGCACCTGTCCTGCATACTTCGTCAGCGACGGCTTCGGGTCGAATGTATCAACATGAGAAGGGCCACCGTTGAGGAAAATGTGAATGACCTGTTTGGCTTTCGCCGGATACTGAGCCGGTTTTGACATCATCGGTGACGATCCGCCGCTCATTGCGGCAGGAGCGATCGCTTCACCTCGAGCATCAGTTGCCAAAAGGCTTGCTAAACCGAGCGAACCTAAACCCGTCCCGGAACGCGAAAGAAACTCGCGTCGAGTCGCTGGTTGTCGGATGTATTGTTCGATATTCATGGTGACCTTTGTCATTCTTTATGCTGTGCCTTGTGGGGCTTGACGTTCTCAATGTTGCCAAAGTTCCTAAGGTTCATGAAGCGGCAGCTCATGGTGAGCCGACTGTGCGGCTCTCAATTGCATCATCGTTACGGCGAGTCAATTCTATGCGACAGACGGTGCCGCAGGTATCTGAAAAGTGCCGCTTTTGTGATTTGTTCCGCTAAGTCCAGCATTCGGCAAATCACGGACCGAATCAAAAGATGCGAATAATATTACGCTGTCCTTCAGTTTTGACCGGCCATCCGTAGAATACGCTTTCCAGAGCGAGTTTCAGCAAAATCGGCGTTTCAAAGTTAAATCGACGCCGCGAGAACGAAAAGAGACAGGAGCAAGCGAAGTCCATGGGCGAACAATACATCTTCACAATGGAGGATCTCCGTAAATTTCACGGTAAGAACGAGGTGCTGAAGGGCATTTACCTGTCGTTCTATCCCGGTGCGAAGATCGGGGTTCTCGGCCCGAACGGTGCCGGAAAATCGACCTTGCTGAGGATCATGGCGGGTCAGGACAAGGACTTTATGGGGACGGCGAAGCTGACCCCCGGCTTCGATTGTATCTACGTGCCGCAAGAACCCGTGCTCGACCCTGAGCATACCGTCATGGATGAACTGAATGACGCCGTCAAAGCCAAGCGTGCTTTGCTGGCCCGTTATGACGAAATCAATGCCATGTTTGGCGAAGAAATGACCCCTGAGGCGATGGATAAACTGATCGAAGAGCAGGGGAAGGTGCAGGAACAGATCGACGCCCAGAACCTCTGGGAACTTGACCGTGAACTGGAAATCGCGGCCGATGCAATGCAGCTTCCGCCGTTCGAATCCAAAATCGGGCCTCTGTCCGGTGGCGAAAAGCGTCGGGTCGCACTGTGTAAGGCTCTGTTGCAACACCCAGATATGCTGCTGCTGGACGAACCAACCAACCATTTGGACGCTGAGTCCGTGGCGTGGCTCGAGCGTCATCTTCACGACTATAAGGGAACCGTCGTTGCCGTGACCCACGATCGGTACTTCCTGGACAAAAGCTGCGAGTGGATCCTCGAACTGGATCAGGGACGCGGTATCCCCTGGCACGGTAACTATACGACCTGGCTGGAACAGAAAACCGAACGGCTGCGTAAGGAAGAAAAGGCTGCTTCGGCACGCGACAAGACGTTGCAACGCGAGCTTGAATGGGTTCGCATGTCGCCGAAAGCGCGTCAGGCGAAGAGCAAGGCCCGTCTGGAAGCCTATGAAAAACTGCTGGCTGAAGAGCAGGAATCCCGCGACGAGAGCATTGAACTTCGTATTCCACCAGGCCCTCGACTGGGTGAACAAGTCGTTGTCTTCGATAAGGTCTCGAAGAGTTTCGGTGATCGGCTGTTGATCAGCGACCTGTCGTTTTCGCTTCCGCCCGCTGGTATCGTTGGCATCATCGGTCCGAACGGAGCAGGTAAGACGACCCTGTTTAAGTTGATTGTCGGCCAGGAACCGCCAGATTCCGGGAAAATCACGATCGGCAAAACAGTCAAAATCGCTTACGCAGAACAAAACCGGACCACGCTGGACGGTGAAAAGACCGTCTATGACAACATCTCGGGCGGAGCCGATTTTCTGAATTACGGCAGCGTTCGGATTAACACGCGTGCGTATTGCGGTAAGTTCAACTTCAAAGGCCCTGACCAGCAAAAGCAAGTCAAGTACCTGTCCGGTGGAGAGCGAAACCGACTGCTGCTTGCGAAGACTGTCACCGTCGGGGGCAACCTTTTGCTGTTGGACGAACCGACAAACGACCTGGATATTGAAACGTTGCGTACGCTGGAAGACGGGATCGCCAGTTTCAGCGGTTGTGCCGTCGTCATCAGCCACGATCGTTGGTTCCTCGATCGCGTGGCGACTCACATTCTCGCATTCGAAGGGGACAGCCAAGTCTATTTCCACGAAGGAAACTTCGAAAGTTACGAAAGTATCAAGAAGCAGCGTCTTGGTGCCGATGCAGACCAGCCGCATCGGATCAAATACCGCAAGCTCATCAAGTAATCGCGAATCGGGTTCAGATCCCGACGCAATTCTCATTTAAGGAAAGAGGTGGCGAAAACTTGCCACCTCTTTTCTTTTGGTGGTCAATCTTTTACCAGTGCGCGGAGATGGGTATTCCCGATTTTTTTAACACGCTCTAGACTTGATTAAGCTTTGTCCGGTCTTCGGACTTGCGCTGCATGGACTACGCTTCAAGGAGGAGAGTGGCATGAGATATTGGATTGTCACCGCTTTTGTGTTGGTGGTCGGAACGATCTGTATCGTGACGGCGAATGATCAGCCGAAGTTTTCAGGCAATGGACTGGCGGAGCCGCCTGGTCCTAAGGTCACTCCGTCTCGACCCAGAAATGAAGCCGCAGCGGAAACCCATCGTGCGACATCAGCAAAGCTGTCGCCGCAGGAAGCTGTGATCAAGCATGCTGCAGATGCCCTGCTCGCCGCCCATAAGAGAAGCGACGCAAAAGCGTTTGCTGCCATCTTTACGCCGGACGGTGAATACGTCGATGCTCACGGTGCCGTTTTTCATGGCCGCAAGGCGATCGCCGATGAGTTTGCTGCCTTCTTTCGTGATACACCCGGATCAGCGATGGAGATCGAGATCGTCTCGGCACGGGCGATTGCCAGGAACCTGATTGCTTCGGAATGTACGACCCGCTTCCGATCATCGGAAGATGCAACCGTCATCCCAGGTAAATGCCGATTGGTCTGTGCTCGTGAAGGTGATCTCTGGCTAGTTGCCAGCCTGCACGAATCTGATGACGCCTCAGAGGCCTCATCTCATCATGCTCAGGTCAGCCAACTCGAATGGCTGGTTGGCGACTGGATCGGCGAAGGGCGAAATTCACACGTCCATTTTTCATGTCGCTGGGATGAAAGCGGTAACTATCTATTGCGTGATTTCACAGTGGAAGTTGCGGAGGCGAAGCCTCTGTCCGGGACTCAACGCATCGGCTATGACCCGATCACCCAGCGTCTCAAAATCTGGGTATTTGATTCGGCAGGTGGATTCTCCGAAGGTTACTTCAATCGTGATGGCGACACATGGGTCCTGCGAACCTCAGGTGTCACGTTCGATGGTCATGTCGCATCGACAACTAACGTTTATACACAGGTCGATAAATTCCGGATGACTTCGGAAACAACCGATCGCTTCGTCAGTGGCGAACGGATTCCCGATGCGGAAAAGCTCACGATTGTTCGTAAGCCGTTCCGCTCGCTCGACAGTGCCGCCCAAAATCAACTCCGCAAAAACTGACATCATTTATAAATAGCCCGACGCACCGGCGAGGGATCTTATAGGGAGCTGACGATGTTTAATCGTGTTCAACTCGGTCGAATTGCCGTCGTTTGCATCATCAGTCTCAGTCTCGGGCCGGTCTGGGCACGAGGGGGGGGCGGACGTGGAGGCGGTGTTGCCCCTGCTGCTGGTGGCTTCCGTGGCGGCGCTGGCGCAGGTGCTCCGGCGGGACGAAGTGCTCCGCCGGCACCGGCTGGTGGAGGAGCACAACATTCGAATCCGGGTAGTTCCGGCATCGCCCCCCCACCCCATCGAGGCGGGACTCCAGGTGCCCCACATCCTGGAGGGGGAGTCAACGTTCCGCACGGAAACGTCGGAATCCACGGGAATCAGCCGATGCACGGCGCCGCCGTCGGTGCTAATCACGTCGGGGGGCCGGTTCATGGCGGACCTGGTGCATATCACGCGGAGATGATGCATTCACCCGGCGCCCATTGGAATGGTTACCATCAGGCTTACATGGGAAATCACCCGGTCCATCTTGCGCACCCGGGATATCGTCCCAGCTATTACTATCATCCGTGGTATCACGGTCCCTGGGGAGGTCACGCCTGGGGATGGGGGTGGGGGTTTGGGCCAGGTGTGACTTTTGGTTTTGCAGGTTCTGGTTGGGGTGTCGGGATTGGCACAGGTTGGGGCTATCCAGCCTACTACGGCCCCTATGGTCCGTATGGTTATTGGGGGCGTCCACTCGGATGGGGATACGGCGGCTGGGGCTTGGGGACCACCGTTTATTCGTCGGGGTATTATGTTTACGTTAACCCCTATTACACGCCAGTGATCTATTCAACAGTTGTCTACGATTACTCAAGGCCGATTCCAGTCATGGTTCAGGCACCACCCGGTACTCCAACTGGATCATTGCCCGGTTTGCCTCCACCAGAAACCCCGCCAATCCTGGAGAATCCGGCGTTTGATGCAGCGCGTGAATCATTTAAACGAGGGGATTACCAGGATGCGTTAGCGCATGTTGATTCGGCCATAAGGCGATCGCCGTCGGATGCCGTGATGCACGAGTTTCGCTCGCTGGTTCTCTTTGCTTTACACGACTATCGACAGTCCGCCGCTGTCGCTCATTCAGTGCTCGCCGTCGGACCCGGATGGGACTATACGACCATGAGCAGCCTCTATCCCGATCCGTTCGTCTATTCCGATCAGCTTCGGCGCCTCGAAGATTATACGCGGGAGCATCCCAGGGCCGCAGATGCTCATTTCCTGCTGGCTTACCACAGCATGATCAGCAGCCGGAAAGAAGCTGCGATCGACGAGTTACGCCAGGTGGTCAGACTGATGCCAGAAGATCGATTGGCAGGCGAACTGCTGGCCATGGTGCAGGGGCCACCGAAGTCACCACAGGCGCCTCAAGTGGCGAAGTCGAATCCATTTGCCGAGCCAAGACGCGTTTACGACGGAACGTCAAATCCTGTGACCGGTGATTCCGAGAAATATCCTCGCGATCCCGTAAAATCACCCGAAGTTCCCATTGGTCAAAGCCCTGACTTAGCCTCGGTTGATAAGACTCTGCTTCCAGGGGAGTGGAATGCTTCTCGAGAAGATGGGTCCAGGTTCCGGCTGCTCCTGACAGACGAAGGGACATTCGTCTGGAAGTTCTCTGCTCCGAACCACAAAAGTGAAGAACTGACCGGTCATTATTCAGTCGATGGGCCTGTCCTGATCCTCGAACGTAAGGAAGGAGGCGCACTCGCGGGAACTGCCAGGTTCACAGGCGATGCACAAATGAACTTCAAGCTGGTCGGCGCACCCCCTGAAGACAAGGGTTTGGACTTCGGCAAGAGCTGACCGGCACAGCAAGTTTGTGCGCGTCGCACAACGGGTTCAGGATAGGTTGATCGTTCGCGCGTTGATCAAGAGTGCGAACCGGCTAGGGAGGCGTCTCAATAAACTCGGCCACTTTTGACGTCATCCGATATTGATCGCAATCCTGGAGTCATGCATCACTGCTTGACCGACTTAAAGAGACGCTTGGCAGGACGGGCATGTTCCGCGTTCTGAGACACTCACTCGAGTGCGGCAGAAGGGACATTCGATGATTTCGCCAGACGAGTGGGACGTTGACCGAGCAGCATCGTGGCTGGTTGCTTCCAGCGTCGTTCCAGATGATCCCTCGGCCACTGCATTTTGTGGTGCCGTCGCCATACCCAGGCAAAACAAGTACTGAACAGTGTTGCTCAGGATGATCAGTGGCGTCAGGATAATCGAGATGGCACCCCACCAGCCCAGCGTCACATTGATCAGCATGTATTTCCAGAACACCTGATGTATGCACGGCTTGCAAAGCCGACATTCGGTGGATTCCGTCAATCGAAAGACGAGAAGCCCAATGTTTCTGTAGAAGTTAACGCGTCTTGTTGGAGCTTCGGCACCACATCGCTCACAGGTCATCGTCACGATCTCCCTCAAAAGAGGTCGGTGAAAAGAACAGGGTTTCTCGCTTTCCGATGGGAAGCAAGAATATCGCCAACATCCCAAATTTCGCAAACAGCACCCGACAGATTTGTCGTTTTTTTGCGATGGTGTTGAGGCTGCCAACGTCCTCCTTTCCGAGTTCATGCTTAAGGCATGACAAAAAATGGCCCGAAGCCCCTCTTTAGAAAACGGCGTGTGTCTACGTCTCATTAAGTCCTATTAGTCTCATACGGCCTATAAGTCCCATTCTTCAACGAGAAAGTTTTCGTTATGCAACTTCGATGACCACTAAAACAGAACAAACCACGATAAATTTTTCGTAGGGTGCGGTCGAGTCTTCAAGGCCCACCAGAACGGCAAAATAAAATGACTGGTGGCAATCTCCGTATAGCGGTTGCATGTTATCCATCGTTTGTGCGGTGACTCGATTCCCGCTAGGTTGACGTCAGTTTGGTTGAAGGGGTCGACATCTCATGCCGCGGGCATCGAAATGTCTGCAACAATGAAAGAGGCCGGCGAAATGGACTGGATCAACAACATCTGCTGGTTGACCGACAGCTACAAGGTCAGCCATTACAAACAATACCCGCCAAAAACGATGCAGGTCTATTCGTACTTCGAGTCACGTTCCGGATCTGTTCACCTTCATACGAGCTTCTTTGGTCTGCAATACTGGCTCAAGCAGTATCTGGTCGGTCCCGTTGTGACTCAGGAAAAAATCGACAAAGCAGAAAAACTGTTCAATTCCCACTTCGGTGGACAGCTCTTTAACCGAGCCGGCTGGGAGTACATCCTTCACAAGCACGGTGGGCGGCTTCCCATCGAGATCAAGGCCGCGCCCGAAGGTCTGGTTGTCGGCGAATCGAATGTCCTTATGACGGTGGAAAATACCGACCCGAATGTGTTCTGGCTGACCAACTACCTGGAAACATTGCTCGTGCAGGTCTGGTATCCTTCGACCGTTGCCACGCAAAGTCGGGCAATGAAAAATGTCATTCTGAAATACCTGGCGAAAACCGGCGATCCCGGCCTGATTGACTTCAAACTGCATGACTTTGGTTTTCGAGGAGTCACCTGTCCCGAACAAGCTGCGGTCGGAGGAGCCGCCCATCTGGTCAACTTCAAAGGGACGGATAACGTCGCCGGGTTGGTGCTGCTGAATGAGTTCTACCACGATCCTTGTGCTGGCTTTTCAATCCCCGCCGCCGAACACAGCACGATCACGTCATGGGGTAAGGACCACGAAGTCGATGCCTGCCGGAATATGCTGACTCAGTATCCCACAGGCCTTGTCGCCACCGTGAGTGACAGTTTCGATATTTACAATTGCTGTGCGAACATCTGGGGAGGAGTCCTCAAGGACGAAGTCCTGGCCCGTGATGGCACTCTTGTCGTTCGCCCGGATTCCGGCGATCCCCCAGAGGTTGTCGTAAAAGTCCTGGATATTCTGGGCGAGAAGTTCGGGTTCACTGTAAATGCTAAAGGCTATAAAGTCCTGCACCCAAAGGTTCGAGTCATCCAGGGTGACGGCATCGACTTCAAGATGCTCGACCTGATTCTGGCCGCCATGGAAAACGCCAGATGGTCAGCCGACAATATCGCGTTTGGCTCGGGCGGAGGGTTGCTTCAAAAGCTGAACCGGGACACTCAGCGCTTCGCCTTCAAATGTTCATCGGTTACCGTGGACAACTACGAACGAGACGTCTTTAAGCAGCCCATTACAGACCGCGGCAAAAAGTCCAAGGCGGGCCGCCTGAAACTTGTCTATGAGAACGACGCTCAAAAGGGAGTCCTGATCACCGTCCCAGCCAGCGATCCTCGCCCCGATCAATTGCAATGGGTCTTTCGCGACGGAGCATTACTCGTGGACCAGAATTTCGCGAATGTTCGAGAAAAGTCGAAGGTATGAAAATCCTGCCGTCACGAAGTTTGGCATTTCAGTCGGCGAGCGTGATCGGCGATTACAGGCTGGGAATGAGGTTCATTTCTTTTTCAATCGACGTTCCGCCTCATCTGCAACTTTAACGGCGGTTTGCAAAGTATCGCTATAAAGCTTCTGAAGTGCTTTGTATTCCTCTTGTGTGATCAGATTATGGGCTTTATAGGTGAAATCGTAATAACTTACTGACTTTACGATGAAATCGTGGATTGCAGCAAAACCCGATTCAATCGCCTCTCGGCCGACCATAAACTCGGGCGCGTCTGGAATGAATCCGAGCTGAACACCCAGGCGGACGCTTGCCATCGTTGCGTGTTTCACTGATTCCGGATTCGGGTCTGGCGGCAATTGCTTGAGATCCGTAACGCATTCACGAGCCGCGACAAGAAAGTCCAATGAACGCTTATGGAATTGTTCCGAACCATGCGCCTCATCGAATCCAATGCCAAGCAGTTTTGCGATTTCGTTCGCAGATTGCGTAACTTTACTTAGTGACTCTTTAACGGCACTCGCAAAGGCCGGTGCGTCGTCAATCGACATTAAATAATCTTTAGCTTCCCGTTTGTCCGCAAATGATTCCACGATTTTGGGCGTTTGAATGAGTTGCATCGCCTGTCGGAAGTCATTCATCATCTTATCAAGTTGATGTTCGACTTGGATTCCAAGGGGCACATGCTTCCGATCCGGGATGAGGCTTCGATGTTCCGTTAAGTCTTTGTAACAAGTTCTTGCAATATTGATTTCGAGATGAGTATGCACCATCCGTACTGATGAGTACGCAGAATTTAAAGTCTTGACAACTTGTTCGCGAAAAGGCGCGTCGCCATCCAATGTTGCCACAACCGGCGCCTCAGTCGCAGCCTGTGATTCAGGAGGAGCCGTGTCAACTTCGACTCGGCTGAGCTTTTGGGCGTGGCGCACGACTTGGCTCAGGGTTAATTGGCAACGGCGGGGGATTGCCGTCGTCTGGTTTAGATGGTTCACCGAATGCTGCGAATGTCTCGGCATCATTCTTCTGCGATGGCAAGGAAGCCACGGCGGCGAACTTGGTCCCGCAGCTCTTGTTTGCACAAATGACTTTTCGCCCCAGAAAACTTTCGGCGACTTCGTACGCACGATGGCAATTTGGACATTCGATTTTTAATTGTTTCATGGCGCATCCGATAATGCGTCAGTGAAGGCCAGACGAGAACTCAGCCTGGTGCCTGTTGAGGCTATTCTGCGCAAAACTTGTCGGATTTGTCCAGAAACATCGTCTTTTTTGCGGTAAATCAAACATTATCGCTTATGCGAAAAACAACAATCACTGGCTCGCCTTGTGCTCCCGCTCTGCCGCTTCGAGCTTCTTGATATCCTCGGGAGACAACTGCGGACGGTCCACCTTCAGCGTCAGCTTATTCAGCTTGGCGGTCAGGGCGAATGGTGGCAGATAGTCTGCGTCGTTCACACCCGTCAACGTGTCGGAGCCGATGTCGAAGCTTTCGTCCCATTGCAGCGTCATGGGCAAAGTCTTCTCCATCTTCTTCGTCATGACTTCCTTGCCGTCAATCTTCAGTACGCCAGTCCCTGGGCGGGCAAGGCCGCTCATGTTATTGAAGAGAAGAGTGCCGACTCCAAGCCCTTCATACTTGAAGTCGAACTCGACGGTGTGCTTACCGGGTGCGAGCACATCGGGACCTTCCCACTTGATCCGTTCCAAGTCGATCATGTTCCATAGGAACACCGGCTTCCCTTTGAGCAGATAGAAGCCATAACCGGCGAACCGCCCGCCCGACGTCAGGATCATTCCTTCCGCTCCCCCTTCAGGAACCGTGATGTCGGCCGTGATGGTATAGGATGCGTTGAGGAGTTGCGGTGAATCCCCTTGAGGCAAGCCGACCATCGGATGGGTGTAGACGAATTCGGTGCGGCCTGCGGTGATGTTCGGACGTGGGGCGATGACGCGCGCGGCGACCGAAGCGTCCATCGGAAAGACTTGATATTTACGGGCTTCCTCAATGAAAAGCTGCTTCAGGGTCTTGACCTTGTCGGGAAATTTGTCAGCGATGTTCTGCGACTGGCTGAAGTCCTTGCTCAGGTCGTAAAGTTCAAGAACCTGATTGTTGAGCGGGTCGGGATTCGCCGGACCGAACGCCTCCCACGGCGCGCGGTTCACCTTGGTACTGAGCAACCAGCCGTCATGATACAGTGCATACTGGCCCATCATCTCAAAATACTGCGTCTTGTGCTGAGTCGGCGCCTTGGCATTTTTCGCGTCAAAGGTGTAGGCAAAACTGGTCCCTTCAATGGGGGCTTGCGGGATACCATCCACCGTCGTCGGTGCTGGAATACCAGCCGATTCGAGGATGGTGGGGACCACGTCGATGACGTGCATGAACTGCTCACGCAGGCCGCCCGCATCCTTGATTCGGTTCGGCCAGGAGACTGCCATGCACTGACGGATCCCTCCAAGCTTGGATGCATTCTGCTTGAACCAGGTGAAGGGGGTATCGAAGGCCCAGGACCAGCCCGCTGACATGTGGTTGTAGGTCTGCTCGGTCCCCCACACGTCATACCATTTTAATTGCATGGCTGCAGGGATCATGTTCACGCCGTTGAAGAACGCGACTTCGTTCGGCGTCCCTAAAGGACCACCTTCGGCACTTGTACCGTTGTCGCCGTTGATGTAGATAATCAGTGTATTGTCGAGTTTGCCCATGTCTTCGATCGACTGGATCACGCGTCCGATCTCGAAGTCGGTGTACGCTTCGTAGGCGGCGAATATTTCCACCTGCCGGATGAAGAGTTTCTTCTCTTCCGGCGTGAGATCGTTCCACGGCTTCAGGACTTCCTTAGGCCATGGCTCCAGCGTCGTGTCAGCCGGAATCACCCCGAGCTTCTTCTGGTTCGCGAAGATGCGCTCTCGCAGCTTTTCATAGCCGTCGTCGAACAGGTGCATGTCAGCGATCTTCTTGACCCATTCCTTCGTCGGGTGATGCGGAGCGTGAGTCGCACCGGGTGCGTATTTCACGAAGAACGGTTTACTGGGCATCGTCTGATTGATTCGGTGAAGATAATCAATCGCGTCGTCGGCCATGCCGGTGATCAGGTTCCATTCCGGTTTCCCCTGGAAGGGATAAATCTGGGTGGTGTTCCGGAACAGATTCGGCTGCCACTGGTTCGCATCACCACCGTTGAACCCGTAGAAATATTCGAAACCCATGCCGTTCGGCCACTTGTCAAACGGACCGACCTGGCTGGCGGCGAACGCCGGCGTGTTGTGATTCTTGCCGAACCATGCGGTTGCATAGCCGTTATCTTTGAGGATGCGTCCGATCGTCGCCTTGTCCTCGGGAATGATGCTGTTGTACCCGGGAAAGCCAGTGGCCTGTTCGGCGATCACACCATAGCCCACCGAATGATGATTCCGTCCCGTAATGAGGGCTGCGCGAGTCGGCGAACAGAGCGCCGTGGAGTGAATGTTATTGTATCGCAGGCCACTCTTTGCGACCCGATCCAGCGTGGGTGTCGGGATAACCCCACCGAATGTGCTCGGCACACCGAACCCGGAATCGTCCGTGATGATCAGTAGCACGTTGGGCGCGCCTTCTGGCGGCACGATACGTGGTGCCCACCAGGGCTTGGACTGCAGGGCGCCGTTATTGATCACACCGCCGAATTTCGGATCAGGAGCAGGAAGTTGCTTACCATCGATCGACGTGGTGGCGGCCGGTGAACCTGACGATGCGACAGCTGGTTTTTTAATTTCTGAATTTTGCTGAGCCAGTGCGGCTCCCAGTGTGGCACCGATCAACACCGTGAACATCGCGGCGAAATGCCGTCCTGAAATTTTCATTCGAGACCCCGAAGTGAATTAAACAATTTTTTGACTTCAAGACCAGGCGGCGAGTGTTGCGTATCAGGCAAACCCCGCTGGCCAAAGGAGTGAACCGACTGTGATTACTCAATTGCGGCAGGCAGCATAGCTTTCAACATGGCAGGTCGCACCTGAACGGAGTGTTTTTCCAAAAAATCGTTGGGCAACATTGCGAATTTTTAGGCAACTATGGTGATTACCAATGTATTTCGGCATTCCGGTCGTGGGAAAGTCTGGGCAACTATGTTTAGGCAACATTGGTAACGCTTGAGCAACCATGGATGGGCAAAATTGGTAAAGCCTGGGCAACCATGGTGATTTCAAATGTTTTTCGACATTCGGGTCGTGGCAAAGCTTGGGCAACCATGATTAGGCAACATTGGTAAAGCTTGGAGAGCTATGGATGGGTAACTCTGGTAAGGCTTCAGGCGCCATACGTGGGCAACTTTGGAAAAGTTTGGGCAACCATGGACGGGAATCTTTGGTAATGTTTCAGAAGCCATAGATGGGCAACTCTGGCAGAGCTTGGGCAACTATGGTGATTGCGAATGTATTTCGTCATTTCGGTCGTGAGAAAGTCTGGGCAACTATGGCTGGGCAACACTGGTAACGCTTGGGCAACCATAGATGGGCAACTTTGGAAAAGCTTGGGCAACCTAGGGTGGGCAACTCTGGCAAAGCTTGGGCAACATTGGCGGCGTCAGGGCAACGATGGAGCCCGCTAAAAGCCCAGCGAGGGTCGGGCCGGCAACCCTACAAGGGGTATGAAGAGGCTAAAACACAAAGAAACGGAGTCCACGGAGAAAGAAAAAGTCGAAGCGATCGTAATGCCTGTTGAAAAACTCAAGATATTTGGGGACGGTAACACCCCGATCGTGCTTCTTTCTCTCTGTGCCCCCTGAGCCTTTGTGTTTCTATTTCTTTTAATACCAATTTGTGACGAATCGGAATCCTACGTCTCGAGTCAGCAGGTGACTTACTTTCCAATGAAAATACTTCGCGCCAGACAAAGAAATCAAACGTTAGTAGCACGATAGGCGGTCATGGCCGTAAAAGACGGGGCACGCCTCGTGCTGAAGAGGCAGGGGCCGACAAGTCTTCGAAGTCCCACCAAAACATCAACAAAAAGTTGATCAATCTCCTCGTTTTTCAGGCGTTTTTGCAGTTGGTTCGATTGATCATCGTCATCCTTTCGGGTTGTCTCATCGGACCGAGGCGAGTCTTCGAGGCCAGCAGCCGAAGCGGCTAGAGTCTGGAAGATTGAGCGGACCAGAAGATTAAATCAATCATTGAGATTTTCTACTCTTGAGGAACTTGACGTCGGAAGTGTCGCCAAAGTTCCTCGGGTTCATGGAGCGGTAGCTCCTGGCGAACCGCTTGCAGCGGCTCTTGAGGAACTTGACATTGTAAGTGTCGACAAAGTTCCTTGTGTCCATGGAGCGGAAGCTTCTGGCGAACCGCTTGCAGCGGCTTTCAACTTTCTCTAACCGACTCTCTCGCCGCTTCGGCGCCGTACCCCCATGGCAAGCAACGAGCCCACACGGATCAGCCCGCACCTTGAGTCAGTTGCGGGGGCGATCCGTATTTAATGAATTCCAGATTTTCAAAGATCAAATCTCGTTGTTGTACATCACAAAACGGGAACGAACCTCGAAGATCGAGATGCCACCCCCGTTTTGCTCTCCAAACCAGACGCATCGGACAGCGCCAGGCGATTCCTTCGGTTCAATCTCTTCGATTCAACACTATCTTTCGTCTGCAGGCCATCTGAAAATGGCCGTCTTATCGGAGTTCAAAAAACGTTGACTAAGTTGATAAAGTTGACCAAGTTCCGTATTTCGTAGGCGTTTTTGCGGTTTTTCAATTTGATCAAGTTGACAAAGTTGATCAAGTTGATCAAGTTGACAAAGTTGATCAAGTTGATCAAGTTGACAAAGTTGATCAAGTTGACAAAGTTCACGCTTGGCTCAGGAGTCTGGTATCGGGCCATCGAGACCCACTGGTCCTCTGGTTTTGTTTTCGGGAGGGCGAGGTTCCATCCCGAGCCACCTGCTTCCCGGGACAAATAAATGTATTTGGCACCGTTGACGCACGAGGACTTATCAACGCCTGCGAGGCGAGAAAAAACGCAGTCAGTCATGCATTTGAACTTGCATACCATCGAAATTGTCTCTGAATTGTAGATATCCCAAAAGGCCGACATAAAAATACAAGAGCGGGTTGTGTGTGTCAAGATGAAAAATGACATCGCGGACCAACTTGGTCCCAAATTCATGAAGCAGTGAAGCCAGACTGTCGAAAGGTGACATTGACTCTAATTTGGTATCTTGTGAGACTCGCCGCCACCGTTTTGGCCGATGATTTGTGTCGATCAAGGCAGATCACCATGCGAGCTTGTTATTCGGTATTTGTGTTGCTCGCTGGCCTGACTTTCCTCGGCGGCTGTGCTGGTACTCGAGCCACGATCGCAGGTTTCTTTACACCGAAAGAAGAGACTCCTGAAGAGGCTCGACAACGGTACGAGCAAGCGAAAGCGAAATACGACCGGGACCTGCGTGAATACGAGGCCAACCAGTCCATGAATTCCGCCTGGCGGCAAGGGTATGGATTTAATAACCCGAATTCCGACCGTATTCGCAACGGGGAAAAGCCGGTCGATTTCTTTCCAGAAGCGCGGCGCCCCACTCCACCGATCCCACCAAATTAGTCGGGTCACCCGCCAATCATGGCACAGTTCATCGTCGCAAGTCAGCGACGATGAACCATCTTCCGGACCAAAGGTCCAACCGTTCAAATAGCCTGTTCCATCGGGCCAGGAAATCAGCCAACGGAATCCCCAAAGGCCTGAAGGGTCGGCCGTTCGAGGTTGTGTGAAGGTATCCTGACCTCGCAGCTTGCGGCGCCGGAAGATCGAGCGTCGAGCCTGATCACTTCGAACGTCCTTGGGCATTGATTTGGCGGATGTCTCCTGACTTCGCAGAGCGATGGGAAGTTGTTCGGTCCTTCAATTCACACAAAATGTTCGGGTGAAATCGCGTTTTTCAGCCTGAAGGGCTGACACATATCAGCCCCGGGGCAAGCTCGTCTTCGAACGCCGCCCCGGGGTATTGATTTTAGAAGAACAAACCCCAACCCCTGCGGCGGTGGTTTAACGGGCCTTTGCCCTGGCGATTTGCAGATAAAGCTCGCCCCCCACCTTGCGTGGTCCGAAGCCACGTTTGGTCACCAGAACTGCGATGCACCCATGAGTTCATAACTGTAATCCGCCAGCACGTTAGTCCCGAAACTTCACAGTTGCGCATCTGCCAGTTGAGAAAGCGCGGCGGCGAGGTTTTGGAGCGTGGGTTGCAGGGCCTTAAGGTCTGTGCGGAATTCGGGATGCGGCGTCGAAGGATTGGCTTGCCAATTCTCATCGACGGAACGCTTGTGCCATTTGGCCGTAAAGGGGCGAACTTTCTGGTTCAAAAAGGCGTTCAGTAAGGTGGCTGTATTGGCACATTCGACGCCGTGCTTGTGCATAAACTCACGAGAGAACTCAAACAATTTGTAAACGCTCGTCAACGCAGACACGTCGTTGCCTGCCGCGTCATCCAATGTTTGAGTTGTAATCCGTGTCTGTAGCTCGACGTAGAGGTCCCAGGCTAAGGCGCGATCGGCTGCGGATGGTGCCCAGAATTCCACGAGCCGTTCTTTATCGAACGCGAATGTTTCGATATCAATTCCCCATCGTTTAAACCAGGATTTCCAGGTGCGGGCGGGTGAAACATCGAACGGATAGCGCCGCGAACTCAGTTCGACAACTGCGGGCCTGGCGCTGACGAACGTTGTATTGTCCGCCTCGATAATGGTCGACTCGGGCGGAATCCAGATCAACGCTTCACCACTCTGCTGAAGATCAGCGTCTTCGATGCGAGTCGGAACATCAACACGTCTTAACTGGCTTCCGTTAATGCCTCGCGTCATCTCAGTCAGCTCCACGGAATGGTGGACAAGATCACCAATGTGGATGCGCCGGGACAAGGTTCCCACCTTGCCTATGCTGATCGCCTCGCTGCGTGTTGTAATCGGCGCTTCATTCTGATTTCCATCGACAATAACGGACTTGATCTCGGACGGGACGGGAACATTGCAAGCCTTGGCCTTGGATAACATCCAGTTCAATGCGATGTCTGACCGCTGACGATTGGAAACTTCTCCCTGCTTGTTCGTGTAGGTGGCATTGCCACCGATATCACCGTGACTACCGCGAAACCAGACTTCGGTAATCTTTCGGCGATTGCCGAAGCATCGTTCGATACCAAACGTCTCGCGCGTTTCATCGAGGGCCATCGCATGAAACGTGTTTTCGACAAACTCGGGGATGTCGGTCACAAAACCATGCTCGTTCGCATTCCACGGAATACCGAACGAAGCGACGGTGTCGAACAACCCCAGAAAGCGTACTGCGGGTGTCTTTGTCAGGGGTTTACCATTGATCAGCAGGGAATCAAAATCCCTGTCGATGCGCTGAACAAACAATCTTGCGATGGCCGCCCCACGACTGTAGCCAACAATATCAATGGTGGTATCGCCATCAGCAAAATTTCGCTTTAAGGCCTCGAAGTGCTCGTCGATACGCTTTTGAGCGCCGGCTCCTGAGAAACCGCCGACGATCTTACCAATCACTCCGCCTCGGCTGCCGACTCCATCGACGTATTCGGCTTTCCCCTGATAGAGAACTCGAAAACGATGAATATTGGTGTCTTTCTTGAAGTCGCGTTCTTCATCGGGAGCTCGCGAGTCATTCCAAGTTCCGTCGAAAGCATAAAGTGCCATGATGTCAGCCCTGGTTAGCAATTGATTTGAAACGGCGACTGGTGGCGAAGAGTATATCAATGAATCAACGGAATTCCACGCGATGCATGACCTGCCGTCGGAACGAGGTTTCAAGTACGTGTTCGAGTCAGAAGGAGACCTCAAACAACGAGGCAAAGGTCTTCAGGCGTTCGATGAAAATGTCCGGATGAAATCGCGTTTTTCAGCCTGAAGGGCTGACGCCTATCAGCCCGGGGCAAGCTCGTCTTCGAGCGCCGCCCCGGGTATTGATATTACAAAGAACAAACCCCACCGCCCCCGCGGCGGTGGTTAACGGGCCTTTGCCCTAGCGATTTGTAAAAACGCTCGCAGCCCACCTTGCGTGGTCGGAAGCCATGTTTGGTCACCAGAACCGGCCGATTCCGTTGGGAAAAGGGACCCTTCCGAGCTTGCCTCGGAGGTGGCCAGGTTTGGTGGAATGACGCTCGAAATTCGGTCGACCAAATTCGCTCCCACCTGGGCGAGCCATGGTGGAAAGCGGAGAGACGAGGTCAGAAACCGACCCAAGATCTTCACACAACGAGCAAGTCCAGGCGAGCCGGGGTGCGTAAGCCCTCGGATTCTTCTTGGTTTGTCTACTCACTACTCTCTCGTGACTACTTTCCGCCGCTTCGGCCCGCCCTCGGACTCTTCTTGGTTTGTCTACTCAATACTCTCTCGAGTCTACTTTCTGCCGCTTCGGCCCGCCCTCGGACTCTTCTTGGATTTTCTACTTACTACTTACTCACGACTACTCTCTGCCGCTTCGGCCCGGACCGTTCCCATCAAAACCCACGCCCACGCTCGTCACTTTCGAGCGCGACGCGAATATTGAAGTTGAGACTCAATTCAATCGATCAAGCCAGTAAAGCGGACGACGACGTGTATGTGCGACGGCAACAACAAGCACTCGATCGGGACGGCAGTCAACAACGACCACGTAGGGAAATCGCTTGAACAATTGACGACGAAGATTGTGAGAGCCGGAATAGGTTTCCAGTCGACGTAACCGATTCGGCGCTTCTTCGATCGCGGTGAACGCGGCTTCCAATTCGGCCAAAAACTCGTCGCCAAGTCCGAGTCGCTGTTCGTCATACCACAAGGCCGCAGCGATGGCTTCACCATTCGCTTCTGGCAGCACTTCGAAGTTCACGAATTGGCCATCCGTGATCGGCGTTCGGCAAGCGCCGTTCGGATGTGGTCGAGTGCAGAATCGAAGCTGATCGAAGTTGTTTCACCGCGATCATAGGCTGCAATTCGGCGGTCGATTTCCTCGGACCAGGCCGTCGCGATTTCATCGGATGGAAAAGCAGTTGAAGGAAGGCTTCGCTCGAGTTCGTCGGCAAGAAAAACCCGATCGGCCAGATCAAGCGCAAGCGCTTGCCGGAGAATCTCGTCTCGTGGAGGCTTCGTTCCTAGTTCCATGACAACCACCTTTCTGAAATGAATCTAACATGCGAACGGCGGCGTGTCATCCTGTTTTACCTTCGGTAAAAAAGAGGATCGCAATGGTCAATTGAGCAATGACACCGCGGGTGTCTCAGAGACGCCGATTGACTCGCTTCTCTTCGAGGCGCGGTTAAACGATGAAAAAGGCATCTTAGTTTAACCCGCAGCCATCGGCGCAGGCGAATCGGCGTTCAGCCGATCTCTTCGAGCGTCGCTGGGCCTTGATTCGGTTGATGTCTCCCGACCTCTTAAACGCGAACCATGTTGTGCGAAGGTCTCCCGACCTCGCACGAGCGATCGACCGAAGGTCTCCTCTTCGTCTTTCTTGCTTATGTGGACTTGCCCATGAAATGTGGGCGCGGGGTTAGGGTTATAATGTCTGCTCGAAGTTTACGGGTGATTGATGACCGAGTTTTGAGTGCCTTCTGACTCGGTTGTAAAAAGTTTCGATGTATTCAAAGAGGCTTT
>CAIOKO010000026.1 GCA_903858935.1 uncultured Schlesneria sp. | reverse complement strand
TCTTGGTGGGTTCATGGGTCGCAAATGCGATGGAGAGCCTGGATGGCAAACGATTTGGAACGGCCTCGATTTACTCCTGCTTTGCACAAGGGGTGCCGATTCAATCGCACCAAGATGTGGGTAAAACTGAGCCCATCGGGCTGGGAATTCTGCAATCGTATACCCAAAAGGCCTGAAGGGCCGACCGTTCGACACCAACCCCAATCGTTACGGGAAGAACTCGATTGCTTCGCCCTAAGAATACAAAGACTTCTCGTGAAAAGAATGTCCCTATTTGTTAGGGTTTACGACTCCTTTTCGAATCAAAAACCGAATTTCTTGGGAACGTTTTGGTTTTCTCATGATCGAAAACATTGACGAGAGTTCGCAAGATCGCCAAGGCAGCGACTACGACGGGGCTTGGAAAGAAGCCCTGCGATGGCATTTGAAGGAGTTCATCGAACTCTGCTTTCCGCTCGTCGCAGGCCTGATTGATTGGACGAGCGAACCAGAATGGCTGGACAAGGAAATTGGTCAGATCATCGGACGATCCGGGCGTCGCAATCAGGAAGTCGATTTACTTTTCAAAGTCCGCCTGATCGACGGTCGCGATCAATGGATTCTGTGCCATTTGGAGATTCAATCATCCTACGAAACCGACTTTATTGCTCGTATCGATCTGTATAATTCCGGGCTGAAATGGCTTTTTCAACAGGAAGTGTTGACGCTCGTGATCCTGACCGATCTGAATTCGAGCTGGCGACCAAGCGAATATCATTTTGAATTTGGCGGATATGGAACCGATCGGCGATTTCCGGTCTGTAAGGTCTTGGATCATCTTCAGACAGATTGGGCTGATCGCCGCACGCTGATGGTTGAAGTGGCGCGTGCCCAGATTGCGGCACTTCGTACTGCCAGCGATCCGGAATCTCGATACAATTCGAAAACGGAATTAGTGAGAAATCTTTATTCGGCAGGTTACAATCAAGACGAGATTCGCGAGATCTTTCGTCTGATAGACTGGATGATGCACCTGCGACCCGATTTGGACCGTCGGTTTAAATCCGAACTCGTGGCCTACGAAAAGGAACTGAAAATGCCGTACATCACTTCTGTAGAGCGCCTCGCGAAAGAAGAAGGTCTGGAGGAAGGTCTGGAAAAAGGACTTGCCAAAGGACGCGAGCAGGGGAGTATCACGCTCCTGTTACGGATGCTCACGCGACGGTGCGGCCAATTGCCTGGGGACGTCGAGCAGGCAATTAATCAGTTATCCCTGGCCGAGAGCCAGGCACTGGGCGACGCTCTCTTCGACTTTCAGACAATCGAAGATCTCAAGAACTGGCTAAAAACGTCGATTCATTAAATATTGAAGATCTTCGGACGAGTGATCATTTTTAATCTTTTGTGTCTTCCGTTGAACGAAAAGCTTTTTCGACAAATTGTCGAATTTCGCCGTCAGATTTCCAAAACCCGGTTACAGCCAGGACTTTTCCATTTTCCATCGCAAACCATACGGGATGATATCCCTCGTACTCCAGTTCCGTATGGGGTAACCATTTCTGAATGTCGTCAAAATTCGTTGTCGGGCGAATTGCAACTCGGCACAGACCGCTGAACCGCTGCGAAATCGTTCCGGTCAACTGCAGCATGGAAGCATCTTGTACGTTGATGACCGCGTACTCCAGCACCAACCATCGTCCCGTTTTGAGTTCCGGTTCGATCTCTTCCGGGTTCGAGGCCAGCAGGACGAGATTGTCTGGCTTGCGTGTCATTGTCAGGTGAAGCTTGCCATTCGGAAGCCTGGATGCTGTCAACCCGAAGTCATCGAAATCGGTTGATCTACTCGCGGGTAGGCTGAAAAAAAGGTGACCTTTGTAGAGAACGAAAATGTTTCCAATGCTGATGGCGACAAGCAAAGCCAGAAAGATACCGCGCTTCTTCTGATCGCCCGTCATCTTTGGTTCCTTACGCGACTCCATAGACACAACTTTTGTCGAAAAAGTGTCTCCCTGGAGTTTAGAGCTTCGCTTCATCATCGCTTTCCGCCATGGCTCGCCCCGGCGGGAGCAAATTTGGCAACCAGATATTGCGTCACCCCCGCGTTCTCCGCTTTTCTTTTGCTTTCCACGTTGGCTTGCCCAAGTGGGAGCGAATTTGGTCCGCGCCATGTCGCCAGTCGTCGTTAACTGTGTGCCAAACCCAACAGCGTTTGATTTTCAACAAGAATCAGAAAGGCAGATTGATTAAGAAGTTTGGAACGCGGATCTCCACTAATTCACGCTAATCAGAACCAAGGTGGAAATTGGCGTCAAATTCTTTTCCTGGATTTTCCCGATAAGTGCAGATTAGCGAAAATTCGTGTTCCGAAAATAATTGAACGAAACTTTCATTCGCAACTTTCCTCCGGCTTTTGCTGGCGCGCCGTATCCCCTTTTCGGAAATCTGACGCGTTTGGTCACGAAGCGCCATCAAGACTCATTCCGTTTCTGCGGAACTCGGATTCTCCGTGTCGAACGGCCATTCCTTATCAAAACACCATTTGTACTTTCGGTATTCGTGCTCCTTCAACTTTTCTTCAGCGACTTGACGCAAGGCCTCCTCTTCGCGCGGACGTGAGACCCATTCTTCCCATTCGCGCGCGGTTGGAACGTAGGGACGACCGTTCATAGACGCGCAATGCCCTTGGCACGACTGGCACGTTGCGTACCAGTACCAGCCGTCTGAATGATCCTCAAATTCCGCATGACCTGACCTTTCCTCTTCAAAACTCTCCCCACCACATGTCGGGCACCTAAACGGCTCAGGTTTACTCTTCGAAGTTTTTTGAAGGTAAAATGCCCAAAAGTAAGCTGACAAAACGAGGGTCGCACACCCGCCGGTTACAGCCATAAAGAGGAAAGTTTGTGTGTTCATGGCGATCAAATAGCCTAAGGTTCACGGTAACTCGGGCGTACCCGCCGTCCGCGTTGAAAGCCTTGTTCGGCACCCAACGTATGACGATACAAATTGATTCAACCAGCGAAAAGGGTAGCCGTCAAATGTGTTTAGGCGTCCTGGCCGCTTCGATTTATTCTCACCACGAAGGACACGAGGCGCACGAAGGAATCAGAGAACGAAACGCTTGATGCCATCTTTCGGCCTGCTGTTGTTCATTCGGTGAACGTCGATGGCACAGCCAATCACGCGACTGGAAAGGTCGTCAAATTCCATCTTCGTGCTCCTCGTGTCCTTCGTGGTGATTCTCTACCAATCTCCGCTGCCGAACGTTATTGGTAAGCCGCACTGACAATCCTTTCGCAGAACGCAACTATTTGTAATCTTGATGTCAATCGCCGGGGTTGTCAGGTCAGCTTGACCGCCTTGTTCAGAAACCAGCCGGAAGTTGTAGCATGCTACATTCAGACAAACCGGGGCACTTTCCGAACAGTTATGTTCGCGGTTTCTGGAAACGGAGTTTGAATTCACAAAACCGGGGGCGGTTAGCCAAGACGTCAAAGTCATCGGCGGGAAACACCCGTCTGAATATCCCGACTCAACTTGGCACGAGGGTGTGGATTTCCGCGACTTTAGACACGAAACGCCGGGTGGGTTAAAAACGTACTTATCAGACCAGAAGAAAAAAAGGGATTGATCCGACAAATAGTCCGCTTTAATACCCCAATTCTGGAGAACTCCAATGAAGACTCACGTGTTAGACCTAGGGGTGTGCTCAATTACCCTCCCCGAAGGATGGGGGGTGTTGTCGTCAGATACGGACAACGTGAACGCGCCATTAACTATCGCTGATGCCGAAATCGGCGTCGGTGCTTTGCAGATTTCGGTCGCGAAATACAAGGGAGGTGTGTTACCAAACGTGACTTCCACTCAACTCTCAGAACTTCTTGATGATTTTTCGAATAAAAGACATCTCAAAGATCCATTTGACGGGCAGTCGCAATTGAATGGCAAGTGCCTTGTCGGGCAGAGCTTTCACGACGGGGAAGAGTTTATTCGAGTTTGGTATGCATCTAATGGAAAAAGCATCGTACTAATTACATATGTCTGTGATTGGATTAACAAGGATATTGAATCGAATATGAGGGAAATGATCGTTGCTTCGATGCGCTTTCACGACGCGTCATAACCTCGGGGAATCGTACTTGGCGACTTTTGGGGACATCGTATTTTGGGCCAAATCACTGGGGAAATAGCTTTTTTCGCAAAAAAGCTGTGTACCTGGGGCTGTCAGGTTTGCAGGGGCGCTCGTGCTTGCTCAAGGCGTTCTAGATCGGCTTGGCTCGCCCCGTGAACGTTGACTGGCAGGGGAATTGCTCGAAATGGATGCGCTTTCATCTTCAGAAGAAACTGAACCATCCGGTGAGTCATCTCGCCACAAAAATAGTCGGAACCATCCCAACGAGCTAGTGTAGTGCTTCACGCAGATGGGATCTTATTGAGAGCCTTTCGCGCACGGGCCACTTTTTCGAGGATGTCTTCGGCTTTCTTGGTCCAGACAAACGTTTTCGGATTGGCATTGTGATGATCGATGTAATCGCGAAT
>CAIOKO010000025.1 GCA_903858935.1 uncultured Schlesneria sp. | reverse complement strand
GATGCCAGATCGTCATCGTGAAAGTTTGTCGGTCCTCTCGGAGATCCGGTCGCAGTCACCGGATGTGCGACTTGGTCAGCATCTTGACGTCTTTGGGTTCATGGATGAGGTCCACGTCAATTGTGGATTGGCAACCATCGACGATAACGAACTCCTGGCGGTCATCTGTTGTCACCGCACTTGAGCTACTCGATCCAGCTCATGGCCTGTCTCCCAAGGCATCGCAGGCAGCAAGTGTCCACACATCCGTCTCCGGCGGCGCAAAATTAACCGACATCACGCCGGCGTCGGCAATGGTACCGGGCTTAAATAGTCTCTTCGGATTTCCATTTTCAGCAATTATTTGCGCAACCGAATTGATGGATGGTCCGGCGAGCGTTGCGTCGATATGGTTGGTGAAGGGTACTGTCTTTCGGCGTTTGGATTCAAAGAAATGATTCCCGGCATATTTGTTTTATCCCCAAAAAAATGGTTACTGACAACTTTTCTTCCGCTGATCTCAACGTGACCCGCCCAAAGGGACAACCGTTGGCTCGTATCGTCTATTGGTCCAACGGCGGGGGGCTGTCCCGTTCGGCACGTATCGTGTCTCAGGCACTCACGTCGGCTGGCTGGTGGGTCGAACTTGTCGAGGATGTCCGGTTTCCTGTGTCCCGGAGCCGCGTTGTGTTGTCGGTGCATCGGTGGCGACGGTGGCTGAGGCAGGGGGTTGAAAGAGGGACCCGGGCGGTGGCCGCTCGTGTTGGTTGGATCGAACAGGCGGACCTTAATATCTTCCTCGAAGAACTGGTTCCATCTCAATTCAGTCTTGCCAGGCGGAATGTCTGGATTCCGAATCAGGAATGGATGCCTGTTCGCTGGAGGCCCTACCTGCCATCGCTCGATGGAATCTGGGTTAAGAGCAGATATGCGGAGCAACTTTTCCAGGCTTACTCGCCATTAGTCACCTACGTCGGATTCAGTTCGTTTGACCGGTATGACGCATCGGTCGTTAAGGAACCGCAAACATTTCTCCACCTCGCAGGCCAGAGTCTTCAAAAGGGGACACCGGCGTTGCTCGAAGCCTGGCGGCGTCACCCGGAATGGCCAAAGCTGGTGCTGATCCAGAGTCCGAACAGGGCACAGGTTGTACAGATCCTTAACGTCGACTACCGGCCAATACGGATCGGCGACGAGGAATTGCGTCTCCTGCAGAATCGATCGGAATTCCACATGTGTCCGTCGGAAGCGGAAGGCTTCGGGCACATCCTCTGCGAGTCAATGGGTCTCGGGGGAATTGTCCTGTCGACCGATGCGCCACCGATGAACGAGTTGGTCACCAACGACCGCGGGATCCTTGTCTCATACGACCGTACGAAACAACAGGGACTCGGTACAACATGCTACGCGGCTGTTTCCTCAATCGAGGCGGCTGTCAATCACCTGCTGCAGTTGAGCGAAGCAGAAAAACAAACACTTCGTGAACGGGCCCGGGCGTGGTTTCTCGACAATCACGCTCGATTCACGCAGGATATTGCCAAAGCGGTGGCGGCCGCAGTAAAGGGAGGGAGGTCGTCATGAAGATCGAGATCGTTGGTGCAGGTGTGGTCGGTTCGGCGTTCGGCCGAGCTCTTATTTCTCAAGGGGCGGACGTTCAGTGGGTTGATAGCAATCCCGATCGCGTTCAGAGTCTCAGAACCCAGGGACTTCACGCCACCCTTCCCGGCGAGAATACCAATCCTTCTTCACTCTATTTCCTCTGTGTGCAGACACCGACCATCGGGGGTGAGCAGCAGCGTACCGCTTTGAGAGAGTCTCTGGCACGAGTTGCAACATTGCTTCGACCGGAACTCTCGCCGACGGTCGTGATCCGCAGCACCATCCTGCCGGGAACGTCGCGCGATTGGGCAATCCCCTACATCGAACAGGCGAGCGGACTACGACGAAACGAGCACTTCAAGTTCGTGTATTATCCCGAGTTTCTCCGCGAAAAGCATGCGGCCGCCGACGCCTCAGCACCCCGAATTCATCTGCTTGGGGAGTGTGAGCCCGGGCACGGAGATGTCGTCGCGAAAATCCTGGCTGACATCGGAGGCCCCATCGTGCGGGTTTCTCTTGAAGCGGCGGAATTGCAAAAGTACATCCATAACAATTTCAACACCTTGAAAATCAGCTTCTTCAACGAAATGCGTCGCTTGGCAGCGCGGCTCAATCTGGCCGCAGAGACCGAAACGATGTTCTCCGTGACGAGTCAGAGTGCCGAAGGGATGTGGAATCCCGCTTATGGTACTCGAGACTGGGGACCCGTTTCGGGCAACTGCCTTCCCAAGGATCTTGACGCCTTTCTCGGCTGGATGCGGTCGTGCGATCTCGCATCGCCGCTGCTTGAGGGTCTCGCGGCATCACAATTCATAGACTTCTTCGGGTCTGAAACTTGACTCATTGAGTCAAGTTTCAGGATTTCTGCAAAAGTAGCCTTCATCGCTCCGCGTGAAGAGCATGCGTCGGAAACGATTCAAACGTTGCCGAGGTATCGGGACAGTTATACCGCTTGAATTTCTAATTTGAGACCATGCGGATTGGAGTTTGGTAGGTTCTCGAACAATGCTCATCACGCGGAGCGATGACGGCTACTTTGGTCTGAGGCAAAGCCTCACGGGAATCTACAAAACAGGACGCTTTCCCCAAACCGTTGACTGTCCCACGGATTGTTTGACATGCGCGAACCAGTGCTGCCTCCAACCGAGTGATGCTCAATCGTCATGATCTTCGGCAAGGGCGGTATGGGGTTGAACTTTACATCCGGATCTGTGCCGGGAGGGGCGGCTGGTAATGTCTACGGCGATTTCCCGATGTCGGTCGAGGTTGACCATCGTCACGGCTAATCACCATCACTTGCACAAGATGTTTCCGGAAACCGGGTCAGATGGCTTGCTGAATCGAATGACCTGCCACGGCTTCGCCTCTGGCCTTCCCAATAAAGCCCCGCGACTGCTCGTTTTCTGGCAAAAGTTCCCGTTAAGCGAGCAATCAAGTCGATCGACTGATGCCAAATGACTCGACTTTCAGGCGGTGTTTCGAAGATTTCACTGAATCCGGATGCCTGAAACCTTAACCGAGCCTTCGGTCGCAATTCGGGAATACGATTTGCGGCGGCTAAACGACGGACTTCCAATCTGGAAGTTTCGATTGGATTTTCAATTCCTCGGCTGCGACGCTGACCGCGGATCAGTGCGTGCACGTGACCCATGCAGACATCGATGCAGCGAATCATCACCGGGATGGTGCTCGTCGCGCTCACCTGCGCGATCGCAATCGGCGTCTACTGGGGGGCAGGTTGGGATCTGATCGATGCCGTTTATATGGTCGTGATTACGGTTTTCGGTGTGGGATACGGTGAAGTCCGTCCACTGACCGATCCGCGACTCAAAATGTTCACCATGTTGCTGGTGATTGCGGGGTGTTCTTCCGGGGCCTATGTCATTGGCGGTTTTGTTCAGATGCTGGCTGAGGGAGAAATCAATCGTTTTCTGGGAGCGCGACGAATGACCAAGGGGATCGATCTGTTGAAGGATCATGCGATCATTTGCGGTTACGGTCGTGTGGGCCAGATCCTCGCGAAAGAACTCTATGAGTTGAAATGTCCGTTTGTCATTGTTGATCCGAACGCAGATCGATTACGCGAAGCGGAGGCAAAGGGGTTTCTCGTTCTGATCGGGGATGCCACTGATGAGCAGACACTGACGATCGCCGGTATCCAGCGGGCGCGAGTCCTCGCATCGGTGCTTCCCGACGATACGATGAATGTCTTCATTACTCTCACAGCGCGCGAATTGAACGGGGAGCTGGAAATTATCGCTCGTGGGGAATCCCCTTCGACGGAACGCAAGTTGTTACGGTCAGGGGCGAATAAGGTCGTTCTGCTGACGGCGATCGGCGCATCGAAAATCACGCAGTTGATCACCCGACCAAGTGCCGAGTCGCTACTTCGTGACGCCGCGGGATCGACTTTTTTGAACGACGAACTTCAGTCGATCGGACTGCAGATCGCCGAAGCTCGGATCGACGCGGGCTCGCCACTGGAAGGACAATCGCTGCGGTCGGTGGAGCTTTCCGGCGCGGGAGGCGTCGTGATCGTTGGGATCAAAAAGTCGGATGGCACAATCCTGAGGCGTCCATCTGGCGAGACAATTCTCGGCGCATTCGACACGATCATCCTGCTCGGTCACGCCGACGATTTGCCGCAATTGACTCTCAAAACGAAGTCTCAGGGGACTCGGATGTATCGCGGTGCCCGCGTTGGCGGTTGAGCAGGCGATCGCGACAACATCTCGTTCCTGGTACGTCTTCTCATTTTTCCACTGGCGGCAATTGGCCCGTCCGCTGGATATGCGCAACATACGCGCTGCCGACCTGCGCTTGCTTCAGTTCCGGATTCAGCTCGTGAGCAATGGCGAACGCTTCCGCCGCCGTGCGTAATTCCTCGGGGCCAGGCACAATTCCGGTTTCCCGCCAGCGCTTGATCATCGCCCCGCCGAGCCACATCTGCCCCATCGGCGAGCGCGGATGTGCCGCCACCGTGGTACGCCAAGTGGTCTCTTCGTCGTGCCAATGACTGACGGTCACGGCGGCCATGGCGGCAGATGCCACCACCAGGCCCAGTAGCGCGAAGCGACGGAAGTCGGTGAACTGCCCGAACACTGCTGCTAACAGGAAACAAATCCCCAGCGATGGCATATAGAGCGTCCGTTCCGCGACCAGCACCCCGGTCGGGACAAGATTGGCGACCGGCAGTAGCGTCAGCCCAAACCATAACGCGCCGAACAGCGCGGGCCATCCCCCCAGACGCCCGACAAGCCAGACCAGCACCCCCATCGCGAAGACGATCCAGATCAGCTCATTGACCGGCCAGCCAAACACCGAGTCGCGGAGATGTCCGTAATAAAGCGTCTGCCCGCTCGGCACACTACAAAGGCGCAGCCCGTGGCCGACCGATACGATGACCGCCTTGATCCGCTGACCCAGGCTGTAGTGCTGCGAGATGGTTGCCTCGGGGTTCGGGGCCAAACTCCCCATCGCGTCGTGGCGCAGCAACAGATAAGCCAACACCGGCAGCAGGAAGAGCGCGTCCCAGCCCAGGCCCCGTTTGAACCGCCGGGCGCGGCTGGCGAGATCGCCATCGCCGCTCATCCACACGGCGCGAACGAGCAGCAACAGCGCCGGCAGCATCAGAGCCGATTCTTTCGAACAGGCCGCGCAGAACGCCAGCAAAATCGCCAGCGCGAATGGCACGGGCTTCAGTTCGTCCTGGCGTGCCTGTGTGTAAAACCAGATTGCCGAAAGCGTAAACAAGGCCGCACAGAGTTCCAACTGGCCGTAGACCATCGCCACCGCCTCGGCGTGGATCGGATGCACGGCGAACAGCAGGGCACACAGCCAGCCAACCCGCGCCCCGGCCAGCCGACCGACCACCGCCATCACCAGCAGGCTGACGGTAGCATGCAACAGCAGGCTGACCACATGATAAGCCGCCACAGTCGGTTTGCCACGCGCTTCCACTCCATGAACCGAAGGATCTGTGCCGACAATTCCGCCGTCAAGTTGCTCACGAGGTGCCGCCGATCCCCCGAACGCCAGCCGTTCCAGATAGATCAGCGACAAGGAGAGCGGGCGGTAGGTGTCGGGGAGACCGATCTTACCCCAGTACGGCTGCCGCCAGATATCAACCCAACCACTGGTGTTCTCCGGGGCCAGTCTCTGCGCGAGCAATATCGAGTCGTCCCAAATCCAGGGGTTACCCAGGCATGCGAGATATGGCAGGCAGGCGGCCAGCACCACCACTGCGGCGCGAACCCATAAAGCAGCGACCTGCGGCGGCGGGTTGACGGTGACGGCAGGGGCTTCCAGCGACACGGAAGACTGGGAGGGAGATGGCTCGGGACTGGGTCGCATGAGGGAACACATCGTATAGGGTGCATAGAGGTTGAGCCGGCGGCGCAATCGCCGCCCGACGTTCCCGAAGATATCGGGCGATAAATGACGAACGCAACCTACGAGTTCGACGAAGCCAAAGCCAAGTGTGATTTAGATCGTTGAGATATGTAGCCGCATAGCGTCGGCCGAGTAAATCCGGGGCGGTTCCCGCCCCCGGTTGCGGACCAACAAAATTTACAATAAGCCCCAGAGGGGAATGCCGTGAAGGATTTATCGTCGGGAAAACAATGAGTCGGCAAAGCACGCATAATTCCTTATGCCGAAGGCATTTCAGTGATTAGCCGGTGGTCGAGCGTGAGCGACACCACCGGATAGCGGTCCGGAAAAGACATTTGCATCCTGGAGGGATGCCAGAATTCATGTCGATTTTGGATTTGTGTTCAATTGATGCGTTGTCCGGGTTCGTTCTTCAATCCCGCCGGGATTGGTTTGTCTTTCATTCGTTCGATTCCGGTGGTGTCGCTTTCGCTCAACCACCGGCTAATCACTGATGTCCTTCCAGGACAGAAATCAAGAGATAAGCTCCCTATTTTTCAGGCAAAAAATCTTTCCCGGCGTTGCCCAGAGGGGCAACGCCGGGAAGGATTTTTGCGGCAAGATTTGCGGTGAAGCAGGCGATTCGACGCAGCCCCACCCCTGCGGCGGTGGTAACCGGGCCTTTGCACCAGCCCGAACCATCATTTGCCGAGATTCAAGATCACGCTAATTCCTAGGGCAAAGGCCCGTTAACCACCGCCGCAGTTGCGGTGGGGTGGGGCTTTGTGAAATTTTCACGGTGTTGCCCATCGGGGCGGCCGAGCCACGAGATTCGTGTCCGAACGTATTTCGGTTGCCAACAAGATCGCGGCGGAACGTTCGGCCGCCCCGATGGGGCTTGACGATCGTTTTATCAATTTTTCCAGGGGCGGAAACCGCCCCTGGCTTTACTCGGTCACCGCTACGCGGCTAACGGAGATTGGCCAACAAATGCAAAATCCACCCGCTGCCGCCAGTGGCACATACATTTTTAGCGGTGATACAACACTACGTCACCTGTATGCAAACTCGAGTACATCGACGGGTTTTCAAAGCCATCAAAGAGCACAGGGTGACCGAAGACGGTCACCCTGTGGTACTGAATTGTTTTAAATTCGACAACGGACTAGCTAGCCTTGCGGCGACGCCAAGCTGAAACGCTTACGAACATTGCCCCAGCGGCGAGCAAAGCCAGCGAGGAAGGTTCGGGGACGGATGAAAAAGTCGTGACGGCGGTTCGGAAGTCAGTCACCGCAGGTGACAGTCCCGTAAAAGTGACTGTTGCTGATGTGAATGAATCAGTATCAGAAAAGGAGAAGAACTGTGAGCCGTTGGGGATATTGTGCGGCGTGGTGTAAGAGTCGCCGTTGCTAAACACGACAGATGCGACGGTAGCAGTATTGTTGGTATACGCATAGAACCCAAACTGCGTCGTGCCGCTAGCAAAATTGGAAAACTGAATGACCGAACCTTGAAGAAGAAGCCCAGTGCCGCCCAAAATAAAGCTGCCATATGGGTTTGTTGATTTTACTAAGAATCGACGTGTGCGCGTACCTTGAGCGGTTCCGCCGCGAGCACGGAAAAAGTTGGGGCTAAAAGCCCTGTGACGAAAACAGCGAGAGTGTCATCTCTGTCGTATTT
>CAIOKO010000024.1 GCA_903858935.1 uncultured Schlesneria sp. | reverse complement strand
CTCTCTGCAAACTTTGAAAAAACAGTGAAAATCTCTGCTCTAATCAGCAGAAATGGCTTGAACTAAAAAACGAAATACGTAGGATGACGCCCAGTTCGATGTCAGTACTCGTTTTGACATCACTGTCAAGTCACACCAGCAAGTCGCTGCCGCGACAAACTGATGTGGACAGTGACGATGACGAGCCTGAGTCGCGGCTTGTCAAGGTTGACAAGTCGAACGGATTCGATGTGGATGATTGGTCTTTACCGAACTGCTTAGCCCGGTGCGTCAGCGGTCGAGACAAGTCACTCACGGGTCTCTTGGAAAGAGGACTTGAAAATGGCGAAGAAGAAAGCAGCAGCAGCTCCAGCAAAGAAGGCCGCTCCAGCAAAGAAGGCCGCCGCCGCTCCAGCTAAGAAGGCTGCCGCGAAGAAGGCACCAGCCAAGAAGGCTGCGAAGAAGGCCTAATCTTAGGACCTTCGGTTGCCTCGGCTTAGGGTTATCCATAAGCCGGCCTGTATCGCTTCTGCGATATCAGTACTACAACAAGCAAGAGGGGGTTGGATTTCCAGCCCCCCCTTTTTATTTACGGGCTTTCTTTTTCGATCACCTTGATCGGTTGAGGCGTGCCGGTCCTTGCAGGCTGTTTTTGATTGCCGTCGTTGCCAGTATTGGCGCAGGTTTCTTCGCCCGATCTAAAGATGGCTTCGTGTTTGAAGCGGTGGCATATGGGCGAATCGCCCACCGACGTTTGGCTGGCAGAAATTGGTCGCGAGTGACATGATTTCCAGCAAAGCCCAATCTGCTCGACATTCTTCGACGTGCGAGATTCATGACTTTACCCGTCACCGACGATCCGCTCCTTAAGCCCGCCCAGTTTGTGCGGGGGGTCGGGCCGGCGCGAGCGGATTTGCTCGCTCGCATGGGGCTGCTGAATGTCACGGATCTCTTGTGGAATCTGCCGCGTGACGTACTCGATCTGACACATGTCTCAAGTGTCTTCGATTTGAAAGAGGGTGAGTTGCGGACGGTCTGCGGGATCGTCATCGATCGGGATGCAAAGGAGACGTCAAAGGGGGGGGTCATGACGGCAATCCTGATCCAGTCTGACGGAGGATTCGTCCGGGGCGTTTTCTTCAATCAACCGTTCATTCTGAAGAAATTTGAGATTGGTCAACGCGTGCTCTTTTCGGGCAAGCCACGATTCAGCCAGCGGCGTTGGGAGTTTTCTCATCCACGGGTTCAATGGCTTGGTAGCGAAGATGTCGGTGATGGTGGCGGGGTGCTTCCCGTATATTCGTTGACGGAAGGACTGGCACAACATGAAATGCGTCGGCTGATGAAGACGGTCGTGGACGAGTTCGCCCATCTCGTTCCCGACCCACTTCCCGAGAACTTTCGATCCCGGGCCAGGGTCATCGGACTTTCCAATGCCATACGGCAGGTTCATCTTCCCGTGACAGTCGAAGAGCATCGAGACGGAATGCGTCGTCTCTTGTTCAATGATCTGCTGGAATTCCAGCTGGCACTCGCCATGCGGCGGCGTTTCTGGAAGAAGGATCGTCCCGCGATACCGCTTCCATCCAGCGCCAAGATTGATGCTCGAATTCGGCGACGATTTTCGTTCCGCTTCACGCCCGGCCAGGATCAGGCCGTTTCTGAAATCGTTGATGATCTGGGTCGAGACCAGGCCATGCATCGTTTGCTGCAGGCCGATGTTGGTGCCGGGAAGACGGCGGTGGCGGTCTATGCCATGCTGGTGGCGATCGCCGCGGGAACCCAGGCTGTCATTATGGCACCGACGGAAGTACTCGCCCTGCAACACTGGAATACCGTCGACAATCTGCTCGCTGATAGTCGCGTCGAACGTCGACTGCTGACCGGTGCACTCACCGCATCGCAGCGGCGTGCCATGCTGGAAGAGATTGCATCTGGCAAGGCACAACTGATCATCGGGACACAAGCCATCATTCAAGATGACGTCCGATTTCATAAGCTCGGACTGGCCATTGTCGACGAACAGCACAAGTTCGGGGTCATGCAGCGGGCGAAATTTCATTCCAACGAAATTTCCCCACATGTGCTCGTGATGACGGCAACACCGATTCCTCGAAGTCTGTGTTTGACACAATTTGGTGATCTCGACCTCACATTAATTTCAGATCTTCCGCCTGGTCGACAAAAAGTGGTCACCAGCCGGATCTTTGGGCATGGTTCTGCCGCCAAGGCATGGGAATTTGTCAAGCAGAAGCTGCGCGATGGGCGTCAAGCTTACATCGTTTGTCCACGCGTCGACGAGGATGCATCACTGCCTGCTGGCGTCGATGCGACAGGTAGTGCCGAAGCGGTCTACAGAAACCTTTCACAGGGCGATCTGAAGGAATTTCGCGTCGGCCTGGTCCACGGTCAACTGGATCGCGAGAACCGGAGCCGAACGATGGATGCATTCCGCAATGGTGAACTCGATGTTCTCGTTGCGACGACCGTGATCGAAGTTGGAGTGGATGTCCCCAATGCGACATTGATGGTCATCCATCAGGCAGAACGATTTGGACTGTCGCAGCTCCATCAACTACGGGGCCGCATCGGTCGAGGGAAATTCCAGGGATATTGCTTTCTGTTCTCCGAGTCTGATACTCCAGAAGCGACGAAGCGACTTGCCGCCATGGAATCGACTGCAAACGGTTTTCAGATTGCGGAAGTGGATTTTCAGCTGCGTGGGCCTGGCGACGTCCTGGGGACTCGACAGAGTGGCTCACTGCCGCTTCGCGTGGCTGACCTCAGTCGAGACATCGAATTATTAATCGAATCAAGGATCGCGGCTTTCAATCTGGTTGAAACGGGCGAATTTGATGAACCCGATTTTGCACCCCTGAAGAACCTGGTCCTCGATCGATTCCAGAAATTGATGGATTTGCCGCAGAGCGGATGAACTTTTGCGGCTATTCCGTGTCAGCACACGTGACAAGTCTTCTTGAAGACATGAACGACGGGTACCGGGCAATTTATTGCAAATTTACAGAGAGTCTTTCTGCCATTCGTCTTACCGCAATCTACGGAAATCGGTATTTGCCCGATGCGACGTCTGTGTTAGAAAATGTCTCCCCGCTTTTCTCCTGTCTTCGCGAACGGATCTGCGATGCAACAGCTATCGCAGGCCATCAAATTTCAATCGGATAAAACTATTGTGTGGTCACTGACTGGCGCGAAGCGAGCGATCATCGTCGCTGGCTGTCTCGCTGCAGCTTATACTCAACTCACGACGTCGCCTGCGACGATCGAATACATTCGATCGATGGGGGCGAATGAGTTTCACATCGGGATTCTCGGCGCCTTGCCGACACTGATGTTATTCATGCAATTCGTTTCCGCGGTTGTTGTTAACCATTTGCAGTATCGTCGTCGATTGTGGTTCTGGGTCGCAATTACTCACCGATTGCTATTGCTTCCCACCGCGTTAGGTCCCTGGATGTTTCCCGGACTTTCAAACGAGTTCTGGGTCTGGATGCTGCTCGCGACAACCGCAATTAACCAGGGATTACTTCACTTCAGTTCGCCACTGTGGCTGAGCTGGATGGGGGACTATCTTCCTCACGAAGGCCTCAGCAGCTACTGGGGCAGCCGTCAACTTTGGATGCAGATCACCGCGGCGATATCGTTACTGGGAGCGGCTTTTCTGATATTGCACAGTGGACTGTCAATCGAGATCAGCTATTCCGTCATGATCTGTATTGGGACCGGTTGTGGCGTCGCCGACCTGTTGTTGTTTCGCAAGGTTTTCGAACCGCCGGTCCAACAGGTTCCGTCACCCCGATTGCGACAAGTACTTTCTGAGCCCTTTAGAAACCGAGAATTCCGTCGGTACATCGGTTTCATGTGCTTCTGGAACTTTGCGGCCATGGCGGGGGCACCGTTTATCAGCCTGTACCTTCTGGCCGAAATCGGCATGGATCTTTACCACGTATTGCTTTTATGGACGATCTCGTGGGTTGGCGGAGCGATGCTGTCGCGCACTCTCGGCCGTTGGGCTGATTCACATGGTTCACAACCTGTTCTGGTGATGTGTGTTGCACTCAAATCGAGCAACATGCTGGCATTATTGCTGGTTCCTCATTCCCCGACGATTGCTTTCTGGATTCTGACACCCTGTTTCATGCTGGATGCGGTACTCAACGCTGGAATCCTGATTGCCAATAACGGCTTCATGATTAAGAACTCTCCCTCTGAAAACCGCACGATGTATATTGCTGCGACGACAGCCATTGCGGGGATGGTGGGTGGCGTGACATCAATCGTTGCAGGCGCTGTGATGCAGACCCTTTCCGGGCACCACTGGACGTTTGGCAGCTGGACGATTGGAAACTTCCAATTGATGTTCATCACCAGTATTGCTTTGCGTTGGGTGGGACTGGTCATGACCCGGTACGTTCAGGAACCGAGTGCTCGCCATACGTGGGACGTCGTTCAAGAACTCGTGAGTGAAATACTCGATCGTCTGGACATCAGGGTTTTGCCATCGGAGCCGAAAATGTCCCAAACGTCGATTCAGTCGTATCAATCACAGTTATTGGCCGACGAAACTGCTGAGCAAGGCAAAACCGCCGTTCGCGAAACACATCCGCGGGTTCCGCCACCGAAGCGCCTTCGCAAACCTCGAACTCGTGAATCTCAGCCGTCTTGAGAATAAACTCGTGTGGGCGAAAGATCAGCTCCCGACAAACTGTTGAAGGACGACTGATTCGAGTACGCTGTCTGTGGCAGTGATCACTCAAGCCCGCCGCCTGATCGGCCGGCAAGCCTTACACCGAATTCGCATTCCTTGAGGACTTCCAAACGTGGAATATCGTAGTCTTGGCCAGACGGGTTTAAAACTTTCGTCACTCAGTTTTGGAGCTTCGTCGCTCGGTGCCGAGTTTCGTCCCGTCGACATCAATGAAGCCCTTGCTGCTGTCCCTGCTGCGCTCGACGTCGGCATGAATTTTATCGATACGTCGCCGTTTTACGGACGAGGTATGTCTGAAGTACTGTTGGGAACCGCACTGCGAGGCATTCCGCGTGATCGATACATACTTGGGTCGAAGCTGGGTCGATATGACAAAGCTCATTTTGACTTTTCCGCCAAACGAGTCATCGAAAGTGTCGATGTCAGCCTGCATCGAATGGGGGTTGAATACCTCGACATCTGTCTGTGTCACGATATCGAATTTGTTGAGATGCAACAGATCATTGATGAAACCTTGCCAGCGCTGATGAAAGTTCAGCATCAGGGAAAGGTACGTTTCATTGGAGTCTCAGGCTACCCGATGAAAATGTTTAAATTCATCCTTGATCAAACCAATCTGGATGTCGTTCTGTCATACAATCATTACACGCTGCAGAACACGATGTTCGGCGACCTGGTTCCGTACCTGAAATCAAAACATGTCGGCATTATGAACGCCGCTCCGTTCTCAGCCCGACTTTTGACGAATGATCCACTGCCGCCATGGCACAAGGCAACTCCCGAAGTTCGCCGCATCGCCAAGGCGGCTGCTGACCACTGTGCGAGCCGTGGAAGTGATATTGCCAAATTAGCGCTTCAATTTTCGATCGCAAACCCTGATATGACGACTTGCGTTACAGGCTCCGCCCGACCTGAGCGAATCCGGGAATGGGCTAAATGGGCAGAAGAACCAATTGATCAACAACTGGTTTCGGAAGTCCAACAGATATTAAAGCCAATCCACAATTGGTTTTATATCGAGGGTCGCCCTGAAAATAACGACCAGCTTCCCCACTTATTAAACGGCCATTGAAAACGACGATTCGCTTCAAAGCCGGACCTATCCAGCTGATTCCATACTGGATATTTGTACCAAATCGATGAAACCCAGGGTTTTGAAGGTCCGTTTATTAGGTCCCAAACTGATGCTGTCGGGGATGATGGGGAACAAAACAGTGGCTAGCGGATTGACCCCGCTCCTATGATTTGTGATGATCGCTTCCCGTTTGAGGGGAACTCTTTACTTCGGAGAGTAAAGCGTCCCGTCAGGTTTCTCGTTGTTGGGCCAAATCGTCACTTGGGTCACAACGCTGTCGTCGGTGCAGTCGTCTGAAGATCAGCGTCTGCCGTCTCTGTCGTCGTGACGATTTTGATTCATTTTGGATGAATCCTTGTTACGAACAATGCTGAAGTCGAGTTGGCATCAGCCTCATGGATTGGCATTTTTCCCGCGTCGGCCACCGCCGGCACCAAGCTAGAAAGAGAGCGTTTTGATGGAGCACCTGGGCAGGCATGTCATTATTGAACTGTGGGGATGTGGTGAAATGATCAATGACGCAGGTCTGGTCGAAAGCGCGATGCGCAGTGCCGTCCAAGCGGCTAACGCGACATTGCTCGATATCTTTGTACATGAATTCAGTCCGCAAGGCGTCACGGGAGTCGCAGTGCTGGCTGAGTCCCACCTTTCAATTCATACTTGGCCCGAATACGGATATGTAGCGGCTGACGTTTTTACTTGTGGCTCCACAACGAAACCAGACGCGGCTGCAGAGGTGCTTCGCAAAGCTTTTGAAGCAACAACCGCTGACGTTCGGGAACTTGAGCGGGGCGTGATGCCCCCGTCCGCCGAAAAAAATCACCATCGAGAACTCGTGAACGCATAACTAAATAGGGTTTTCGAATTGAACGAAAAATCGACGGTCGAAGAGGGCGATTGCATTCACGGCTCCCCGGCAGCCAGGGAGCTTCATTTGCCCTCTGATAATCGCCTTCCATTTCAGGTCGATCTTCCTCGGATGGAACGGGCTGTTCGTGAGCTCCTGGCCGCCGTTGGAGAGGACCCTGAACGGGATGGTTTACTCGAAACACCCGCGCGGGTCGCTCGAATGTATGCCGAACTTTTCATGGGACTGCACCTTGATCCAGGTCGGCACCTGAAAAAAGTCTTTGCCGAACAATACGACGAACTGGTTCTGGTTCGGGATATTTCATTTAACAGCATGTGTGAACATCATTTGCTGCCGTTTATTGGCATGGCACATGTCGGATATCTTCCTCGCGGCAAAGTTGTCGGTCTCTCGAAGTTGGCTCGCGTGGTCGAAGAAGTCTCACATCGTCCGCAGGTCCAGGAGCGTATGACTCATCAGATTGCAGACCTGCTTCAACAGGAACTGGATCCGAAGGGAGCCATTGTCGTACTGGAAGCATCCCATTCCTGCATGACGATCCGAGGCATCCGAAAACCAGGAAGCGTAACAATCACGAGTGCAGTACGAGGCCTTTTCAAAACCAATCAGGCCAGCCGAGCCGAAGTCATGGCATTCATTCAAGGGCAACGAAACGATCTTCGTTAATTTTGTTCATTGGCCAGAATAAATAATGCGACTGAAACACAACCTGGGATTCCTTCTTCAATTCCTGGTCTTGACCGCGACCCCATTGATTTCCTGGTGGCAACTTCAGTTTGGATTCAAACTAATCTGGATGCCTGGATTGCTGCTGGTTTCAATCGTGTTATTCTGGATTGGAACTCGCTTGCGAGAGGCTTCGTAGGCTTGAAGGCACGGAGAGCACCGACCTTCAACCAATGCAAAAGACTTCGAAGTCGAGCGGCAGATTGGTCGGTCAGAGGTAAGGAGGGACTCTCTTGGCGCAAGCTATTCGAGATCGAAGCTGTCTCGTTTCTGCCTGTGTGATCGCTTTAACGATTATTTGTGCGATCACGTCCCTAAGCGGGGCACCTCAGGTCCCACGGCATCCGTTCCGCGAGAACGCGACGTTGCCACTTGATCGCAATTTATTGAAACGCTTCGGAACGGTTGAAGACTTGATCGCCGACCAGCGCTGGGTCGAAGCGATGGGAGTTCTTCAAGAGATTATCCAGACGGAAAATAAGGGCCTGGTCCTGGTTCGCCCCGGTGCTGCTGGAAGCGTCGCGACCTATCTCAATATCGCAACACGTTGTAACGTGCTGATGTCACGTATCTCCAGAGAGGGCCGGCTGGCTTATCGACAAAAAGTCGACCCCCAGGCCAAAAGGTGGTTCGAAGCGTGGCAACGGACGCGAGAAGATGCCGAACTGTTGCGAATTATTCATCAGGCTTTCTTGAGTAGTTATGGCGATGATGCGTTACTCGCATTGGGTGAATCAGCCTGGGATCGTGGTGAGTTTTCGACCGCACGTTCCTGGTGGGAACAGCTTGTTCCACTACCGGAGAAAGCGAACCCCGCCAACTATCCAACCGTGCTGCGATACCCTGATGCGGAATTCGATCAACCGACGATTCTCGCACGAACTGTGATGTGCTCGATTCTGGAACGCGAGCCGATACGGGCTGCCGAAGAGATTCGACAGTTTTCTGAAAAGTATCCAACAGCCGAAGGGTGGCTCGCCGGAAAACAGGGAGTTCTTGGTGATCTGCTCGCGCAGGCACTCAACGATTCGAAGGGGTGGTCTCGAAAAAAATCGATTGCCGAATCTGAGACATTTGCATTGTCGCCGTCGCGATTCCGTCGAATTTCCGAATCAATTGATGTCGGTGCATTACGTTGGGTTCATCGACTCAACCCTGATTCCCTTCGCCGGCCTGTTGACCCTGTTCCCTTCAGGAAAGAACCACTGAGTTTTTTCCCTGTGGTTTACGACAAGTATGTTCTCGTCAACGACCGGGATTCCATTCGAGCCTGGAATATTCTGACCGGCGAACCTGCCTGGCAATCCGACCACCGCGATTCTGCGATCATCTACCCGTCGCCTCCTGACGAACCATCTTTCGCTCCGGACCAGACCTGTGTTGGCGTTCCATTTTATACGATGACAATCGACGGCCATCATCTGTACGCTCGAATGGGTTCACCAGTCACGAGTTCGTCGAACCGGCAGCAACGTGACCTGGAGTCGGATCTCGTTTGCTTAGATCTCTCGCAGGAAGGAAAACTGATCTGGAAGATCTCGTCCCGTGAATTGTTTCGCGAAGAGTCGTGGCGATTTGAAGGGACTCCTGTGATTGTCAACGGACGCGCTTACTTTGCAGCCTGTCGCCGCCGCCCTCAACTCGAACTGATTGTCGCATGCCTTGACGCTTCCGATGGTCGCCTGCTTTGGCAGCGACCAGTCGGTGGTTTTCGCTCTTCTGTGGAGGACAGCTTTAATCGAGTCAGCCATTTGTTACTGACCGCAGGGGGAGGAAAAGTCTTTCTTTCGACGGATGTCGGTGCCATCGTCGCGCTTGATGACCAGGATGGACGATTGGAATGGGCAGTGACATATGAAAGTCGAACTGACGAATCTGCCGCATCAAAAAGTAACCCTGATCGTAAAACGCTGTTGCCACCTCTATTTCATCAAGGATTATTATTTGTTGCTCCAAACGATGCCGATTTCGCATTGTGCCTCAAGGCCGATTCCGGCCATCTTGAATGGAAGTATCCCTACCTGACGAATCCGCTTGTGCCGAATTCGGAGCTGGATCGACGCGAACACGAGGACCGTCAGCGGCGAGAGAATCAATGGCACCAGTTGCTCGGTGTGGCTGACGGAGGTGCCGCAGGGCTGCTGATTGTGAGTGGAAGTTCATTGTCCGCAATTGACGTCGTAGATGGTTCCGTCGTCTGGACAACACCAAAAAGTGAGAAATCCGAATTTGGTCGTGGGCTTCTCGCCGGGGGGCAAATCTTGTTACCTGGTCGCGAAACAATCGAAGTCTATTCGCAGCAAACCGGTCAGCACACGCGAAAGATCTTGCTGAAAACACCTGACTCAGCACAGCAAGGAGGAAACCTGACTTTTGCAAGCGGGATGCTGGTCGTTGCTCAACCGGATCGCGTGTCAGCTTACTTTGAGTATAGCGTGCTTAAGGAACGAATTGAGCGAGAAGTCACTGAGTACCCAGGCAATACTGCCATCCAATTGCGCCTGGCAGAAATCGAAGCTGCAGAGGGATTGATTGAAAAAGCGGCCAGGCGAATTCAACAGCTCATTGATCGGAATGACCAGGAAGATCTCGATCGTGTTCTTGCTCGACGTCAGCTTTCGAAAATATTGCAGGACGCGGGTACCGTTGCCTGCCGTGAAAAAGATATGATTTCGACACGCGAGTATTGGCAGCGGGCGAGGGCCCTTGCCGATGACGACGCACGTCGAATCAATCTGACTTTCAAACTGGCTGATGTCGAAGAGGCACTTCATCACCCCGAGAATGCACTGGAACATCTCCAGACAATTCTCCGTGACGAACGACTTGCGATGTCCCCTCGCGAGCTCAGCAGCGCAGGGCAAGAAGCCGCTGAGCAGATGTCTCGACTGATTACTGAGCATGGTCGAAATGCTTATCTATCCATTGAATCGGTCGCCTCAACGGAATTGGAAAGGCTCAGGTTGGAGCCCGATGCCGAACGACTTCGAAAATTGATCCGTACCTACCCTCATGCGTCCGCACTCGCCGAGGCCAGGCAACTGCTCGCCCGGTACTACCGCAAAGAGGGTGCTATTCCTCAGGCGTATGCCGCTCTAGAAGACATTCAAAAAAGCGCAGTTGATAATCAGGCGTTCGTCGAATCGACGGTCGCCATGCTCGAATTACTTGATGATTCACATCGACGAGCGCCGGCATCGAGACTTTTAACAGAATTGGCCAAGTGCGATCCGAAAACTGAAGTTGTTTTCGCCGGGCGAAAAACCAATCTTGGTGACCTGCTAAAAACAGGACTTCGATTGAACGAATCCATTTCGAGATCGCAACCGCTGAGTCTTGAGCGAACCTGGTCGCTCCCGCTATTTGACGACGCTCAAATTATTATCCCGAAACATGAACCCCCCTCAGCAGAACTCGCTTCGCTATTGATCTGCACCAAGCCAGAAAAGTTAAGGGACAAATGGTTGTGGCGCAGTATTAATTGGGCCACGGGCGATATTCGCTGGGAAGTGACCGCTTCAAGCCCGATCCTGGTCGCCGGTTGGAATGATTTCGATTTATTGATCGGAACGCCGCACGGATGGGAAGCATTCAAGCCAGACAACGGACGACGTGTCTGGGAGCAAACCGATAACAAAGGCTCGACGCCATTATTTGCAAGGGGTACAGATGACTTCGATGAATCTGTGTCGTGGCCTGCGTCGTTTGATTTGAATCGCGGGGTTCGATTATTTGACCCCCGCGACGGTCGACTTGTCGCCAGTATCAAACCTCCCGGTCAATTGCACGGAATAATCGGCTTTGGCCATATTCGGAGTTGCGGTGATGCGAAACGTGAATCCTCAGCGAACAACGAAGCATTAACGGCGAATCAGGGGATGGGGTCTGACGCGGCCTCGAAACATTCTGTCGCCGTATTCATGCAGACAACAAAACCGACTCGAACCTGGATGGCTACGGCGGCGTCCCCGAGCAGTCATTGGTCCATGGGCAAGATCGCCGTCAACGGGGAACTGTGGCAGGCTGCTCCAACGGTCATACAGGATCGAATTATCAGCATTACGGACGACTTGCACATGGTCGGGCAGAAATTCGCAAACCAGCCGGCTGACTGGCACGAAAGTGGAAAATCCATTGTTACCGAATCACGACAGGAAAAATCGGACCCTGCAAGATTCTCGACGGATGACGAAGTTTTAAAATTTGCGACACGCCTTGATGACGAGGTTAAAGCCTACGTTTTGCTGCAACTCAATCGCTCGATGGCACAAAGAACAAACGAGGACTTAACACGAACAAACGGTAATTTCTGGGAGTATCAGAATTTTCCCATCGGCCAAGCCAGTCCCATAGCATGGCAACAATCCGGAATTCTGGTCGCCGTGGCAGATGGATCGTTACTGATGACATTTGATCCGGGCAATGGAACACGGAGACATTCATCGGGTCTGTCCGACTTTCCGATGCGGAACCCGAGGGTTCAGATCGCGACTTATCACGATCTCGTGTTCGGCGCCAGTCGGGGATTTTTACGCGGAATTTCGATTCGTGACGGCAAGACCCGTTTTGAAACGTATCTCGGTGATGTCGCTCCTCAATGGAAAACAACCGTGGCCTGGGCTGCTCGTCCCCGGCTGGGATCTGCCAATAACCCTGGTGAAAGACAAAGCGAACATTGTCTTCTTGCAACCTGGCCGCTGAGTGTGGATCAGCGTCAACACACCGTGCTCCTTTGTGATAGCGACACGGGTGAAATCACACAACGGCTTCAGGTTGAATCTGAGCCGCGAGAACTTTTATTGACCGAAGGTGGCCAGGGAATTCTCTGGACTGAAAAAAACCTTTTGGGTCTTCAAAAGTCGAGCACCCATGAATAATCAGAATTCAACCTTGATGTTTTCACGGCTATACATGGGTAGATGCCGATAGTAGACCTCAAGCGTCATGATCGAAAGGCAGGTCATATACAAACGACCCCCGCCACCGTGTGGATCGGCCAGATCCCAGCTTCCGGCCAGATGCCCATCTTTCAACTGGTGCTGAGTTCGGACGAGTTGATCTCGCATCAATTCGTTCCAGCGAGTCCATTCTTCGCCGCCCCAGTGGTGCATGACCTGTGTCGCATAATAATTAAAGTACATGTTGTTCGGTTGCGGTTTGATTTTGTCGAGATACTGGACCCCTTCTGCGAGCTTTTTGTTCTTGTGGTCCCAACCCAGGTACATCCGGCACAACAGTCCGACGGCGGTCATCGTCGGTGTCGGCGGGGCTTTATCAATCGCGGGATCGTAGACATATTGTGCCCCTCCTTCGGCTTGAGCCAGCTTTAGAAACTTTTCGGCATTCTTGAAGGATGTGGTGGGAAATTTGAGCTTCGCGTTAGTGCCGCTTTTGAGTGCCATGACTTCCCAACCGGTGACTGACATATCACCAGGATCGCGTGGATTGTAACGCCATCCCCCGTCCTTGGGATTCTGCGCCTTTACGATAAAATCGAGAGCCCCCTCTGCCGCCTTCCGAACTCGTGAGTCTTTGGACATGGCAGCACACTCGCAAAGAGCAATCGTACAGAGTCCCTGCACGTACATACCTTCGTTGGCTGTCACTTTGCCTCGAAGATCCAAGCCAGTTTCTGTCGGCTGTCCGGCCTTAATCAAAAAATCAATTCCACGCTTCACGTTCTTCTGGTAATCCCCCTTCTGGTGCGTATGCCCCCCACCCAGAAATGCAAGCAACGCCATCCCTGTTGCACCCGTCGGACAATTGGTAAATGATCCGTCCTGAGAACACTGACCTTTGCAGTCGGCGTGCTTTGAATGCACGAAGCTCCAGCTTCCGTCCGGCAATTGATGGTTCGTCAGCCATTTCATTCCCGATGCCACAGATGCTTCGCTGGCAGAATTACCGCCGAATTTCGTCACCATCGTCTTTTTGGCCTGTGCCGACATTCGCCCTGACGTTTCGTTGCCGACTTTGATGCCTGCCAGACCAGGCAGGCCGCCGGAGTCCGCAGCCTCCAGCTGCGGAATGCCATCGCTGACGTTCAAGTCGATTGGCCCTTTGGTTTCAAAAGCAAGGTTTGATGTGGTCTCTTGAGAAACGATTGACTGAGGAGTGGAATCGTTAATGTCCTCGGGCTGAAGCATCGATTGTTCGACGATCTCTTCAGCGGGCTCCTCTTGATCGGTGACGGTGGTGAAAACCTCTTCGACAAGTTTTGGTGTTTTCAGCACAACTAAAGCAAGAGCACCGAGAACCATCGCATGCAGTGAAAGGCTGATCAAAGTCACGACTGGTAATTTCATCCAGCCCGCTTCCGGCTGCTTCGGAACGATTTTTTCATCGATTGGTAGTGACAGTTTCAACGGTTTACCGGCAGGAGGTTTCACCGCCGTGGAAATCGCGACCGGACTGTCGGTGGATATCGGCTGGGACGAAGGTTCGAGGCGTTCAGTGCTCATGGGAGACTCGCACAAGTTCGGCAGAAAGGAAGAATTGTTCGAACGGAGTGTCCGTTTAGAAAATGTTGAAAAACGTGTGTTACGAAAATTATGTCAAACACGACGGCGAACTGCCAATGATACATCTTGCGTCGGGGCTACCATGATGCAGTGCATCATTTTGATGCCGGGCAATTGCTGCTTGGACTACTGTTTGGGAATCTTAATGTCGTTGATTTTATCGTAGTTTGGATTACGGTAAACCTCGACGAACTTCATGGCGAATCCGCTGTCGAGTTCCCATTGAGCTCGACGTGCCCAAGGTGTTTGCGGATGATTTTCGATCACCGCCTCTAACTCCTTCTTCGCAGTCTCACTTTGTTTCTTCAGTTCTTCAAAGTCGACCTTGGTCTGCTTGATCTGTTCTTTGTCTGGCTCCAGTAGTTCTTTCACTCGATGGATGTCCCAGCAATTATTCATCGGGTTTTTTGGAACCGGTCGTTGTTTGCGATGCTGGTCGAGCGAAAGCAGCAGTTGAAACAATCGAACTCGAAACGCCAGCAATTGCCCGTGCATCAGGTCGTAGTTGGCTCGCCAGCGTTGCGAAGTTTCTTTTTCTCGCAGCCTTTTTACCGAATCGAGAACTCGAGCCTGATCGTTCAACATGCTCATGGCCCGAAGCGCTCGTTTGAAAGTTTCTTCACCTTGCCGGTCGAAGTTTGCCGGGTCAACGCTGTAATGATGCTGCTGCATATTCAGCTTTTCATCGGTATGTGGATTGAGGGCGGCAACAACTTGCCATTGTGCCTCGCGAAATTTGTGCTCCATCCGATCTTTGACATAGGCCTGGCGCGAGGTAAGGTCGGGTACGTATTCGCGCATGTCGAGCAAGTCAAATTTTCGCTTTTCGTTCGTACCCGCCCCAGTCAGATTTTCTTCGTTTCCCGGCAGCATGAAAAATATGCCGCCGGTCTGCTTTGCAATCCGTACTTGCTCGTACGGTCCGAAGCCGCTGGAAAAAACGTCCCAGCGGTGGTGAAGGCCATCGAATTGCAGACATTCCGGTTCGGGCGTCTCTGGCCCTCGATTGATCCGAATCCAGTGGTGCAGGCCGTATTTCGGGTCGACCCAGTGCACATGAGCGTACGGGTAACCAAACACAGAATAGTGCCCAAGAACATAAACCGGTGCTTTCATCCGTTTGCATGCTTCGATCGTCTCTTCGACATTCTTGCCATCATCGCCCGATTCGTCTGTTACAACGATAATCACAAGTTTTCGTCGTTGACTGCGTGCGGTGTCCCGGTACTTCGTCACGGCCGCCTGGATGGCGCTGCAAGTATTTTCGATGCCAGATTCGTCGATCTTAATCCTGTCGATGGCCTTCTTGATTTCGTCGACGTTTGATGTTGGTTTTGGTGTGTGTTCATTCACTTTCTCGCCAAAGCTCAACACCGATGTCAGCAGCATTTCGTCTGAGACCTTTAATCGGGAATCACTTTTCTGGACAAGGCCCAGTTCTTCGTAAACTTTGTAGAAACGCTCGCGAATTTCCTTCTGATCGTCTTTCATGCTTTCAGATTCGTCGAACAACCAGACGACAAGAACCTTTTGTTCTCGCATCAGACGAACCAGTTCCTGTGTCATCTGGCCAAGCGCTGCACCGTATCCTTCAACAACGCGCCCGATATCACCAGTCACCTGGCCTGAACCGAGGTCCTGCGAGATCATATTCAGGCCCGGTAAATTGATATTGCTGATGTTCACTTTGACATTGGGCATCTGCAGGCTTCCGGCTTCATCGAGCTTGTATTGAGCGACTGCCGGGCCACCAGTTCCACCACCAGCCGAAATACCACTTGCTGCCATGTCACCCGCAACATAGTTGACGGTATCTGCAGCGATTGTCGATTGTTCGACCTCGTCATGAAACTCATCTTGCACTCGTTCGTCGGTTAGGACGGAATCAACGATCATCTGCAATTGAGCAAGAGGGGCTTTAAAGACGATCAGCGACAGTCCAGCCAGCATCAAGACATGGACCAGAAACGAAACAGCCAGACCGGATACGATCGTTCGGTTTGAAGACCTTGTTGAAGGGGGACCAGCAGTCTCGGGAACCAATGCAGTCTCGGGAACCAATTCGGTCATATTCCGTCTCGCAATGGTGATCGTGAATCTGCTAAATCTCAGTCACCACATTTCAAATGTTGACGCCAAACGTCACAGTGTTCGTCGGCCGAAACGCCTGTTGTCAAACGAAGACCAATTGTCGGCAATGGTTTGGCAGCATCCGTGCGGCAAAACCAACTAAATGTCGCGACGCTGAGGAGGTTCAGCATTGACCTGTTTCTTCACTTTTTTCTTTGTCACGGGATCGATAGTTTCGATGATCTTGGGCCCCTGTGCTTTCTGATTTCCAGCAGCCATAGGGGGATTGGCGTCATAGTGCGACTCTTTCCATTCCCAACCCAACGGCACACCTAATTCTCGTTTCGCCAGCAATTCCCATGGTGTTCTGGGGTGATCGTCGATCACATGGCTGAGATACTCTTTGGCCTTGCTCGCCATTTTCTTGGTCGTTGCACCTGACGTGATTTCAGTGGCCGGAACGAGTCGCCATTGATTATTGCCAGCCGTTTCAAACTTTTTGGGATTCGCCTTCATTTCCGCGAGCATCGTATTGTAGCCAAAGGCGCGGACCCGAAGGGCAAGTGTTCGACCCATGGCCAGATCGTAGCTTGCCTTCCAGCGGGCTTCCTTAATTTTCACGCGGTCCTTTTCGCCCTGTTCTAAAAGCCTCAAAAGACTGTCCAGACTCAGATCCAGATCGGCAATTGGTTTTTGAGCCTCTGTCAATTCCTGCCGTAAAACAGTGTCGTTATCGGCTTTGAAATCGAGCCGAGGCATGGCAATGCTCAGTACCTTGCGACGTTGGGTTTCGCTGACCAAAGCGGAGCAAGCCTGGACGAGTGAGGATTTTGCTTTATTGTGACGTAAATCATTCTCCAGCGTCGGAATCGGACGATAATCAGGAGAATAATTCCGCATTACAGCAGCATCGAACTGGTGCTGACCTCGGCCGTTATCCGCGATAAAGTAAAGTCCGTTCGTTTCGGAGCACAGCCGCGTCAGTGCATACGGTCCGAATCCGGAAGACATGTCGTCAAGGTCGTAACTGTGCGTTCCCCAAAAGCCGAGTCGAACCAGTTCGGGATAGAATGATTCGGGTCCTTTTTGCATGACCCCGATCACTGTTTCGCCGTTTTCCATTTCAAACTGAGATTCGACCGTTTCACGACCGAATGGGGCCGAGTCTCCGACGCAATAACATCGAATCTGGTATTTCCTGCAAGTCACAATCGCCTGCTCAAGATTCACCGGATCGCTGCCCGCTTCGTCTGTAACGACGATCATCATTACGCGATGATCACGATCGCTTTGAGATTTGAACTTGTTGGCAACCAGATTGACTGCCGCGAACGTATTTTCCGTCCCTGAGGCTTCCGATTTGATCTTGCGAACGGTCTTCACAAGATCCTCGGCGTCGTCTAACGGTTTGTCTGTCACGATCGTACATTTTTCGCCGAAGACGGCGACAGCGCTTCTTAAGGCTTTGTCCGCACCGACGTTCAATTGCGTTAACTGCTTATAAACGTTTTCCACTCGGTCCGCGATTTGTGCTCGACGTCCCGATAACGATGGCGATACGTCGAACAGCCAGACCACCAGGGTTTTCTTTTCGCGTAGTGAATTCGCGATTTCCCAAGACAGTCGATCGATCGCCCCGTTGACGCCCCCTGCGTGTTCAGTCGTTCCGGAAGTGGCTACTGAAGCGAGCACATCGGTCCTTGACGGGCGGGGAAGTTCGTCAGTTGTCGGTGCTGAAACACTCACGACGACACTGGAATCAACACTTCTTTCGATTTCAGCTTGTGTATCTTTCGTGAGAGCGGATGAGGCTTCCTGAGATGCGGAAAAGTTGGCGACGTCGCCTTCAGTACCAATCTGATCCGACACGGTCGAGTCAAATCGAGGCTGAAATGAATCATCTCCCTCGTGGTCTACGACCGTCGAAACGGATGCCACGGAATTGATGTTCTGGGCAATCTTGATGACTCCCAGGACCCCAAGAGCCACCACATGAACCCCAAAGCTGACGAGACATGCAATCAGCAACGTGCGCGGAATCCGAGTCGGCTCGATTTCCATGTCGAAAACTTCGGGCTGTGATGCATTTGTACTCACGAGCGGCTCCTCATATCCCGTTTCCCGCCATGTCTCACCGTGACTTGCTTGAACCACAATACTCTACCGCGTTGCCAGACCCCAAGCAATTCTTAACACTTTTACAGCATTCTTGTTGGGCATCTTGTTATTACCTCGCCAATGCAAAAAACCTTCGTTTTTGCGAGAGTATCGAGTTAAGTGAAGAGGCACGTTACATCGTTTAACTCTGACTCGTAGTGAAGCCGATCAGGAGTTGTTGCCGACAAATCCGAGGTTTTGCCGCTCATTTTGCTTTTTCGATTGCGGGAAAATGGTTCTGCTGGTTTCAAAGATTTGGATAAACGAATGCGGCGTATTCTGCCTGTCTTCAGGCGATCTAATTCGTTTTAAGATAATGGCTTACGAAGACTGTCACGCGAGCAGGTCGACGGACGCCGTAAATCTTTGTCGCAGTTCGACCCCCAAAAGAGAGGCTAGAAAAAGCCTACTTCTTCCAAGCTGCTGGATACCAATCCACCTCCTCTGATGCGACCCGCTTGCCATCCCGGGCGCAAACCCTTTATCGCAAGTCTCTCAAGTTTTTTATCAATATTTTGCAAAATTTCATAACAGCTGCTCAGCCCGTGCGAGAACCTTTGACCAGTCAGCATTCATCCGTCGAGTACAACTCTTATCGGGCCAGATTCACGTCAGGCCTTTGATTGGTTCAGCGTGGTAGACATGGTGCGGACGATCAAGCACGTCTTTCCACGAAATCGTTGCGGGCAGGCCGAGTGCTTCGTAGATCGTCGCTGCCATATTCTCTGGTGTTTGAGCATCCGACTTTGGATATGCGCCGAGACTGTCAGAGGCGCCAATCACTGTACCTCCGTTAATCCCTCCACCTGCAAAGAAAACGGATTGAACGGCACCCCAGTGGTCGCGCCCCGGAGTTTTCGTCTCGGCACCGGGGAACGTAAAGATTTTCGGAGTACGCCCGAATTCCCCCGCCATGACGATCAGGACATCATCAAGCATTCCTCGTTCAGCCAGATCATCAATCAGCGCTGAAACGGCTCGGTCAGTCGGCGGAAATAGAAAGTTCTTCAGATTTCCAAACGCCGCTTCGTGTGTGTCCCAGGCTTCATCGTTTCCTAAATTGACCTGGACCAGACTGACGCCAGCTTCGACGAGTTGACGAGCCATCAGCAGGGACCAGCCGAATGAATTGCGACCATATCGATCCTGTTCCTTCGCGTCAGCCGCATGGACATCGAGGGCACGATGTACGCGTCCTTCGAGCAACATGGAGACCGCCGTTTGACGATGGCGATCAAATTCCAGCACATCCGCCGCCTGATCAAGGGATTTTCGCTGTCGCTGAATTGTCTCCAAAAGTTGAAGGCGGGACTGGAACTGGTCCCGCAGCATGTGCGCGGCGAGTTCTATTTTCGGTGCTTCAAAACGGTAATCAGGAGGATTCATGCGACCCTTCTGCCGTTGGAACCCGTATTCCGGAAAGGCACCATGAATATACTTCGTATCTCGGTACTGGCTGGCTTCAATAAACCACGGCTCAAACTTGGGCCCCATTTCACCAGCGAATTGGCCGGGGATCGTACGACCCGTGACGTGAATCAGTTTTTCAGGCAGTACCGCGGCAGGCGGAAGATTATTTCTCGCCGGTACCAACCGTGTTACGACGGAGGCGATCGAGGGGAAGTCAGTCGGCTTGGGGCGATTTCCATCGAATCCGATTGGTAATGGCGTTCGGCCTGTCAACATCACGTGATGGCCAGCCGAATGTTCGTTGTAGGGATGTGTCAACGATCGGACAAGGGCCCATTTGTCACTTCGGGAGGCCAGCATTGGCAAGTGCTCACAAACGGAAACGCCAGGTGTTTTCGTATCAATTGGAGCAAATTCACCACGAATGTTTTCCGGTGCATCGGGTTTTGGATCGAAACTGTCGTGCTGACCGAGTCCCCCGGAAAGAAAGATATAAATCACTCCCTTCACCCGGCGTTTCGGTATCGCGACTTGATTTTCAGCGGCCAGCGTATGGAGACCGGCAACGTGATTCATGCCGAGCCCAAGCAGGCCAATCGACCCCACCTGCACCGCAGTACGTCGTGAGATATGTGGATGAGCAAAACACGATCGATTCATATCGAATGCCGTTGAAATTGATAAACGGAATCACCGCCACGCCAGTCATCGTCTCGTCAGAAAAGCGAATTCACGAAGCGTCGCGTTCCAATCGGATGACACGGTAACGACCGGGAAATCATAACAATCAATGCCGATGTGTGTCACCGTTAAAGTGCCGAACTTATTTACACGAATCACGGGAGTTAATATTCTCATTCATAAGACATGATATTTTATTTTATCGACTTCTTCAGAAAATCATTGTTATTCATTGCCTTTCAACTCGAACCATTACTAGTATGACCGCTGTGCGTGACATTTTAATTCCCGCACAATGATTAATCAGACTTCGTTGGACGACAAAGTAAAAGGCACTCCAGAAATCCGGGGGGCCTGTTGCAGAGTAAGCCGACGTGATTGAATGCCAATTCGGCGTTCAGCACGTCGGCTTTTTTTTTCGCCATTGGCGAGATCGGTTTGATCGTGAAAACAGACGAACAATTGAAGCAAGACGTGCTGCAGGAACTTCGATGGGAATCTTCACTTAATGCCACCAACGTGAATGTCGCAACGCATAACGGCGTTGTGACACTAAGTGGTTCTGTGCCGCATTATGCAGAAAAGGGGGCTGCGGAACGGGCGACCCAGCGAGTCGAAGGCGTCAAGGCGATCGCCGAGGAATTGGATGTCCAACTCACCGACGACCGTAATCATGCCGACACCGAAATCGCCGAAGCCGTCGCGAATTCATTGAAATGGCATGTGTGGGTGCCGAGCAGCGTCCAGGCAACCATTGAAAAAGGCTGGGTGACACTGACCGGCACCGTCACATTTGGGTTCGAACAGAATTCCGCCGTAAGCGCCGTGTCATATCTTTCAGGTGTGAAGGGGGTCACTAACAATATCACACTGAAGCCAAAGGTTCAGGCAAAGGCCGTCAAAGAGGCCATCGAGAACGCTCTAAAACGTAACGCCGAAGTCGATGCCGAACACGTTTTGGTTTCTGCGATTGGTGGCAAGGTGACTCTGACAGGAACAATCCCTTCCTGGGACGAGCGAGACGAAGCGGGACGTGCCGCCTGGAGTGCTGAAGGTGTCACTGAAGTCCAGAACAATCTTGCCATTTTATAGCCCTTAAGGGCCATGGCCGCCTCAACATCAGAACAATAAGGACGACTGCGGAGCACTTTCGCACGCAGATAATCACAATTAACAGGAGACTTAATCGTATGAAAACTCTTAATTCCGTCGTCGCGATATTTGATAAGCACGTACAGGCTGAAGAAGCAGTAAAGCAATTGCAAAAAGCCGGTTTCGAGATGAAGAACTTATCGATCGTCGGTAAGGGGTACCACACCGAAGAAAACGTCGTCGGTTATTACAATGCCGGTGATCGTATGCTGTACTGGGGCGAGCAGGGTGCCTTCTGGGGCGGCTTCTGGAGCCTGCTGTTCGGGTCCGCATTTTTTATGATCCCAGGTTATGGTCCGTTGCTCGTTGCAGGTCCCATGGCCGCTTGGATCGTTGCCGCACTTGAAAGTGCCATCGTCGTTGGCGGAGTGAGCGCCCTCGGAGCGGCTTTGGCCAGCATCGGGATTCCCGAAAACAGTATCCTGCGATACGAGACATCGATCAAAGCGGGAAAATTTATGATGCTCGTCCACGGCACTCCGGACGAAGTGACTCGGGCAAAATCGATTCTCGCGGCAGCTGGTGCAACAAAAACCGAACTCAATTTAGCGCAACGTCCAGTTGCGGCACTTGCTTGAAAAGTGATTCCGACCGACAGGACAGGGTTCCACCTTGCCCTGTCGGCTGATCAACAGGTTGCAAAGGCAATTTTCGCAGCTTTCCGACGTCGAATGTAGAAATCAAACAATGTCGTCTTCACTCATTACAAGAAATGGCGCATCCCCCATGAAAGAACCGATCACCGCTTCAAAGCGAGGCGAAACGCAAACGTTCCATATGATTCGACGGACTCCGCTCGCTCTGGATGAAACCGCCGCGGTCGCCAGTATTAATGACTTGAACCAGCTTCTGGCAGACGTGATGACGCTGCGAGATCTCTATAAAAAGCACCACTGGCAGGCATCGGGGCCGACTTTCTACATGATTCATCTCCTGTTCGATAAGCACTTCGAAGAGCAATCAGCACTTGTTGACTTGCTTGCTGAACGAATCCAGACGCTGGGGGGCGTCACAATTGCGATGGCTCCGGATATCGCTGAGGCGACCCTTATTCCACGTGCTCCGAAAGGTCGCGAGAATACGGCAACGCAAATTGCGAGGCTGCTCCATGCCCACGAAGTTATCTTGCTGGAGACCAGGGCAATGGCTCGCGATTCTGCGGCGAATGGAGATCTGGGAACGAATGATATTCTCGTCTCGAATGTCCTCCGCACCAACGAATTGCAGGTTTGGTTTCTTGCCGAACATGTCCCGTGTAAATCCATTTGCGACGAAGAGTGACACAGGACAAAGCGTTGAATTGCGACGAAACACCACCGCCGGGGCGGTGGGGCAGTTCTTTTGTAATCCTTCACGGCGTCACCGTTGAGGGCGGACGATTGGCGGGTCAGAGCGGAAATAAGAGGAGTTTTAATTTGAGTACTGTCACACATACAACGGATAGGACGACATCAACACCGACAGATCATCAGGTCATTGCCCTGGTCTGTTGGTTAGCATTTTGTCTTGGTGCATCCGGCACGGCCGTCTTCGCCTCGACCGGCGATTGGTACGCCCAATTGCAAAAGCCGTCATGGAATCCGCCCGCATGGATCTTTGGTCCCGTCTGGATGCTGCTCTATATCATGATGGGAGTCGCGGCTTGGCTGGTCTGGCGTGAGGGGGGCTGGAAAACCCAAAAATGGCCCCTGGCGATGTTTACGCTTCAATGGCTGCTCAATTTCCTTTGGACGCCGTTGTTCTTCGGAGCACACCGTATTGGTATTGCCTTCGCAGATATTGTGATGCTCTGGATTGGACTGGCGGCGACAGTGATTTGCTTCTTTCGAGTCAGCCCGCGAACCGGGGCATTGCTGCTTCCTTATCTGGCCTGGGTCAGCTTTGCTGCTGTGCTGAATTTTGCCATCTGGCGTTTGAACCCTTAATTGCCAATCAGTGTAAGGACCTTTTGTTCCTGCACGAACATTAAAAACAGGTCGTTGGACGACACAGTGAAAGGCGACCCGATTTGTCGGGAGCCTGTTACCGAGTATGCCGACGTGACCGAATGCTGCTTCGGCGTTCGGCGCGTCGGCTTTTTTTCGCCTCAGGCGAAGTCAGGTTTATAAATGAAGACAGACACTCAACTGAAAAATGACGTGGTCGAGGAATTGCGATGGGAACCGAAGGTAAATGCAAATGACATCTCGGTCATCGTTAAGGATGGTATTGTGACGTTAAGTGGTATGGTTCCAACGTACGCAGAAAAATGGGCCGCCGAACGGGCCACTCAACGAGTCGAAGGGGTCAAGGCGATTGCCGAATCAATCGATGTCGAGCTCACGGGAATCCATGAACACAAAGAATCGGAAGTTGCTGCTGCCGTCATGAATGCTCTGAAGTGGCATGTGTGGGTACCGAGCGTCGTCAAGGCGACCGTCGAAAATGGCTGGGTCACTTTGACAGGAACCGTGCCGTGGGACTACCAGCGCAATTCTGCGGTCCAGGCAGTGAAATACCTGTCTGGGGTAACGGGGGTTTCGAACGACATCACCATCACACCAACCGTTCAGGCTGCTTCGGTCAAGGACGCAATCGAACAAGCACTCAAGCGAGATGCGGAACTTGATGCGGAAAATATCGACGTTTGCGCCGAAGGTGGCAAAGTGACGTTGTCGGGCAGAACCGCCTCATGGCATGAGCGTGACGAAGCCGGGTCGGCCGCGTGGAACGCACCAGGCGTTACGAATGTCGAAAACAACCTGACGGTTTCCGCTCTCTGACGAATACACACAGACAAGGTCGTGACCCATTGGTGAAAACGCCGATCGTCACACCGATTGACGACCGGTACCCCTCCTATACTTTTTACAAAACAAAAACATCAACGGTTTCCAGGAACATAAAAATGGATCTCAAGAAACGAGCAGGTTTCGAGTTGCAATTGAATGCTTTACGCCAACGGCTGATCCACGAAGTTGATTCGGCGGAAGAGTCTTTGCGTGAGGATGTCGTCAAAGCAGGAGACATTACCAGTTTGCCCACTCACCCTGCCGACACGGATGTCGAAGGTTTCGACGTGCAGGTTGCAATCGCTCAAAATGAAGAGCGAATGCTTGAACAGGTTGAAGCGGCCATTGAACGGATTCCAATCGGAACCTACGGCATTTGTCAGTCGTGTGGAAAATCGATTGATATGCCGCGTTTACGTGCCGTTCCTTACGCGGCTAACTGCATTGATTGTGCACGTCACGAGCGAGTCTCGATCGAAAAGCCAGTGCAGGGCGAACCGCGACACCGCTGGTGATTATTTGAATCCAGACGAAAATGCCACAAATAGCCTGACTTACAAATTAAAACTCAGTCCCCGAAATCGGGTAGTGTCTTTGGAACATGAAAATTCAATACTGTGGAAAATGTGTCGTTTCTCTCTTCGTCCTAACGATGGTGTCAGGACCCGCTGCCGCCGAGGACTGGGGCGACAAGATGTTCGACCATTTGAAAATTAAATTTGGCACTGTTGCGCGTCTGGCGGACACTACCTTTAAAGTGACTGTCAAAAACCCGTACGCAGAGGAAATTCGAATTACGAGCCTGACCACGTCGTGCGGATGCATTTCGTGGACGGAGCAAACGCCAATTTCGATTGCGTCGCGGGCAGAGCGTGTCTTGACGATCCGACTTGATACGGTTCGCCATGTCGGAGAAAAACGAGTCAAAGCGATCGTGAGTTTGCTTGAACCCGTCAAGGGGCTGACGTCGACCGTGACTCTGCCAGTCGAAGGGAGGATTCGAGACGATTTCGAAGTCAGACCGAGTTCCGTGGCCTTTGGTATCGTCGACTTGGGAAGCGGATATACGCAGCGGTTGTCGATAACTTACAAGGGACGTGCAGACTGGAAGCTTGCATCGGCCAAAGTAGAGGGTGATTACCTGACAACGCAAATCGTGGAAAAAGCTCGCAGCCATGGAACAATTCAATATGACGTCGTGGTTGAATTGAAACCCGATGCACCGGTCGGAGTCCTGCGAGATCGACTGATTCTCACGACGAACGAGGTTGGCGGCTCGGAAATCGCCATCCCCGTCGAAGCGCGAGTAGAGGATGACATCGTTGTTACTGATGCTCAGTTTGGCCTGGTCGCTATTGGAGACTCAAAGGCGATCACAGTGATTATGCGAGGCAAAAAAGCTTTTGAAATCGAGACGCTCGAGCGTCTTGATCGCGACGGCAAAGTCAAGGCAGCCCCGCGTGGAAAGAATCAACCGAATGCTCCTGACCCTAACGAATCATTGCCGAATGATCCTGCCGAATCTTTCAAGACCGAATTTGCCTCAGGTATCGCATTGGTTCACATGTTGAGGCTGACATTGACCCCGCATAACGAAGTGGGAATGTTTGATGAAACGTTTAAGGTCACGATCCGCGGCCGAAATCTGCCATTTACGTTTCATGCTAAAGGTCGCATTCAAGATCAAGCAGTCACGAGTTTATTACGTTGATTTGTTTTACATCGTTACACTGAATTCGCATTGCCATTGCCTGATGCAAGTCGTATAGTCTGGAACTCGCTCGGAAGATTAAATGAAGAGCTACCCCGTCGTATCGGGTGGCTCGTCAATGAATAAGCCGACGTGGTCGAATCCCTTAAGGGGGGCGGCCACGTCGGCTTTTTTTGTTTAAAGGAACGCCTTATTTCCAAGACCGTCAGTAAAAACAACAATTCGACTCCAGGAAATTTGCCGAAATGTACGACAGGCATTCAGGGACTCGATGAGATTACGAGTGGTGGATTGCCGCAAGGGAGGCCCACGCTGGTATGTGGCAGTGCAGGTTGTGGCAAGACTTTGCTCGGGATCGAGTTCCTCGTCAGAGGAGCCACGTTGTTTGACGAACCGGGGGTGTTCATTGCTTTCGAAGAGACGGCCGAGGAGCTTGCTCAAAATGTTCGTTCGCTCGGCTTCGACCTTGATGGGCTGATCGAGAAAAAGAAGCTGGCAGTCGACTACATCTACATCGAGCGAAGTGAGATTGAAGAGACCGGTGAATACGATCTTGAAGCGCTGTTCATCCGCCTGGGTTTTGCGATCGACTCGATCGGCGCCAAACGGATCGTGCTCGATACCCTGGAAACTCTATTCGCCGGACTACCAAATCCCGCAATTCTTCGTTCCGAACTGCGCCGACTGTTCCGCTGGCTCAAGAAAAAAGGTGTTACGGCGATCATTACGGCTGAACGGGGCAGTGGCAGTTTTACCCGACATGGACTCGAAGAGTACGTTTCCGACTGTGTCCTCTTATTAGATCATCGTGTCGACGGGCAGATCTCGACCCGCCGTTTACGGATCGTCAAATATCGAGGTTCCTCACACGGAACAAACGAGTTTCCATTTTTGATCGACGAAGGGGGCATTTCCGTTTTCCCGATCACATCCCTTCAACGACAACACGAAGCCTCTTCCGAACGAATCTCGATTGGCGTACCTGCGCTCGATGCCATGCTGGGTGGTGAGGGAGTTTATCGTGGCAGCAGCGTCTTACTTTCCGGGACCGCAGGCGTTGGAAAGACCAGTCTTGCCTGCCACGCCGCTGACGCATGTTGTCGGCGTGGTGAACGATGCCTTTACATTGCCTTCGAAGAACCAGAAGCCCAACTGTTGCGAAACATGCGTTCCATCGGCCTCAATCTGGAACCGTGGGTGAAGAAGGGGCTGCTTCGTTTTCATGCTGCGCGTCCAACAATGAATGGCTTGGAAATGCACCTGGCAAGCATTCACAAACTGGTAGAAGGGTTGAATCCTTCGCTCGTGATCGTCGATCCAATTACCAATTTCATTTCGTCAGGAACGGTTTCTGAGGCAAGTTCGATGATGATGCGGCTGGTCGACTACCTAAAGGCCAGACAGATTACGACGCTGCTGACAAATCTCAACCGGAACGAAGGAGCCCTGGAGCATACGGAACTTGATATCTCGTCCACGATTGACACCTGGCTGCTTTTGCGGGACATGGAACTGAACGGTGAACGCAATCGGGGATTATATATCCTCAAGTCACGCGGCATGTCTCACAGTAATCAGATTCGAGAATTTCTTTTGACAGATAACGGAATTCTGCTGACGGAGGTCTATCTTGGCCCGGATGGCGTTCTCACTGGTTCTGCCCGCCTTGCTCAGGAGGCAAAGGAAATGGCAACTGCGGCACAGCGCAATCAGGAAATTGAAAGAAAGCGAGGAGAACTTTCTCGCAGGCAACAAGCGCTCGAGGCGCAAATTGCGGTTCTTCAATTGCAATTCCAAACGGACAAGGAAGAGATGGAACGCGATATCACGACCGAGCAAGTGTATTTAGAAAAGTTGGAACAGGGACGTCAGGAAATGGCTTTCAGCCGCAAAGCACAATCCAACGGGGTTCCAGGAAGTCAAAAGAAGGTTCGCAAATGAAAAGCGAGTCCAGATCGAATGGCCAGACAACGTCTGAGCAAGTACCGAAGCAGTGGCAGCTACGTCTGTATGTTGCCGGGAAGACGCCCAAATCTGTCACGGCATTCGACAATCTCAAGCAAATCTGCGAGGAACACCTTGCAGGTGAGTTCGAGATCGAAGTGATTGACCTGATCGAAAATCCCCGGCTGGCAAAAGACGATCAGATTGTGGCTATTCCAACTCTCGTACGAAAGTTACCGGAACCGATTCGCAAGATCATTGGCGATCTTTCAGATACCGAACGGACGCTGGTTGGCTTGCAGTTGCGTTCTCACTCGAAAATGAAGGAATAAGGCGAAAGTGTGAAAAGTAAGAAGGCAATAGCAAAGGACTCCGTCGCGACGGATGTGGTCAACGTCACGACGGCCCCCGTCTCGAAAGAATACTTCGTGCTACGACTGTATATTGCCGGGCTATCGCCCCGTTCGACCCTTGCCGTGGAACGAATTCAGCGCATTTGTGATCTCTATCTTATGGGGCGTTATGAACTGACAGTTGTCGATCTTTTTGTTAATCCGGAAATGGCACGACAAGCGCAGATTGTTGTTGCCCCGACGTTGATCAAACAGTCTCCGTCTCCGATGCGTTTATTTATCGGAGACCTTTCTGACGAAAAAAAGATCTTTCTTGGCTTGAACATCGTCGTTTGAACCATTCCTCACCGTTGTTAAGCACCCACGATGACCACGCCAAAGACCTACAGTGCGCTACTTCAGGAAAACGAACGTTTGCGTTGGCGCCTCGAAGAAGCCGATGCGATTGTGGACGCGATTCGCGAGGGGATCGTCGATGCTGTGGTCATCTCCAATCCCGGCGAAAGTGTATACACGCTGGAAGGGGCTGATCGTCCCTATCGAATTCTGATCGAAGCGATGCAACAAGGCGTTGCGGTGTTAAGTCAGGATGGCGTGATCCTCTACTGCAATCCCTGCTTCGCCAGTCTTTTCGCGTCGTCGAGTCAGACGCTGATTGGGAAGCCGCTCGACAGATTTGTCAGCGAAACGGATTATGCCTGTTGGAAGGAGATGTTACGCGATGTTGAGAATTCGCCGACTCATAAAGAGGTTCAGCTGAACCGACAGAACAGGACACAATTTCCCGCATCACTCGCCCTGTTTATGTTGCCGCTACAACGGGTTTGCCTTCTGGTCACGGATTTGAGTCAGCAGAAAGTCTATGACGAACTGGTCGTCTCGAAATTGGCGCTTCGTGAATCAGAAATTCGTTACCGCAGGCTTTTCGAAACAGCCAAAGACGGAATCCTGATCCTCGATACTCATACGGGGAGAATCACAGATTCGAACCCATATATGAGCGAACTTTTGGGGTATTCGAAAGAACACTTCGCCGGCAAGGAGCTCTGGGAAATAGGTTTGTTCAGTGACCGGTCCGCCAACGAGGAAGCGGTTCGCGAGTTGCAAGAGCAAGGCTACATTCGTTTCGAACACTTGCCGCTGGAAACAAGTCTGGGAGAAAAAGTTGAAGTCGAAATTGTCGCTAACTCGTATAAAGAAGACGATCACAGTGTCATTCAGTGCAATGTTCGGGATATCACCGAACGCAGCCGACTGGAAGCCGAGCGTAACCGACTGGAAAAACGGATGCAGGAACAGTCGGCATCGTTAGAGGATCTGCACCGACGCAAGGACGAATTTCTGGCCATGCTCAGCCACGAACTTCGCAACCCCCTCTCTCCGATTGCAAGTGCCCTGCAACTTCTGGGACTGCAAAAGAATGAAGATCGGCTGCAACACCAGGCTCGCACAATCATCGAACGTCAAGTGGGGCAGTTGACCAGACTGATCGACGATTTGTTGGAAGTTTCTCGAATGACAACTGGCAGAATCCACCTGCAACAAGAACCGATCTTATTGAATGATGTTGTGGTAAATGCCATCGAAACCGCTCGCCCGCTGATTGACCGGCACAAACACCGTCTCATTTCGTCGATTTCACAGCAACCAATACGACTGTTTGGAGACGCGGCCCGGCTTGAACAGGTTGTGGTGAACTTGCTGTCGAATGCCGCAAAGTTTACTCCCGACGAAGGTCAAATTCATTTAACGGTGACGATTGAGCAGCGGACGGAGACGGGAGATAGCGTAGAACTGAGCAATGCGCCGCCTCAGTCCCTTTCGGTGGTGGCACGACGGACTTGTTCCATCATGCCGATCGCTGTGATACGCGTTCGCGACACGGGTATCGGGATCGCAACAGATCTGCTGCCTTACATCTTCGATCTTTTTACGCAGGCCGAACGCTCGCTTGATCGGTCACAGGGTGGATTGGGAATTGGATTGGCGCTTGTCCAGAGAATTGTCGAAATGCACAAAGGCGAAGTCGAAGTGAAAAGTGTATTGGGCCAGGGCAGCGAATTTGTTGTCCGTCTTCCATTAATGTCGCAGTCGGAAATTCGAGAGCCCGAATCGCACGACATGAATTCGAATTTTAACGTCACATCATTAAAAGTCCTTGTCGTCGATGACAATGCCGATGCCGCCGAAATGTTAGGAATGCTGCTGCTTGCTTCCGGGCACGAAGTGCTGACCGTTCACGATGGCCCATCAACATTAGATGCCGCTTTCGGCTTTAATCCGAATGTCGTATTGCTGGATATCGGCTTGCCAGGAATGGACGGTTATGAAGTCGCGACCAGACTGCGTCAAAAAGCGATTTTTCAAAACGTCGTCCTGGTGGCGATGACCGGGTACGGACAGGATTCTGACCGAAAAAGATCGCTCGATTCGGGCTTCGATCACCATCTGGTCAAGCCGCCAGACTTCATAAAACTGAAAGAGATTCTTGCTGCCGCATCCGAAAAGAGACAATCCACGGACTTGCGAAAGGAGTAAGCCGATGACGAAAACAGGAAAGTCGATTCGAGTTCTCATCGTCGATGATAATCGCGACGGTGCCGACGCTCTGGGGATGCTCGTGGAAGCCCTTGGTAATCAAGTCCACGTTACCTACAGCGGTACACAGGCACTCGCCGTCGCTGCCGTCTTTCGAGCTGAATTGTTGCTTGTTGATCTGGTGATGCCGGATATGGATGGTTGTCGCCTCGCAATGCGTTTTCGTGAAATGCCGGGATTCGCGCATACGAAAATCGTGGCTGTCACAGGCCATAAAGATCCGGAGCATGCAGCGATGGCCGTGAAGGCCGGATTCGATGCGCTGATCGTCAAGCCGGTCGCCCTTTCGGCAATCAAAGAAATTCTGGCCAGCGTTGTTGTCACCGACACAATCCGAAACGCAACTCCTGCACTTCAGCCTGACAAACCCAACGCCGAGAAACGTCTGTCAATCGATGAAGCGCGGCGGATTCGAGCCGAACGCAAATCAAAAACACTCACGCGCACCGAATGTCAGGCAGCGATCAGTCAGGGAATGATGCGGTTTCAACAAGAATACATGGGTTGGAAATCGGAACGAATTCACGCCTACTTCATCAAAGACCTTCTCATTGTACGGGCAATTGGAACTCTGACCCAAGCCGAGCGTCAACTGGGAACAGCGTCGGTTCCCGCCAAAGGACGTGATTTGATCAAAGAGGTCAGAACACAATTGCTGGAATTGGCACGTCCGATGTTAGAATCGCTGATCTACGAAGTCACAGGTGTCAAAGCAGTCAGCATGCATCACGATATCAGTACTGTGACCGGCGAAGAAGTTGTTCTGTTCTCCCTTGCCGCTGAACCCCGTTTTGAGTGACCGATTGATTCGGCATTTTTTTGTTCAACGTAACATGAAAACCAATACCATGACGACACTGACACCGGATCTGCTTCGCAAGATTGACGCGTATTGGCGAGCCGCTAATTATCTTTCCGTCGGTCAAATCTATCTTTACGACAATCCGTTGTTAAAACGGCCACTGGTGCTTGCCGATGTGAAACGGATGTTGCTCGGACACTGGGGGACGACACCCGGACAAAACTTCATCTATACCCATTTGAACCGGGTCATCAAACAATATGACCTCGACATGATTTACGTATCTGGCCCAGGGCATGGCGGTCCAGCTGTCGTTGCCAACACCTACCTTGAAGGGACCTATAGCGAGATCTATCCCAACATCAGTCAGGATGAAGCCGGGCTGCGTAAGTTGTTTCTTCAGTTTTCGTTTCCCGGAGGTATTCCCAGCCATGCATCGCCCGAATGTCCCGGGTCGATCCACGAAGGGGGCGAGCTGGGTTATTCGCTCAGTCATTCGTTCGGAGCCGTGTTCGATAACCCGAATCTGATTGTCGCGTGTGTGGTTGGCGATGGCGAAGCAGAAACAGGACCCTTGGCAACGGCCTGGCATTCCAACAAGTTTCTCGATCCTGCTACAGACGGTGCGGTCCTGCCGATTCTGCATCTCAACGGCTATAAAATTGCCAACCCGACCATACTCGCCCGGATTTCGCGAGAAGAATTGGAGCAGCTGCTGCGAGGTTATGGATGGATTCCCTATTTCGTTGAAGGTCATGAGCCCGATCTCATGCATGAGGCGATGGCCGAGACCCTCGACAAGGTCGTGCAGCAGATCCAGTCGATACATCAGGAAGCGAGAGACAAAGGAAATACGACTCGTCCTCGCTGGCCGATGATTGTGTTGAATTCACCTAAAGGCTGGACCGGTCCGAAGATCGTTGATGGTCGTCAGATCGAGGGAACTTTTCGATCGCATCAAGTTCCCATCTCAGCCCCTGCCAGCCATCCTGGACACCTTGAATTGCTGGAAGAATGGCTGCGAAGTTACCGGCCGGAAGAGTTATTCGATGACCTGGGCCGTTTGAATCAGGAGCTAGCCGAATTGGCACCTGTGGGTCAGCGCCGTATGGGTTCGAACCCTCATGCCAACGGCGGCATCCTGCTGCGTGACCTGCGAATGCCCGATTTTCGTGACTACGCCGTCGAGGTCGCCACGCCGGGCATATCCGGCGTCGGCGATACGCACGTCCTCGGCCGGTTTCTGCGAGACGTGACGAAGTTGAACCAACCCCAGCGCAATTTCCGAGTGTTTGGCCCGGATGAAACCCTTTCTAATGGCCTGGAAGCCCTGTTTGAAACAACACAACGCCAATGGGACGCTGAAACAACACCTAACGACGAGTATCTCGCACCGGAAGGTCGCGTGGTGGAAATGCTCAGCGAACACCAGTGTGAGGGCTGGCTGGAAGGTTATCTTCTGACCGGTCGACATGGATTGTTCAACTGCTACGAAGCATTCATTCATATCGTCGATTCGATGTTCAACCAGCATGCCAAATGGCTGAAAGTTTCGGCGCAGTTGCCCTGGCGACGGAAGATCGCGTCGTTGAACTACCTGCTCTCGTCCCACGTCTGGCGTCAGGACCACAATGGTTTTACGCATCAGGACCCCGGGTTCATCGATCTGGTCGTGAATAAGAAAGCGGAAATCGTCCGAGTCTATCTGCCACCGGATGCGAATTGCCTGTTGTCGGTGATGGACCACTGTCTGCGCAGTCGTCATTACGTCAATGTTGTGATCGCGGGAAAGCACCCATCACCTCAATGGTTGACGATGGAAGCGGCCGTGAAGCATTGCATTCAGGGGATCGGAGTCTGGCAGTGGGCGAGTAATGATCAGGGAGTGACACCCGACGTTGTCATGGCCTGCTGTGGCGATGTCCCCACGCTCGAGACACTCGCCGCAGTCTCAATCATGCGTGAGCACTTGCCTCACCTGAAAATCCGAGTGGTCAATGTCGTGGATCTCATGAAACTGCAACCACAGTCAGAACATCCCCACGGCCTCAGCGACCGCGACTTTGACGACCTGTTCACGAAAGACAGGCCGGTGATTTTTGCCTTCCACGCCTATCCATGGCTGATTCACAGATTGACCTACCGCAGAACCAACCACAACAACATCCACGTCCGGGGCTACAAAGAAGAAGGAACAATCACCACGGCCTTTGATATGACCGTGCTCAACAACCTCGACCGATTTCATCTGGTGATCGACACGATCGACCGACTTCCTCAGACGGGCGCCAAAGGGATCTATCTGAAAGCACAACTGAAGGAAAAATTGCTCGAACACAAGCAATACATCGACAAGTACGGCGAGGACATGCCAGAGATCCGCAACTGGAAATGGGCCACCCCACCATCACAATCAACACCCGACCCCAATCCATTCTTGGAAGCAAATCCATGACCCATACCAAACATCATCCCGATCAACACGAGCTGTACATAGATAATCAGCCTTACTGGAAACGAGCGCACCACGATTGGAAATTCTGGGTCGCACTTTCCTTAATGCTGACGTCCATGCTGATCTATATCGTGTCCTTGGACGAGTCAGTACAGCCCGAAACTCAAAACGCCCAACAAATCAAACAGCCACTTCCGTGAGACGCTCTTGCAACAGGAAACGGAAACACGGCCAATATTATTCAACAATGAGTTGGATTGATCGTTTTTGTTCGCCTTCGTTGGCGTCCTTACCGCAATATCGAACTCTAGGGACTACTGAATTAACGAAAGCAGATCGAACAACTTAGCGGAACAGTTGTCGCTATCCCGCCGGAAACACTTGATCGATTGAACGACCCCTCCAAGGCAAAATCGCTTTTTTTGTTGCACTTTCAGGCAAGGGAAACGGGATGGCCCGCAAATTCAAGATCGCGCTTAAAGTCCCGGAGAAATCGCTCACAATGATAAAGGCCATCAAAATCGATCTCTAAAAACAGAACGGAGATAACTCTGGCGAACTTCCACTCAGTGCGACTTACATCGTCGATCTGGCCGGAACAATTCGACGGTCGTTTGTTGATGCCGACTATCGAAAACGCGCCGAACCAACGGACATCGTCGCCGCATTGGAGAAAACCAAGAACTAGTGAGTAGAACTGATTCGAGTGCGATCTCCAGAGGCATTGTCTATGGAGATCGCTGGAGCCGAGCTTGTCAGGTGTTTGCGTAAAACAGCGTTTATCTGCAGTTGGCCATATCTCGTTCGAGCAAAGTATTGTTTACCTCAATTATCGAAAGGATTTGTAGTAGATCACTTTGGACTTGCCCATGAAATGTGGGCGCGGGATTAGGGTTATAATGCCTGCTCGAAGTTTACGGGTGATTGATGACCGAGTGTCGAGTGCCTTCTGACTCGGTTGTAAAAAGTTTCGATGTATTCAAAGAGGCTTTGACGAG
>CAIOKO010000023.1 GCA_903858935.1 uncultured Schlesneria sp. | reverse complement strand
CCTCACAAACTCTGCTCGCTGAACCATTATTGATGACTTCCAAGACATGACATCCCCCTTTCACAGGGGATCTTCTCACATCACCTACGTGTTACCCATGTCCCCGAACGCGCGCCACCTATGTGTCCAGTCTATACACGCAGGGGCGGTGGGGTGGGTGCTTTGTTAAACCTGGTATTGCCCTACAGGGCAAGTACGCCTCCTCAAGGCGATTCTATAGAAATCGAAATTCGCCCGGCGAACGCGGGTAAAGACAAACGCCTATTCCCAAGCTGCAGCGACAGCGTTTGAAAGCCTTGCCAGATATTTACCTGATGGTTCCTGAGGCAGGGTTGTCAGGATCAATGTGAAAAAACCTGCATCGGGATCAATCCAAAGAACAGTTCCAGTTGCTCCCCAGTGTCCGTACGTGCGGGGGCCAAGCAGGTCACCAAAATTGGCACTGTGTGCGGGCCAGTTTAATCGCCAGCCGAGACCCCAGGGGCGACATCGTCGTTCTTCGTCGGGAACGTCACGCATGTATTGAAGCTGGTTCCGCGTGGCTGCATCGATTGCTGCAGGAGACAACAATCGATTTGCGTCGTGTGTTGTTCCCATGCGCAACATAAACTGAGCGTATGTCGCCAGGTCATTCGCCGAAGTCAAAAGGCCTCCCCAGGGGGCACCGAGTTGTCGCCAGTAACGACTATTCCAATTCCAGTCAGTGCCACTGGTATGAGCCTCCGGGACGATGGCATTGGGAATCCGGAACGCGCGAGCTGATGTGCCGCCGAACCAATCGTCCGTTGCTCCCAAGGATGTGTCGCTCATACCGAGCGGTTGAAAGAATTCGTCGTGCAGATACTGGGCGCAGGTTTTGCCTGTCACCAGGGCAATGATTTCCCCCAGAATGGCAAAACCCATACTCTGGTATTGAACACCGCGACCGGGCGGAAACGCCAGCGGTTCCTGGCAAGTCCGTTCAACGAACCGGCCAAGTGTTGCGTGGGATTGTCGCAGTTCAAGATTATCGCTCAGCATGTCCGGCAGTCCGGACGTATGCGTCAGTAGATGCCTGATTTCGATTCCATATTTCCCTTCACGACCGAACCCGGGAATGAAATCGACGACCCGATCCGCCAGCGTGAGATGACCGTTCTCGATCAATTTTAATGCCGCCATCGCGACAACCGGCTTTGTAATCGAGGCGATTAAAAAAATAGCGTCTTCACGCAGCGGTTCGGGTTTGTCGGCTGACTGTCGACCGGAATGGATCCGTCCTGAGATCGTCTCGGCTGTTCCCGTCACGATCGCTACGCAGGGAAGGATGTTCGATTCACACCAGCCTGCGGCAGTGTCGACGACATTCTGCCACCGCCGATGATGAATGGTTCGAGTTGCCTTTGTCATGTCTGGTCCCGTAATGAATTCTCAGCCGCGCCTCCATGCTCGCTACGAATGTTTGTAACATATGACGAGTTTGTTCCGTTCAGCAACTCATGGATTTTCCGCATGCGCTTTTATCTGTGTGTCTTATCCCTGGTTCTCCTGCAGATTCCTGCGATCGCGCAGTCACAATCGCCGACCGAACGGTTGCACAAGCTGTTTGAAACCGAATGGCAGGTTCAGCTCAAAGAATTTCCGACGATGGCGTCCTATCTGGGGGATCAGAGGTACAACGACCGCTGGCCAGATATGAGTTTACTGGCGATTTCGAAAAGAAACGAACACGAACGAGCATTGCTCGTTCAACTGCTCGAGATCGATTCGTCAAAGCTCTCGCCGGCCGATCAGCTGAATCTGGATCTGTTCCGTCGACAACTGGAAGTGGATCTTGAAGAGTTTCCGTTTCAGTGGCATCTGGTCCCTCTCAATCAACGCGAGGGGATCCAGGATGAAAATTCACTGGCCGACGCAATCGCCTTTCATACCGTCAATGACTATGAAGATTGGCTCGCGCGATTAAATGCGTTTTCTGTCTACATGGACCAGACGATCGCGTTAATGCGAGCCGGCGTCGAAGCGAAGATGGTCCAACCCCAGATTGTCATGAAGCGCGTTCCGGCTCAAATCAAGCGTCAGATCGTCGAGGAGCCGAGTACAAGCCTGTTTTACAAGCCATTCAAGTCCTTTCCACAAGATATTGAACCGTCAGATAGAGACCGATTACAGCGTGAAGCGCAGGCTGCGATTCGTGAGAAGATTGTGCCTGCTTTCCGAAAATTTCTGGGATTCTTTGAGCGAGAATATTTTCCCGCATGTCTTAAGGACGTTGGAGCCTCGCGATTGCCGCGCGGCCAAGACTTTTACTCATTCCTTGCTCGAAAGCATACGACCACAAAACTGTCGCCGCATGAAATTCACGAAATCGGGCTGACCGAAGTGAAACGCATTCGGAATGAAATGGAACAAATCAAACTGCACGTTGGATTCACAGGTTCACTCAACGAGTTTTTCGAGCATTTACGGACGGCTCCTCAGTTTTATTTCACCGATCCAGGCGATCTGATGAATGCGTACATTGCTTTTGGCAAACGGGTCGACCCGGAATTGCCGAAAATTTTCAAGAAATTGCCACGTATTCGCTATGGGATTGAGGCAATTCCAGCTCACATGGCACCAGACACAACCACCGCTTATTATCGGCCACCCTCTGCCGATGGATCGCGTCCAGGTACGTATTTCGTCAATCTCTATAAACCAGAAACGCGCCCCAAATATGAAATCGCGGCATTGTCGCTTCACGAAGCGATGCCGGGTCACCACCTGCAAATTGCCCTGGCAACAGAGTTGAATGATTTGCCAGAATTCCGGAAACACACTCATTTTACTGCATTTATCGAAGGTTGGGGTCTTTATAGCGAAAGTCTTGGCCGTGAAATGGGGCTTTACGACGACCCCTATTCGAAGTTTGGCCAGCTCACTTATGAAATGTGGAGGGCCGTTCGCCTGGTCGTCGATACAGGGATCCATTCAAAGGGATGGTCACGCACGCAGGCAATTGAGTATTTCAAAGCGAATGCGGCGAAGAGTGAACTTGATATCACAAACGAAATTGACCGATATATTGCCTGGCCAGGTCAGGCATTGGCCTACAAGATTGGTGAACTGAAAATCAAAGAGCTTCGTCAACGGGCTGAGAAGAAGCTTGGTGCAAAATTTGACCTGCGAGATTTTCACGACGTCGTGCTTCGAAACGGTGCCGTACCGCTGGATGTCCTTGAGCGGTTAGTTGATGACTGGGTGAACCAGGGGGAAAAATGACTGCGAGTGTTCTGTCAAACTTATCAGTATAAGACTCTGTGTCACGGCATCGGACTTCTTTGGAGAAGGGCGTCTTCTCTTTCTGACACATAAGAGCACTGCCTGGCCGAAGACGGGCAAGCCGTGGCACAGGAGTTCAGGACTAAAAACCGACGTTCTTTTTCCCGCCAACGGTCGGTGCCCCGCTTGGTTTTGTTGTTTGACCGTTTGCGGGCTGTTTGTCGATTGAAGCCTTCTTGGCGACGATCGATTCTTCGACAGAGCGAATGTCTGCTCCGATCGGACGCCCCCCCTCAGCCCAGCTGGCGCTGGGTGAGTGCAGGTCAAGAAGGAACGAATAGGGCTTCAACAGGGTCCATTTATTCGGTAAGGCCTTACTGAGCAGCACCCCTTTGGAACCCGTCAGCAACCTGACGTCGTTCGGTTCGCCCCATGTGCTCGCCCAACCTGCTGCGGTTGTGACAGGCTCTTTACCTGACTGGACCACGAACGATTTCACCTCTTTCGAAAAACCATTTGAAGTTCCCCACCATTCGATCTGTGCTTGTTCAAGGACGGGACCTGCACATTCGATGATTGTGGATTCGGAAGTTTCGCCGGGTTTGAATTCGAGAGGTGCCACCACTGCGCACGAGTCTGCAAAAATCCGCATGGGGGTCGTGATGGGGTCGGTTCCTGTTGCCGCTTCAACCCGAAATGCGGCCTTTGTTGTCGAAAAAGTAATATGTTCCAAATCGACGACCGGTAAAAGGTTTGTTCCGGTCCGAATTGGCTGAAGGTCAATACCATAACCACGGACGGCAACAATGCTGTTGCGAACAAACAGCCTTCCCGTGGCGGATTGAAATCGAATTCCCACACCGGTACTCATCAACATCGAATCGTTGACCGACAAGAAATTCGGTTCATAGCCGGCAATTGGCGTGTTATTGGTTGTGGACCAATCGATGAGACCGAGATGCTGATCCAGATCCTGCAGCGTAGGACCGCTCAGTTGGCATCCACGCAGGATCACATTCGCGTTTCTCGCATAAATCAGCCACGGGGTTGCCGCGCCACCCTTTGGGGTTTGCGGTGCTTCAAGGAGTGCCGATTGTAATTCCAGTGTCCCTTTCTCGATCGTAAATAACCCGGCATTTTCGGTTCTTGATTTGGCGTCTTGAACTTTGGGAAGAATCTTCAGTGGAGGTCCATCTGCTTGCCTGAAGATGATTCTCAGCGATTTGCCGATGATTCTCACAGGCTGCATCGCGTGCACACCAGCGCCGGTCGCTTCAAACACCGTGTCATTCTGCCAATCATTCTTGTTAATGATGACGCCCAGATCCTCTTTCTGCAGATTGACCTTTCTGGTTGGTCGACTATCTGCCGGTTTTAAGATGGCAGTCGGAAGCTTTGGTCGAAGTCCCAGCGCGGTGATCCTCGGCTGAGAAATGATGCCGGGAACGGTCAGTTGGCTGGTCATGCATCCGGGCAAGTGACCCTTCGATGTCTTCATTTCTTGAAAGGGAAGTTTTGACGTGTCGAATTCCTGTGGTTGAACGGAACTGATTTCGGCAATCACCGATTCCGGCCACGTAAACCTTTGAAATTGCGCGGGTTCTGAATTGTGCCAGACTCGTTGCCATTGTTCTAACGTACGGACTTCATACGAGGATTTGACTAAGTCCAGAAGTCGTTCAAATCCGATGTACAGCGAAGCCTTTGATGACCAGTTTAAATTTGTCAGCCATCCTGCTGTGGTGGATGTGACAATCGGCCAATGAATTGCTGAAACAATCACCGCAGTATTGCCAGCCCCTTCAGCCGTGCAAATCGAATCCTGAAGCAAGACGGCCGTCGTTGGAGGCTTTAACGAATTTTCGGCGGAAAGTTCAAAAACCTGCTTTCGACCGCAGAGAGTCGACCTGAAGACCCGAATCGTTCGTCGAGGCTTTGAATCGACCAAGTCAGCGAGCCCGCCAAGAAGTTTACCTGTGACGCTGATCGCAGGAGCCGTCCCGGTGACGATGAGCGAATCCTGAACAACGACATCTGCCATTGTCCGATTGATTTGCAATCCGATTAAGCCATTTCCGCGTACGGTGACATGGTCCAGAAGCAAATGGGGTTCAATAACGGGAACATTCTGTGAATCTTGCTTGCTGGTAAATTCGATTGCAATGGCATCGGTAACGTCGTTTCCATTTGCCGTAAATGAGCACTTTCTCACGAAGAGCTGACCGTCGGTCACAGAAATGATCTTTGTCAGCGTTGAGTCATTTGAAGTGGATCGATCGAGGGCAAAATGAAGACCACGTAATTCCAATGTTCCATTATTGACTGCAATTCCCAGCGAGGAACCTGACTCACCAGATCGGACAATTATCAGAGGCTGATCCTGAGGTGTTGCTCCCGTCACGACGATTTTTTTTGCATTCGAGATCTCAACACGACTAAGAACAAAGGGTCCGTTTCCAATTAGCCTGACAATTCCACCAGCTCGATCAGTTGCAAGAAGTGCCTCATCCAGGCTGGAAAAATGGGTTGCTGACGGTACCCCTGGACCAGCAGTGAAGACAGGAAGATCGGCTGGATCAGCAGACACAGAACTGGCCCATGCCGGCAAAGCTTGTTTCGTGATGTCGTATTCGCTGGTGACAACCCGATCCGTAGCAGAGGTTGCTTGTTTTGCAGGTTCGACGACCGTGACCGAAACGGCGGCGTCACCCTCTTTGTCTTTGTTTTCTGGAGGCTTGATCGTCGGCGGTGTGATAACCACAGGTTCCTGCGACGGGACGGTTTTGTTAGCAAATGGATTATTTGTGGTTTCAACCTGACCACTCCATTGAACAATCAGCCACCCGAGGCCAGCGACCGCTGCGAGAACTCCTGCTGCGATTCCGATAAATTTGAGTGGTTCGAGGCTGAATTTGATCCGGTTGTCATTCGTTGAGTCGACCGGTTCTCGTTTGGGTGGAAGAGGCTTAGGGGCATATTTGGCAGCGTTGCTTTCACGCCCATCGGCGCTTGTTGAGCCTTTCGCGGACTTTACTCTTGGGGCAGAGTCTTCCTCGGGCGCGTTGGAACTCCGTTTGCGTTTCGACTTAGACGGTCCATCTGTTTCCTCATCGTCAGTCGCAGATGTGATTCGTTTTGGTGAGCTTCGAGGCTGATCGTCGTCTTCATCGTCGTCATCAATGCGAGATTTCGATGATGGCTTGAGTCTCGACCTGATCGGCTGGGTCTCTTCATCAAGATTGGTATCTGGAGTAACGTTGCGGTTTTTTCGGCGCGGCGCGGCGTCTGGTGCTTCTTCGGAATCGTCGTCCTGTTCGATGCGTGAACGGTTTTTTCGACGATTTTTCGCTGTTGGCGTTTCGTCATATCCATCTTCATCTGCGGCGCGAGATTTTCGTCGCTTCGGACGTTCTTCTTCCGCCGGATCGTCATCCTCACTGTCGTCAAGTTCTTCTTCGACCGATTGCAGCGCATCGACGTCATAGTCACTGAGGTCACTGAATATTTCGTTTGAGAAGGCTGCTTTAGTCAATTTGGAATTTGCGAGATCTTCCAGTAATTCAGCGGGTGTCTGATAGCGATCAGCAGGCTTTTTTGCGGTCATCCGTTGTAAAACAGCGATCAGACCTTCCGGAATATTTTCATTCTTTTCACGAGGGTCGGGCAGGGGCTTGATCGCGTGTGCCTGCAACTTGTTCGTCAAGCTTCCTTCGGCATAGGGAGGTTCGCCCGTCAGCATCTGATACCAGGTGCATCCGAGCGAATAGATATCGCTTCGGACGTCGGCCGATTTGCTGCTACGCGCCTGCTCAGGGGCCATGTAGTCGACAGTTCCGACCGTCGTTCCTGCCCGAGTGATATTCGTTTCGAGCGTATCATCAATTGATCTCGCCAAACCCAGGTCAGTGACTTTGACGACGCCATCGTGTCGCAAAAGCAGGTTCGACGGCTTGATGTCGCGGTGGACAATATTATGTTCGAAAGCGTGTTGCAGAGCGGAAGCAACCTGCTTGATGATTTCGATCGAGCGCTTAACCGGAATCACCCCTCGGCGTCTTACCTGCTCGAATAAATCGATCCCTTCGACGTATTCCATGGCGATATAAAGAAAGCCATCTGCCTCACCGGTATCGTAGACAGAAACGATGTTGGGATGTTCAAGTTGTCCAGCCGCTTGGGCTTCGGCCTTGAACCGTCGGACCAGAATCGGATTTTTGGCTTTGTCACGCGGCAAAACCTTGAGTGCCACCAGCTTTTTAAGATCGGTATTGCGCGCAAGATAAACCGTTCCCATGCCACCTTGACCAAGTTTACGCTCGATCTGGTATTTCCCGAGCGTACTCAATGGCTGGTTGACATCAATGGCTTTGGTCGGGGCATCGGATTCGGCACTCATTTCGATCCTCCCGTCTTACCGCTCGAATCTTCCGCGATGGTTTTCGCGCAAAACTGCGGGCGATGTTGGCGATTCGATTCGATATTCATGGGAGCTTTCCACGGATTAATCGACCGTCGAAAGGGCTTTGTCGGATGTGTAATTGTCCAGTCAGTGTAACAAACCAATGAAACGTCCGTCAAAAGCTTTGTGAGAAGTTCTGGTCGAGTAAATTGTTATCGGTGTGGGTTTGGCTTTCTTTGACTTCTTTTGCGCCCGCGTCCTCCCTTCGATTTCGAATTTGACGATTCGTCATCCGATGGTACGGGTTTTCCGATTTGCTGCTTTAATTGAACAATTCGATCTCGCAATTTCGCGGCGCGCTCGAATTCCAGCGATTCGGCGGCGGCAAGCATTTCAGCTTCGAGTTCACTGAGGTACTCCTGCGTGACGTACTGGCTCTCGCTCTCGACGCCGATCACCTTTTGGGTGATGCGTTTTGCCTCGATCTCTTCCTCGATCCCTCGGCGAATCGCTTTTTTGATTGTTTCAGGTGTTATCCCATGTCGCTGATTGTATTCCGTTTGCAGGATACGGCGTCGGCCTGTTTCATCGAGCGCCTGCTGCATGCTGTCGGTGACACGGTCAGCATACAGCACGACCTCTGCATTCACGTTGCGTGCGGATCGCCCAATTGTCTGGATCAGACTTGTGGCGCTTCGCAAAAAACCTTCCTTATCCGCATCCAGAATCGCGACGAGCGAGACTTCCGGCACGTCGATCCCTTCCCGCAGCAGATTCACGCCGACGACGGCATCAAATTTCCCTTCCCGCAAACTTCTCAAAACTTCGACTCGTTCAAATGCATCCAGTTCCGAATGAAGCCATGCACATTTGATCCCTTCTTCGGTCAGATATTTCGTCAGGTCTTCAGACAGCCTCTTTGTCAGCGTTGTGACCAGAGTTCGTTGGCCCTTGGCCGTTCGCTGTTTAATCTGCTCCAACAAGTGCTGGACTTGCCCTCTGGCTGGATGGATCGAGATCGTTGGGTCGAGCAGTCCGGTTGGTCGAATCACCTGTTCAACAACTTCGCCTCCCGTCTGTTCGATTTCCCAATCGGATGGGGTCGCAGAGACGAAAACGGTTTGCTTTCGTCGTGTGTTCCATTCTTCGAATTTTAACGGCCGATTGTCGAGGGCCATTGGTAGCCGAAAACCATGTTCCACAAGGGTCGTTTTGCGCGCATGGTCTCCATTGAACATCGCTCGAATTTGAGGGACGCTGACATGCGATTCGTCCACGAACAGCAGGAAATCTTCGGGAAAAAAGTCGAGCAACGTGAAAGGGGGTTCTCCTGGTTTCCGACCTGACAACGCGCGGCTGTAGTTTTCGATTCCCGGGCAGAATCCAATCTCGCGTAATAATTCCAGATCATGTCGGGTTCGCGCATTCAGTCGTTGCCGCTCAATTAGCTTCCCCTCATTCTGAAACTTTTCCAGTTGTGAATTGAGTTCGCTCTCAATCTCGCGCGTTGCATCAGTGATCCGATCATCCGGCAGCACGTAGTGTTTGGCGGGGTAGATGTAGATGTCATTCAGACGTTGAGCTTCCTCACCGGTTAAGGGATTGATGATGGACAACTTTTCGACCTCGTCCCCCCAAAGTTCGATGCGATAGGCAAATTCTTCGTACGCGGGCCAGACTTCGACCACGTCGCCTCGGACGCGGAAATTACTTCGAGCGGGCGCGATATCATTTCGAGAATATTGGATGTCGCAAAGTCTTCGAAGAAGGTCATCCCGGTCGATTGTTCCACCCACTGTGAGTGGCACCATCATTTCGAGGTAGTCTTTCGGCGAGCCTAACCCATAGATACAGCTGACGCTGGCCACGACGATCACGTCACGACGACTGACCAGTGCGCTTGTGGCAAGCAGTCGCAGACGGTCGATCTCTTCGTTGATCGACGAGTCCTTTTCGATGTAGATGTCTCGCTGAGGGATGTACGCTTCGGGCTGGTAATAGTCGTAGTAACTGACGAAATAGGCGACGGCATTGTTGGGAAAGAAATCACGGAACTCACCGTAGAGTTGCGCCGCCAGAGTCTTATTGTGCGAAAGAATCAGCGCGGGACGCTGCATCTGCTGGATGACGTTGGCCATTGTAAAAGTCTTGCCCGACCCCGTGACTCCCAGCAGAACCTGATCTTTTTTCCCCTCACGCAGGCCTCGCACAAGTGACTCAATCGCCTTCGGCTGATCTCCTGCAGGGTTGAATGGGCTGGCAAGCTGAAATTCAGGCATGGGACAATGCTTTCAACAACTGACAAGTCGGGGCTTAAAGTTGGGCGAGGAATTGGTCATATGCAGCGTGCGATCCGATCCAAAACCACACCAAGTTGTTCCTGTCACGCACACAGACAGCCCGATAGCTGATGCCGACGCGAGCTGAATATATTGGCGGATCACCGTGGACCTGCTTAAATCGCAGACCGGGGTGGGTTGTGTCGGCTCGGAACAATCGATATGCCTCGCGAGCCTGTCGCTGGACGTGGGCTGGGAGGGCTGAAAATAGCGAGCGAAACTGTCGCGTTGTGCGAGAGTTCATAATCGGTCCGGGTCCAATTCCTCGGTCTTCCCAGCCCGAAGCTCGATCAAAGCCTCATTCGCCAAGCGTTCGAGCTTGTTTGTGGACGCTGCGATCGCTCGATCAAAGTCGTCTTCCGCCTCCAGTTCAGCGAGCATGCGGGATGCTAAGAGATCTTGTTCGGCCACCGAGCGTTTCGCTGCCTCTTCGAATGCTCGCTCGAGTAATGTCGTCATAACACCTCTTCCTTCCGTCCAAAGTTCCCACCCGTTCGAATTCTGCTGCCACTGAGTTTAACGCGGTAAGGCGAAAGAGGTCACGCCAATTCTCTTTTTTTCCACTGACTTCTCTTCTCCGATCAGTGCCCATCCGCGTCCTCCGAGGTGAAATTCTTCCATTTTGAAATTTCTGTTCGAGAACGACGGGCAACTATGTGATGTCTTAGGCAACATTGGCGATTTCCAGGGCAGTTTCGAAATTTCAGGTATGGAAAACATTGGCGAACGATGCTGGGCAACAATGGCGCAGCGAAGGCAACTGTCGATGGGCAACTGTCGATGGGCAACTCTGGACGGTTTTGGTCAACATTGGGATTTCCATGGACTTCTTTGTTATTCGAGTCTCAAAATGTTTAGGCAACTTTGTCGGGCAACAATGGCAATCCTTAGGCAACCATGGATGGGCAACTAGCGCTCCCATCAAATTCTCAAAGTTCTGAAAACCCAGGCGAGCCGAGGATGTTAATCCTCGGATTCTTTGGACTATGTTTGTCGAGCCCCCTCGTCAACAAATCGCAGAGGTTAACCGCGCCGCGAAGAGAAGTAATGTTTCGGAGCAATAAACGAGCCGCGAGCCTTCATTCGCGGGCGTGTCATCTAAGCCGAAACCTAGCGACGCTCAAAAAAGGTCGGCTGAACGCCGACCTGCCCGCGCCGCTGGCTTAGGGTGAAACGATAAAAAAGCGCTGGCTACTTCCACAGAACAAGGCTGCGACATATTAAGAGGATATTTTATGTCGCGTGTCAATAGAATTTGATGAGTCGTTTCTGAACGTTTGGAAGTTGATCATGAAATAGGCCCGTTCCCATCCGATAATGCCAGCAAAGAATGTCCCGACCGTGAATCCGTTCGCATCCTGAGAGCAAATCAGTCGTATGTCGACAGTTAATCAGATAAAAATGCTCAGTAAACGATAATCGGCGATTTATCCGGAAAGTCCTCCGCTGCACGACAGTACCAACCGCAACGTAAGCGGCCGGCACACAACAAATCTGTCAATTAGCGAAACAGATTCACTTGAATGCAGTCTGCATATTCCTCTTCCATAAAAGCACCGATCAACATGCCATGAAACCATTCCCTTGCAGATTTGGGGAATTCCGGAATTCCGGGAACTGCGGTTGCTCGAATGACGATTTCAGAAACCGGTCGAGTGAGCGCGCCGGCAATATCGTTCCAAACGCTGAATCGATTGTGGTGATTTGCTGACAATTGATTGTAGAGCGCGTTCCTAGCCTCAATAGAACACCATCTCCGAACTTCGTGCTCAATCAACTTGAAGCCCTCATCCCAAGTCTTCACGACATGAAAATGCGCATTATCAATTGGAGTGCCGACATTCTGGAACCAATCTGTCGATTCAAGCTGGGACAACAATTTCGAGTCAGGATTCAATTCGAATTTCACGGAAAGAGCCCCCTCGGAATTGCGTTCGGGATGTTTGAGACTGGTTGATTATTTGGTCGTGTAAATGGGTACTGGTCATCATCGCCGTGCGAGACGATTTGGCAAGCGCACTGGTTTCATCTGGAATGACCGTGTTAATCTGCACGACGACTGACCATTGGATGAATCCGATGTTTCCACCGTGATCTGAGCGCTTTGCCAAGACCAGGGGGACGCGCCATCCGGAGTGAAGCGGGAGCATTTCGGGAATGAACTTAGATAACAACGCAATTAATCTTAGAACCATTGATGTCTACGGACGGTACGGACTCATTTGTCGTTTCGACGCGAATGCCCCAGGTCTTGATCAGGCAATCCGCCGAATTGTTTTTGAGTTGGGTGCTGAGGAGAATCCGCGTCCAGATTTTGAGCATGAAACGGTTTTCGTAATGGATGCTGACGGTTGGAGCGTTGCTGCAAGAGTCAGTGGCCTGGTTTCGTTCGTAAACGTCAACTCTCCATCTGACATCGTTTATCTGCGTGATCTGCCACGCGATGAATTAGCCTCATTATTCTTCGCATTAGCGGCGGGTGACCTTGCTCACATTCGGCGTCAAAAGTGGAAACGTCGGAGCGAACTGGCCCCATTCACTAAGAATTTTTACCTGTATGCAAACCATCCTCTTAAGACAGACTTAATGAAAGCCGCGCATCTGGGACAGATTTCGTGGGCAGAGCAACTTATCAATCAGGGGGCGGATATCAACGCTCAAGATGAGCAGGGGGCAACTGCATTGCATATTGCTGCACTATGTGAAGATGTCCCTATGTGCGAGCTGCTACTGAGAAACGGGGCTGATCCGGAAATTCGTGATTCAGGACACGCGACGTGTGATGATTACGCGTTGAATAACGTTGATATCTGTAACTTGATCCAGGAGTTCCGCCAAAGTTAGGTGTCGGACTTGGGGGTACGGCTATTTCTCCCCTAAACGGAAATCATTGGACGAGTTTCCCCACGCGAACGTACTCCTCTACTGCCTGTCCATCCATGAATTCGCCACGCCGTTTCACGACATAGAACTCTCCCGGCCAGGAAAGTTCCTGAAGACTTGGCATAAGACGAGTTAACAGCCGGTCGCAGTCAGGCGTTGAAATGAACACCCGAATTTCGAAATCCACAACATCAGTACCTTCAACGTTTCCAAAGTACGATTCCGGCTGCGCTTGATAGGGATCATAAAGCGACTTCTCAAGGTGCGAAATGATGCCTTCTGCTGCCGCTATTTCGTCCTTTGCTACTTTCTTCCGTCGGCAACAGAGCCGCAGCACAACTGTGTTGCCCGTAATGTCCAGAGTACCCAGAGAATTCGGTTTCCACTGTTCCGCCAGCTTGCAGAGTCTGTATCGTTCAGAATGATAAGTCATGCCGGGCGGAAGCGGCCAAACGGGAATAAAAATAAAACCTTGAAGGCCAGCCGACGCCACCCGATCAACGAAACTCTGCGTGCACAACTGATAGACTGGCAATGCCCTGTCTTTGAAGATCACCAGATCGCTCAACTTCTCTTCGTTGAGAATCAGGCTGCCGATGTCTGGAACTCCGCTGTTGGTCTTTGACTTCGAGAGATCGATGACATTCGCCAGACAAGTGCAATTGAAAACGTAATAGATACCGAGTTTGTGCCGAACAGGTAACAGTTCGCCGTTTGCTTCCAGAACGTCACGCAGCAGATCGACTGCACGTTGACTAAAGGCCGGAAATGTCAGGTTGACGCAGGGGTAGTCATTAAATTGCCGTAAATTTCCCACAACCTGTCGGATCGGCCAAATCCCCTTGAGCGGTATTGTTTCCCAGGTCGTAATATGGTGCTTCCAATCGATTGGCCACGTTTTAAGGACGGTTGAATTCGACTCGAGAGCAAGCCCCTCAAAAAGAGGATTATCCGTTACTGGGTGGATGTGATACAGATTCATTAGAAAACGAGTGACCTCCGACGTGTATTGGCTTGCAATCGACTTGAGCTCACAAATGATTTCCGCTCGATTTGCTCCCTGCAGATTCGTCGCAGGGCGTTTGTTCAACCTATTAAGAGCTGGGGCCCCGGAGTTTCTCAAGGGGCATCAGGTGGTCGAATTCGAATACGGTTGGACTCGACTGTGGCAATCGCACCCAGCATGAATTCGGCCCCATGAACTGACAGAACGTGATTGATAAACAATCCTTGTTGCCGAGCGGGAATATTCACGAGTCGGAGAATACCACGATGCGGCACGCTCCATAAAATGGCCAAGTCGCCAAAGTCCTTGTCCAATGTGACGAGGACTCGCTCATCAAGAAAGGCTTCTTTCAAGATTGCCAGGTCACCTGGGTCTTCGTCTCGATCTCCGGTCCACAAAACGTCGTAGTACACCCCAGTAGCGTTTTTGCGCCGCCCCAGACACATGAGTCGAGAAGGACTTTCACGAAACCGATCCGCTGAGAATTTCCAACGGCTCGATTCGTTCATGGCCGATATGACGGCGGGCGTAGACTAAACAGGCTTGAACGTCAGCGAGTTCCAACCACGGATATCCTTCGACGATTGTTTCTGCAGAATCGCCAACCGACAACATGCCGAGGATATGTTCAACGGCGAGCCGACGGCCTCGAATAATGGGCTTGCCGCCAAAAATCTCGGGGTTCACAGTAATTCGGCGAAGTAGATCGGTTTCGTTCATTTTTTATCCAGTGTTGAAACCAGTGTTAGACGAGCATACTGCGAACATATCTCCCAGTGCTCAATCTCCGTCAGAGATAAAATCTTACGACACCTTTGCCTGCCGAGCAATTGGAAGAATCACGCACGTAAACGAAGTGTTCATTGTTCAACATTCGAAAATTGAATTGAGTTGGCGACTTTGAACGTCGCGTTGTCCTTGTGTGACGTGCGTGGCTGTGAGAATATGCGTTACTTCAGTTATTGAATTCAGGAGGACTCATGTCTCGCACGGACGAACTTTACACCGAACTGACTCGACTACTTCGTGAAGCGGCTTTACTGAGTTCCTGCGGAAGCGTGCTCAGTTGGGACGAGCAAACTTACATGCCCAAGCTTGGCTCGGCTCATCGTGCTGAACAATTGGGATTTCTGGCTGGGCTGGCTCATGAGCGGTCCACTTCGCCTCGCATTGGCGAATTGCTTTCCGATTTGGAGCAAAGCGGTGAATTGGGTGACGCCGATGGTGATCTGGCTGTCAACGTCCGCGAAGCGCGTCGAACCTATGACCGTCAGACGAAGTTGCCGAGGCGATTGGTTGAAGAGATTTCTCGAACAACGACGCTATCGCAACAGGCGTGGGTTGCGGCTCGCGAAGATTCGAATTTCAACGATTTTCTTCCCTGGCTGGACAAGATGATTGGCCTGAAGCGAGAAGAAGCTCAGGCGGTTGGTTTTGGAAATGGGGTTCCGTACGATGCCCTGCTGGACGACTACGAACCAGGGATGACCGCTGCAGAAGTCGAGCGCGTGTTTTCGCCGTTACGTGACGAGCTTGTGAAGCTTGTCGCCGCTATTCAGCATTCGTCGCATCGACCAAACATCGAAATTCTGTCACGACATTATCCCAAAACACCACAGATTGTTCTGGCTGAAGGAGCATCGAAAGCGATTGGGTTTAACTTTGAGGCAGGTCGAATTGATGAGTCGGCTCATCCGTTTTGCACCGGAATCGGACCAGGCGATTGTCGACTCACCACGCGCTACAGCGATCATCATTTCAATTCTGCATTTTTCGGAGTGTTACACGAGTCTGGCCATGGAATTTATGACCAGGGCTTGCCCGTTGAAAGTTTTGGTTTAGGAATTGGACAGGCAACATCGCTGGGAATTCATGAATCACAATCACGTCTGTGGGAAAACTTTGTCGGTCGCAGTCGATCATTCTGGCAGTACCTGTTTCCCACTGCTCAGACCGCTTTTCCGAAGGCGCTTGGTGATGTTTCACTGGATGAATTCTATTTTGCGATCAACGATGTTCGTCCGTCGCTGATTCGGGTCGAGGCAGATGAGGTGACGTACAACCTGCACATCATGCTTCGGTTTGAAATTGAGCAGCAACTCGTCTCGGGTGAACTGAAACCGGCTGATGTTCCCGGAGTGTGGAACGAGAAGGTTACAAAGTACTTTGGGCTGACAGTCCCGAACGATTCAAACGGCTGTTTACAGGACATTCACTGGAGTGCCGGTTTGCTGGGTTATTTCCCCACCTACGCACTCGGCAACATGTATGCCGCCCAGTTATTTGTCGCTGCGGGACGGGACTTGGGAAATCTGGACGAATCCTTTTCACGGGGACATTTTAAGCCTTTAAAAGGGTGGTTGAATGAGAAGATCCATCGTCATGGAAAACGATTCCGCGCGAAGCGACTTGTCGAAGTCGTCACGGGTGAATCCCTTTCTCACGTCCCATTGATCGCTCATTTGCGATCGAAATATTCTGCACTCTATGGTTTATAACCCTTATGCAAGACGAGCTTCCTCCCCAGAGTGGTCCCAGTGGATTTCTGATCGCCGTCAGTGCGGTGGGTGTTTTGGCAATCGGTTTTGCACTGCTGCTTCGATCCGCGATGGTTCCCCCTGTCTCGCCACAAGTTGGCCGTCAGTTTCCACGCATTGAAGCGACTGGCTGGATCAATGGACCAGGACCGACAACGCAGGGGCAGGTCGTTGTGGTGGATGCCTGGGCTTTCTGGTGCGGTCCCTGTCGAGCGGTCACGCCCTATGTCATTGAATTACACAACAAATACCAAGATCAAGGAGTCGTCTTCGTAGGGCTGACTTCTGAGGGACTTGATTCCAGGTCGATCGACATGAGTCGTCAGTTCGTATCATCGCTGAAAATACCATGGCCGAATGGCTACGGTGCGACGAAGACTTTGTCAGAATTGGAGGTTGACACAATCCCCCAACTATGGGTTATCGACCGTCAGAATCAGATCGTTTTTCATGAAGTCGGGTTCGGAGATCATTCCATAAACGAGATGGAATCAGCCATCAAAAAAGCGTTGGCGGAATCGTCTGCGGACAAAAAATAACGCGGGCATTTCGGGGTGGCAATTCACGTACGGAGTCGGGCCATGCGGTTCGCGTTGGGCGGATTGCAAAATTATCTGCTTGGTGTGACGCAAAGTCTTCTTGCACGCTGCCGTCGATTGAATAATTCTGGTTAGGCCTCTGCCGGTTGCGACGCAGAGCTTCGACGAGGTGCGTTCCCAAGCGGGAGCTTGGGAACGAGAAACGTCTAAGGCTCCAGCCTGGGAACGCACTTCTCCAAAGCTCTACTTCCGGATCGGGTAGACGACTGGTGATGCGATTCCGTCGAAATGCAATGAAACCACGAGCTGCATGGTCGCCAGACGAATGGCGAAGCGGAGCTTCGAAGACGCTCGTTCCCAAGCGGGAGCTTGGGAACGAGAAAACAACTCAAAATGAAAAGACCCCACCAATCAAAATTGGTGGGGCCTTATTCTTAGATCACACTCAGTGCCAAATGCGCTGGTCGATTAGAGAACCCGTGTGAGTCCGGGAACCGCAATCGGATAGACGCCGTCAGCGTTGGCTTTGACAGGTGGTTCAGCGTCCCACTTGTAGCTCTTCGGTGCCAGGCTGATATTTGAGTTGATGGCATCGTTCCAGGAGATTTCTTTACCCGAATAGGTACACAAACGGCCCAGGATTGCAGTCATCGAGCTGTATGCTCCGTTGTCACCTTCGTTGTACTCCGTTCCCTTTCGGATGGCTGCGAACAGGTCATCATGTTCGACCTGGTAAGGGTCTTTCTGCTTTTCGCTGAAGTTCCAGTTGATTCCAGGACCGTGAATGCTGCCTGAAGGGTTTGAAGTCCCTTTGGTCCCTGTTACGGATTCGGAAACACTGTCCCAGCAGCCGCGAATATGTCGGCATTGGCTGGATAGGCGGCTGCCGTCACTGTATTCGTACTCGACAAAGTGATGGTCGAAGATTTCTCCGTATTTCTTGTCGATACGGACCTGTCGGCCACCCATGCCATTTGCCTTGACGGGGTAAGCGGCCTCTTTGTCTTTGCCACCCTTGATCCAGTTAATCACGTCAAGATTGTGAATGTGCTGTTCGCAGATGTGGTCACCACTTAACCAGTTGTAGTAGTACCAGTTCAAAACCTGGTATTCCATTTCGGTCTTGCACTGCTCACGAGTCTTGCGAGGATCCCATACGCCGCCGCCATTCCAGTAGGCTCGCATGGCAACAACGTCACCAATGGCTCCATCTTTGATCCGCTTGATCGTTTCGAGGTAGCCAGCCTGATGGTGTCGTTGCAGGCCAACACCCACTTTCAGTTTCTTTTCTTTGGCGATCTTATTTGCTTCGATCACTTGTCGAACACCGGGTGCATCGACCGCGACCGGCTTTTCCATGAAGACGTGCTTTCCTGCTTTGACGGCGTACTCAAAATGGATTGGGCGGAAGCCGGGAGGAGTAGCGAGAATAACAAGATCGACACCGCTATCAATCACCTTTTGATAGGCGTCCAAACCGTCGAAGATATTTTCAGGCTTAACCTGAACGCGATCACCCTTGGAACCGAGTCCATTCTTGACCGCGTCAACAACACCCCGAGCATTTTCAGGAAATGCGTCGCCGACGGCGGTGAGCTTGACATTGCCGTTCGTCGACAGAGCCTGCCCTGCAGCGCCTGTTCCACGTCCGCCGCAACCTACCAGGCCAACCTTGACCGTATCGTCGCCGCTGGCGAACAGGCTGCTGCTGAAGCCGGTCGGCACCACCAATGCCGCTCCAGCGCCGACTAACGCCGACGTTTTCAAAAAGTCACGACGCGATGCGCTGTCATGGGGTTGATCGGATGAACTCATGCTCGACTCCTTGGTTGTTAGGTTCTCGGATAAAAGTGGGCGTTGAATCATGTCGATTCAACGCCCGGCAGAAAACGGAGCAAAATAACTATTCAATCGTCACTCGCGGTTTGACCCCTTTCGGGACAACAGCATCCAACCTCAGATTCTTTCGCTCGTCGTCGCTTGGCGTTCGTAGTGGCCGAACGACACGAAATCCAACCCAGAGCGCATCTGTCATGTACCAAGCGCTTTTGGGGTTCTGAGGATCTTGCTGCTTCCAGTCTGGATCAGAAGCCAATCTTGTTGCACTACGGCATTCGGCAGGCCCGCGGTCCCAGGCACCACCTCGTGCCACTCGAGGATATTCGTCATCGGCAAGGCAGAGTGGAAACTTGACGGCTTCGTTTTGTTTGAATTTTCCAAAAAAATCGGCTTCGTATCGATCTTGAACCCACTCGGCAACGTTTCCGTGCATGTCGTGCAAACCCCAGGGATTGGGTTTCTTCTTCCCAACTTTATGGTACTTGGGCTTTCCGTTCTCAGTGCTGTTCCCCTCGAACCAGGCGTATTCACCCAATTGCGAAGCGTCATCGCCAAAATGGTACTTGGTGGTCGTTCCAGCCCGACAGGCGTATTCCCATTCCGCTTCGGTCGGCAGGCGATAGTATCGGCCCGTCTTTGCCGAGAGCCATTCGCAGTATGTCTTTGCCGCGTGCTGGGTCATGCAGATCGCGGGGAAGCCACCATCTTTTCCCATCTCAAATGACATGTCAGTGTAGGGGTTTGTCGGTTTCGTCACCGCATCGGCGGCCTTTTCCAGCGGACCGATTTCAGCGTTGCCGAAATCTCGCAGTGCTCGTTCCAATCGAATTGACCAAAGTTCGAATTCATCCCAAGTGACTTCAGTCTGGCCCATCCAGAATGGTTCAAGTTTCACTTTGTGTTGAGGCCCCTCGTCCTCATTTCGATCTGATTCCGTAGCTGGGCTTCCCATCAGGAATTCACCTCCAGGGATCGGGACCATTTTGAACGAGATTTCCGTATTGCGGATCTTTTGAGAGTACGGTTTCATGTCCGCTTCGGTCTTGGCGTTGCCAGCGTCGTCTTGAGCCATCGCCAGCATCGAAAGACCGAAAAAACAAATCAACGAGACTGCGAATAGTGCATCGCGACGTGAAGCAATTAATTGAGAGCAGGTGAATGGCATGGCAACTCGAAGGTGGAAACTGTTGGGGACCGTGATCGTTAACCTGATCTGGATGTCAAGTTGGGCGCCCGCTCAGTCACTGGAGCGCTTCACATTTGCTGAACCACATCTCGGAACGATTGTTGAGATAACACTATACGCTCCCGAAGATACCGTCGCAAATGATGCCGCCAAAGCTGCGTTCAGGCGGGTAAAAGAACTCGATCAAATTTTCAGCGATTACAAAAATGACAGCGAAACAATGCGGCTTTGCGAGAGTGCCGGGTCAGGTCGGGCTGTCAAAGTCAGCCCGGAACTCTTTCAAGTCCTTCGACAATCGTTAGAGGTCTCTGAAAAGTCGGATGGTGCGTTCGACGTCACCGTCGGACCATTGGTTCAATTATGGCGTCGGGCTCGAAAACTCAAAATTCTCCCGAATAACGACGAACTTCTCGCTGCGAAAGGACTTGTTGGCTGGGAGCTTGTCAAACTGGATGAGGCGACCCAATCCGTCGAATTAAAGCGGCAGGGAATGCGACTCGACTTTGGCGGAATTGCTAAGGGGTTCATCGCCCAGAGCGTCAGCCAACTGCTCCGCGAAAAGGGGCATAAAAAAACTCTGGTTGCAGTAGCAGGAGATATTGTCGCCGGTGATGCCCCTCCTGAAACATCGGGTTGGAAGGTTGGCGTTGCGCCGCTTGACCGGCCGAATGGTACCGTCAGCCGTCTGTTGCTGCTGACGAATTGCGCTATTTCCACATCAGGAGATGCATTTCAGTTTGTTGAAATCAATGGCGTGCGATATTCGCACATTGTCAATCCTCACACCGGACTCGGCCTGACTGAGCGAAGCAGTGTGACGGTGCTTGCCGGGGACGGGACGACTGCCGATGCGCTGGCGACGGCAATTTGCGTTCTCGGACCCCAAAAAGGACTTAAGTTGATCGAAGGTCGTGATCGTGTCGAAGCCCTGATCGTCCACGCAACCGACGATGGACCCCGCGTCAGTGAATCCAGGTCGTTTCAGTCTTACGAATCGAAGTAAGTTTCGAGACGCCTATTCCCACTCAATCGTGCTCGGAGGTTTTGAGCTGATATCGTAAACGACCCGGTTGACTCCACGAACTTCATTGATGATCCGTGTTGAAATCCGTTGCAAGACATCATGCGGCATAGGGAACCAGTCCGCCGTCATAAAGTCATCGGTTGAAACGGCTCGAACAGCGACAACTTCTTCATACGTACGGCCGTCTCCCATGACCCCGACGGTGTGTACCGGCAGCAATACGGCAAATGCCTGTTGAATTGTGCGATAAAGTCCGGCGAGTCGCAATTCTTCCATCACGATTGCGTCAGCTTCGCGCAGTTTTGCGAGCCTTGGGGCACTTAGTTCACCAAGACATCGCACGCCCAGTCCGGGGCCAGGGAACGGATGTCGCCAGACGAGTTCGTCTGTTAATCCTAGTTCAAGTCCCATGCGACGGACTTCGTCCTTAAAAAGATCGCGTAATGGCTCGATCAGCTCAAAACCCAATTGCTCAGGCAAGCCGCCCACGTTGTGATGTGCCTTGATGGTTGCGGCGGGACCGTCGGCATCGGCACCCGATTCAATCACGTCCGGGTACAAAGTTCCTTGAGCGAGAAAATGTGCATCGGGGATTGATTCAGCCTCTTTACGAAAGACTTCGATGAAGACGCGCCCGATGATTTTTCGCTTCAGTTGAGGATCGGTGACCCCTTTCAATTCATCGAGAAAGCGATCCTTCGCATCGACAACATGCAGATCTGTCTTGAAGTGATTCTGAAAACGATCGCGAACCTTGTCGGATTCCCCTTTTCGCAAAAGTCCGTTGTCCACGAAGATACACGAAAGCTGAGAGCCAATGGCCTTATATAAAATCGCGGCTACGACAGACGAATCAACCCCCCCGGATAGCCCACAGATCACACGTTTGTTACCGACACGTGATCGAATGGAGGCTACTTCACGATCGATCAGCGAGCTGATTTTCCACGTGCCATGACACCCGCACACCGCTTTGACGAAGTTGGCAAGCAACTGGCTGCCGTATTCTGAATGTGTGACTTCTGGATGGAACTGCAGCCCATAGATTGGCTTTTCACGGTGTTTCACCGCTGCATATGAACACGTTGACGTGTCCATTAACCGTATGAAGGAAGTCTCGGCATCTTCAACGTGGTCGCCGTGACTCATCCAGACCGTGCTCGACTGAGGGAGTCCGGCTAACAACGGATCAGGCTGCAATATCCGGCACTCGGTTCTTCCAAACTCGCGTTTGGATCCCGGTGTCACCTGACCACCGAGCAGCTTGCAAGTCAGATGCAGCCCATAACAGATTCCCAATACAGGGATTCCCAATTCAAAAAGTCGAGGATCGACCTTGGGAGAGTTTGTTTCGTAGACACTTGCAGGGCCGCCGGACAGGATCAACCCCTTCGGGTTCAGTTCGCGGATCCGTTCGAGAGAAAGATCATGTCTGACCAGCTGACAGAACACATTCTGATCACGAATGCGCCGAGCGATCAGTTGGGCGGTTTGTCCGCCGAAATCGAGTACAAGAATCAGTTCTTCTGTCTTCGCGGTGACATTGCGAGAATCGGCCAAGGCAGTCATTAGGAAAAACCATTGTGTGTGTGGCGCTCCCTGCATAGAAACAGGGGGAAGGGGCCGATTATATCGTCGCCGCGTCACGAGGCAAACGGGTAACCCGCTCAATGCCTGGATAAATAGGCAGGGAAAATCTTCCCAACAGAATAGTTTCTGGAAAAGACTAAGCAGTTTGCTGACATGTACTTGTGTCGCGGGAAACTGAAATTTAGTCCTTGGACTGCGATCAGTTACGGCAAACGTTAGCCCATCCACATCATCGTCAAGCATCACGCTTTTGGTTTGTGCGGTGGTGCGAACTTGATTTTTTCGACGTATCTAGCCACCTGTTTGGAACCTGGATCCAGCCTGCCGGTACATTTTGAAATTGCTTTAACGACGTACTTGTATTGGGTTTCGTAGTCGGCATCGATTTCAACTTCGATATCCTTGGCCAAGGGGTTTCCTGGTCTGCCAATGATTTTCAGGATCTCTTTATTCAACTGCTCAAACGCCATTTCGTCGTTTCCAAGGTTTTTGGAGCCCAAAGTAAGTTGAATCAGATTTCCCTGGCGATCAGAAACCATACTGACTTTGATCTCGGGCGGGGTGAGTTCGGCAGCTGCAGCGGTCGGCGCACTGATGGGCAAATTGATATTAAAATTCCCTTCAGGGGAAACAATTTTCAGATTCAGCATGAAGAAAATCAGTAACAGAAAGACAATGTCGATCATCGGAACCATCGGGATTTGGACCTTAGTCGGCCCACTCAAACGATTTTGCAGCTTCATCGTCAGGCCTCCTCTGAAGTGGCGCGAAGCGAGAATTTGCTGAAGCCCGCGTCCTGACACTTCCTGATAAGTTCTTGAACAAGTCCCATCGGAATTTCTGAGTCGGCCCTGATTAGAACGGTCACATCTTTAATGATGTTTTGTCCGTGAACACGCTCCATGACCCGCTTTTCTTGTTCGAGTTCGGGAGCGATATCATAAACATCGACGTAACGTTCGTTGTAGAAAACTTCGGGTCTCGATTTCCTGCGCTCACCTGAAGGGTGCCGCTGATATCCAAAGTTCAGGACGAGTTCGTGTTCCGGCTTCACGACTGGGGGTTTGGCGAGGGTATCCACGGGTAGCTTAACGCGTTCGTCCGCTTTGGTGCTTTCAAAACTGATGGCAATCATGAAGAACGTGAGCAGTTGAAAGACAATGTCGATCATCGGAGTCATATCAGGCTCCATAGCCCCCATCTCGATCTTACGCATTTTCATCTGAACGCTCCATCGTTGTCAGCTTTTGTTGCGTGGGCATCAGCCCGCTTAAACTGTCGTGCGGCACGGGCTAGCACCCATGCTACGTCACAAAGCCCACTGTTACGATCAGTGGAAATGCGGCGCGGCCGGAACCGTTACGGGTGAGCCACCACCTGTTCGGCTGACGGCTGCAGGAGCGATTGGTTTTCCGATATTCTGAAAATTCTTCATCAGGTTCTCGGCGACGAATCCACATTCCATTAGAAATCGAGCCAGACGGTTTTTATACAACGAATAGAAAACGATTGCCGGGATTGCCACAACAAGGCCTTCGAGTGTTGTAAACAAAGCGGTTGCGACTCCGTCGGCAAGTTCTGCGGGCTTCGGTGACGTTGACGAGTTTGCAATCACCTGAAAGGCCATTACCATCCCTTGAACCGTCCCAAGCAGCCCAAGCATTGGAGCGATCGAGCCGATCAGTGCCAGATAACCGATCTTGTGTTCCATTGACATCGACTCGTCCTCACCGACCTGCTGCATCTGTTCGACAGCCTCGTCATAGCCGCGCGACAGCCTTCCCATTCCGGCGGCGAGGATTCGACCGATAAACGAATCACTCCCTTTGGCCGATTCATAGGCTCCCTGATAGTCTTTCGCCAGAAGCTGCTGTTCAAACTCTTCAATGAATGAAGCAGGAAGATAGTTGTCGCGGCGAAGTTGCAGGGCGATCATCATGATGATCGCGACCATCGTAAACGCGACCAGCAGAATGAGAAATCCAAAGATGCCTGACGCACGAATCATCCATCCCAGGGAGTCTCGTGGTTTTCTCACATCGGAAACAGTCCCGTCGGCCCCCAATCTGCCGATATCGTCCCGGATTGCCGGTCGTGCATCGTCCTGAGCTTGCGAGACCGATTCTGTCACTCCCAGCGACATCCATCCAACCAGCACGGCAAGAACCAAACGCCAAAATCGGCTACGAACACCTGTCTGGTTCATTGTAATTCCCTTCACGTGAAACACTCCTTCGTCTCAGCAGTCATCCGTAACCTGTCCGACGCGATCAGACCAGTTTCGCGATTCTAAGTATCCATTGCTTCCGATGCCAGAGGATTATGCCGGGAACGCGAAATTCCAATGCGAGCACAGGGGCGATCCACCTCCGTTTAACCTTGTCTTTCTCCATTCACTTCAGGGGTTTCTGAGCAACGGTAATTTCCTCACTCAGTCCCAACCAATTTCTTTCTCCATTCGCTATTGGGATAGATTTGAACCAGTTTCCCTGCTGCATCGGCGCTTCGATCCGGGTGTTGTACCAGCTTCCAGAGATTACTCATTTGGTAGAGCGCTTCGGCGTGGAATCCCGCTTCTTTGGGGAAAAGGATGTCGACATGTAAATATGCTAAAGCCGCTTCTTTTGTTCGTCCCAGTCCCTGTAGTGCCTGTCCTTGCAGGATATAGGCTTCAGCCTGTACGGCGGAATCTTCGACGGGACCCTTTTCCGTGACGACGTCGAGAATCTTAAGCGCCTGGTCAAATTTTGTTTGCGCGATCAGGCCTCGCGCATGTCCGAGCATGGCTTCGAATTTTCGTGAAATGTCGCCAGGAGTATCTCCTGCCGATGCGACGATCGATTCAAATCCAGTGATCGCTTCGTCAATTTTTCCTTCCGCAACCAGCACCCGCGACTCTGCAATCCGTGCGGCGAGCTTCAGGTCATTCCAGGGGGCCTGAGATAATTTTTCCAGCGTCGAACGTGCCCCGGCAAAATCCTTTTCGGCCAATTGAATTTGACTGAGCAGTAATACCGATTCATAAAAGCGAACGTGTTCAGGATATCCCTTTTGAGCCGCCAGCAACTTTTGAATCGCCTGCTGACGTTTTTCAGGATCGGCCAAAGCCTGTCTGGCTGCGATTCGTGCAATGATATAGTCGAACTCGCCCCTCAGAAAATCACTCGGCGATTTGGCATCTGCCTTCGCTTTCAGCATCCGTTGAGTGGCGGAATCGTATCGTCCTCCGTTTTCGTCGCTGTATCCCAGCTTCAATTCACCACCGCCTCCTTCCCACTCGATCGCAGCAATGTCATTGGCACTGACAACCTCAGGTTCCCCCTGGTTCTTTTTCAGCGTCAGTTCGGTTTTCGACATCGCCGAAATATTGCCATTCACACGTTTCCCGTCACTCTTCTTCGTGATGATGTCGATGGCAAACAGCGAGTTCATTGGAAGTGCGACAATCGTGGCCGTTACGAAGCACACATCGCGGAAATACGTCCTCATTGCGGTCCCTTTATTTCTATGTTGATCAATTTTACAGGTCTCATGGGACATATCAGGCTTATCGGTCCCATTTTTTGCCGGCAACGCCGTGATACCAGCGATCAGAGTTTTCTAAGTTTCAATCCGCCGCAGGAGGCGTCGGTGGTTTCGGCCGAGGCTTCGGCACTGGTGCCGTTGCTCCTTCAGTTCGTGACGGTGATTTCGTAACAGGTTTCGGTGCTGCTGGTTGAGCTGCAGTTGTGCCAGTGCCGGTCGAAGCTGATGGTTTTGGTCGAGGTCTGGGAGCAATCGGTGCAGAAAAGGATGCCGCTTGCGGTTTTTCTACAGCAATGCCCGAGAATGATACCGGTTCTTCTTTGCGGCTGATCGTTTTCGGCTTGGCGGCCTTCTTGCCTCCCTTAAAAAATACCCAGCCAATTACGCCAGCTCCACAAAGGAGACTCAGAAGGAAGACGGTGAATGCCAAAGTGTCATTATTTTTCGGCTCTTGTGCTTTTTTCTGGGTGACAGTTTCCGGTTGACTCGCTGGTTTCGTCTTCTCCGTTTCAAGTGTTTTATCCTCGGAATCAATCGTTTCTTTTGACTTCGTTTGTTCCAATGGAGCGTCTACGGACCACGGCAGATCGGTAACTGGCTTGCCTGATTCTCGCATGACATCACGATAGAGTTCGTTGAGCTTCGCACGTTTGTCATCGGGCAGAGTCTTCATAATGGAAGATGATCCGACCAATTCCATTGCGCAGACATCCAGTGCCTTTTGTTTTTCTTTCGGGGCCAGCTCTTTGCCATATCGGAAACGACAAAGTGAAACGCCGTAGCGTGCATCAAGAAAACTGTCGACCAGGTCTGGCCGTTCCGAGAAATTCTTCTGTTGTTGAATCTTTTTTGCGATTCCTCCCCAACCCCACAACCCGATTTCTTTGTTACCTGCAATCGCGGTGACAAACTTCTTGTTGTCACCGTTTGATCCCCAGTCTTGAAAGACATAGGCACCTTCAATCTGAGTTCGCAGATCGTTACCTCGAGCCTTAAGGACTTCGTTGAGCAGCTTTTCGGCAGTGCTGAAGTCCTTTTTCAAACGGTTGCATCGAACCAGTCGAACTTTCACGTTCAGCAATTGATCGGCGGTGGCAAATGCCGAATCGGCCTGTGCGCGGGTCAAAACCCCGTTAAAGGCCGAAGCGGCCCGGTCGTAATAACTGGCGGTTTTCGAAGCATCCGTTGAGATTTCACCCAAGGCAAAATAGGTTTCTCCGATCCAGCTTAGCGATCCCAGCGTCTGGCCTTCCTGTTTCTTGTACATGTCGTCAAGAAAAGTCTCGAAGGCTTCCATCAGCTTGTTAAAGCGTTCTGTTTCACCGTTACTGCGAAACCGTTCCAATTCAGTCTTTAACCCTTTTCCCAGGTCAACATAGAGGTGAGTCAGGTCTGAACTGGGATCTCCTGATGCGATCGCTTCAAGAATCTTCATTGTTGCCCGGGCATCATTGAGCTTGTCCGGACCCAGGCCGATATATGACCGTAACAGCAACTTGTAAACAGTTTTGGCGATCAAACGACCGTGGATTCCCTTTTCAGGTCGTTGAGATTCGTCGGCGACCGCAATCGCCTTAATGACAGATTGAGGGTCGTCCTGAAGCATCTTGATTGCGTCAGTCTCTTTTCCCTGGCTGAGCAGGATTTCCGCGAGATAGATCTTTGCACTGACGAGTTCCAGTGGCACTGTCCCTTCTTTTGGCAGAGTTGCGGAAAGTTTTTCGATACCGGATCGCAAGTACCGGTCTGCCGCAGCTTTCCATTCTGCAAGTTTTTCGGGGCTTGGTCGCGAGTCTTGCGGCATTCCAACAGAGGAACCGAAAGCAAGCCAGTAAGCCTGCCCGGCGGCCAATTGTGCTTCAGGATATTTTGCGTCGTTCTCGGGAACCTTACTGAACCATTCAGCCGCTTCGACCGGCTTTTTTGCAGACGTGTACAATGAACCGAGTGTCATCCGAGCCTCGTTAGCTTTGTCACTTTCGGGCCAGCGACTTGCGATCAGATTGGCAGCCTTAATCGTCAGCCGCATTTCATCCTGCTTTTTATCCGGTTCGACCTTGTTGTCGTTGTACGCTTGAACAAAGGCTGCCATGGCCATGTGGGCCGCGTCCAGCGCGACACTTCCTTCGTCATCGCTTGTCGTGCGAGCCACAAACTGTGCCAGAATCGCTGCCTCATAATTGCGATGGAGATAGAAATTCGTGTAGGCGAGTAGCAGTCGAGCCGTCGCCACATCTTTTGCGTTGTCGCGGCGATTGGTCAACACCATGGCCAGTTCAAGGTTTTTCGCGGCGTCGTTCAGCTCGTTTGACCAGTCTTGCTTCAACCGCACCATTTCTTCGGCAGGTTTTTGTGTCCTGACTGCCGCGTCCAACTCTTTTTTGACTTCTTGAGCCGAATTGAAGGATTGACGTCCCAGTCCAAACGCCGTCTCGAAGTCCTCGGGCTTCTTTTCTTTACCACCGAGCTTTACCTGCAGTCGCTGTACCAACGACAGTGAGACGTCTTTGTATTCGCCTGGAAAACGGCTGATCTGCTGGGCGGTCGTACGAGCCTGTCGCCAGAACCGTTCTTGATCTGGTTTGGGAAGATTTCGATTGTCGCCTAACGCATCGAGAGCGCGAGCTTGCTCCCACTGAATTCCCAGGCCAACCGATGTTCTGGACTCGCTTGCGTTCTTCTTCAGCCAGTCGTCTGCCAGGTCGACGATCAATTGGTAGTCGTTTCGTGCATATAAACAGATCAGTTTAAATTGCAGCGTCTGTGATTTCAGGCTCTGGAGCAGGGGATCGTCACCCGGGTGGTCGAGCAATTCGTTGTATATCCCGAGTGCCTTCTGTAAATCTCCCTGTTCTTCAAAACATTTTCCCTGCCATGCCCGGGCATGTAGCCCTCCCATCTGGCTGCGATACCTTTGATGCATCTTTTCGAATTCATCCGCTGCCTGGTTCAGCAGTTGCTTGAACTGTGGAGCTGAAGGATCGTAGGTCTGCGCTTCGTCGTAGGTACATTTTCCCAGACTCAAAGATTCAAGAATCATGCTACGTTCAACACGTACTCGATCGGCATGAAGCTTAGGCTCTTTTTGTTCATCGATATAAGGCGGGAACTTTTTGAAAGCCGCTTCGTGCTGGTCGAATGCGAGCTTCACGACGTCACGTGCCTTTTGCACCAATTCACGTGCGCGTCGCTGAAAATCCGCTTTGCTCCCCTGATTTGCGGGAGATTTTGACCGGAATATTTCGACCTCACCCTTTTGCCTCAGAATTTCAGCCCGATCGGAGTTTGCGTCGCCACTATAAGAGTGATCGGGGTTTTCCTGTACGAACTGGTCAAGAAACGCCAGCGCTTGATCGAGCTGTTCAAGCTGCTTTTCGGGGTTGCGTAGCGTTTTGGCGTTTTCGCGCAGCGTGACTGCTTTTTCATAAGGAATAAGTTGCCGCATCTCTGCAGGCAAGTTCGGTCGTTGTGCAAGTTGATCGAGGTAGAACAGGGCATAATCGAAATAATTTCGTTCACGCAGCCCCTGCAGAAATTCCAGGTACGGTTCTTCTGCCACAAGCGGGCGTGTCGAGAATGCAATCAACAACAGCCAGACTGGCCACATTAACAACCGGGTCTTCATCGGTTGGTCCTTTGATTTCAGTGGGAATTGCAAGCGACGAAAGGATGTGAAGCATGGCGATCACGAATCCAACCGCTCACGTTATCAGTATCGGGAGGAAATGTCCGTTCGGCAAGGCTTCGCGAGAAAGTGCTCTCGCGCCAACGATTCTTTTAAGTGCCGTTAACGGTTTGCTCGCGATTGCTTTCTACTGGAGGCGGTACCGCACGGAAGGGGCGGCTTTTTGATGCTCAGGGAAACTCATCAAACTCATTGTGGTTTCGAAGGTGCCAGGCGTTTGACGAGTCGCTCTGCCTGATGTTTGTAGTACTGGCTTTTCTCGCGATTTCCACGACTGGCGTAGGCCTGGCTGAGCCAGCCGTAGAGCGGCAGGATGGTCGGATCAAGTTTCAAAGCCTGTTCCGCTTCTTCGAACGCCGCGTCAAACCGATTCAGCATCCCCAGGGCATGAGCGCGACGTCCATGTGTCACTGCCATCCAGGGATTCAGCTGCATTAACGGCTTAAACAATTCTTCCGCTTCGAGATAGTGTCCTGCATCGTGAGCCGCATTTGCCAGACGCAATAACGCGACTTCGTTAAGCGGAAATTGTTTGATCGTTTTTTTAGACAGGGATTCCGCAGCTTGCATGCGGCCTGACATGGTCAAGACCCCACCCAGAGCTTGTTGTATTGATTCATCATCAGGCATCGACTTCTGGGCCTGTTCCAGAAGCTTGAGCGCCTCCTCGGCGAATTTACGATCACCTTTTTTCTCGGCGACCAGTGAGTACATCAGGCCTTTGACGCGAACTCGCTCGATCTCAGGAATCATCGCTCCTGCTTCCTCGAACATCGTGTATTCGTTGCCGGTCTTTGCGGATTTCAAACGATCAGGGTCCCGCAAAATCCGGTGATCCGTTTGACTCGTGTGAGGGATGTTGCTGGCGTTGAGACGAGGCATGTGACAGTGGATGCATGACCCGCTGGCAGGTTCAGCCGTCTGTTTCTCGATGGGAAGTGAGCACCCTTGTTCTTTGTGGCAGTGAAGACACCGATCGTTGAAAAAGTCGACACGATGAACAGCATCTGGTGACTCGTGAGGATCATGGCACGACGCGCAGCCGAGGCGAGCGCCGCTTGTCTGATAACAACGGCTCGTGTGCATCTGCATGGCTTGCGAGACTGCCATCGTGGCTCCGCCGTCTGTACCGTTCCCTTTCATGAAAACCGCCCAGACATCGCTGAATTTCATCCCTGGCCGGAAATCGGTTTCCGTTCGTCCATAACGTAAAATCCGTTCTTCACCCTGAAAATGACATTGAAAGCAGACCGCGTCTCGCTCCGCGGGTGGCAACTCAGAAAGGGACAGGATCGGATCAATCCCATCCGGTTTGATTTGGCGTCGAAAATCCGCGTGGTTTTGACCAGGCCCATGGCAGCGTTCGCAACCGATCGATTCTTCATGAAATACCGGCTGGGGAAAAAAATGCTCACGTCCTGTCTGATGCGAGACTCGTCCACTATGACAGACGATACAGGCGTCAGTAATCCGACGGCTGAAGCGAACATGGCGATCTGGCAGATACATGGGGGACAGATCCCATCCATCTTTGGCATACCAGGAAATGGGGGACATGAACATCGCTCCATCGCGCCAGATCAGGTACGAGCGGCCTCTCGTATTCGACCCCATGGCATATTGGATCTCTTCTCCCTGGTCGTAGATCACTCCTTCGTCATCGGAAACCGATTCATGATGCCAGACTCGGTTATTGTTTTTCTCAACGCGGTACGAACGATTTCCCCGGTTGAACGACGTATTTGTGTCGTAGTCTTCATGAGGGGGCGGCGTTTGGTCAATCTTTGCCAGCGTTCTTCCCATCGCCGACCGGTTATAACGCTCGGCAATCTGCGGATGGCAATCTGCACAAGCTTGACTTCCGATATAGCCTTCGGGAGGAGGTGTCGGTTTAACGACAACGGGAAGGTCGTTGTCGATTTGTTGATTCGCCACCGTCAATGAATTCGCTGGAATACTTTCCTTCAGGGGGGGCGAAGTTACGCGCCCTCTCCAGAACACGACACCAATGAGCGTGAGAAGGATGGCCACGACGACAAGTCGGATCGTCGTCGTGGCTGCCTTTTTGCCACCAGATGTCGTCTCGATGGGAGCCTCGTCTCGATGCGTCATTGCCGACTTCAATTTCAACTGCCGACCGAATTACCTGTTTCCAGATTCTGGACGTGGTTTGTTGTCAGGCGATATGCGCAACCTCGTGCATATGATCTTGCTACGAAATCGTTTCAGATGTCGATATTGAGTACGTTCGTTCCCGTCGTCACTTCAAATGTTTTCGGAGAGGTTTTTGGATCAGCCCATTCGCTGGGGAATTTGTACTTCTTCGAAAGGGGCATTCCTTTGTTCTTGACGAGATCTCCCTGTCTTTTTGAGACTTCTGCAGCCTGCTGTGCTGGCGTCAACTTCTCTAGGGATGTGCTCGAATCTTCCACGGTGGCCCCACCGAGCACGACCTTATACGGACCGGCTGCGGCACCGCGATCCCCATTTGTTGCAATTTTGAAATTGCCTTCTTTGTCCGTAGTGCCGACGGCCGGTTTGGCTTTGGACGTTGCGTCGACAGGCATCAATGACACGGCCGTTGCCTCGAGCGGTTTGCCATCAACTTTAAGATTCCCTGTCACCGGGTAAAGAGGAAGCGGCGCTGGGCCTCCGGATGAACATCCCCATAAGCAAATCAGAACCAGGCTGCTGAATCGACGCATTTCAAACTTCCTTTCGATAAAACGAGACAAAGCGAACGACTCCTCAACGCTGCCTGGTGACAGCATTCGGTTTTCGCCCGCAAAACAAACTTGATGAGATTCATTGTGTTACGACACGCCGTTTCAACGTGTTGACAACTTCATCATCTTCGATCAACTCCGCCAGTACCAGCAATTTTCGACAAAAATTTTGCTCGTCGAGGCTTTCAGGAGATTTATTCAGACTTGTGATTTCAGTACTCAAGTCCTTGGACAATTTATAGACTTTAAAGAAATAGGCGGCATCATCAAGCCGCTGTTGTCGCCGCAGCAGGTCATGTAATTGAAAGTGAATGACCCACCAATACGGGTCCAGAGCAAATCCGCGTCGCAGCGATTTTTCTGCCTGGTCGACATCCCCAAGTGCTTCTTCGCACCACGCCCGTGCTCGCCAGTATCGAGGATCTGTCTCTCCGATATCCCGCGGAAAAGCTTGCACCAGTTCTTGAACCCGCTCCAGTTCGCCATTCGAAATACTCAGGCTGATAAAAAACGACAGTAACTCTGGATTATGCGGGTATTTTTCCAGCAATTTTTCAGCCGTCGGGATATGTTCCACCACCGCAGCATGTTTCGGATCGTTCTTTGCCAGCGTGGTGTAAACGGGCATCGCACGCGCGACTTCAAAAATCTCGCTTTCCGGATCTGATTCGAGCCAGATCGTGTTATTGTGATAAAGTGAGGCTGGATTGAGCCAGCTGACGCTGACCAGAAAGACATAAGTTTCGGGGGATTCACGGCTCAGTCGAATTGCACGACGGACCCGACGCAGGGCTTCTTTCCGCTGCAGGGTCATCATGTAAAAAAAGACGGTCTGCTTGTGCGCCGCTGTCACTTGCGGATTCAGCTCGAGAACTTGATCACACGTCCTGGCCCCATCAAAAGGTCGATTCAACTTTTCGAATTCAACGATCGATTTTTTTAACAACGCCGGTACGGCTCGTGAGTCGGTCCGAGGAATCCGATCAAGATGTTGAATCATCGACTTCCAATCGCTCAGCTCTTCCGCTGCCTCACCGCGATAGAGCCATGGATCGGCGGTCCCGGGTTCAATTTTGGACCAGGATTCCGCAACTTTTGCCAGTTCAGTCCAGTTTTTTTTAAGCTTCAAATCCTGGCACTGTTGTTCGTAGGCCGCGATTGCCCGGTTATGCATGACCGTTTGAAACAGGTAACCGATCGGAACGGCAGCAGCAATCAGGATTGCCAGCGGAAGAATCCACCAGCGACGAGTTCCGGTAAGCGGCCTCGCTGGTGTCGGATGTTCAATGTCAGGACGGGCAAACGATGCGTCCACTTTGTTCTCGTTGTTCACTGGGGCGTTCGTTATCAATTCCGCAAGTCTTCTTTGCGAGGTTGTCTGAGAACCAGTTCCTGATTCGTCTTCACGTCGTCGATTGACTGCAATTCTCCGTCAGGCCAGCGAATTTCCAAGTGCACCGCAGCGGAATTTTCACCCAATCCGAAGATGATCGCTGCTTCGTGAGCGGACGCATAGCTGGTTCCTCCCGCCATCTCCTGGACCAAATTTCGATCACCCTGTCGAAGGCGAACGCGGGTTCCCCAGCCTCGACGATTTGTCGTACAGACAAATCTTAGTTTTAACCAATTTCCCCGTGACGAATCGTTTCGCAGAATTGCCGTCGGTGTGTTCTGATGGACCACCGCCAGATCCCAGTCACCATCGTTATCAAAGTCTGCTCGGGCGACTCCTCGACCAATGACAGTCTTTTTGAAAAAGTCGCCGGCCATCGGGCCACAATCCACAAATCGAGGACCCTCGTAACTGAAGATTTGCGGTTCCATCTGCCAAAGTTTTCCACTTTCACGCCAGTCGTCAATGTGGCCATTCGAGACGAAGATGTCCTCATGACCATCCTGATTGAAATCCGCCATGATCGTGCCGAACCCAAGGTACTTGAGTGTCGGTGCGTGCAGTCCAACGATTCCCGTCACATCCTGAAAACCCGTAGGTCCAAGATTCTTGTAAAGGGTGTTCGATTCCTGCGTGAAATGCGTGCAGTAAAGGTCCAGCCAGCCGTTTTGATCGAAGTCGCCCAATGCAACCCCCATGCTGGCTTGAGGCAGGCCATCACGACTGACTGAACATCCAAGTTGCGTTCCTGATTCGACGAATTGACCACTTCCCTGATTGATGAACAGAAAGTTGGGCGTTGTGTCGTTTGTGACGTAAACGTCGGGCATGCCATCGTTATTCATATCAGCAATCACGACACCCAATGCCTTATTGAGTGGTCCGAAGAGACCCCTCGACTGGGCTTCAGGAAGGAAGGTTCCGTTCCCTCGATTAAAGTAACATTCGTCGGGGACAGCATCCATGGTTTCGGGATGGCATGTTCCCGGCTTACCCCCATTTCCACAGGGGATCGGATGATAGGGATCATAGTCAACGTAATTACAAACATAGAGGTCCAGATCACCATCGCCATCGAGATCTCCCCAGGCGGCACTGCTGCTCCAGAGGGGATTGGCGACACCAGCCTCGGAGCTGACGTCAATAAACGTTCCGTCCCCCTGGTTTTTGAATAGCGCATTTGGACCGACGTTGGTGATGTACACATCATCGAATCCATCGTCGTCAAAATCGGCAATCGCGACACCTTGACCGTAAGAGCGTTCAAACACCGCAGCGAACTCGGTGACCGCCACAAAACGATCGGGCTCAATCTGGCGAAAAAGCTGATCCAGTGGTTCGTATGGACGGTTTTCACTGGCAGGATTTCCACCTTGGCAAAGGTAAAGATCCAATAGTCCATCACCATCAAAGTCGAACCACCCGGCTCCTCCTCCGGTTGATTCCACCATCAGAGACTTACCCGAGGCTCCGTTCAGGTAGGTGAATGAGACGCCGATCTTTTCCGCAATATCTTCGAAATGTGGAAACGTTGTGAGACGGCTGACGGGCTTTGTTGCGACACGTGGCGAAACCACGGACGGAATTTCGGCCGAGGCATCCTTATCTTTGGAAAGGTCTATCTGTGAGTTTGTGGCTTTAACTGGTTTGATTTCAGCCGGTCGGGTGTCCTGCGTGCTCGAACTGCCGTTTTGCCCACAGCCTGTGAACACGCAAAGCAGCAAGCCCATCAGGAAAGGTTTCTGGCTGACCACGGTGTTAGCCCGGATTGACCGTAAATTTTCTGAGATTCGACACAAAATCGTTTTTCAATCGGGAGTTAAACCGAAGTCCCCTGGACCACATTAACAGATCAGCCCGACGCTCAAATGATTGTGAACTCAGTAAGCCCCTCGCTTGCGCGTCGGGCTAATGAATTTCCGAGTTCACGATGGTGTCGTTTTTTCGAACCCATACGAAAAAAGTCTCGTCACCGGCATCACTGCCGGTGACGAGAATTCAATTGAATCATTGACGATTTTTGTACTGAGCGATCTTAGAAATCGCCAGCGATGTCGCCACCTGCACGGGTCGAGATTGCTTGCAACACAGTCACACCGATGTTCTCAGAAAGAAATCGGACAGATCCGTCAGCCATCAGGATGTGAGCACCACCGACGTGAGTACTGCTGATACCATGGCATTGATTTCCGTCGGGATAACCATACTTCTGGTTAACCAGGTGAGCGGTCGAAGCGACCTGCATCGGACCAGCCCAACCAACGGTTCCGGCAACTTGGCTCGGCTGCGAAGGACCTTGTGACCAGTGGTGGTCTTCCATGACGAGAATCGTGTTCGAAGTTCCGTCGACGATATCGCTGATTTTGCAAGTACCCGAACAGCTGAAACAGCCGTTCATCAACCCCAGGTATGCCGGGCCGGTCGAGTTTCCGCCGTTTCCTTCGCCCCAGCCATTATGGACCGTACCAGGAATGTTGTCTGTGTTGCTCCATGGGAGAGGGATCCCTTTTCCGCCTTGATCTGAGGCAAGGCAGTTTTGCCAGTCAGCCCGTTCGAATCCCAGGCTTCCCACATAATCGGAACGACCAACTGGAGTGTTGTTGTAGGTATTTCCACCGGAGCAACCGGCAACGCCAGCGTACTGCTTCGCGGATTGAGGATTGCTTGGACACATGACAGCTTGAAGGATGGTTGTCGCTGCATTGGTGTTCTGCTGCGAAGTCCAACCACGACTGTTGTTGTCAGCGGTGCTACCAGGATAACGGTTTGGACCACCAGGACCGCCGTTGTTGTCATTGAAGTTGAACTGGTTGTAGAGAGGAGCCTGATCGAAGTATGGAAGCGCCATCACCATCCATCCGAAATCTCCGAAAGCGTTCTGCCAGTCGCCGCGAATCGCTTCTGATGCTCCTCGACCGGACCAGTTCTGTGGGAACTGCTTTGCTGTGTCATGATAGTTATGACAGGCCAATCCGATTTGCTTCAGATTGTTTTTACACTGCGTGCGGCGAGCTGCCTCACGAGCCTGCTGCACTGCTGGCAGCAACAACGCGATCAAAACTGCGATGATTGCAATCACAACCAGCAGTTCGATCAGGGTAAATCCACGCACTTTCGACTTCGCCATCAGAAACCCTCCTCAAAAAATAAAAATACAAACTTTTGAATCCGATCACCAAAACGTCAAACTCTGCAGGCCACGTTACTCGAAAACAATTGATTAAATGACTGACCCGCCGAACAGACTTCCTTCCTTGAAGTAAATTCTTCAACGAGAGAAATGCTGACAAAGTTTGATGTGATATTGATTCGGCGTTCCGAATTCTCGCTTCGGAATTGTGTAGAAGCTAACTCAACGTAAATAATGCTGTCAAACTTAAATCCGCTTGAATTGCTGAATTTATCGGTAAAGTTGATCAAAGTGGATTGTTTGAAATCGATAATGTGTTCATGTGTGCATTATTGTGGGTGTTGCTCGTGCTTCAAGGCGAGAATTGCATGACACATCGGCATTTCAGCGACCGTCTCTTTCCTCGATCAACAGGATTTTTTGGCCTGACTCGACTTCAGTAAGTTCAGTGGTTCTGCCCGATGGCCATCGGACTACGAGCGATTCGACGAAATGCTCGTCGCCAAGACCGAAAAACAATGTTCGATCACTCGTGGACAGATAGCTTCCGCCTCCTTTGACAATTCCAATCTGACTCGCACGTTTACCTTTGACAGAGACGCTGGCACCAATTGCCGATCGATTGCTGACGCGTCCTACCAATTTGACCTCCAGCCAATTTGCGATGGAAGTGTCATTTCTCAAGAGTGCTACGGGTTCGTTAATGTGAGTGACAACGAGGTCTGGAGTCCCGTTCCCATCCAGATCACCACAGGCAGCACCTCGGCCCAGATGAAGTTCATTGAAATAACCCTGCAAATCCGTCGCGATGTTATAGAATTTGTTGCCACGATCACTCCGAAAAAAATAGGGGCGTTGACGACGCTCTGTCGCACTTCCTGGAGCCCACACATGGCCGTTCGAACAGAAAATGTCAGAAAATCCGTCACCGTCCGCGTCAAAAATCACCGTTCCAAATCCGACTGCTAATGTTCCAACGGCTGTGATCCCAAGTGGGCGACTCGCATGGGTGAAAAGTTCGTTCCCCAAATTACGATAGAGGGCAAAGCTTTGTTGCTCGTAGTTCGCCACCCAGATGTCGATTTTGCCATCGCCGTCCAGGTCACCAAGATCGACACCCATGCTGCCGTCAGAAACACCGGTCTCACCCAGCGCCACTCCATACTCAATCGCGACTTCTCGGTAATTCCCTGAAGGTTGCGAAGCATAAAGGTGATTGGGTAGCGCGTCATTTGCCACATAAAGATCGGGCTGAAGGTCACCATTGAGATCAGCGATGACGACACCCAGAACTTTGCCAATTTCATGGATTCCTAATTCAACGCTGGCGTCACGATATGTTCCGTCGCCGTTGCTGAGATAAACCGTACAGGGCAGTCCCTGAAAGTCCGTTGGAGCGCAAAGATTTCGCTGTTTGTTCGTCGGGTCAACGCAGACAGGATCGTTATCAAGCGACCAGTCCGTGTAATGACCGACGTAAAGATCCAATACGTTGTCTCGATTAAAGTCTCCCCATCCAGCTGCGGTACTCCACAGAGAATCGGTTAAGCCACTGGATTGAGTGACATCTTCGAAAGTTCCATCTCCATGGTTCTGGAACAATTGAAGTCCATTCCAACCTGTCATCAGCAGGTCAGGAAATCCGTCGTTATCAATGTCCGCTGTGTACGTGCCATGATTGTAGTGACGAATCGGGTCTAACCCCGCCGCTTTGGATGCGGAAACATAGTTCCATGGCGAATGTTGACGATACAAACCAAACGGGACTGGCAGGATTTCACGCCCCTTGCCAAATACTCCGCCTCCAGCAAAAAAGAGATCGAGTTTCCCATCACAGTCATAGTCGTCGATAGCGCAACCTGCACCAACCATTTGAAGTAAGGCGGATTTTTTGCTTTCCTCTCCGTTGCGTGCAATCCACGTCACACCGCTCGATTCTGCCATGTTCACAAATTGAATATTTGCTCCAGGCGGTTTTTCGAAGTTGCGGACATCGCTGGTTTTCGTCGAACCATCGTTGGTTTGAATTGGGTGTGTTGGCGAACAGCCTGAGATCACGCTGACCACCGCGATGCTGCACAACAATCTCAACGGCCATCTGGTTTGCACGCAACCAGTCATCATTTCGAATCCTGTTCAAGTCCATTCGCGTGACGCATTGCCAGTTTATCTTCTCCGAGTGACTGGTAGAGCTTGACCAGTTCCTGATGTGCTGGTTTGTAATTCGGCGCGATCAACAGCAAGTTTTCGTACCAGCGGACGGCATCGCGACGAGAAACGAACCGGGCCACGATTTCGGCGATCTTCATTCGCAGTTCAAGGTTGTTAGGTTGATCTCTCAACTGTTTTTCCATCGCCCCCATTTCGATGAGCTTTGGTTGCGACTCCGCGACAAACGCGAAAAGAGGTTCTGCTTCCGCTGCACGCCCACAGGCTTTCCAGGCGCGAGCGAGCGAGTTGGCCAGGTTCGCATGTTCGGGAATCAGACGATAGGCCTTTTCCAGAATCGCAGCAGCCCCGACAGTATCTCCTTTGGAAAGCATTAATTCACCGCAAGACTTCTGAATCATGAAGTCATCGGGATGAATCTTCAAAGTGTCTTGAAGCATCTGGATTGCCTTGTCCACTTCACCGCGAGTGGCAAGGCTTTCGGCAAGGCCTCTTACCGCCGCCGCGTCGTTCGGATGCTGGCGCAGATATTTCTGAAACATTGGAATTGCTTCATCTGTTTTCAAGCGGATTTGCAGGACTTTTGCCAGTGACAGTTGGCACTCCTCATTCTCAGGAGCAATCGACAGGGCCTCGCGATAGGCTTTTTCTGAGCTTTCCCAACTTGTCATCGATTGATAGTAGCGCCCCAATAGCAGCATCGGCTCGGGGTCCTTGGGATAATCCTGGTGCCAGAGTTCCAGCGTCCACTTGGCGAGATCGTGGTTATGGTAGATCATCGCCCACGTGTAATGGGCTCGAGCAATTTCCGGCTCATCGTCGCGAGCATCTTTCAGCAAATCGTTCCAATGGGACTGCATTGCGTCGAATTGATTTGTCTGCGCCATGGCCAACCAGCGTTCTCGCTCCAGCTCTTTACGAGCCACGCCCAGTTTTGATGCTTGATTTAACAGTCGTTCAACTTCTCGAAAGTTACCTGAGCGCCGAGCAACACGAAGTTGCAGCAGGCACGTTCGCTGATCCAAACCCGGGCTGAACCAGCGGCTGCGTTTCAGCCAGTTTTCTGCAGCAATGTGATTTCGCCGGGTCAAATTAGCTTCTGTGCGCCAAAGGCAAAAGTCGCTCCAAAAATAGACCATTGCGATGCCTGTAAACAGGCAAAGCAATGCGACGAGAATTCGCCTGCGGAAAGTCCTTTTTCTAATCAATGACGAACTGGGCACGTCAACTTCCCGATGCGGAAATCAAACCGAGAATCCGTTCGAGAGACTCAGGCTGAGAAGTGAAAATGATTTGTGATGTTTCCAGCAGTAGATTAAGCATTCGCAGACGAGAATTCCACTTTTTTGTGGGAAGCGATTATTTTTTCTCGGTGTCTGCGACATCGCTCACGCCAAAGTAGGACTTCATTCGGTCAATGTATTCTCCGTGGTCATAGTGGCACGCACGCATGGCCTGGACATAAGGAGCGTGCCCGTCGCCGATCCAGTCAATGATGTTAAAAACCTCCAGAGATGCATAGGAACTGTTGCTGAGTAATTGATTCCAGCATTGTTGTGCTTCCAGTATTTCGCCGTCTCGGTACAGAGTCCACGCCGCCATCGCCCGCACATGGTCGGAATCGTCGTTCAGACAAGTGCGGATCAATTTGTGATCCAGCTTCGTACGTCCTTGCAGCTGAAAGCAGCCAATGACTGACCAGTACCGAATCCCGGAATCGGAGTGGCTGAGGTTTCGGTAGAATGTTGGCAGGTTTGCCGGGTCTTGTTTCATCGCCAGTGCAGCCGTCTGCTGGTAACCCTTCAAATCGTACAGCGACGGATCTCGCACAAGTTCGTAATTTGTCTTTTTGCTCGCCTGTGAACGCCGGAGCAATTCCGTTTCAGGAATTAATCCCGCGTCGAAATATTCCAATTGCCAGGCATCCAGAGCTTTGCTCAGCCGCTCGAGTTCGTTGGCATATTCGGGCTGGACCGCAAGGTTGTTCACGTTGTCTGGATCGGCGTCGGTATCGAACAGTTCTTCCATCGGCTTGCTTCTGAAAAATTGTCCGGTGATATTGTCAGTCTTGCCAGCCTGGTGATACTGCTCCCACGCTCGTGTCGCCTTCATCGTCCACAGGTAGTTCAGATGTTGCCCCCACGGTACCTCGGGCATGTAGTTACGGATGTAAAGAAACCGCCGATCACGGATCGCGCGTGAGTTATCAATTCGTTCATCCATCCGGCCGCGAAAACTGACATGATACTCCCGAGATTCAGTGTCCGGGCCAAGAAAGATTTTCCCTTGCATGTATGTGGGACTTTCGACACCGCACAGCCTCAGCCATGTTTTGGGCATGTCGATGAAGCTGACCAACCGGTCGATCGTTGTTCCAGGTTCAGCGGGACGAAGGTGCTTGAATTTTTCAGGGATTCTCACGATCAGCGGACAATGCGTACCACTGTTGTATAAGCAGCGTTTACTGCGGGGCAAAACCCCGCCGTGGTCGGAATTGTAAATCACGATCGTGTTTTCAGCGAGGCCGCTTCTTTCCAGTTCGGCCAATGCCTTACCGATGTCGGCGTCCATCTTTTTGACTTGATCGTGGTAGTGTGCGTAATTCTTGCGGATCTCAGGGATATCCGGGTGATATTTCGCCAGTCGCACCTTATCAGGGCTGTGAGTCGTATTTTCGATGTCACCGAATGCCGTCGATTCATGCGATTTCGTGCTGTTGATCACCATGAAAAACGGTTGTCGCCGGGGCAGGTCATTCCAGTCGACTTTATTAGTATCCCATGCATTACCATCGGCTCGTCCGCCGATATTGTAATCCGTTTTAGTCACGTTTCCGACGTAGTATCCCGCTTGCCTGAGCAAGTCAGGGTAGTACTTGATCGTCTCGTGTGGAATTGGATACCGGCTACGCATCTGGTGAGTGCCGGTCGAAAGCGCGTAGACTCCGGTGATCCAGCCGCTTCGCGACGGGGCACAAACGGGCGCATTGGCGTAACAGTGCAGGTATCGAAATCCTTCTGAAGCAAGCTTGTCAATGTGCGGAGTCTCAGCGTATGGGTTTCCATAACATCCAACCCAATCGACACTGTTGTCTTCCGAAGTCAGCCAGAGAATATTCGGACGGTCGTCCGCGCTGACAAATGGCGTCCTGACGACAAGCATGAAAGTCAGGCAGCAGAGAATGGCTTTCATATTTTCGCCTTCCATTGATAGGTTTTCTTGGGAACGGACAGGGAGATCGCCGACTCTACAATTCTGTGAGCTTCGTTAGCAACCAGGTCCCGTTGAAAACTTGTGGCAAAAAGCGACCTCTCGAAATTCTCATCGCGCGGCGGGAATTTCTATGTTTCTGCCAGATGTCGCCGGCAAATCACGAAGACCGATTCAATGTGGCTTGTCAGAAAAGCGAAAAAAAGTCTCCGATGTGCCCATGATCTGGCGGGCGAGGTGATACGCAAGAAGCATCTATCGGCTCAGATCAAGCAGAGAAAAACGAAGTCCCCCAAGGTCCTTGTCGATTCCAGTGGGGGGGCTGAGAGCGCAATTCAATCAAGGCACCGCGTGGGTCGACAATCGAATCCGATTTCGGATCGATAAAATTCCGCACGCTGGTGAAAATGCATCCGATGAAATCCAGTGGAACGTCTATAGACAGGATCATAAGATAAATACGAATCCAAGGCGTCCCTTGTCTGGCTTTCTATGCGGCAGGCAAATAAACCTCACTTGCGGCACGCTCGTCGTCGACCATGTAATCACGCACGATCGGAACCGCGTCTCGCTTGTTCGCTAACACCAGATGAAAGACCATCTCTGATCCCGTCAGAAATGCCAGTTGGGCGGAGATCAGATAGAACTCCCACATGCGACACATGCGTTCGTCGTAGATCGCCGCCGCTTTATCCCAATTCGCCATGAATCGCTTGCGCCAGTCACGAAGCGTATAGTAATAGTGCAGACGAAGAACCTCACAGTCGGCGACCCAGATTCGTTGACGTTCGGCCGGCGCGAAAATTTCTGAAAGTGAGGGCGCATATCCTCCCGGGAAAATATATTTGCGCACAAAAGGGCTGGCAGTAGCGGGAGGGGAATTGCGTCCGATGCTGTGTACAAGTCCGATACCGTCTTCCGTTAGCAGGCTGCGGAATTTCCGAAAGAACTCGTCATAGTGTCCAACCCCGACGTGTTCCAACATACCTACCGAGACAACTCGGTCGTAAGTTCCTTTCAGATCGCGGTAGTCCATGTGCTCGAAATGGACGCGTTTTTCAAGTCCCAATCGCCGGGCCCGCTCACGCGCGACACGAATCTGTTCGATCGAGAGATTGACCGCAGTCACTTCGACATCTGCGCTCTGCGCGATATGGATCGCCAGGCCACCCCAACCACAGCCCAATTCGGCAATCTTCATGCCGTCTTCGATTTTTAATTTGGCGCAAACATGACGTTTCTTATTGAGTTGAGCTTCCTCGAGTGTGTCATCAGGGCTGCGGTAGTAAGCACACGTGTATTGCATGTCCTCGTCCAGGAACAGGCGATAGAAATCGTCCGAAAGATCATAGTGATGGGACGCGTTTTTCAGTGCTTTGCCGATAGGATTGTGTTGATGAAGCCGCCGCAGCCATCGCCACGAATGCCGCAACATCGTTTGAATCGGATGCCCCGTCAGCCCTGTACGGTTGTTCGAAAACAGATTCAGTAAGTCAAAACACTCCGAGCCATCTTCAAACGTTAATTCTCCATTCATGTAGGCTTCGCCCACATATAATTCCGGGTTGAAAAAGAGCTTGGTATAAAGAGATTTATTGTGTAAACGGATGGTCACTGCGGGTTCTGAAGGGGTTCCGGAAAATGTGTGCAGTTTTCCAGACACATCGATGACACGCAGGGTACCTCGTTGGACGAATCGGCGAAGCAACGTGGATAACAGTTTCATGCGTGTCCTCCATGACAAGTGAATTCCGGGACGGCGGCCGCGGTTGGATATTTGCACCAACTGCACGCGATCAAACTGCTGCCCCGATTGATGTCAGGGATTGCAGGTTGATTTAGAGTGCAGCCAGCATGGAACGGTTAAAATTCTTTCACCAACGCCGATGTATTCGAAGAAGCCTCCGTCAGCAAATTCTCGCCAAATAACAATTTCAGTCAATTGATGATTAGCAAAGAAAAACGACGAGCGCCCGATGTGTGAATAATTGACAATGGTGGTGGATACTTCGTTTATCATAGAAACACGCTCGTTTCGTTGGTCAGGAGTAAAAACAAGTCGCAGGGCTGCACTGTGTCATGCGACTGATTGAAGACACGTGGCCTTGTATAAACATTCTCTATACAAAGATTTGAAGTCGCATCTGATCAAAGTCAAATGGAAAGAATGCGAGTTGCTCGATTTGACGAGTTCAAAAGTCCAACGAAAGTGTTCTTTCAAACCTGATAAACGTTTCGTCATTCTTGTGATAGAAACAGACTTTGGGGTGGACGGTTGAATTTGACGACAGAAAGCTGGATCGGAAAGTTCATCCGCAACGTTAATGGATTTTGGATATCGACCAGACAAGAGCGAGAATGTTTGATCCAATGACGACAGAGACGATCGAGATGTTCATTCGCCCCTGAACGTTGAGAATAAAACGAGCGATGAAAAAACCGGTGAGTAATACAAATCCAATCGCCGTAATCAATCCCCAAAGTAACTCATTAATGAGAGCCAGGCTCATGTAGCCAACGACCGCTAAACCTACCAACTTCGGTCCAATGAAGTGATTCAATTCAGATTCGATGGCATCGTACTCATCGCCCTGATCACTCATTTTGTTTCTCCGGCTGATTCATGCGCAACTGCGCATCAGATAGGGCGTCTGCCCGAGCCCCGCTTTGAGTCGTCCCAATCTCATACTGATGATCGCGAAAGAAATCAAACCCCGGGAATTGGTGGGGCGTTTGCCGCCGCGATGATTTCACGAGGGACACCAGGCATCAGGCGAAGTTCGCTTGGATCAATCAGTGTCTGAAGCATCGTTGAGACCAGGTTTTTGATACGGATTGGTTCTGAGGAAGGCTCGCCAGCGTCACGGCTGGATTGACCGATCACTTGACCTGATTTCAGGCCTCCGCCTGCCAAGAGTAATGGGCCGAGGTTGCCCCAGTGGTCACGTCCGCCGTTCGGATTGATTCGCGGAGTTCGTCCCATTTCTCCCGTTGCGACCAGCAGGATTCGGTCACTCAAGCCGCGTGACGTAATGTCGTCCAGAAATGCGGAGATCGCATGATCGAGCGGCGGACCCATGTATCGCATCCCCTCTTCGACCGGTGCATTGTTTACATCGGAATGCATGTCCCAGACAAAGCTGGTCGTCACCGTCACAAATCCGCAGCCTGCTTCACAGAGTCTTCTTGCCAGAAGCAGCAGCTTTCCCAGCGATTTTGCATTGTCGACATAATGATTGTAGTTATTCCATTTTTTATTGATGTGATCGGGTCTGACCAGTGGTGCCGTGTCATAACGAGCGATCGTTCCGGGGTCTTCTTTGGACAGGTCAAAGGCACCGGCAACTCCACCGAGCAGCGTGCTGAAGGCTTGCGTCTGCAGCGGGTCGGCACGCTCCGATTGACCGCGTTCATCAATGCGAAAACGCTGGCGGTCAAGTTCTGAAAGCAATGCCCTTCGATCAGCCAATCGATCGATCGAGACTTTCAGTTCCAGGTTCTGTTGCACGTCACCACCGGTCCCGGGTACGAATGGGGCAAACCCATTGCCGACCGTGACGGTGGACTCAAATTTCCCGAAAGAATTGATCGCCGGGCCAGTTGTCGCGTCAACTGACTGAGGGAACAGCAAGGCGTTGGTTGGCATCCCGGTTCCCGGCCGATTGGCCCCAGCGACCCGAGAGTAGAATGAACCGATGTTCGAGCCAGACGTTTCTTTACAGACGACCGGCTTGATGTCGTGATTGGCGTCACCCGGTACAAACGATCGAACGATGTTGAATTGGTCGGCTCGTTTCGCGAGTTGAGGAAATGACGAACCGAACGTAATCCCGGGTAAAGCGGTTTGAATTTCACCTGTCGCACTATGAATGCCACTATGAGCGGTCATCTTCGGATCGAACGTTTCGATCTGACTCGGGCCGCCATGAAGGAAGAGCAGAATGACTGATTTGTTCGAAATAGGCAGTCCCTTCGGGCCAGCAATCAAAGGACTCGTCAGCCAATTCGCGGAAGCAAGTCCTGAAAGCCCGTACGCGCCGATCCTCAGCATTTCCCGACGGTGATAACGTGGATGAGCATCAAGCAGGGTTAGCATCGGGGCATTCTCCACGCGGTTCGGCGCACAATTAACGATTAATTCCGCCGGATTCGCAGCCCGGTTGGTTCAATTTCAACTCGCCAGCCTGCGGGTTCCGTGACTGCTTTGATGACGTCGCCAAGCGATATTCTTTTATCAAACTCGAACGTGACTTTTTTGTCGAGTTCGTCCGCGCCGAGTTCCTCTTTGTCAAATTCGATGGGTGCATCGAGGTGTTCTTGCAGGGTTGCCAGCAGGTCGCGCCGACTGACCGGTCTCGTTTGCTTATATTCCTCAAACTCAAACACCAAATTTTTTTTGACGTCCTTTCGAGGAGGACGCGGAGGAACAACAGCGGCGGGTTGTTCCTGCTTTATTTCGGGTGAAACGGAAACGGGAAGGCTCGTCAGGGGGCCATCGATATTCGAGGGTTCAAGTGCCGAGACGCTGATCGTTACCGGGTTGCTCTCGCTTTTCTTGTCTGGCGATTGACTTTCAATCGATGAGTCCGCCACGGGTTCGGCGGTTTGTAATTGTTCCCGCGAGTTGTCATTGGATTGATCGTTAGCGACGTCATTTTTATTGATCACAGGAGTCGGGCGTGCAGCGAATCGATGTTTCGGTGCAAGTACCAATACGGCAACCAATGCCGAGATCGCAACGGCGAGCAACCATGCCGCTGTCAGCGGTGAATCAATCAGTTTGCCGATGAATGAGCGAGCCGGTGCCGTCGGCACAAGAATTTTATCGTGCGGACTGGTTTTAGTGCGACGACTGCTACCGCGACTACTCTGGTCGGAAGTGGCAAGTTCATCCGGCGTCAATTGTCGAACGACAAAATCACCATGTTCATTCTGACTCGAGATTTTGAGAGCAGTCTTACATTCCGGGCAACTCACTCGTCGGCCGACGAAGGTGCGATCGCGAATCCGCAGGATTGTACCGCAATCAGGGCATGAGCAACGACCGGGCATGGAATTAAGGCCGATTGAGGACTCTTGAAAAAGCGTTTATTTTGAAAGATCGAACGGCTTTAGCCCTTTTTCGTTTGCGGTTGCAAGCGTGGTCACCAAGATGTCTTTCTTTGATTCGTCGACAACAATTACCATCGTGGCCTCTGGTTTAGGTCCTAGACCCTTACATACTTTAATGATCTCGATGAAAATGTCTTGAGCTCTTGCGGCATCCATTTTGAACGTCTGTTTGATGTTTTTCGTGAAACCACCAAGTTTGAGCGCGTCGCCGTCAAGCATGATCGATGTTTTGATTTCACCCCCGATATACGCAAATGCTTCGTGCATTTCAGTGTTTCGGAAATCGACGTCAATTTTCATTTTCAACCGGTCTGCAATTAAGTCAGGTACCGATGGGCCTTCTTGAGTGGGCGGTTTTGCTCTGGCTTTTGAAAAATCGGTTCTTGTCGATTCGTCCCAGGCGAGTAGCGTTCCCAAGGCCAGGTTCGGAGCGGCTCGGTCGGGTAGTGGGGTGATGAGCTGCACGTATTGCGGTCCGTGATTAATGATCGTCGCCAGCGAAAAGACTTCGACCATCGCTGGAAGGCGACCAATCACCATTCGCTTGCCTTGCTCTCGCGGATTCATCTGTTCGACTTGCGTGAGAAGACTTTCTGCCAGTTGTGCCAGCTTCACTTTAATGTCTTGCTCGAGTTTCTTTGACGAATTCTTTCCGGAACTTCCTTTTCCGTGTAAAAGAATTTCTGAATAAAATTGTTCGTCGGTCATGTGAAAGCTCCATGAAACCGTCTCGACTTCTTCACCCAGCCAGTCAAGCGAGTTTTTGACGAACGGACGAACGTTTTCAGGAAACCACGCTTCCTGCAGGCCGAGCGTGATTGGCGTAAAAATCGCAGTGATATGTCGATCACGATCCGTCATTGGAAGCAGCGGATCGATTTGCTCAACGGGGTGTCGCTTCTTGATCGCCTCGACCATTTCCTGAGTCTGGCTTTTGGGGCAGACGACAAGTGTCTTCAGATCGACGATCATATAAGTACGATCCCCTTTCGTGTACACCGATTGCCCATCCACCTCAAGATACTGGCCTAGCTGATCAATCAGCTGGCTTTGTTTTTGTTCGTCAACCAGACGAGCGACGGCTGCAACATCGGGCAGGCTGCCTCGTATTCCTGGAAGCAGGCAGATCAATAATTCTTCGACCTGTTCGGGCTTTCGCTGGAACAAGTCGTTCAGGACAGTTTCGACGAGTTTGGCAAGCGGGGGAACACAATAACGGATTTCTTCACCCGGGCTACCGGGCTTCCAGAGTTCGGCCGGATGAAGATTCAGCACGACCTGCGTTCCAAACGGAATATACTGCAGTTGAATTGGTTTCCCTTTGGTGGGCGACTTCGGATTCGCAAAACCCGTCGCCGGAGTCTGGCCGGAATCTTCGACATGTTCGGGGTCGGTTCCAGCTGGTTTTTCTGCGGTTTTCGAAACAGCGTTTTTATCCACTGATTTCGAACCGAATATCACGAACCCACCAATCAACGCAGCCGCCACCGCAGCGATTGCCAATCCAATATTGCGTTGTCGTGCGTTTTTTCTCTGTTGTTCTTTCAGTCGTTCTGCGGTTCCTTTTGGTTTAACGACTTGATCGAGGTCAGCCAGAACTGGGGAGCTGCCCATAGCGGACGTCACATGTCCTTGCGAAGTGGGCTGGCTCGGCTTTGTCGGTTGGTTGAGGTCAAAAAATACGGGCGTACCTGTCGCTTTCAAAGGGGCGTTTGTCACGGAAGCGACGGGTTCCGGATTTGCCAATTCCAGTGCCACTACGGGTGGTTCTTCGAGGATAAACGTATGAGCACATTTGGGGCATTTGCCCTTTCGACCGAGCAAGCTACGGTCAGGAAGCTTGAGCTCTCGACCGCAGTTCGGACAGGGAATTTGAATTGACATGTTTTCACTGCTCGCGGCTGCGAATTCCTAATGTAAACGGAGAAGGGGACCGCACTCTCCGATTCACCAAACAAGACACTTCGAAAAAGCGGATCGTTTCAGGCCTCAGACTCCCATTGCGTGGCGGGTCATGCCCGCGACATTTTTATCGATGCAGCATCGTAAACCGGTGTTCTAAAGTTTGACAATCGAGATTCACAAGAATGGCTATCCTCATTCACAACATCCTGCAAGAATCCTGCTCAATGGATCGCAAAATCTCGTTGAATTGACAAACTTGTCAGAAGGCCCGGCAAGATGACCACTCAAGTTCATGACGACCGACAGCCACTGTTGCAGGATCGAGGATTCTGGGGGCTCAATCTGACACAGTTTTTCGGAGCTTTCAACGACAATCTATTCAAGCAGCTTGTGATGCTTGATTGTCTTGATCAGGCAAGTCAGGGAGGTCGGGACTTGCAGGGATTAGGGATCGTGGTGTTCTCGATCCCGTTTATTGCCATCTCTGGTTATGCAGGATACCTGTCCGACCGATTTAGCAAACGGACGATCATCGTCCTGTGTAAGCTGGCCGAAGTCGTGATCGTGCTGCTCGGAATGATTGGGTTTGTGACTCATAGCCTCCCTTTTCTCCTGGCGGTCCTGTGTTTGATGGGGGCTCACAGTGCGTTCTTCGGTCCATCAAAATATGGCATCCTGCCGGAGATGCTTCGTGCAGAAGACTTGCCGCGTGCGAATGGGATGATGCTGATGGCGACATTTCTTGCGATCATCTTCGGGCTGACCGCAGCCGGGACTGCGAAGTATTTTTTTCCGGACACACTTTGGTTAGCGAGCCTACCCTGTCTGGTTATTTCAATCATGGGCTTGTTAACGTCGCTGGCGGTTCGTTCAACACCGGTGGCTCAGCCGAGCTTGAAATTCGACGCATCGTACCTGCTGATTGCTCCGGAGACACGAAGTCTGTTGCGAGATCGACCAAAACTCTTTGGCGTGCTGTTGATGTCGTCCGTCTTCTGGTTCGTGGGTGGGACAATCTATCCCCCGGCCATCAATGCCCTGGGGAAAGAACAGTTCCATTTTAATGATTTGATCACTGGAATCCTGGCTGCGACGACTGGGGTGGGAATTGCCATGGGTTGTGTGATTGCCGGGATATTGTCGAAAGATCGTGTTCGAGGTTGGATCGTCCGAACCGGGGCGTGGGGGATTACGTTAAGTCTGTTGCTACTGGCGCTACCCGGCCCGGGCTGGAACGCAGTCCGGGAAGAAATCCGCGACTTGAAACAGCGGGCCAAATCTGCGACTCAAGCGAAGGTCGACGTCGTTCATACCGATCACACGAGCACAGAATTGTCAGATAACGATCGGAAAAACTCCGCGAAACAGGGTGACCCTGAACCACAGAGAGTCACTAACGCAACCGAGCGATTTTATCGGGGAACGATCCTTGGGCCCTTTGGATGCGCATTGGCTTTAATTTCTGTCGGGCTGTTTGCCGGGTTCTATAGTGTTCCTCTGCAAGTCTATCTTCAATCAACAGCCCCCGTGGAGCAAAAGGGACGTATCATTGGTGCAAACAATTTGATTAATTGGATCGGAATTGCCTCAGCGGGCGGCGTTTGTTCTTTGGGGCGGATCGTACTTGTCGACTGGCTGATGCTGCCTTACGCCTCTCTCTTTGGCCTTGCCGCAGCGCTGATGCTCCCTGTCGCCTTGTTCTACCGCCCGCCAGAAGTACAGATTGGGGCCTCGACTCAATAAATCACGGATGTTGATATTTTTGAAATCGACCCGACGAGTCGAATGAGAAAGTTTGCGAAACTTGAAAATGTTTGCCTGAACTGCCACGATCCCGGTCTTGAAGGGAGTGCCCCCAAAGATTTTGGGAGCTTCGATTTGTGGTGACCCAACTATTTCGAGGTGAGAAGATGCGAACGATTCAAATGGCGTCGATTGTTGCGTTGGTTTTTCTCGCGAATTGTTTAACTGTGCAGGCGGAGTGTCCCCCTTGGCGTCCATGTGGACCTGGGAGTCCTGCAGGTGGAAACCGCCTGATTCCTCAGGGTTTTTACGGGGCCGATTTCCGTCCCGCATGTGCCGCGCACGATGCCTGTTATACAGGAAGTGGTTTCTCGCGGAGTGAGTGTGATCGTCAGTTTCTCTGTAACATGCAAGCGGCTTGTGATTGCTCTTCCAACCCGCGAGCCTGTTACCGGAAGGCCCGGTTCTATTACAACACCGCTCGGTTATTCGGCGGCAGCATGTATCGATAGGCAAGGAAACTAAATGTCGGAACGGATTCTCAGTATCTCGGGCTTGCGCGGCGTTGTTGGAGACGGATTAGATCCGGAATATGTCACTCGATTTGCTGCGTCTTTGGGGACGATCGTCAATGGCGGGACCGTAGTCCTTTCTCGCGACGGTCGTTCCACGGGCGAGATGTTGCATCACGCTGTTGTTGCAGGACTCATGGCGACCGGGTGCAAAGTGCTCGATCTGGGTATCGCGTCGACACCAACTTGTGGTGTGATGGTGACAGCGCTCGGTGCCGCAGGGGGATTACAGCTTACGGCGAGCCACAACCCGATTGAGTGGAATGGACTTAAACCGTTTTCTCCGCAAGGTTCAGTCTTTGATAAGGCAACGGGCGAACGATTGCTGGCTGTGATTAACGGTTCACCTTCTTATCGATCCTGGTCCGGTTTGGGTTCAGTTCAGATGGTTACTGATCCGAACAGCGAACATCAACGGCGAGTTTTCAAGCTCGTTGATGTTGCTGCAATTCGAGCAAAGAAGTTCAAAGTTGTGCTCGACTGTAATCATGGTTCCGGGAGCGTTTTGGGCCCGCAATTGCTTCGCGAACTCGGTTGTGACGTCGTCGTAATGGGAGGTGTTGCCGATGGTCAATTTGAACATCCTGCCGAACCGCTGAAGGATAATCTGACGACTTTAATGGCGGCCGTTGTGGCCAGCGGAGCGGATGTCGGGTTTGCTCAAGATCCCGACGCAGACCGATTGGCGATTGTCGATAACACCGGTCGGTACATCGGCGAAGAATTGACTTTAGGTCTCGCTGTTGACCACGTCTTGTCCCGCAAGAAGGGGCCCGTTGTCGTTAATGGATCGACAAGCCGAGTCACGGCGGATCTGGCTGCGAAATACGGATGCGAGTTTCATCGTTCGCATGTTGGTGAAGCGAATGTCGTTGCGAAGATGCAAGAGGTGACGGCGTTGATTGGCGGAGAAGGGAATGGCGGTGTGATTGAACCGCAAGTCGGTTTTGTCCGCGATAGTTTTGTCAGTATGGCCTATGTTCTGGATGGCCTTGTTGTTCGACGAGAATCACTCGCGGCCTGGGTTGATACTCTCCCGCAATACACGATTGTTAAAGATAAACTGCAT
>CAIOKO010000022.1 GCA_903858935.1 uncultured Schlesneria sp. | reverse complement strand
GTCCCTCAGGCACGGTTTGCGAATCGTCAAAAATCGTAAATTTGCTGTCGGGGGTTGCTTTTTTTACGATGAAAGCGGCCGCTTCCGAAAAGGTCAGCAACTGACGTTCAACACCATAGACAACATTGTCATCAGCATTCCCCGCTATCCCGTCAATACCATACATATAGTCTTGCATGCCGTTCGAAGTTGTCTGCCAACCCTTGCCATTTTGTGACAGATCCGTGTCGTAGTAAAACGCAGTGATGACGTTATCAGCGTCCAACGCGTCGACCAGATTTACCGCAAACTGAGCCATCTCTTTCGCCTGAGCCTTACTCGGGGGAGTTACCGCGTTAGGTGTGATCGTGTTCGAAGATGTTATAGTGTACCCACGATAATCCAGATCACCAAACTTCGTACTGTCGGTTTGTACGGAACAGAACGTGTAAAGCAACGTATAAATATCGCGAGCCATCTGCTGGCGCGCCATAGCCGCGTTGGCGTCTGATGGTGATGTCTGCTCGGGCAACGGGGCGAACCCGTATTGAGTTTGAGTGGCACCATCCAGATACAGCCAGCGGTTCACATTCAGTTTCTGTGAGACAACTCCGCTGGTATTCGACTGCTGTAAAAAGGAATACAGCTCCTGTCGGTAGGGGTTTGCCGTACCGCTGGCGAGCGACGGTGGAAAACTAAACGTCGCGGGTGATGGCAGATTCGTAGAAGTGGGCGCCAAGACTTCCCACGAACGAAGACCTCCCGGGGTCGAATTCCCACCCGACGTAGTCACTCCACCCACTTCAGCGACCCCTAAACCAAATTCGCGACGATCCTGACTGACAGTCGTCAGTCGCTTACGGATTGAGGGAGCGTTCTGGCTCGCTACCAGATTTCCTGGCATCAGATCCGCCAGACGCGAGCGTGAATCAGTCAGTCGGCCGTCCGCGGAACTTCCCTGCAAGAACAGCATTTCTTCCGGGCCAAACACGGCGTCATTCGAGATTGAATTTGAATAAGATGCCGTCGCGGTGGAAGTTAATCCCAGCAGTGGCGATGGCGGCAGGTATCCAGGCGGAATGGGGTTCGATGACGAAGAGTCCTGTGTCAGTTTGTAGAGATAATTCGCAAAGTTCAGATACGACGACGACATCAACACGGGATCGATGATGGCTTCCGCAGGATCATCAAGCAACGAATCCGAATGTGAACCCGACATCAACCATTGGTAGTAGGCCGATGACTGTTGTTCGCCCCAGCGAACGCCACCCCCTGCAGAGCCATTATACGAGTGATACCCTTGATAAGCGGGCCATGAGAGCCACGGCGTGAGCGGCTTTCCGCCCACTTTGTAATTCGACGAATAAATTCCGCTGGTTGCTAACGGATTGGGAGAATAATGTGCAAACTCGGGGTATTTTCCATATGCAATCGTATCGTCAGATCCACTCCAACCCTCTTCCGAAATATCGTCGATGATCCCGTTCGCGTCATCATCCTGATTGGCAACGCCCGGCTTTCCATCTGGTCCGAATGAATATCGCTGGAATGCCTGACCGGATCCGCGGAAATCCAGGGGGGTGCCCCAGCGTGTGTTATAGATCGCCTCACCCTCGTTCACGTTATTATTGTCGTCAGGGTCCGGCAACGTCGAGTTAGCACCGAGCGGCCAGTTCGTCGGTACTCCACTGGCCCAGATCGTTGACAGACCGGGTTTGGGCAGGTCTGTCAGCACCTGCGAACTCGCGTAGTTCCACAGACGTGTCGGATCGCCTTGACGGCCAGCATAAACGCTGTTGATCGCCCCATAAAGATGGGTTGCCGATGGAGCCAGGCCCAACTGAAAGCCCGTGCGTCCGACATTCAACAGCAACCATTCCAGATTGGCCAGTTCTGTAATCGATCGTCCTGGCTGCGGCAGACTGTACGAGTTGATACTCGTATCAAACTGTTGCAGGAAGTAGCTCAATTGCGTCGCCGCTTCGCTCCCCAGCAGTGACGTATCCAGGTTCGCCGCATTACGGTCTGGGTTCGCGGTCAATGCGCGCTGAATGTTGATTTCGTAGGTACTCAACCCAAGATTCGACTTCGACAAGCTATCAGGCGTCGAGACCAGGCCAGTCCATTGATTACCTGAATATGTTCCGCCCGTCTGGCGAAATCCGAGTTGGGTTGGTGGTACCGCTGGCGGGGTCGTGGCTGAGTTAATCGCCCCCAAACCGGCGGGTCCGGTGAGATTCAGATTTCCCGAAAGATTGCCGGTCGCGTTGACGTTCAGCAACCCGTTCAAGTCGCGAATGCTGATGGCAAACAGCGGCACAACCAGCTTACCGTCACCCCGGCGAACTGGTGGAAAGCCAAGATCCATCAAGATCGCATCCATCACACCGTCACCATCGGTGTCGACGTCAAGGTCGTATTGGAACTGATTAATATTGTTGATGAGCCCGAGATTTGTTCCCCCGTTCCAAACACCAAGATACCCATTCGACGCAGGTTGCCCGCTTATTGGTTCCGGCGCGAATGATCCAAAAGTAAAGGGCCGGCGCAGATTCAACGAACGGTACATCGGGAGATTTGTTGACGTGTCCGTTTCAGATGCATCAACGAAACGAGGAACATTACTTTTATTGTTCACTATCGGGTTTCCCGACCCGTCAACACACAGGTGGCCCTTGTGCGGGCGCATCACCTGATTTGCATTTGCGTTCGAATACCATTGCGAGATCGCGCCGCTGGCGTTCCGCAAATATTGTGGACGAAGGAACGATGGGATAATCACCCGCGAAGGCGTGCCCCCATTACGATCGAGCGCCACACTATCGTATGATAAAAACAGGCTGTTGATATCTGGGTAATTGTAGTTTACATCTGGCTCAGGAATATAACTATTTAATTGCATATTTCCCGTTCCGCGAAAGATTTTGAAATAAGTCGGAGAATTTGAAGGTTGCTGGCCCCAGACGGCATCCGCCGTACCATAACCCAGATTTCCGGCACTAGACAAGTCGCCGGCATTAGCCGCTGGCGAGTCGACAATACTTAGCAGTGCCTGATTGTCGTTGGCATCCATGTGCGACCCATTAAGGTTCATATCGACGAATGGCAGGCCTGTCGTGTCCTGCATGACATTCACCCCTTCCCCATTCCAGGGAATCCCGTCTCGTCCAAACATATTCGCCAGCAGCGAATGCCGCCCCCCCCACAAAATGCTCTGGGTGTTCGAGTCGGGCGGCCCCAGAATGATCTGCTGGAGCGCGAAGTCAAATAACGAATC
>CAIOKO010000021.1 GCA_903858935.1 uncultured Schlesneria sp. | reverse complement strand
TGCTCTCGCAACGCTGCGATCGCAACCTTCGCTTTGAAACTCCCGCTCCGAATCTTACGCTTACCGGGCATCTTCCCCTCCAAAACTGAACCACTGAAATTCTATCTTATTTCCTGGTCCAGTTTTTGGGGTCCATCGTAGTGAGCATTGATAAACTCCTCGCAAAAAAACGTCCGAACGGCACAAAGTTCCGAGCACCAATCTCGTTACAACCGCTCCGACACTCATTTTATGATCTGTCCTGAATCTGCCAAAACTCTTTCATCGCCAGATTATTCAGGTCTTTTGTCAGGTCAAGTCGAAAAACGACGTGCTGTTCCCTTCGATCACAGAATCGATTCATTCTTATACTCTCAATGAAAAATGTCCCTTTTTTCCAGTACGCAAAGTCATGTTTTCACGTTGGAAATTTCTGGACTGAGCGACCCCGGTGACATACTTACACGCCTTGGACACACATTCTTCGGATTGACAGCCGTAGCTGCGCAAAATATAGAAGTGACATCAGCTTGAGATCAGGGGTTGTATAAGAAGCGATTCTTTTCCATCTCAGATCCCGCGCTGGACGTTTCCGTCCTGAAAATTGCGTCGGGGAAATCTTATGTCTGTCGTTACCAATGTTTCTTCGCTCGACGAAAATCTGTCGGCTTGTGAAAAAGCACTGGACTATCAGTTTCAAGACCGGTCACTGCTGCTGAGATGTCTGACGCACTCGTCAATCGCTCGTACTCGGCTCGATTCAAATGAGCGACTTGAGTTCCTGGGTGACGCGATTTTGGGGACTGTCGTATGCGAACTGTTATTTCATCGTTTTCCTGAAAAGACCGAGGGCGAGCTGACCCGAATCAAGTCCGTGGTTGTTAGCCGTACCACATGTGCGAAGCTGAGTGCCGACCTGCGGCTCGGTGAGTTTCTACGACTCGGCAAGGGCTTGTCTGATTTTGAGAAAATTCCGCTTTCCGTGCAGGCGGCGGTCTTCGAATCGATTGTGGCGGGCCTTTATCTCGATGGGGGAATGCCCATCGTCAAGCCATTCTTAATCCGACTCATCGAGCCTGAGATTGATCGCACCGTCGAATCCACGCACGGCAGAAATTACAAAAGCTTGCTCCAGCAACTCGTGCAGAAGAACCAGCGTGGAACTCCGCTCTATCAATTGCTCGATGAATCCGGACCCGATCATCTGAAGTGCTTCAAGATCGCTGCTGTCGTTGGAATGGATTCCTTTCCCCCCGCATGGGGTCCAAATAAGAAAGAAGCCGAGCAACGTGCAGCCGAAAATGCATGGTGCCTGCTTCAAGGTGAAGATCCCCCGTTCGCAGCAGACGACGGTCCATTCCAGAATGCCTGACATCTATCGAAATATTCAGCATCATTCTCGGGCGGATCGTTCTCAAGGCTGAAATCGGATATCCTGTCGCGGGATCGTTTCAACCTCAGAATTGGTTTTCACTGGCACCTGTTCGGGAGATTTCGTGATGCGACTTACTGGTCTTTTAATCGCCCTCTGTTTGTTTCCACTTTTCGTCATCGCTGCTGCCGAAACTCCACCTTTGACACCTGCAGAAGCGGCCAAGCGAGCCAATGAAAAAGTCGTTATGCAGATGGAGGTCAAGTCGACCGGGGGTGACAACAATCGATATCTCAATTCCGAAGAAGACTACAAAGACGCAAAGAACTTCACGATCTTTATTTCGAAGAATGACTTAGCAAAGTTCAAAAAGGCTGGTATTGAAAAGCCTGAAGTTCATTTCAAAGGTAAGCTGATCGAAGTGACCGGAACGGTTGTCCTTCAAAAAGAAAAACCACAGATCAAAGTGGAAGAACCTGACCAAATCAAGATCGTTACCAAAGAAAAGAACTGACGGATTTTTGTATTAGAACTCGCCATCGATCGAATGCAATCTTCGTTCTCAGGCGGGTTCACGGTAGAGCCTCGCTCATGGACGCGTCCTGTAAATACTCGAGATTTGACGCGATCGGAACGATGGCATGTCTGGTGGTTGCGCTGGGACTGAGACTGGCGGTCCTTGCAATTCGACCAGATGAATTGATTCTTGATCGAGATGCCTATCTGGGAATCGCAACCGGTATCGCTGAAGGGCGGGGCTTCAGTAGCCCTGACAGTTCGCAGCCCACTGCATTTCGCCCTCCCCTGTATCCGACGTTCCTTGGCGCAGGGCTTATTTGTTTTCCGCCGTCCGTCGTGGTTGGTGGAATCAATATCATCACCAGCCTGCTGACAGTCTGGCTCACTGCACGATTGGGACGCAGCCTGAACTTCGGCCCAAGACGATTTCTCGCTGCATTGATCGTGGCGATCGATCCCTTACTGGTCTGGTACACGTGCCAGCCGATGACAGAATCGACTTGCACATTTTTAGCGACACTTTGGCTCTGGTCCATTATTTCAAACTCGCCCGGAAATCTTTCTGAATTCTCGATCAAACAATTTCTAAGCGGTCTTGCTTTTGGACTACTTGTGCTGTGCAGACCAACCTTTTGGCTGGTTGCCGTTCTTTATGTTTTGATCTGGATGACCACCCTGCGACGAGATCACGTTGAGAATTGTGCAACCAGTTTCATGCCGTTTTTGTCCCGATGGATCTGGTCACTGTTCGGCACTTTATGCATTGTTGCTCCGTGGTTGATTCGGAACTGGATTGTGTTCGGTGTTCCAATTCTCACGACCACTCACGGGGGCTACACATTTCTGCTTGGTAATAATCCTGTCTTTTATCAAGAGGTCGTCGAACAACGTTGGGGAACCGTTTGGCAACAAGACAGCCTGTTGAACTGGCAGTCAGAGCTCGAGTCAAAGATTGAAGAAGAACTTGGAAGTCACGCGTCAGAAATTCAACGAGACCGCTGGTACTCAAATCAGGCCAGGCAATACATTCTTGCCACACCGCGCCTGTTTGCAGCAGCTGTCGTCCATCGCATTCGCAGCCTTTGGAACATCGTCCCTCAAGGAGATGCGACCGCTCACGCCGTCGGGTGGACCATGTCAGCCGTCGGATGGTTTTATTCTCTGATTCTGACCGCCGGATTGGTTGGACTCATTACGATTTCGTACAGCCAGGACCGCCGCAATTGGTTGCCATTATTCGTTCTGATCGCTTCAGTTCAACTGGCACATTTTTTCTATTGGACGAATACACGCATGCGAGCGCCACTCACGCCTGCGATTGCCCTGTTTGCTCTTGTAGCGATTCCTCGAAAATCATGAGGACCCCGGTGCGATAAAGCGGCACCTAAAAACCAACGTTCGGTCCACCCTGACCGGGAACCACAGGCGCTGTCGAAGGGGGAACCACTTGTTGAACGGGTGTCGCCGAAGGGCCAGCCGACTGATTCGTGTCAAGTCGTTCCCGCCGCATCGCATAACGAATCGGGAACGAGGGCCAGATTCCGTTCGGATACGGCTTGGATGGATCGCCAATCTTTTCGTACTTACCATCAAATGCATGAACAAGCACAATATCCTGGTTCCCAAACTTGTCCTTGAAAATTGCTTTGGAAAGGGGCCTTTCAGAGACATACTGGGTGAATCCCAGCCATTGTCTGTCAGGAGCGCTTCCAAAAAAGTTGTTTTTTTCCGGCTTGAACCCAAGGAATTCGCGGGGCAACGGTGCCGTATGCAGGGCCGTCAGCAAAATCGCCATCGTCAAGTACCCGGTCACCGCACCAAATGCCCAGCGGCCGACTGTGTCCAGCATCGGGATAACTTGTATATAGCTCGGTGCAAGCTGTTCGGTCCCCATTCGCAGGGCGAAGCAGAACGCGGTGAACAGACCCAACAATGCGACGATGTCCGCGTAATTGTCACCGACAAGACCGCGAATCGAATTGGCCAGAGGTTCAAAGAAATTCATCGCCAATAAACCGGCAAGCAACGTACAAAGGAACGTCTGAGCCGCGCCCCAGATCCCTTCGCTGGCGACTAACCACGTCACAACCGCTACGACGGCCAGACAAATGATTTCAATCATAATGTTTCAAACTCGACGAAAGGGAGTGACTTATACTTTGCCGCTGGATCGCTTTTCACGATCGATTTTGATCAAACCATTTTCCGGTGACTGACGGAATTACTTAACGACTCGCAACAGTTCATCAATCGATGTTGTCCCTTTAACAACCAATCGCAGGCCTTCTTCTTTCATATACAACATGCCGTTCTTTCGGGCTTCGGCCTTAATTGCAGTCATGTTCGGCGTTTCACGAATCAAATCGCGAAGACGATCATTAATGACAAGCAATTCGAACACACCGATTCGTCCTGTATATCCCAGTCCGTTGCATGACGGACATGTTCCTTCAGGTTTCGATGGCGGGCGATAGAATTTATCGACCTTGTCGGCAGGAAGACCAATCTTCTGCAGCAGGTCCGCCGATGGCTTATAGGCTTCCTTGCAATCAGCACAGAGTTTGCGAACCAGTCGCTGCCCGAGGATTGCCGAAATGGAACTCGCCAGCAAGAACGGCTCGACCTCCAGATCGATCAATCGGAACAAAGCAGCGATCGTGTCGTTTGCATGGATGGTCGAGAACACCATATGCCCGGTATTTGCTGCCTGACAGGAAATTTTCGCCGTTTCACCGTCGCGGATTTCCCCGATCATGACGACGTCAGGGTCTTGTCGCAAAATACTTCTCAGTGCTGTCGCGAACGTCTGCCCCGCCTTCGAATTGATTTCAATCTGCGTGACATTCGGCATCTTGTATTCGACGGGATCTTCGACCGTGATGATGTTGTTTTCGTAGGCATTGATCTCTTGCAACGCCGCGTACAATGTTGTCGATTTACCAGCACCCGTGGGACCACAGGTGAGAAACATGCCGTGTGGTTGACTGACGATGCCCTGCATTTGTTCGACAAGTTGTTTCCGCATCCCGAGATCCGAGAGCGTTTTGGCGGTCGCCCCCTTGTCGAGAATACGAATCACCATCTTTTCGCCACCTTGAAGACCCTGGGTGGCGACGCGGAAGTCGATTGTTCTTCCTTCCATCTCGGCGCGGAAACTTCCGTCCTGTGCTTTTCGCCGTTCGGTGATGTCCATTGCGGACAGCACTTTGAAAATGTTGACCAGAGCGTCACCGGTGCTGCGATCAAACGCCTCGGCAGGATACATCACGCCGTCGATACGTAGCCGGACCGACATCTCACCTTCTTTGGGTTCGAGATGGATATCCGTTGTACGACGGAGAATGGCGTCATAAACCAATTCTCGAGCCGCGATATAGCCCGTTGAACTCTCGACCTGTCGAGATCGATCAACCTCACCAGCTCCCTTACCGGACTTTCCAATCAACCGAATTGGCGGGCCACCAGCATGACTTCGCTGCTCTTTCGTTCCGACGTTCATACCCAGTCTCGACATCAGCCGCAAAGCGACAGATCTGAGGTGTCGGGGCGTCAGAACCTTGCCTGATTCGGGAACACGCTTATTTCGTTCAGCGACGTAAATTCCCATTGGTATCGCGTAACCGGCTGTCATCGACAGAAAACTGAGAAACCATTGAGGAGCGCAAAGCGATCCGACGAATCCTGCGACACCGGTCAGTAAGACAATCGAATTCCATAATTGTGGTTGAACTTTCAGTTCATTGGCATCGGTATCGATCCAGTTTGCGGTCCAGACCCAGACGCCAAAGAGCCCCAACAGATAAATCAGCATGAACGAGTGAAAGTAGAAACCAACAAGGTCGCGACGTGTCGGGTGACTGCCGCGATAAAACGGAACCGGAAGTGGTGGATAACTATTTGAATCTTTGCCAACCGCGCCGGATGGAGCTACTGTGGTCGGTGCGGGCGGGTTCGCTGGTGGACCTTGTTGCGCCCAGGCGGCGTCGCTGACACCGATTCCAGCCAACAACACGAGAAGCCACAAGCGGCGGAATACTGAAGGGGTATTCATCATAGATCGCTGCTCATACAGTTTTCAGTGAAAAGCGAAATTGCATCACGCCAAACGACCACTGGCATTCCTCGAAGCCGTTGACCCCGGTCACCGCACGCCGAAGATTTAAAAACAAACACGTTCTGATATGAATCGAATACGGAAGTTGCAACAAAGATGCAACCCGGTCGCGAAAAGTTCGAAATTTTTCTGTTTGTGTCACTCTTCGTTCTGATGGAATTCTGCCCAGCGATCCCACGCATAGGACCATTCCATCCACATCCGCATCAGCGACCAGAGCAGTCTCATTTTTGCCAGGTGTTCTGTGGGAATTCGCCCATTGAGCTCGACAGCGCTCTTGGCGGCATCTTTCAGTCCCCAGCGCGCGCCGAGCGTACGGCATAAGCCGTTCGCCGAAAGATCAGGCTCGGCGTCCTCATTGGTATAACCGGCTCCGTTCGCCGTCACAAATAACTCAAACAACTCGCTACGCAGCGGGTCCAGCTCCAAAGGCTTTGTTTCGCGCTCGGCAGTCAGGACCAGCTCTTCAACTCGATCAAGAATACGCGTGGCCAAAGTGGATTTTTCATCGACAGAAATTGACATGAATTGACCCTATTCGATGATAATGTCTTTGACCGTTTTTCCGCCAGGAATCATCGGCAACACGTGTTCTTGATAAGGACAGATGACATCCAGAAGATACGGGCCATCGTATTCCAACATCGCCTTGAGCGCAGCTGGAAAATCTTTTTTGCTGCGAACCTGGGCAGCTCCCAATCCAAAACCTTTGGCAATCTGCACGAAATTGGGATAAGTCTCTTCGTAGTGTCCCCCTGATCCGGCACCGACCGCTTCAGGATGATCAACAGGGCCCAGATACGTATGAGCACGGCTTCCTTCGAGGAAACGATCTTCCCACTGCATCACCATCCCCAGGTGCTGGTTATTAAGCAGCAGCGTCTTCACAGGCAGATTTTCGCACTTGAGTGTGGCGAGTTCCTGCAGATTCATCAGCATGCAACCGTCACCGTCAATGTCAACAACCAGCGACTCAGGGTGAGCGGCCTGAACGCCCATGGCAGCAGGCAGACCAAAGCCCATCGTTCCCAAGCCGGAACTGCTCAGCCACCGCCGCGGACGATCAAACTTGTAAAACTGAGCCGCCCACATCTGATGCTGGCCAACGCCGACAGTGATATAGGTGTCGAGTTTCCTGGTTTGTCGCCATAATTCCTCAATGGCGTACTGTGGAATGATAAAATCGCCGCTGTCTTTGACTTTCAGTGGATATTGCTTCTTCCAACCGTTGACCGTTTCCCACCAGGCGTCAATTTGCGGAACGTCTTCTTCCGCAATCATCGCATTCAATCCCTGAAGCACTTCCTTGATGTTCGCCACAACGGGAATGTCGGCGATTTTGTTCTTATGCAACTCCGATGGATCGATATCCACGTGCACAATCTTGCCGTGTTTCGCGAATTCGCTCAGTTTTCCGGTCACACGATCGTCGAAACGAACACCGAACGCCAAAAGCAAATCGGCTTCGTTGATCGCATAGTTCGAATAGACCGTGCCGTGCATCCCAAGCATGTGCAACGACTGCTCGTCATCGCCAGGAAAACAACCGATCCCCATCACCGTCGTCGCGACGGGAATACCGGTCTTGCGAGCGAACTTGGTGAATTCTTCACTGGCATTGGCCTGAATGATCCCCCCACCTGCGTAGAAAATCGGCTTCTTCGATTCCCGGATCATCTTCAAGATCGCCCGAATCTGGTTCGGGTGAACTCGGCGAACTTCCGGATGATAGCCAGGCAGGTTCATCTCGGGGTCATAATCAACGTCCCAAGTCACAAGATTCAGCTGAACATCCTTTGGAACATCGATCAACACTGGTCCGGGTCGTCCGGTACGAGCAATGTAGAACGCTTCTTTGATGATGCGAGGAATGTCTTCTGTTTTCGTGACCAGATAGTGATGCTTGGTGATGGCACGACAGATCTCGACCATCGGCGTCTCTTGAAAGGCGTCGCTGCCAATAAGAGTCGTGGGGACCTGAGCGGAAATCGCGATCATCGGAATGCTGTCCATCTTCGCGTCAGCAATCGCCGTGACGAGATTCGTCGCACCTGGACCACTTGTCCCCATACAGACGCCAACGCGGTCGGTCGTCCGAGACACCCCTTGCGCAGCGAATGCCCCCCCCTGTTCATGTCGTGGAAGGATCGTCCGAATATCTGCACTTCTGTGCGTCAATGACTGATGCAGCGGCATGCTGCATCCGCCCGGATATGCGAAAATGACGTCGGTTCCCTGTCGGATGAGGCATTCGACAAAGACATCGGCCCCGTTCAGCGTTCGCGTTTCCGTTGACAAAGGCTGGCTGGCGGAGATAGTCGACACGATCAGATTCCCTCAAACAAACAGTTGAACCGAAGGGATTTCCCTTCAGTCACAGAATTGGCGAGCGCGGTCGCCTTAAACGTACGCATTAGTCTATACATGCCATTGCCGAGATTCGAGTCTTCTTTGCGTTTTCGATCATTTTTACAAAGATCTCTCTCCGGAATGCCATACCTGGCCTGACTTTACCGAACGAATGCATTAACCCGACTTCGCAAACTTCCTGCGGCAAAATGCCTTGCCACAAGCTTCTTTGCGACCACCCGCTGGCCACCTATTTGAACAGAATCAGTTCTCCCTCTTTGGAAATGACACCTGCAACTCCAGTTCCGTTGCTCCTGGTTGACCCAGGTATTCCTGCTGGTCGGCCAAGTTCATCGTAAAATTGCCAGCCAAGCTGGTTCTCTTTTTTCCACGCGACCACGGTGTGCCCCTCCGGAGTCGCAATCGGAATTATCCCTGATCGCATTCCACTCGAGCCCGGCGTTTTGATCTCTTTCGGGGCGGTCGGTGACCCGTTTGCATCCAGTTTCGCGAAATAGATCTCCCCTTTCGTTGGCCAGGCAGCGAGATAGCCGTTGCCACTCCGTACGACCGAATAATACGTCATGGGACAGGTGTCGATCTTCCACGAAGTTGTACTGACACGCGTTTTCGTGACCTGGTTCGGCCCCTGGTCCCAAAGCGCCAGATACATATCGCGATTGTTATCGGTCTCTTCTCGATAAAGAATTGCCAGACGTCCGTCAGCCCCATAGACCGAACTCGTCGTACAACAATTACAGGGATTAAGTGCCGGATCGATCTCAACCGTCGAGGAAAATATCTTTCCTCCGTCGTGCGAGACGTTCGCGTAAAGTTTATCCGCCATCCAGACGGCCGTGACAGTTCCTGTGTCGCTGACTGCCAGCGAAAACCCTTCACTTGGTTTGTGATTGATATTTTTCAAAGGGGTGAATGCCGTTTCGTCGGGCAATCGACGAGTATAAAAATATCCCCATTCATCTTTAGGAAGTTTTAATTTCCAGGCGTTGTTACCCAGGACGACATGAACCGCCCCTTCGGACGAAACAGCCATGTCCCAGGTAATGAACTCAAGGCCCGGCTTACGCGATGCTTGATCCAGGAGCGGCATGGGAGCACTGAAGGTTTTCCCATTGTCCGCAGATCGAAAGTATTGGGGACCATCGGATGAGTCACACACCAGATGGATTACCCCCGTCGCATCAATCTTCGCCGACATCGCCTGGCCGCCCGAAGGAACAGGCAGCGTCGTGACATTGGTAGCCGCCGCATCGGCGAACTGAAGACTGGTCGCCGTTAAACCTAAGCCGACCCAAAGCACGAGCGTCGCCACTTTTCTCATCGGTAGTTTCATTTGTTCTATTCCGTAAGGGCCAGCAAAAGGTATTGTTACAATCTCGTCACATGCTCGGAATTCTGGCGATTTCTCCATGATCGATCAGACCAATTCCATTGAGATCCCGCAAGTCCGTCGTTTTGGTATGCGGTGGCCAGAGTAAGTCATTCTTCAGAAAACGGGAATTTTTCTGTCGGGAGATCGGCACGTTTCCGCACTTACCTTTGTCGCCCGATCTGATTCGTTCGTTGGGAGGTATCCACCGCGATTTTCAACGGAAATCGGAACAATGACTTTGCTGGCTTTTGTCTGCAAAAACCTGGATTGCTGGTATCAGTTGGCCAACGCGAAATTTGCTCGATATAAGTTCGCTGAGTGTTTGCGTGGAACTCGATCGATGGGCTTTTCGAATTCCTTTCGTTAACTCGTCTGTTGGCGGCATTAATGGGTGCGCGACGAATGACCGATTCATCAAAACCGCAAAATAATGTCTCGCTCACAGACACTTCACGAATCGTCAGGCCAATTCGTTCCGCCAGTTCAATTTCAAGTGAAACCGCGCGAGCGGCTGATTCCGTTCCGGTATCCGTTGGCCCGTTTGCAAAGTTGCCGATGCGGTTTGGCCGGTATGAGATTCGGAAAGAACTCGGCCGCGGGCAAATGGGAGCAGTTTATCTCGCGTACGATATTGAATTGGATCGTCTGGTGGCGTTGAAGGTGGCTCGAACGTCTGCATCGGGTTCGGCAAAACTTCTTAAGCGGATGGAGATCGAAGCCAAATCGGCAGCGAAAGTTGACCATCCACAGATCTGTAAGGTCTACGATGCAGGAGAGATTGATGGCGTCCGCTTTATCGCCCTGCAATACATCGAAGGTGAAAACCTTAAACAGTACTTGAAACGGAAGGGACGGAAGCGCGAGCCAGAAGAGGCTGTGCGACTGGTCCTGCAAATTCTTCGAGCGTTGGACGCCGCCCACGAACAAGGCGTGATCCATCGGGATCTAAAGCCTGAAAACGTGATGTTGAACAAGAAGAGCCAGCCTGTGATCATGGATTTCGGCTTGGCTCGCAAGACAATCGCCTCGTCGGATGCGGGACTGACTCAGGGAATGATCGTCGGCACTGCGGCCTATATGTCTCCCGAACAAGCAACTGGAAAGGCAGAGGGGATCGATCATCGCAGCGACATCTATGCGGTCGGCGTGATGTTGTTTGAGATGTTGGCGGGGGAATGGCCGTTTACCGGCGGCGCGATTGAAGTGATGGGAAAGAAGTGTGTATTGGAACCTTCCTCGCCATTGACGCTCAATCCTGAATTGAATCCTCAATTGGCCGCCGTCTGTCACAAGATGATTGCGAAACAAAAGGGTGACCGGTACATCACGTGTGCAGAAGTCGTTGCCGTACTGGAAGCCATTGACCTGAAAGCCAAAGCTCAGCCCGCACCCTTGATTGACGCGGATGACTTAGAAACTCCACCGGATGGCCAACCCCTCAAATTCGATTACCTGAACGCCTCACCCAGCGGGACGGAATCGAAGATACGAAAATCTTCGCCGACGGCAGGAAAGAAAACTACGGTTGAAGGAAAAACGAGCCTTCCCCGGAAATCGTTGTCAATTGCTTTTGGACCGTTCGTGACGTGGTGGAACGCTCAAGTCCCATTGATAAGGTGGACGATGCTCGGCAGTGTGAGTACCTGTCTGGTCTGTCTCGCCGCGATTCTATTGTTACCCACGAAATATGGCATATTAAAGATCGAAATCGACGACCCAAATCTGTCAGTAAAGTTCAACGGATTGACGATCACCATGGACAACAATGGTCGTCCGATTCATGTCACACCCACAAGAAAACAGACGCTGGAGATAGCTCAAGGGGGCGTCATTATTGAAGGAGCAACACAAGAGCTGACAGTAAAAAAAGGCGAGTCACGAGTGATTAAAGTCTCGCTGATCGACGGCGAAGTCACGATTGACGGCAGGCCGGTAGTGACTCAAAACGTCGACAAAGAACCTCCGCCTGCCATCGACGACGCCCGTGTTAATGCGGATTTATTACCTGGGCCGACGATCCAGGAGGAAATCGCTCGTCTGGAAACAATTCTGCGAACACACAATTGGCACTATCACGACCATCTTTTTCCTCCGGGCGACATCTGCTAGTTCCACGAAAACGGAACATTTCATCGCTGGAATTGGAAATACTGGGTCGTCGGTCCAAGAGAAATGCGGGTTCATTATGACCGGTCGCAGAACGATAGTTCGACGGGTATCCCCTTTTATTTCAACGAAGATCTGACCACGTTCAGGTCTGAATGGAATGAACCCAATGGCAGACTGCACGTCGTGACGGGTACGAGACAGTGAACACCTGATGGATAACGGAAGCTGGTTGAAGTGTCGATGACCTGTTCGGCTAATTTGCCATTGTCTTTTGACCTCGTTTTGTCTGTTCGCCGGTCAATTCCTCGATAGACAGCATTTCTTGAACTTCTTGCCACTTCCACATGGACACAACTCGTTTCGTCCAACTTTTTGTTTCGATGCCTGTTGATGAGGAAACGCCAATCCAGAAGCAGATGGCAAAGATAGCTGTGGCTTGGGTATGTCTTCGATTTTCTTACCAGCCAGCTTTTCGAGGGCATACTTGATGAGGCCTGCTGGGTCGTCTTCCAGTTCCTGAACACTTTTCCAATGTTCAGCTTCTTCAGACTTTTCGGTCGCCAACCATTCGTCGTATTCCGGGAACCGTTCCCCCATGAGAGTACATGTTTCGAGAAGGCGGCCTTGTAGGTCTTTGCCCTCAAAATCAAGTTTTTTCCCAATCAGATATTGCCGTACCGGCTCGATCGTGTCATACGCAAACTGGGACAGGAGAGCATTAGCCAGCTCATTGCGAATGAACTTGTCCTTTTCCTCGTGAAATAACTTAAGGCACGTTTCCACGACCAGATCGGAATGGATATTTTCCAGTACGCCGCTGGCGTAGATGCGAAAATGTCGTTCGGCAGTTGGAAAGGCTTCGGCAATGGCGTGAACCACGGCTGGCGTTCCAATTCGGGTCAGAGCTTCGGCACATTCCTGGCTGACAAGGTCCGCATCGTCATGGAGTTTGGCAACGATCTGAGGAACGACAGATTCGAGATTGGTTTGACCGGCCAATCGAATGAGGAGTGGCTCCAGCCACTTCATCGGGTGATGGCTGTAGTCATCCAGCGTGACGGCCAGCCGTTCCCTGACCTTCGGTTCGCACACGTTGCCATAGCGGGAAAGCGCTTCCACAATCTGGTTGGCATAACCCAAATTGACATCGTTGACATATTTTTCGTCCTTGCCTGCCTCGCAAAATTCTTCCAGCTCTTGCCAGCAGGTCGCCTCGTCCCAGGAAAGCATCTGCAAACGCTCGACGATCGATGTGCGCAAGAAACGCAAAATATGGCGGGCTTCCAGAATGTCTGATTCTCTCGGAAGAAGAAGGGCTGGGTCGGCTTGGACCAGAACCATCGAGAGATTGAAAACGTAATTCTCGTGCCGGTTACTTTCCTCGTTGTTCAATTCGTCAATGATCCAGGCGATGGTCTGTGCGGTTTGTGGCAAGTCCCTCGAATATCCGATCAGGTGGTAGGCATCTTGCCTGCCAAATGTCTCTACCGCCTTGATGACCAGCGGCATAATGGAAGGATCTGCAGAATATGAAGCCGAAAAGTAGCGGATCGCCATCTGCCGAATATCCAGGTCACTGTGCTGGATTGCCGCCTTGATCTTTTCCTCGGATAAACGCACGGTCACTGGTCCTTTAAAGGCGGTCTTCTACAAATGTCAAAAAGGCAATGCGAATTATTCTCGCCAGTCAGGGAGTCGGTTTTTCAATTATAGGGACTCCTATTTAGGATCCCAGCCACCCCTCCAGCTCACGCTCGCGGATACGCTCGCCTGAATGAGGCGTGGTTACGAGCCGGAATAAGGGACGAGAATTCATTTTCCCAACACAGGCAATCCTAAGGTGGTCGCAGCCTTACGTAGAGCGTCGTCGAGAGTCGCAAGTGGTATTTGCCGTCGAATCAAAAGGTCGAGATACGCCACATCAAAACTGGTCAAGCCGTGTGTGTTCGGCAAAGCGGAAAAAGATGATCGAATGCTCGTCTTGGCGCATCGTCATCAACCTGGATGTCGAAAATGGAAAAAGCTGCAAGAACTGTTGCGAGCCTTCAGGTGTAATCCGTCTTCGTTTCTCGGCCATCGCGAGAACATTAGAAATTTCCAGATACTAGAGTCCAGGAACAACCCCCGCCTCCGTTGGCCATTCGATCCTGAATCTGGTTCGTTCCCGGCGTACTTTCATCGTTAAAACACCAAGCCATGACGATTGAGCAGTCGAGGATCAAGGTCGGTGTCATTTCACGCCTTCAGAAATCAAATCCTGGACCCGAGGAAAATGGAGATTCTTCTGTCGGGAAATCGGCTCACTTCCGCATTGAACTGTATCCCTGAGCCGTATTTGAGGATCACACTATTGCCATGTAACATCAACAAATGCCACAAAAAAGCCCTTTCCCCATTAATGTGCTGACGCACTGCGTTCCCAAGGCCCAAGGTTTGAAATCGAGCGCCAACAACGCGTTAAACGAAATCGAGTGGAAGCGGGTTCAAGCGTTGGATTTTGTCCCTGTTACCTCTTACGGTCGCCCAAGTCGCGCTGGTTTGTGTCCACAAATAATATCTGCAATAATATTTTTGTTATCTGTAATTAATGGCTTTCAAACGGAAGCTCAGAGACGCATTATGACGCGCGCCGTTTTAAAACGGGTAATCCATACGGAAATCGAGTATACAACCGTATTCATTTATACGTTTGCAAAGCGAAATTCGGTTTTGACGGGAGAATGTGATGTTTTAGAAGCGAAAAGATCAGCGATATGAATTAGCTTGTTGTTTTCTGAAACATAACGGGATATCTTGGCGGGCCGTCAAAATGCAATTCACGGCAGGATGGATTAAGACAATGGGACGACTCATCCAATCAAATCCTCAGCCAACGAACGATCAGGGACAAGCAAGCTCTCCGTTCGGCCTGCATGTCACACTGTTTTTGTGCGTATGTACATTTTCTCTTGCCGGCTGCTCAGGTTGCTTATCGGCGTCATCGGAATCGCCGCTGCAGACGTCGACATCCGATGGCGAACCCTTAACGAATCGACCAGTGGAAAAAATTTCACCAGCTTCCAAGGCCGAGTCCGCGGTGAATCGACTTCCATCAGACGAATCAGTTGCGTTGGACTCGACAGCGAGAGAAGGAGGCCTTGAATCCGATAGAACGGAAGATTCGACGAAATCGTCGGGTTCTCCTGTCTCTGGGCAAAAGTCGGCGTCCGGAAGGCCGCAAGCGGATGCAAAGTCAACATTGAGGACTATCAACACACTTCGCGATAAAGCTCGTTTGGCGACAATTCAAAAAGAGTTTGGCAACGCGTTCCGCTACACTTCGGACGCATGGGAAGCTGCTCGAAGGCACCCAGAAGATGATCGGCTTCGGGAACTCGCCAGCGAACTTGCTGTCGAGATTGAAACATTCGGAAAGCAGTCAAACTCTCAATTCAACAGTGAGGTTTTGGATTCGACGACTCGATTGATCGACAAATGATGGACATTGGAAACGAAGATCTTTGGTAAAATGACTGATAGTTCGCAGACTCGTGCTCTGCATTTTTATCCACCGCGAATTTCGCCATTCGGGCCTAAGAGATGACGACAACTGCGCTTCCTCCGCGTCCATCAGGCCTTCTGGCTCGCATAACTTGCCCCCACTGTTGGGAGCATTTTGCGCCCTAGAAAATCTTGTGGGTCTCGGAGCATTCCGATCTCCTTGGGGATCATCGACTTGGTCCCGAGCAATCACAGCGATTTCTTCCCACGAGATTCACCGTAAATGGTGAAGCGATCGACGCGAAGGGCTTTCCCTGTCATCAGATTGCCTGCCCCAACTGCCATCTGACGATCCCCCGTTCTTTATTGGAACTGGAACCATTGTTCCTGTCGATTTTCGGGGCACCGGCGAGTGGCAAGTCCTATTTCCTGGCCGCACTGACATGGGAATTGAGGAAAACACTGCCACTGATCTTTCGCACAAGTTTCGCCGATGCCGATCCGGTTCTGAACCAGCAACTCAACGAATATGAGGAATCCGTCTTTTCGGGAACATCGAACGATCAACTGGTGCCGCTCGCCAATCTCATTCGTAAGACGGAAGAGCAGGGGGACCTTTACGACACTGTGTCGTTTGGGAATCAAACCGTCAGTTATCCACGCCCATTCTTATTTACGTTGCAACCTCAGCCCGACCATCGAAACTCGCACAATGCGGCTAAATTGGCGAGAACGGTCTGCTTGTATGACAATGCTGGCGAGTCGTTTCAGCCGGGCAAAGATTCGGCGGCGGCACCTGTGACTCGCCATATGGCGCAGTCGCGTGTTTTGTTCTTTGTGTTCGACCCGACGCAGGACGCACGATTTCAGCGGTTGATCGGACAGCAGGCACTTAGCGTCACTCCGTCCATTAAAACGATGCGGCAAGAGCCGATTCTGCAAGAAGCAATCGCACGAATTCGTCGGTTCGCCGGACTGAAGCAATCCGAACGACATAAGCGGCCGCTGATTGTCATTCTGACCAAATTCGACACTTGGTGGCGATTACTTGAAACGGATCCCTGCCCCGATCCTTGGGAGAAAGCTCGTTCCTCGTCGAATCCCAATGAGACTTTTCAAGCTTTCGATGCGAATGCCGTTGAACGTCAATCACAATTGGCACGAATGTTCATGTTGAAGACTTCGCCCGAAATCGTTACCGCCGCCGAGAACTTTGCGGAAGACGTAACGTATGTCCCGGTCACGGCGGTCGGATGGAACGTGTCCATAGATTCCAAATCAGGTCTCCCTGCGATCAAGCCCTCGGAAGCCGCCCCGTATTGGGCGACGGTCCCGTTCCTCTACGGACTTTCGCGATCGATTCCCGGCCTGATTCCCACCATCTCAAGAAGAAAGAGCGAGTCATGAAGCGACGATTTGCTAACAGTTTTGGGACTCGCCGATATCCGAATCTCCTCGTGTCCCCTCGCCCCGGCCTTGTGGGGAGAGGGTTAGGGTGAGGGGATTATCTTTATTTCTTGCGCGACAAAGGTTTTTGAGGATGGAATCATTAATCGTGATCAAACAACTGAAAACGAGGGATAAAAAATGATGAAGCGGAATCCCCTCACCCCGACCCTCTCCCCGCAAGGCCGGGGCGAGGGAGGAAGAGAATAATGGTCAATCGACGACGACAGACTCGAAATCAAACGGAACGCGCCCGTGAACTGCGTAGCTTGTCCACGCAGCCTGAGCGGATCCTATGGTTTGCACTGAGAAATCGAGGAGTGGCCGGGTTGAAGTTTCGACGTCAGTTTCCAATCGGGCCCTACTTTGCCGATTTTGTCTGCCTAGAAGCCAATTTGGTCGTCGAGTTGGACGGCGAAAGCCATGAAGGCCGTGAGGAGTACGATGATCGACGAACCAAATATCTTGAGTCTTGCGGCTTCCAAGTTTTTCGAGTGATGAATGACGATGTTCTGGAAGATGTTGAGGCAGTGGCGATCGGAATTGCAAGAGAGGCAGGAATCGATGTCGTTACATGGTTAAGCGGCAAAACGATAATCCCAATCGAACAGGAAGATACTCCTACAACAGAGACCTGAAAGGTCTCATCTCCCCTCTCCCCGGCCTTGTGGGGAGAGGGTCAGGGTGAGGGGATTATCTTAATGTGTTTCGCGAAAGACGACTCTGGGTATGGAATCATTGACGGCGATCAAACAGCTAAAACCAAGGAATGAAAAATGATGAAGAGGAATCCCCTCACCCCGACCCTCTCCCCGCAACGCCGGGGCGAGGGAGGAAGAGATTCACAACGCGCGATTAATTTCGCGATTACTAACCCGTCGTGCGACGCGGGTGAAAATCCCCTCAACCCGACCCTCTCCCCGCAAAGGCGGGGCGAGGGAGGAAGAATGACGCGAATTGAGGAATCGGTATGAGTCAAGAATTGCTTTATACTTCTGCCCCACGCGGTCTGAAGCCGGGAAGCCGTGGGTTTTGTACGGTGCTCAGCACGCAGGGTATGCCGGCTCCGTTGGCCGCAGCGGTCGAGGCGTTGTCCGGGTATCGGCCAGTCTATCCGACGAGTGACGAACGAGCCGCTCGCAATCCTGTCGTTTACTCACACCTGAAAATGCAGGCGACCGGTCGAACGTGGCACGTTCTGTCTCGCATTGCTGACTATGGGCTGGACTACTCGCAGCGAGCCAACAAGCTGGCGCACCATGTAATTCTGGATAATCCATCGGAGCGACTATCTGGCGGACCGGCCAACCTATTGTCGATGCCGGGTTTCATGCGGGAAGAATGGGAAGGTGAGCCGAAGGTTGTCGCGTTGAAACCGGTCACGCGCGAGCCACATGGACCTAGCGGCGTCTGTCGACATTGGCAGGAACTGACAGGCGACGCCGGTTGGGCAGGCGTCCTCGCCGAGTCCTTTTTACGCGATCCCGAACGGTTGGTGATCCTGCTATTCGCGCCTGGCCAGGAAATCTTGCCGCTGTTCGTCGAAGCCCTGTCGCTGTTGCCACCAGAGAAACGTTGGGATGTAACTTTCAGCACGTATTTTACCGGCCTCGCCACGGGGACGACCTGTCTTTGGCGAGCCATGGTCCACGATTCGAAAGAGGCTCATGAATCGCTCCGGTTTGTGAGTGCCTTACGCATCGACCTGACAGCGGATTCGCTTGGCCCGGCAACCGGTGGGGAGTTAGTCGAAGCGGCCCGTTCGGGAGAACGCACGTCATACCAATCCACCCGCGTTTCACCTCCGACAGTTCATAAAAAAAATGTGAATGGAGGTTCAAAGAGTTCAGACGAAGGATTCGAAAATGACAAATCGGAAAGCACGCACTTCGACGGCGGAATCAAAGGTCTTCCGCAAAAGCCACCGCAAATGGCCACCGGACGAGACGCCATTCCAATCGCAGGAACGCCGTCGAAACAAAGGAGCGGCAGACGACTTGCCGATGTCATCGAAGAAGAATCCCGCCGCCCGCCGTCACGCCGATGGTTGTGGATCGCCTTCGTCGCAGCAGGGTTGATGATGGCAACGACGGTTGGCGTTGGTATCCGTCATTACCAAAGTGGCGCTTGCCCCAATGCTCCTTCAAAGTCGAAACCGAAAGCGTTGGATATTGTCCATAACCATGCCGCGCCTACCAAACCACCTTCAAAAACGGAACAACCAAGTGGGCAATCCCAACAAACACCCCCGCCCGTAGAAATGAAACCCAACGACAAACCAAACACGGGGTACTCCGTTGCCCACACCGCCAACAATTCCGATCGTCCGACAGGTGACTCGCCGAGTGGAGTAGAAATACCTGTCGTAACTGAAACAAATAACAGCCAGAATTCGCTTTCGCAGATCAAGAAAGAGCAGCCAGAGCCTACGTTGTGCAAGCTTCCGAAAAAAGATCAACCTTCGATTGAATTATATGAATTCCCTCTTCCGAAAGGACAACCACAGCCGAAAACGGATACCGCCCCTTCCATGCGGCTTTTCAAACCAAGTTGGCTACCGTACTTCGATGGTCCGACAACCATTAAGGGGCAAGTTAGCGAACGTGACATTAACATAATCGCAACGGGTGCTGTACCGGTTGCAAGATTCATAACAACGGTGTCTGATAATTCAAAAGTAGCATACAAGCTTAAGTCACTAAACGATGAACATGTAAAATGGATTGGGTGGTATCGCATCCAAGTCGTTCCAGCGACATCAAAGGGACCTGCGCTAAAAGAAATCAAGTTCGCTGATTTTCCATTAAAAAACGAGTCGCTTGAACGCAAATTTAACAATAATACTCTTAGTTGGCCGCTTCCTTTGTCGGCAGCCGTGGACACGTCACATATGCCGCAATTAACCCTGGGGAATCTTGTAGTCCGAATCGGTACCAAAGACTACCAACTCGAGCTTCACGATTCCGCCCCTGGTTATTTGTGGCAAATTGGTTGTAAGAAATTTGAGTCGGAAATTTATACCGAATTCAAAAAACAGCCGGATAATAAGCCGAAGCTGAGTCTGAAACTTGAAATCGTCGCAAAGGAAAATTTCCCAACGCTGGATCTGAAGATTACCGGCAAGGATCAGTGCATTAAACCCATAAAAGAGGGTTTAGGGAACGAATTGCAAAGTGTGAAATCCAAGCTATTAGCCGCCTGCGATGAAGCGGATTCAAAATCAGTCAAGATCGACGAGGGTACCGCAAGGCAGTTGCTGGAAGAGAAACTAAAAAAGATTTCCGTTGATGGCCAGCCTTCTGAGAACAGCGTAGGCGAAGTCGTAACATCGTTAGGCAAGGTTTTAAGCGCTGTTATGGCAAAGGGGCAAGAGTCAGCGAACAACAAGGAATCCGGTTTTACTACCGTCGAGAGCGGTCTCAACACTGCGAAGACGGAATTTCAAAGTGTCTGTGATAAAATTCTAAAATATTCGGCGGTTAAAAAGTCGCTTGATGATGTCAGACTCCAGGCAATACGGATCTATTACGAAGTCGTGGATACTGAAAGGAAAGCTGTTAATTCTTTAGGGAAAATAACAGTGGACGTCGTGAACTTCGACGACACCAAGCAGTCAGCGGAGGCGAAGCCATGAACGAAATTCAGCGAGTCGTCGACGAGTTGCGGTTCCTCCTGCAGCGCGAAGTGCTTGAAAAAACTGACGAATTGACAACCTTGGTGCAGAAGTACTCTCAACTTTGTCACGAAATAAATGCCCGGCTGCGACGGTGCGATGAGTGTGTCAAGCAGGGGCTTCGATCCGAGGCACTGCATCTGGCCGAGGCCGCGCCAAATTTGCTGGATGCTGTTGCCGTTCTCGACTTCGCCGAGCGGGGTGAGTTGCTTGATTTGCTCGGTATGTACTTCATGACGCCTCCCGAACCGTTGTTGCTCGAAGTGGCGACGACTCTGAATGTGGCGTATGCGGAACATGCTCCGCTCGAGAAATTGCTTGACATGCACCGATTGTTATCACTCGGAAGGAGTCCGTTAAATCAGCGATTGACCGTGTTGCGGTCGTTGGCGGAACTTGATTCTGCGTCGCCGCATTGGGAAATGGATATTCGGGAAATGGAACGGGCACGGTTCCGCGAACTGGATGCGGAATCAGCGGCTGCTTACAAGTCGGGGAATTCGGCGGTATCGAAGTCTCTGGTCGGTGAGATTCAAGCCAAAGGTTGGCGGGAACCGATTCCCGCAGCGCTGACGCGCGATGTGAAATCGCGTGCGAATCAGACTGTTCGGGGTAATGCCCGCCAACGGATGCAGGAACTCAACGAACAACTTTATGCGGCTTTTTCCGCGCTTGATCCAGCGACGGCCCGTCCGCTGCGTGAGGAGTGGAAGCAGGCACAAAGGCTCTTACAGGTTGACAAAGACGATCCGCTTTACGACCAAATGGCTCCGATCTTTGATTGGCTGGATGACGAGGACCGAAAAGTGTCCGAGTCGCAGGCGTTCTCGAAGGTGGTGGCAGACATCGAACGGGCGCTCGACAACGAAGAGATAACATCAGTCGAATTGAAGCGTCTCAAGCTGACAGTCGATCGGCTGGAGCGGGGTCTCCCCTCAACACTCGAAACGCGGTTCCGGTCTCGGCTGAACACGGTCGAAGTGATCGAAGGACGTCGGCGAAAGTTGATGGTTGGAGCTGGGGTCAGTGCGGTCGCGCTCTTAGTCAGCGCGATCGGATTTATCATGTATCTTTCGGTCGAAGGTGAAAAAACACGGCGGCTGGTTTCGGCGGCGACCGATTTCATCGACGGAGGTAAACTCGAAGAGGCTCAGAAGATGATTGAACAACAGTCTCGTGGTTCAACGTCAGAAGCCTGGCTGGAGGTGAAGAGGAAACTGGCCGATGCCGAACAGGTAGAACGAGATCGTGTATTAAACTGGAAGGCCGAGATTGCAACCGTTCGCGAGTCGACCGAGACGATCTCCGTGGAAGCCGCCATTAAGCGAGCCCGTGAACTGTCAAGAACCGCCGAAGAAAAAATCGAAGTTGGCCAACTTCAGGCAACATGGCAAAAGCGAGCCAACGCAGAACTCGCCTTGCGGGAAAAGTCGTTTCGTGAAGGGGTCGCCGCAGCAAGCGACGCATTAAAAGCATTAGACGCAGCGATTGTTTCCGCTGAAGCGAATGACTCGGACCGGGTAGGGCAATTGCTCGACGCGGCGGATTTGCACGTGTCTCGACTGATCCCATTACGCAACGGTGTGGCGAAGGAGTTGGCTTCTCAAGGCACCTTGCTTGAATTGCGTCTGAACGCGTTGCGAAAGACAATGTCGGATCTCGCTCGAAAAGAGATACTGTTAGACAAAATCACGGATGCGTCGTTGGTGCTTCCAGAACATGTCCACGTGACAGCCAAGGTCGGTGCGTACGAGGCGGCTCTGCGCGAATTCGGAGCGGCGCTCCCCAACGACCCGCGAGCCGTGGTGATGAAGTCGGCGGCCGAAAACAGCCCAATTCCAGCAGCGATAGCCCGTCAGAAAATGATCGAGCGTTGGAAACGGTTTCGACCTGCCGACAAGAAAGATGTCGAGACGCGACTGCAGGAAGTCCGCTCGTTTTTTACGGAGCATCCGCAAAGTCCCGATCGTGAATTGCTGGGACAATACGAAACGTGGTTGGCCTCGGTGCAGCGAAGGTTCGAGGATGATGGCGATCCCGACGAAGGGGTTCAGAGGAAACTGGCGACTCTGTTTAACAGTAAGTTCATCAAAGACGGATACATTCTTCAGGATAAGGACGGTCACACATATTACCTTACCAAAGCCCAGACCGTTCCGTTTGGTAGCATCGCCAGCTTTCCTTACGTCATCGGATTCAATGGAGAAACAAGGCGTGATAGTCCGAGTTTGAAGCCCGATCAGCTTTTAACACCCACATCGATCGCACCGCCACAGCAGGAACTTGCGGCAAAAGTGAGAGCGACGATTCGCGATGTGAATCTCGACGGTTGGCGCGATTACTTTCGTGAACTGACTGAAACCTTGCTGAAGGCGGACAAAGTCGATCCGTTTCTGCGGTACTTGCTGGTCTTGAAGAGCGTCGAATTCGCCGGTCGGGGTGATCATCTTCTCGAACTCGAATTGGTGCCGCTGCTGGAAAGACTTAGCGACGATGAACTGGATCGATCAGTCCCATGGATGGACCCCAAAAGCGAGACGGCAAAAGGAGCGCGACTTCGCGCGGGAGAACTTCTCGCGAAGATTCCGCCACTTGAACCGATCTTTACAAGTGTTACCAAGCGGCAGGAACAATTCGAGCGAGAATTGTTTGCCCTGCGATTTTCAGTGGGCTGGCTTGAGAAGAAGCTGTCTCACGGCGAATGGGTCTGCCGAACCAAATGGTCGCCAGCAGGTGATCACCAACTGCACGTCGTCTCACGACCGGATGCCATCGGTGCTCGGACATGGATTCTGTTGGGCAGAATTCATGGTAAATCGCTGACCGTCGATTCCGAAGTGGCGAAGTCCGTTGGCGAGGGGGCCGTTGTTTTCGCGTCGGCAGCTTCCAACGAAACAAAAACGGCACAAGCGCCTTGAAAATCCGATGACATAGCGATGAGTCTGGCTAACCTCGAACGACAACCCTGTACAATCACACTCGATCAGGCACCGCGTGATGGATGATACCGAAGATAACACCGGCAATTACTACGTTCGCATACGGGGGCGAGTCCTTGGTCCGTATGGCATTAAGCAATTGAAAACGCTTCGCGGAAGGGGGCAGTTCGGCCGTGCCAATGAAGTTTCGCTCGATGGCACAACATGGCATTCCGCCGCGACGATCGAGCATTTGCTGGATGGTGGGACCACGAAAAAAACGAAGTCCAAATCGGAGACGTCTGAGCAGGATGACAAACCCTCGATGTCAGGGCCTCCGAGTCGGAAGATGGAACCGGTCTGGTTCTATGTGGTCGGCGAGGAACAGTGCGGACCAGTGACACTCATTGAACTGCGTGGGATGATCGCGGGGAATCAATTGGTACTCGACGACCTAGTCTGGAAAGCCGGTATGGCCGACTGGGTCACGATTCACGATGTGCCCGAACTGAACGTGGTTGCCCGGTCAAATCTCACGTTGCCGGCGGCTCAGGTTGCAGCGAATACGTTCGTAGCACAACAATTCTGTTATGCCTGTGGATCACCGATTGACTTACGCGCGGAACTCTGTCCGAAGTGTGGAGTTCGACAGCGACCTGTTGAATCGTCGGGGAAAAGTAAGAATCGCGTTACTGCTGCAATCTTGGCTCTCTTGCTTGGCGGTATCGGAATCCATCACTTTTATCTCGGAAACACTTTGCTGGGCGTAATTTATCTTTTGTTTTGTTGGACGTTCATTCCGGGGATCATCGCATTGGTTGAGGGTATCTTCCTTCTCTGCATGTCTGATGCGACGTTCGACAAACGATACCCGAGCCATTGACGTGGATTGTCGAGCCATTCTCAGATGACGATTGAACTGCCACTTTGTCTGTTGAAAAAAGAGATTTGTTATGCCCGATCGGAATCGGTCGACGCGTCCTGAAGCCGAGCCACTCTCGTGGGCGCGGGATGACATCGAACAACAGTTGATGTTTCGTGGCGGTCGGTTCACGCGAGTCAACTCGTGGTGTTCATTCACACTCGCCGTGTTGATGACCGGCGTGTTCTATGCTGTGCTGTTTCCATTCCACGGCAACTGGATTGCCGGCAGCTTCTTCTTCGACCGGAATCGCGAGACGCCAGCCTGCATCGTATTTCTCTCGTGCTGGTCGATCGCCATCCTGGGATTGAAATGGAGCAAACTTCGAATGCAGCGACGCTCGTTGCAATTAGCCGTTGTTCCCGACGATCCAGAATTCGTATTGACCCCCCAAAACGTCGATGAAGTCTTCCATCGCATGCACGAACGCGTGGATGACACGCGACAATTCGTCGTGTTTCATCGAATCACATCGGCGCTTTCTAATTTACGGAATCTCGGTCGCGTCACCGATGTTGGCGATATTTTGCGGGCGCAGGCGGAGACTGACGAATCGGCGATGGAGACCAGTTATTCACTTCTACAAGGATTCGTGTGGGCCATTCCCGTTCTGGGTTTCATTGGAACCGTGGAAGGGTTGTCGGTCGCGATCGGGGGCTTTGGCGGCGTGCTCGCTTCGTCGAGTGATTTCGAACAGATCAAGCTGGCGCTCCGCGGGGTGACAGGAGGACTGTCGACCGCTTTTGAAACCACGCTGCACGGGTTGGTCGCCGCGTTGGCGATTCAATTAACCCAAACTGGTCTGAAGAAAGGTGAGGAAGAGTTTCTCGATGACTGCAGCGAGTATTGCTCGAAGCAGATTGTCAGCCGTCTGCGATTGATGCCGTTCGAGTTGCGAGGTGACGAGTAATGTCGCGCCGTGGTCGGTCGGGGCCGACGATCTCGTTGTTCTCATTTCAGGACATCATCACGTCGGTGACCGCGATTGTGACGGTCATTACACTGTTATTGGCGCTCGACCTGGTCCAACGCAAACAGTCTCAGTCAAGCGACTCGTCGTCCGCGATGGCTGTGGCATTGATTGAGCATCTGGAGCGGGCCGAAGCTGAACTCGTACGATTACGAACGGTCGCCGAATCGTCTGACGAGCTTGGCCGCGAAGCTGCGGTCACATCGCCCGCCGAGTTACGCAACGAGATCGCTCAACGGGAATCGACGATTGTCGAACTGGAGCGCGAACGAAAAAAACTCGAACAACAGCGCCAAAAGTGGCTTGCGCTAAAGAAAGAGAAATTGAGCGAGCAATTCGATCTCGAACCGTTGAAAGACGAGCAAAGAAAAACAGAACTCGCCGCTTCCGAGTTAGAACGTCAACGGGCCGAAGAACAGGCTGAGAATCGCACGGTTTTTACGCTCCCTCGTGGCCTTCAAAAGGAAGGTTGGCTCGCCGTGATCGACTCGCAGCAGATCACCGTCGCACCGCTAGGTCTTGCCGCCAAGCCAACGACGTTTGTAGCCACCGGGCTTACTCTGTTCGGTTCGTCCGCCGTGGGTAATTTTGAAAAATGGATCGTCGATCAACGGTTGAGTTCGGCCTATTTTCTCCTATTGGTTCGACCCGACGCAGCGGTCGCGTTTGACAAGGCCCAAGAGATGCTTGAGAGAAAAATGGTTTCGCACGGATTCGATTTAATCAGTGCTGATCAGAAGATTTTACACCCCGATCGAGGCGCTGCTCCCTGATGTCTCGTCGTCATGCTGCCAAACAGGACAGTCTCGAACTGTTGCTCGATACGATCTGTAATACGTTCGGTGGAGTGCTGTTTATCGCCATTCTTGTCGTATTATTGCTGCAACAGACAGGGGCAACACCGGAGTCGGCACCCGTTGCCATTCCGGTATCTGATTTGGAAATGCAGTCGCTGACGACGCGAATGGAAGAAGTGACCGACGAATTGTCTCGAATGCGGCGGAACCGCGATAGCCAGGATGCAATTGTTCAGTCAATTGCGCCCGATGCAATTCAACAACTTTTGGCGGCCCGCAGCGATGCCACATCGCGGCAAGAATCAGTGCAGTCGGACGTCGATCAATTGCTGGCCAGCAACGTGGCTCTCGTCAAGCAGGTGGAAGGACTGGCGATCGAAAACGAGTCGGTGCGAGAGCAACTCATCGAATCACGGGCGCGACTGCGAGCGGTTCAGTCGAAAATCGAGGAAGAGCGTCAGTCCCGAGTAGAAGTAGTCCGTTTGCCAGTCGTTCGAACTGTGATGGGTAGGCAAGAAATTGGCATTGTGCTGCGTTACGGGCGACTTTATGTCTGGCACAAATACGGTCGGGGATATGAGCGACTGGGGTTGAACACCGATGACTTTGTCGTGGTATCCAAAGAACGAGAAGGACTCGTCACTCGGCCGAATCCCTTGGCCGGTGTCTCGCTCGAAGAGAGTCCTGCATCCCATGAGGCGATACGCCGGGTGCTACGTCGGTTCAATCCACAGAGTTGCTATTTCGCCATCATTGCAAGGCCCGATTCGTACGGTGTTTTTCGTCATCTTCGCGATCGAGTGATTGAGCTCGGGTTCGAATATCGCCTCATACCAGTCGGTGCCGACGATCCCGTCTCGGACCGAGGAGGAACGGGCGGACGGGTCCAGTAAGGATGTGGCCGCAGACATTCCTTCAATTTGTCGATTGATGCCGGGCAGATTAGCTTCGCAAATCAGGCGTGAATCTATGGCTGGTCAACAATAGAACTGAGGCGCAAGGTGCGCCAACACAAGCTGGAGAATGTTAGCGAAATCAAGTTTCGTTAGAGGTAAGATTTCGATAGTTTCCCTGGGCTCAACATGCAGGACTATGCGCGCGATGTCCAGGATGTGGAAGACTCCTGAAGCAGCGGATCGCGGAGCTGAAAAAAGAAGACCAGGAGCTCATCGTGCGTGCTTCGGAACAATAGGATTCATGGCACCGCGTCGGGCAATCCCAGGGTTGTTTATCGGCGCTCGAGGTCGTGCTTACCCTTGGCGAATATCCGTTGCCCCTTCGGGGCAAATAACAAAATCTTTTAATCTTTGGAAACTGGTTGTCGGTCGACCTGACAGTTTCGAAAATCCGCCGATTCTTGGTCCAAGCCTTTGGTTCGATGGTTTCTGTATTTGCCTTTGCTTTGGTTCAGGCAATTGCACCGTTCGCGTCAGCGGACACGATTGTTGACGTGAGTCCTAATAACGCCGGTAGTGGCGGTGCTTCCTATCGCATCGGCGGGCCCAACCACCAGGTTGAGTATATGTCGTGGACACAGTCCAGCGCGTATACCGGAGTGAGCATCACTGCGTTGGTTGGATCAATCATGCCTGATCCGCCATTCGATGCCTACCTTTCCACTTCGATCGGTTCCAGTGCCGGAGCCGCCCTCTATTCGGCAACAAGTATCGACGCGCCAGGCACCGACAACGCGGCCAATTTCACATCGGTCACGTTGTTCAGCAACCTGTCTCTGGGAGCGGGAACGTATTACCTGACCATTTACAGCACGGACTCCGACCCCAGCAATGATATTCGTTGGGCGACCGGTACCACTGTGAACGTGGGTACGGGAGTGACCGGGGGCTACGCGAACGCAGCGGGCGATGGCAACTTAGACTCCACAAGCCCCTGGAAATCAACATTCTTGACTTCATCTTCGACTCTTGGATTTACGGTCACCGGCACCGCTACTGCTGCCGTTCCAGAACCCTCCACCTTTGCGCTGATGGGCCTCGGTGGGATCGGGCTGATGATTCGTGCTTACCGACGACGGATGGCCGCTGTCTGATACGGTGTGCTAGCAATTAATTGATTTTGGAAACAGGCGGCTGGAAACGGTCGCCTGTTTTCGTTTTCCGGCACAGCCCCAAGTCGCATGCCGGAACCGGATCGCTGGTGTTAATACCGCGAACCGAGGTTCATTTGCTGTTGGTTCGGCCTTCTGAAGACGATTTTCATGACCACGTTCCAAACGTTAAGAAATGATCTCGATATCTCTATTGACTTACGACATTATCTTTCTTATTTTTATGTCGTGTTTTTGTGGGTGATGATGAAGAAATCCGCGAAGAGTCACACGAGAACAAAGTCGCCACTATCGCTCTGATTTTGTCGATCTTTTTTGTGAGTGGTTTTTGCCCGCAAGAGCTGTTGAATGGAGCGGGCCGAGCCGAAACGGCTGGAAAGTTGTTTTGGGAGAGCAGGTAGTAAGCAGACAATTTAAGAAACATCCGGCGGTTTTAACCGCCCGGTTTGTCTGGATTTCCGAATTCAAAACCCGACGACGACAATTTGATCTTTGATATCTTGGAATGAATTCATTACGGATCGCCCCCGCAGCCATGAATCGGTGCGGGCTGATCCGTGGCGGTTCGTTATTTGGCACGAGCGAAGGGTCGTGCCTGTGCGGGGTCGGGAGACGATTGCACAACAGGAGCGGAAAATTTTGAACTGCGTCGAACTGTGACAAACTCGAGCGCGACAAAAAGTTGGATAGAACGCTTCGAAAACCCTATGAATTACGAGGAATGGTCGAAGTCGATCGAACTTGATCGAACTGTGACACCCGATTTAGGGTAGTGAGATGATGACGGAACGGATGACAACAGAGTTTCGGTGAGCTTACGCCGACCGGCTTGCAAGGAAGTGACACTGAGATTCGAAGTCGATCGAACTGCGTCGAACCGTGACAAACTCGAGCGCGACAAAAAGTTGGATAGAACGCTTCGAAAACCCTATGAATTACGAGGAATGGTTGAAGTCGGTCGAACTCGATCGAACTGTGACACCAAATTTATCGGCGTTTGATAACAATCGATTTGAAGAGATGATTTTTGAACAAAAGGACACAAAGTTAACGAAGTGAAGAGAATAGAAGACAAGTAGGATGCCGACAGAACTGACCGTGAAGGTCGGGGTGGAGACTTGCTTCCGATCTCCTTTGTTTCCTTCGTTACCTTCTGTTCCATGGTATTTGTCTTTCCAGGCTTTCGCACCGGTTCAGCTCGCCCTACTCAAGTCATGGTGAAGTTGGCCGAGTTCAAACCTGCGAAAACACTATTAAACAGGGATGTTGGCCAACTTTGCCAACTTTTTTTCGGGAATTTGGTGGGGCGCCGAAGCGGCGAGAGAGTAGTTTTGTGAGAGTAGAAAGTAGATAAATCAATGAATCGTTTCTTGGTCTGGTCTACTTTCCACGGATCAACTTTCCAGCCGCTTCGGCTGGGGCCTCGAAGACTCGACGCCACCCTACGAAAACGGACGGATCGGGGATGGACGCTCGCCCTCCCGAAGACGGAGCGAGACTGATTTAGTTGGCCAAGTTGGCTAACTTCAAACCTGAAAAAACGCTATGAAACAGGGAACTTGGCCAATCGTGTCGAAGTTGGCCAACTTTTTTTCGAGGATGCTTCACCTAATTCTGCGAGTCAAAGAGATGCCTTCTCCGATCATTGAATACGGAAAGTTTGCCTATCCGCAGCGGTGGTGGTTGCAGCGAGGACGCCCAGAGTGGCTCGATGATTCTCGGTGGGAAGTCAGGGCGTTTCGAGCGACTGTGTTTCTTGGTTTGATGGGAAGCGCTTCCGGCGGCTTGAGCGCTGTCAGTCTTGTCTCACTATCCCATCTTTGGAAACTGGTTTGCGGTAGAGCGGACATTTTCGAAATTCTGCTTTTTCTCGGTCCGGGGTTCTGGTTCGGCCTCGTAACTCTTGTTCCCTTATCACGATGGCTAGGTCGTGGATGGATTATGACAGGTCTGGCGGTGCCGATTTCGATGCTGGCGAGCTTTTGCGGTGTAACGGCGTTTCTCGTCGTCGATCCTTTCATGGGCGAGTCTCCGAAATGGATTCCGGGTGGACGCAAAGCATCGGGTTTCTACGCGGGGTTTATCGGAGCATTCATCGTCAGTCTTTGGATGGGCCATCCCAGGAAAAAGCTCGCCTGGTTGTCGGGGCTGCTGGCCGTAACCCTGGCCACGTTTGGCTGCGGTCTCCTCTTTCTTCGGGATTCGTCGCCACCATTCGGTGATAACGCACCACAATTCACCGGATTTCTTGGGCTCGTCGCGCTATACCAGACATTTCAATGTTTAGCGGCAATCGGCTTAGGAGTGCGATTATGGAGTGACGCAGCCGAAGAAACGAAAAAAGCCCCGAAATTCGGGGCTGAGGGTGACTAACCGGGCTCGAACCGGCGACATCCAGAACCACAATCTGGCGCTCTACCAACTGAGCTATAGCCACCACAAAGTTAAGGACTCAATTGTACAGCCGCTCGTCCGTGATGCAAGCTCGGAAAAATGAGGCGTCGGCGAGCGGTGGAAATTGAGTGAAACCATTTTTGCGGGTCGATAAAATTATCAAACGCCCCACAACTCGCGAGAAGCCTACCTATTCGTAATCCATGCACGACGCACATGAAAATACGGGATTTCTGCACGTGTAAGATGTTTTGGCAGACAGGATGAACCTCAAGCGACGATGCAATCGCATCTGCCTAGCCATTGTTACGCCACAACGCGCAAGCGACACCCCAATTCATAACCCATGCCTGCCGCGCACTAAGATCAATGGGGGAATTGGATGGTGGCGTTCCGGTATTCGGGAGAATCGATCAGTTTCAGAATGTCGCCGAGATAAGCGAATTTTGATTCGTCGAGATTTTCTTTCAGGAACAGCCGATCGAAAAATTGGGCGCGGTCGTCGAGTTCTCTGGCTCCGTGTCGCGTGAGATCATCCAGGCGTTTGTTGTTATCGGCGACCAATGATTGCATGGCCTGGCTTCGACGGTTGACCTCCTTGGTGATTTCTTCTTGAGCCCATTTTTGATTGACGTCTGTGATGCGATCCGCCTGGGCTTTGATTGTGACAATACTTTTCACAAGATGCGTTGCCAGCAGAATCAGGCGAGGGTGAGATCCAATCGCGATGTGGTCCAATTCATGCCGGCCTAACTGTGATTCATGCCATGATGAAGCATTCAGGCTATCCGGCAGTTTGACGGTGTGAGACATCAATGGCTTGATGGTGGTAAAGGTCGGGTAGATGGTGACATTGACCGTTTTCTCCCGTGTAAACTTCCACTTCATTTGCTGTTCATACTTGTATTCGAGCGTCAGTTCAAAATCAGTCCATCCTGCGTATTGCGTCGGACGCTTGTCGGGAGGATAAAAATCGACCTCGAGACGTCCGGATCTTTCGGCTGCGCGGATCCAAGTCAGGACTTCTGAGGGCTCCGCTTCCACAATTGCTTCGCCCGCAAACAGCGTCGGTGCTAACGCCAGAAGCGCGATCATCAATCTGGCAAAATCAGGTCGCGTCTTTGATGAATAATATGTCTGCAGCCCTGTTAATGCGCACAAATAGAGCCTGGCGATGTTCATTCGCATGCAGTGGAAATCCAAATTGCTGGGGGAAAAATTGAGAGATCTGCAACCGTAACGGCCCGAGGGGGGTGGGTCAATTCGCTTTAGAAGTTTTCATCAGACTTTCACATCAAAACCAGAAAACCGTGCGAATTGAAATGAAAAGTGAGTTGAAAGGGAGTCTTTATTTGAATTTTGTGACATCATAGTAACGGTATGTGCCATTATTCTGACGTGAAAGTTTTCGCAAGAAGTTCCTCGGGTTAGCCCCTTCGGAGACTTCACCCCCGACGCCGAATTCGATGCTGTGAATTCGAGTCTTCTGGCCGTTGAGTTTTTTTAATAACTCCAGTTCCCTTTCATCGATCGGCGGTTCTTGACCATCCGTCAGAAAGAAGATTACATCCGGTTTCAGCCGCAATGCTGTTTCGAGTGCTGGAAAGTGTTGCGTTCCGGTCCCTGGATGGATTCCAGCAATCTTCTGCTTTGCCAGAGTCTTATGAATTTCTGTAGCAGCATACAGTTGAGGCTGATGTACGTCGCGCAGGTGAAGTACAACGGGCTTATCGTCGTAGAAAATAATCAGAAACTGCTGGTTGCCGTCCAGTTCCTGCACACTTGATACGAGTGATGCCTTCGCAACTTGCATTGAGTTGTGACTCATCATGCTACCGGAGGCGTCAATGACGAATACGACTTTCGTTCCCTCGTCCCGTGTCCCCATGAATGCCGTACCAGCGGGACCACCTGCAGTACCCGACGCTGGTGGTCTTTGACCCCCACCCGATTTGACAGGCTGACGGGGGTCCATCACCGTGGCACCAATCGGCAAATTGACACCGGGTCCAATTGCAGTCGAGGAGTCTTCTCGTGGAAGCATCGTTTCGACAGGTGGCCGATCGGGTGTTACACGTGTTGGTACGAATGCTTCAGTCGCTGCAGCTCCATCAGCGATCGACTGGGTCGCTTCACCTTCTCGAGGCTCACCCGGTACCGTGGGATTGGGATTGTCACCCTGATCTTTGATCACAATTCCCACTTCTCGAGTTGGTTCAGTGGTGAAACCAACTGCACCGGGATAACGAATTGCCAGGTAGACGGAAAACACCAGCAACAGGACCACATGTGCTAACAGAGATAAGAGGCTCGACAAAAAAAGGACGTGTGGGATCCAGTCGGGTAAAATCCTCGCAGCCGAGTTGCCCGAGGATGATTGTCGTGCGAGACTTTCGCGGCCAACGGCAACCGATTCTTTGGATGCGTTCGCTGGCTTCACAAATCGGCTCCCGGTGCTTTTTCAATCTTCGAATTCAGTTTTTCATGCCATTGCTTCGGAGTCTTCCGAGAAGAAGTCACTTCTCCAATTGCTGTACAAAGAACACTGCTTGGCCAAAGACGGTCATGCAGTGTCACCCTGATTCAGAAGGTCGACAATTCGCTTGAATCGTGTCACAAACTGTTACCGAATCGTCCGCCGCTCCAAAAATCACTGTAAGTTGCGGCCGAGGACCCGTCAATTCGGGTTGACATTCGCTGAGATCAACAAAAGCCACTACATTTGAATAATCGTCGACCGAAATACAATCCTTTGCTGGCACGAATTCGATAAGGATTGATCATGGCAAATAGCACCGTCAACATGCCGAATTGGGTACCGCTGATCCTGCGATCAGCCGCGATCTACAACTTGTCGTGGGGTGCCCTCGTCATTCTTTTCCCGAAAGCCGCATTTGAGTGGTTGGGTCTTGAGGCACCAAATTACCCGTGCATCATCCAATGCCTTGGGATGGTCATCGGGGTTTACGGGATTGGCTATTGGATTGCCGCACGAGACGCCGCCACGCATTGGCCGATTGTTCTGGTTGGCTTTTTAGGAAAGGTCTTCGGTCCCATCGGCTTTGTTTACTACGCCTGGCGACGAGAATTACCTTGGACGATGGGTGCGACCATTCTGACCAATGATATCCTCTGGTGGATTCCGTTTGCAGGCATTCTGGTCCACGCGGCTCGTATTCATGAGAGACGTCGAACGACGGTAGAGGGTCTGACGCTGGAACAGGCATTGCGGACTGCGATCTTGCCCGATGGTCAGAATCTGTTTGATCAATCGTTCAAATCCCGATTGCTGCTCGTCTGCGTTCGTCACTTCGGTTGTACTTATTGCCGCGAGACTCTTTCTGATCTTTCCAAGCAGTCGGAACAGATTTATCGAGTCGGTCTGACTCCAGTCGTGATTCACATGGGTTCGATCGAGCAGGGGAAATCCATGATGCAACGATTTGGACTGGAAGCAGTTGGACAGGTGAGCGATCCTGATCGGCGTCTGTTCCGGACGCTTGACCTGCCGTTCGGAACGCTGGGGCAACTGGTCAGTATCAAGACCTTCTGGCGAGCCCTGGTGGAAGGTGTTGTCTTCAAGTTCGGGTTTGGTTCCTTCGTCGGCAATGGAATGCAATTGTCGGGCGCATTCATTGTGAAGAACGGACATGTAGAAAGGGCGGTCCGGCACGAATCACCGGCTGAACGAACAGACTTTGCCGATCTTAGTTGTCCCGTCGTTTGACCGTGACTTAATCGACTTATTTTTTCCGCAGAAGTTCTTTGAATTTTGCCAACGACCGCGTGTTCGCGACATCGTCCCTGGACAGTCCTGCCCTTCGAGCCTGATCGACTCCGTAACGAAGCGAGTCGAATCCATTCGTGTTATGCGAATCGGTGTCGATGATGATCGGTATGCCGTGTGACTTTGCAGCGGCAGCCTGGATGTCGTCGAGATCGAGCCGATAGGGACTCGCGTTGATCTCCAGCATCACGCCATGATCGGCAGCGGCTTTGAAGAACGTGGTGAAGTCGATATCAGCAGCGGGGCGATTCACCAGCATCCGTCCAGTGGGGTGTCCGATCGCATCGACATTCGGATTACGAATGGCATTCAGAAGGCGCTGCATGATCTGTTCGCGCGGCTGTTTCAATCCATAGTGCAGGACGGCGATGACCCAATCGGCTTCGGAAAGAACTTCGTCGTCGAGATCCATCGTAGCGTCTTCGAGAATGTCACACTCGATTCCGCAAAGGATCTCAATCCCGGAAATCTCTTCGCGGACTTTGCGGATATTGTCCCAATGCTCTCGCAGTCGGGTCGCATCCAGTCCGTTGGCCATGCTGACTCGCTTTGAGTGGTCGGTAATAGCGATGTATTTCAAGCCGCGTGCTTTGGCCGCTTCGGCCATTTCTCGAATCGATGCAGCACCATCAGAGGCCGTGGTGTGCATGTGCAGGTCGCCTTGAATGTCGGTGACTTCGATCAACTTCGGTAACCTTCCCGCCTCAGCCAGTTCGATCTCGCCGCGATTTTCGCGAAGTTCAGGGGGAATGAACGGAAGCCCCACGGCCGCATAGACATCTTCCTCTGCCCGTCCGGCGACATATTCGTCACCACGAAAAACGCCATATTCGTTGACCTTCAGTCCTCGCTCGATGGCTCGACGACGAATCACGATGTTGTGTTCTTTCGAACCGGTGAAGTACTGCATTGCCGCTCCGTACGATTCTGGAGGAACGACTCGCAAATCGAGTTCAATCCCGGATCGAAGGCGGACTCGCTGCTTTGTATCGCCTCGTGCCAAGACTTTCTCAACAAGCGGATTTGCGGCAAGGCGGTCCATGGCCGCGGCCGAATTGTCAGACGTCGCAAGGATATCCAGATCGCCGCACGTTTCTTTTCGGCGGCGACATGAACCCGCGACCGAAACCTGTCCTACCGACGGTAATTGTTTCAAGTCTTCCACGATCGCTTCTGCAGATTCTGTGGCGACGCTGATCAGGAAACGCTTGCCTGCTTCCATCGCATGAGGAATTCCTTCGAGAATTGCTTGTTCTGTTTTCTTACCGAATCCCTTCAGTTCGGAAACCTTGGCCGCTTCACAAGCCTCTTTCAATTGAGTGAGGTCTGTGATACCGAGTTCTTTAAAGAGGACGGCAACTTTTTTCGGTCCCAAGCCAGGGATGCGCAGCATTTCGACAACGCCATGCGGGACTTGCTGACGGAGCTCTTCCAACTGAGGAAGCTGACCCGTTTCAACCAGCCCTTTAATCTTGGCAGCAAGATCCTTGCCGATTCCGTCGAGCGATTCCAAGCCCCCATCGGGAACGGCCAGTAGATCGGCCACCGATTCCGACAGGCTTTCTAGTGTCCGAGCACCATTTCGATAGGCCCTGACCCGAAAAGCATTTGCTCCCTGAATTTCAAGCAGGTCAGCGACCTCGTTAAACGCTGCGGCGATCTGTTGGTTTTGCATTTTCCGCTATTCAAATTTCAATAATCCGAAGGACGATGGCAGCGGTCTTGCGGTCGCCGGATGAGTCCAGCTTTGCAGTCCGACAGTTGGAATCGTTCTTAGCACTGATAGACCATAAATGGTACTCCGCCTTGGCGGGGTCGGGGAGAGGTCACCCCAGGGAATTGCGGCTTCAATTCGCCAGTCGGTCTGGTCCATGTCAGCGGCGACGTACCAGGTTGGATTCCAGCGGCGGTCTTCCCAGCAGCTTTCCGCCGTCCAGCCCCGTTGGTCGACTTGGAATTCATACCACGTCGCGTAGTCTCGATCGATATCGAGCCGAATACTGATTCGGTCATGTCTGGAGAGATCCGCGTCATGTTGTCGGCCTGTCAACTGGGGGCGGTCCTCTGGTGTTCCAGGCTCGCGTGGAACGAGGATTGCCACGTACAAAAACTCGTTATCGTAGGCAAACATCACCATAGTCCGTTTGGTATTATTTATTCCTCCGGCGGATTCTTCGGAGTGTGGTGATTGCGTCAAATGAATTTCTTTGGCCTCCGTCCAGCACGGGTCGGATAACAGTCCATCCAGATGCGGTCGATCATTAGTCTGATAACAGAATGCAAGCGAATTCGGTGATTCCGGCGTTGCGAACGAAGCCCATAATTCTCGTTCGGCCAATTGCTTCGTTTCGGGATTGATTGGATTCGTGACGAAGTTTCGAATGATCGAATCAGCACCGCGAGTTGATCCGTCAGATCGGCGAAGGGCCGCTAAAGGAAACTGAATTTCCGCCGATTGGTATCGACTGGGTGAAACCAACTGCAGTTGCCTGGAAAGCTCGATCGCGCGCGAATGCCAGTCGGCGACTGCGCCCGTTCTCCATTCGACATCGCGGTCAATTTTCAATCGACCAGGCTGCTTCGATTTTTTATCGCGCGAGTGTGTGGCTTCCAGATCAAGCTGGGTTTTCAATCGGATTGGACTGGATGAACTGGATCTGGTGATCGAACCTGAGCCGTCACTCAAGCCAGCTGCCGAGCGGACTCCGTCGCGACCGTCGTCCGATTCTGCAAAAGCCTGTTGGACCCGTTGGGCCGCTTTTGGATCCCCCTGGGTAATAGTCGTTCCAGATTTCATGGTTTGAGTTCTCTGCCACGCCGTTTCGCTGCTGCACCAGAATTGGATCAGCCAACGCATGGCGTCAAGAGAACCTGGTTCTCTCGGAAAGCGACGGATGAGTTCAACGTATGTCGATTCAACCATTTCAAATTGTGATCGCTTTCGATATTCGTCGGCGAGATCCCTCAGAACACCGACCGCTTGCTGAGGTTCCATTCCTTCAACAATGCCGTTGATCTGGCCAATCATTTGTCCTGCAACGCGCGGATCGTCGAGTGACTTTTGAAAGAGTCCGGTGAAGTTCCGCTGCTTTTGTGTCAGCTTTTGCATACGCTCCAGATTGGTTTCGTCGATCGGAACAGATTCCCGTCGCGATGGAGAACCTGGCGCGATCGAAAGCCCGCCAAAAAACTCACGCGAGGTAAGACTCTTTCCTCGTCCATTCGGCGATATTTCTTCGACAGTCTTACCGTCGAGTCCAATCCATCGATACGCAATTCGTGGTGCTTCGTTTGCTTCGCTGACGGGAACGCGATCCGCGTGCAACAAAGCGACCGCCGGAGCTGCAGCATTTCTCGTCGAGGCATTCAGAGAAGGAAGTAATTCATCGAGGTCTATATGCGCATCCCCAGTTCCTCCATTTGCCAACCGCATGTAGATTCGGTCCACTTTCCAAGCTTCAAGGCCGTTCAATTGTGATTGTTCGACATAACGAGTGGCATCTGACGCGTGTGCAACGGCTGTTAACGTTGCGTCAAACATCAATTGACCGGCAGCATCATCAGACGAAGGTTGATCGATGACGATCACGTTCGGACGCCACGTTCGAATCTGTCGCACGATCGCGCCGAGAAATGTTTGGGGCAACCGACCTTCCGTCTGTTTTTGCCATTCTGCCAGTAATTTATCTGAGGAAAACTCGATCCCCGGAATATTCAACGGTAATTGCCAATGCACATTGGCATCGTTTCCTCCACATTTCTGTACAGCGGCCTGAAGTACGGATTCACTCTCAGCCGACCAGGCCATGGGGCCAATATCGTCACGTTGTGCGATCCAGAGGGCGCTGCGAAAGCCCATCTCGCCCGACAGTTTCGTGAGCAACGGAGCACTCGTTTTTCCGGCTCGGGCATGCAATGCCAAAAGGGCTGCGCGACGTCCGGCACCCCTCGCCGTCTGCCAGGTCTTTCCTCCATCCTCGGTTCGAATTATCACCCCTAATGCACCGACGGCCATCCCTTGTTGTTCGTTAGCAAACCGCAATGCTGCGAGCGGTACCGTTTGACCTGTTAATTGCTTTTCCCAATGAGTTCCTCCATCGGGACTATGCCAGATCACACTGCCGGGGGAACCAGCAATCCAGACTTTTTCGTTACGGACTTCTACAGCGCGAAAGTCCATTCCATCCCTTAACGCTTCAGGTAGCGATTTTTTGGGGGATTCCCACACAACGCCACTTGTTGCCGTGGACAGAACAAGCCCACCATCGCCTACCAGCCAACCCTTATCATTCGACAACAGGCCAATTGAACGGATTGTACGGAATCCCTGCGGTTGAAGTTTCGAAGGGTAAAGTTGTTCGCCGCCCATAACGGAAACGCGTCCCTGTAGACCAGCGACCACTCCCATTTCCGGTTCGATAAAGCACATCGCTTTCCAGCTATGTGTCGCCTCACCTTGAACCCCGCGCCAGGACTTACCTCCGTCGTTTGTTCTGAAGATCCCGGTCGGCGACACGGATGTGGGCTGACCCACGACGAGGCCTTCTTCCAGGCCGAAAAATTTCACATAACTGAGTGCGGGAAGGACATCCTGCGTCAATTGTTGCCAGGTCTGCCCCCCATCTTGTGTTGCCAGCAATATTCCATTGCCCAACCCTGAATAGGCGGTCGTATTACGACCCGCAATCCAGCCAGTTCGGTCGTCGAGTAGACAAATGCTCTGTAACGAAACGTCCATCCCGCAATGAGACGCAGTCCAACTTCGACCGCCGTCCACGGATTTCCAGATCGCGCCATGTTCGCCCACGGCGAAAGCGAGTTTCGAGCCGACCGATTTTACATCGTGAAGTTTTGCGTCATCGATCCAGGCCGATGGAATCTCGGCTGCAACCACACTGAAACATGTCGCCATGCACGATAGCAGTAAACAACCAATTCTGATTTGCGGTAAGCATCCGTGCACGCCCGCCTCCTTTTTTTGTCGCTAAAGGAAAGATCCAACGTGGGATTCTAGGACTTTTCTCAATTCACAGAAGCCGAGTTCTTAAAAAGGGTCTCGGGACCAGGACTCGGACGATAAGAATTTCGGGATCAAGCTGAATATTTTCCACTTCGTCAGTGTATCCTTCAGGAAAAAATGCGTTTTCCGTTGCTGTCGAGAGGGAAGAATTAGACACTTTGCCATCCATCGCGAGACGCCTGCCATCAGTAAATCTCAGGAACAACCATTGGACTCGGCCGATTCTATCATCAGTGTTTTACCGTTCCTTCATTGTTCGGCGTGCGGGTCGTCGTTTGTACGGCGGCTGGAATACGTCGAATGCTCGAAGTGCGGTATCTCAGCACCAGTCGTTGACGGAATCCCTCGTTTCACGGGCGATCAACATCTGGCGAGTTTCGGGCGGCAGTGGAACAAATATGAGGTCGCGCACGACGACGAGGACCAAGGAACCTTTCAGGCTAAAACGGGCGTCTCTCTGAAGGACCTTGCGGGACTGCGAGTACTCGATGCGGGATGCGGTGGTGGGCGTTACAGCAAAGTCTGTGGCGAAGCAGGCGCTGTTCTCGTGGGTGCCGACCATAGTGCGGCCGTGGTTAAAGCGAAGCAGCTTTGCTCACACCTGTCTGATGTTGCGTTCTTACAAGCAGACTTGAAGAAATTACCTTTCGAACCAGCATCGTTTGATTTCGTGTTCTCAATCGGAGTCATGCACCACGATGCTAATACCAAGTCGGTTTTTGATGCCGTGTCAAAAATGGTCAAACCCGGCGGACGTTATTCGGTCTGGCTTTATCGACGCAATCAGTGGTGGCAAGAAGGTATCAATAACGCCCTACGAAGCCAAACAACGCGAATGGCTCCTGAGAAGCTTGAGCGGTGGTGCGAATGGGGGGGCTGGCTGGGCGGTCTTCCCGTTTTGAACAAGACGCTCAACAAGATCGTTAATTTCAGTGCACATCCTAATCGCGAAAACCGAGTCTGCGACACTTTTGACTGGTTTGCTCCCCAGTACCAGTATCACCATACCGAGGCGGAACTTGTCTCTTGGTTTCAATCTGCCGGGTTCGACAAATTGGCGGTTTTACCCCCTGAGAAACAAGGCCGCGTCTATCGCTGGGTTTATGATCAAAACCTGTTGATTGGCAGCGGAGTGAATGTCACCGGGATCAAGCTGCCTGGTCCCACCGTCCGACATTGAGTCATATCAACGATCAATATGAATTACGGGTGCTGAGAATGCCAAACAGCCAAAGCGGCTCGAATCTGGTCGGGTGATGCTGAGCCAGTTGTTCCCAATTGCTGAATGGTGATCGATGCTACCAAATTCGCAATAAGAGCTGCTTCTGCCGGTGTAGCGCCGCTGCATAACGACATGACCGCTCCCGCCGATGCACTATCTCCGGCACCTGTCGGATCAATTGGTCCGGTCACACGCACTCCAGGGACGAGAGTGACTTCAGGATCGCTTACCAGGATTCCCCGATCACCGCATGTGACAAAGACGGGAGCTCTGTTTTCGTCACGAAGTTTTGGAACGAGGCTCCTTAGTTCTTCTAACGAGACTTCTTCTCCGATCGCAGGATTCAGGCGGTGGACTGCTTCGAACTGATTTGCCTTGATAATGGCATTCCGAAACAACCGGATGTGACGGCGGCTGTCGGCCCAGAAAATGACTTTGCTGAATCGACGTGCAAGATTCTCAACATGAACTCGTAATGTCGAAGTCACCACGCCGCATTCAGAAGTTTCGACTTGATCCATGATCAGTAGGGCATCGACCTGCGGAAGAACTCGTTCCAATTCGATTGCAACTCGGTCAACAATCGCTTGTGGTGTCGGAACTCGATTCTTCGTATCGTAACGTGAATGCTCACCCACCAGACCGGCGACGTTATGGTCATGTGGCTTGAGGTACGTCGGCGTTAACAGTTCAGGAGATCGCAAAAGTCCTTCGGTCGAACATCGAATGCGGTTCAGCCCCTTACACAGGTCGAACGCTTCGCCGTCGTCCCCAACTGCACCGATGGCAAACAGTTCGCCCGCTCCTAATGCGGCGATATTGTTGACGACAGTCCCCGCTGCGCCGGGATAGCGCCGCACTGAAAGTACCTGATGAGCCACCCGCCCGGTCTCGAGACTTGGCTCTGCCAATTCGGGCTCCACTTCCAGGTATTTGTCGAGAAAGAAATCACCCAGCACCGCAATGCGATGGCGCTGGAATTGATCAAGAAGTTCGTTGAGACGATGAATCTGCATCGATGAGTCCGGTGACAAAGTATTCGGTAGACAGTAAAGGGAATTCACGGGAATGACACCAGTCAGCCTATTACTTCTCTTCCACGAATTCTAATCGAATGTTTCCGATTTCCCCGTCGTCGAATTCGTGACTGTTGGGCTCAAGTGGTTGCTGCTGCAACCGAAACGAGTTTTGGCCCTGTTTCAAAACTTCGCACGGGACTTTAAGACGAATCCGGTCGGGTGTCTGAGCCCCGGCTTTGAAGCGTATCTGCCGGTTCAAATGACCGATGTTTTGATCATTTACGAAGACCTCGGTAATAAGGTTTCCCGCACGAAGCTGAGCGAGAAAGGGAGTTGCCGGTGGTGCGTCGTAACTAGCCGCTTCGAATTCTGCAACATCGAGCGAAAAATAGGGTTTACCTGCCGGAATTTTTTGTAAGTCGAAGTCGCCACGAATCTCGGTACCATCGGGAAGATGTCGATGGAAGTCGCTCCGAATCGAGTTGCCGAGATGAAATCGTCGAGCGTCTACCAAATGTGTCTGCCCGACAAATAGCGGTTCAACTCGACGCACGTCGGACCATTTCAATTTTAGTTCACCAACTAGTGAATGTTGAGCGATCAAATATTGGGCATCGATTTTCGTTACCGTGACTGTCCACTTTTCAGGCTGACATTCTCGTCGGTCAAAAAATGGTTGCATTTCGACTGTCGCGACAATGCCACTGGTCATCGAGATGGCTTGTTTGATTGCAGCATGCGATTGGTTCCAATTAATAGAAGTAATACGACTCAGCGGAATCGAACGCAATTGTCCAACTGTTTCCAGCGTCACCGACGATCCTGTCAAGCCGACGATACGGCCAAATAATTCGTCTCCTGTTTCGGTTGTTAACATGTCGCGATCGAGCAAGGGACTGAAAGAACGTTTCAGATCGTCTGTCGAAAGCAATTTCAAAATCTGGAGATCGTCAGTCCAAAGTATGTTCTTCGAATTATGGTCGACCGGTCCATACCGAATCGACTTGATCGAAACCGCCGGTGTGACGCTGGAGGCAACGAGGGCGTCATCGACGAACAATCGCACGCGCTCGGGATCGATCAACGCGATAAACGAGTGCCAACCGTAAGACGATTTCAGATTTTGAGAGACCGATTCAGTACCGCGACTCAACCCTGATATCGAGATCGATTGTTCGGGACCAATACGAATGACCAGCGGTTTTCTGTGTTTGAGATTGTCGTCCCACTCGATTTGCCATTCACCCGACGCTGAAGAAGAATCGTGGATCGCTATCTGGAATGAGAATTCGATTCTTGCGAAGTCCAGTGGCGGATCAAGAGTGTACCGATAGCCTGGAGACGTGGAGTCGATTCGAAGGGAAGAACGCCCGCTTGCAGCATGCGTGTCATCAAGTTTTCCATCGAGTTCAGATTTCAACTGATCCGTTCGTTCGGTCTCGAACGACTCGAAGTGCACATCCACTTCACCTGTCACACTTGCGAGTTGAGAAATAGCGGACGCAGGTACGGTAATCGTCTGTCCGTTCAGCAAACGAAACGCAGCGGTTTTTGTTCCCCATTCAAGGAATTCGGCGACGAAACGATCACCGTTCAAAAGCGAGATCTGACGTAACGGTCGATACGAATGAGTGACGCGGGGTCGGACTGGCAAATCAATGCGCGAACGCCGAAGACGTTGAAGCATCACATCAAGTTGAAAACTCGCGTCACGAAAGAGGGGTATCTTCGATGACGACGTCGTCACAGTCCCCACCGCAGGAACAACCGACTTTCGTTCTTCTGCGTCAAGTCCTTGATACGTCGACCACACGATCAAAATCGCGACGACGAAGTCTGACAGTCGAATGAGTCCAGCCAAGTATGAAACCTCAATCACTTGCGCGAAAGCTTTCGGACTTTGTTGTTGTTACTGTCGCCGATATAGATATCGCCATTGCTCGCGACGAAGATACCGTGTGGACGATTGAGTCGGCACTTCAGCGGCTCTCCATCAGGTCCATCACCCGCTTTCCCGTCGCCAATCAACGTTTCGATTTTTCCTGTTAAATGATGAATGATCCGGACCGCATGGTTTTCAGTATCGCATAAGAGGATACTTCCGTCACGATCAATGGCAAGTCCCTTGGGTCCCGCCAATTGAGCGTTTTTTGCATCGCCACCGTCACCCGAAAATCCTTGCTTGCCTGTCCCGGCCAGGTGATGAAGCAATAGGGTTGATCGGTCGATTCGGTAAACGGCGTTTCCTTCGCGCAGGACTACTATCAGGTCACGATTCGATGTCACCGCCACTGAGCGTGGTCCATTCAGTGAGGCTCCAGCCAGCGGTTGACCTTCCTGAATTGCCTTCCGCTCGCCGGTTCCGGCGAAGGTTGAGATCACACCTGTCTCCAGGTCAACCCGACGGACGCGATGATTCTTGATATCACAAATCAAAAGGCCCGTGTCAGAATCCATAGCCACGGCGATTGGTAGGTCAAGTCGTGCCTTGTTGGCAGGACCATCGTCTCCATCAAACCCTGGTTTTCCGTTCCCTGCAATTGTCGTCATGACCTTCGTTTTTGCATCGATCTTTCGCACCGCCTGCGAAACCATATCTGAGATATAACAGTTTCCAGCATGGTCGAATCTCAGTTCGTGTGGCTGGTTCATCAACGCGCCGATCGCTGGTCCCCCATCGCCGGCATATCCGGATTTCCGACCAGTTCCGGCCACTGTTGAAATCACTTGTGTTTGCAGATCAAGCCGTCGAATCACATGATTCGAAAATTCACAGAAATAGAGTGCTCCGTCGGGACCAATTTCGAGGCCGAACGGTTGGCCCAGCCCTGCTTTCAACGCGGACCCACCATCACCGGAATACTCATCCTTACCATGACCGGCAATCGTCACAATTTCAGACGCAGATGCGAAATTTGTGTTGATGATTGTCAGAAGTAAGCAGCTAAGCCAAACGGATTGTTTCATCATTTTGTCCTGTTGGTCTCGACTTCGAAAACACAGGAACGATGGTATCCACGGTCGAACCTGAACGCCATTGCCGTGGGGAACACTTTAGAATCTGCTTGCCCCCCCCCAAATCTGAACTTCGATCATTCAGAAGAAATCAAATCCGATCATGCAACAAACGAGGAACAGCATTCGGAATCGCAAAAGGACTTATGGCAATTCGCCGTAAGTCCTTTTGCAGTAAGAGTGCCGATGGTGGGACTCGAACCCACACGTCTTTTGGGACACTGGATTTTGAATCCAGCGCGTCTGCCAGTTCCGCCACATCGGCTCGAAAATCTGCGGAGGGACATCATGAGCGGGGAACGTTCCCGCGTCAAGCGCCACCGCTGTCACTTAACAACGTTTCCTTTGAATCGACCGATTCAAATCGCGAAATCGGTCTTACGACCGAGCAATCGGTCGACAAGATCCTGCGACAAATCGATTGATTTCACCAAGCCTCCGCCAGCCCTGTCGCTCGGATTGATCTCACAATACGCTGACCACATTCCAAGATGTCGCCATCGGCCGGCTCGTTTTGGTTCGTTTGGTAGCACCGGGGTTGTACAACGGTTACAACCGATCGTCGTGTACCCCTGCGAGTGAAGCGGATTGACAATCACATCGTGCTCGGCCACATAGGCATCGAGATCTTCGTCGGTAAAGTTGGCGAGCGGGTTAACTCGCACGCAGTTCATTTGCACGTCAATACTAATAATCGGGATGGTACCTCGTCTGCCACCTTCCGCTCGACGCAGGCTGCCAACCAGGCAATCAAAACGCCCTTTTGCTTGCAGCAATGGTTCGATCTTGCGTAACGAACAACACTGCTTTTGTCCTTCAGGGGTTAGATACAATATCCCCAATTCCTTTGTCTGTTCTTCCATCGTTTTCAGCGGTACAAGGGTAATGACGTTTAATCCGTATTCCTTCGCCACACGATCCCTGGTGTCGAGCGTTTCCTGGAAGTTGACGCCGGTATCGACAAACAGGATTGGCATGTTTAGCCGTTCCCGGCCGATCATATGACACACCACGCATCCTGCCCGCTGCATGGCCGAAAGCATCGCCGCGCGCTCGCCGAACATTTCTCTGACCCAACGGAGCAGATCAGCAGGCGAATCCTGCTCGAAAGACTGATTGAGTTCGTTGAGATCAGCCTGAGTAAGTCTCGCCATGAATCCGTACGCTCTCTAACTGAGGTATTGAGTCCCCACCCGACGGGCCGTTTCGGATGATCGGCCCATAGCAAACTCGCGACACGTCACGTGTCGAGGATTTTCCGCAAACACCATGAAACCACCGCAATCAGCCACTGGGATGACTTGAGTGGAAGCCTAGCAGAAAGGACGAAATCGTGGCAACGGGGATCATTGTCCTGTTACATCACTTCACTTTCGACGGGAGCTCCCCCTTTACGATTTCGGCTTCATTGATAAACAGCGTTCCCGTTTCACCGGGCCGTAACGAAAGGTCTTCGTTTTCGATTTCGGCCCAGACGCGGACTTGTTGATTCACAGGATCGATTTCCGGATGCACAAAGTTGAGCGTTCCCTTGTGCTTGATCCCATTCACCAGGAACGTGGCCGAACGTCCGATAAGTTTCGTCGAAGAATTCTTGGAACTCACAAAACCTTCAGCCCGAAGACGATTGAGCCGAATCAGCCGGGCAACGGGCGTTGCAGCATCGACCCATTCCCCTCGCTGGCGTTTCCATTGTACGACCATCCCTGGGAATGGGGCCTTGATTGTGCGGCGTTCAAGATGCAGTGTTGCACGGTCAAGATCATGCTTCTTCAGCTGGAGCGACAGTTTGGACTGCGCCCTCTCGACTTCTGACAGGTCTACTTCCAATTCGGCTTTGTCAGCAAGCAGCTTCAATCTGTCCAGCTCTGTCTGTGAGACACTTTTCGGAAACTTTTCGACGGACTCGAGCGACCGTTTCAATTCAGATTTGGCAACGTCCAGCGATTTCCTGGTAAATCGTACTCGAAGGTCGTTTTCAGCCAGCGACTTTGCCATCGCATATTCGGTATCAGCGCGCTGTTGAGCTAATTTTGCGTCGAGATCGTCAATCAAGGCCAACGGAGCGTCCGCTTCGACGGTCTTTCCTTCCGTCACATAAATCTGGTTTAACACGCCCGCTTCTCGCGCGGAAATCTCAGCGTGTTCAATCAGGGTGAGTTGTGCACCATCAATCTGGATCGCTGACGACGGATCGGCAGCGGCGAGTAAGACAGACAACGATAACCCACTTAGTAATCCGCACATGTCAGTACCTTATTAAGCCTCGAAGAGAACTGTGTTGCATGGCATGAAATCCGATTCAATTCTTTCGCAAATTTCGAGCCCGTTGACGGTGGTATTTCAGACCTGGCAGAAAGAAACAGGCTCCGAGGACGACGCCAAGCAATGAAACACCAAAGTCGTAACGCGGATACAACTGCAGGAACGCCATAATAACGGACGTCAAATAAAGGGCGACTCCCTGGACATAGAACTTACCCGACAGGATACCCGCTTTCGCGAAAAAGACATTTCCGGCAATCAATGGAAGAATTGGCGAAAGTGTCAGTACGGGAAGCTTTAGAATCGGTTCCAGTCCGTACAGAAACATACTCGACCCCACGCTTCCCGCCCAAACATGGGCGATCTGGCGTTCAACAAACGTGATGGGGCCTGAACGACGCCTTAGTTCCCAGAAGATGAATGCCCAGCCGCACGACCCGAACGACCACATCGTTGCATATGGCCATCTCGATTCGATGCCGTTGTAGTGCATCACGTTTGTAATAATACACATTACCATGACGACCATGCTGTGCCACATCCATAACAATCCCCAGTTTTCGAGGATCGCTGCGTGGTGCGTCTCACGAAAGGCGAGCGAAATAATCTGAGACAGTTGCGTCGAACGAGCCGAAATCGGTTCGCTTTTCAAGAATGCTTCGAGGTCGTCAGCCAGTGCGTCGGCCGTGGCGTACCTTAAATCCGCAGGCTTCTGCAGACACTTCAGGCAGATCATTTCCAGATCGGGATCGGCTTGAGGATTGAGCATTCGCGGTGGCAGCGGGTCCTGTTCACGAACCATTAACACCGTATCGACGGCCGACGCAGCTTGAAATGGAGGGCGACCCGTTAACATCGCGTACAAGATCGCACCAAGAGAATAGATGTCCGTTGCCGAGCTGACTTCCCCGCGCCCACCAGCCGCCTGCTCCGGGGCCATGTAACCGGGCGTCCCTAAAATCGCACCTGTCATTGTCAGATTGGAAGCAAGTGTCGAATCTTCAAAATCGTTTGGTCCCGTTGTCAGACGTTTGGCCAACCCAAAATCTGTGACGTATGTCCTTCCTTCCGAGTCAATCAGAATATTCGACGGTTTGAGGTCGCGGTGCAGCACCCCGCGTCGGTGTGCGTCGGCAATCGCCCGGCAGATCGGAGCAAGCATTTCAGCCGCCATACGGGAAGGAAGAGGTCCATCGGCCAGTCGCTTGGCCAGCGTTGTTCCTTCGATCAGCTTCATGCTGAAGTAGGGACGCCCCTCAAACTCGCCAACTTCGTAAACGTTGACAATGTTGGGGTGATGCAACTGAGCCGCTGACTCGGCTTCTGCTCGAAATCGAGCGATATCGGCTGTCGAAGCGTGGTCGCCGCGCAAAATCATCTTGAGCGCGACGATCCGGTCGAGGCTTTTTTGCCGTGCCCGGTAAACGACCCCCATCCCGCCCCGCCCCAGTTCCCCGAGTAACTCATAATCGCCACAATCCTCTGGCGGATTCGCGGCAGTTCTTGAAACGCTTGAATCAATCGACGAATCACCATCGAGCAACTCTGAGAAACTGGCAAAATCATCTGCAATCTGCATCGTGGCCCACAGCTCGCGCAGTTCGATCGCCAACTCGGGGTGCTCGCGCACAATGGATTCAAATGCCTCGGAACTTCCACCCCGTGACGATTCCAGCACACGGTCTAAAAGTGAAACGAGCAATTCATCGTGACTGGGCGACATTCGGTAGGTCCATGATTTTCAAAGTTCAGTCTTCAAAGAGAACTATAGTTAGGCTGTCACGCGTTCTTTCGTGACTCATTCAACCCGACTTCCTGACTGTGACGGTCGATCACCAAGAATCGCTCGCAGCTTGCGTAGAGCCCTCAAATGTCTCATCCCGGCTGCAGCGGCGGACAAACCAAGTGCGTCGGCGACCTCGCTGTTGCCGAGTTGTTCAAAGTGCCTCATCAACACAATTTCGCGGTCTTCGTCTTCCAGTTGATCCAGGGCCAGCACGAAGCGAGCTTCTAATTCCTTGCGGATACTGGCCGCTGCCGGTGTCAGTTCGTGGTCGGCCAATTGACCCATCAGGTCGAATCCCGATTGATCCGAAAACTGGGGAGCGGCGATCGACTGTTCCCGGTCGAGACTTCGACGTTGAGCACCGCGATGTCGCCGGTAAACGTCGATCATCCGATCCTGCGCCAATTGCCGCAGCCACAAATGAAACGGCATTTTCGGATCAGCCAGATAGTCCTGCAGTCGCGTGTTGGCTTCCATTAAGACGTCTTGAACGACATCGCTGGCGTCGACCCGTCTGGCAATTTTGCGGTCGAGCCTCAGTTGAATCAGCTTTTTGAGCGAAACTCGATGCCGCTCCAACAGCCGGTTCACGGCGGCGCGATCTCCCTGCCTGGCATTCGCCAGCAGGTTCTGAGTCATACTCTGTTCTGGCCAAAGCGCCATGGTGTTTTTAGGAAATCAAAGGGAGGTTAGTCTCAATTTCACAACTTACGCTGTGAATCATATTTGTGCCACTGCTTTGGAGTCTGCGGAAAAGCAGTGGCCTCTTCTGCCGGTGGGAAGAGCACTGCTTGACCGAATACGTTCAATCAGTGGCACATTCTGCATTGTTAGGGACTTTGTAAAGTCTACTGTTCCGTCGCTTGAGCCGCTTCCATCCGATCCAACGGATAGTCGCTGATGGGAATACCAAGACTGCGAACTTCCTGAAGCCGACGCCAGGCGAGTGTCGTTCGGGCTTCGCGGCGAGCCACTTCAGTCTGATCCTGATTGCGCTTGTCGAATGGTCCTTCGACGATAATGGGGTCAAATCCAGGATCAATGATGAACTGAGCTGCAACAGGGTTGCAACGAAGGTGGCGTTCTTTAGCCGTCATCAGATATCGGGCTTCCACCTCGCCTAAAACGAATCGCAGGTAAAGGTCGCTTTGCGTAATGTCTTCAACTTCCGCTCCACAAACTTCGCACAAGTATCCAAGCTCACATTTTGCCATGAATTCTCTACCGGCTTCTTTCAGTAATGATTTTTTCTAACTTCGAATTCTGCGCCACTACGTATGAGTCTTTGGAGAAACAGTGTCTTCGCTTTCCGTCGGGCAAAGAGCACTTCTTGATGGATGACCGTCAAGAAGTGGTGCACGAACTTACGATGATCGTCGACCCATCAACTCAAAATACCCTGAATAATTTCGCCATGAACATTGGTTAGCCTTCGTTCAATCCCGTTGTGATAATAGGTCAATCGCGTATGGTCGATCCCCAGAAGTCTTAGCACGGTCGCATGGAAGTCAGGCCAGGTCACTTGTTGATCGACCGATTTCCATCCGATATCGTCCGTTGTACCGTAACTCATGCCGTGTTTCAGTCCACCCCCTGCCATCCAGACGCTGAAGCCATACATATTGTGATCGCGACCGCCACCAAGCACGTTGGCTTCGGACTGAGCGAAAGGAGTTCGACCAAACTCGGTGGTGAATAATACCAGCGTGTCTTCTAGCATTCCCCGCTGACGCAAGTCCCGCAGTAGCGCGGCAACCGGCTGGTCAACACGAAGCGCCTCCTGCGAATGGTTCTCTTTCATGTTTTCATGCCCGTCCCAATTAATACGGGGTGAGCCGAATGAGCCACCCGCAAACAACTGGACGAAGCGCACTCCTTGTTCAAGCAGCCGTCTTGCAAGCAGGCAACTGCGACCAAATTCGGCCGTTTCAGTTCGGTCGAGGCCATAGTCTGACTGCGTCGCAGCGGTCTCGCCGGTCAGGTCGGTGACTCGCGGAACCGAAAGCTGCATCTTCGCGGCCAGTTCATAACTGTTCATTCTTGCGATCAGGTCACTCTCCGGTCGAGTTTCCTGATGATGCCGATTCAAGGCTGCAATGAATTCACGTGTGTCAGCCTCGCTGTCCGGACTCCCAAACGTCGACTGACCAGCCGGGGCGTCGGCAGACCGAGCGGGAAACAGATCGTCAATAGGCTGGCCCTTCGTCCGGAAGGCAACACCCTGATAACGAGCGGGAAGAAATCCATTCGACCAGTTAATCGTTCCCCCCGCCGGAAACCCTCGTGGATCGGGAAGGACCACATAGGCAGGCAGGTCATCGGTTTCACACCCCAGTCCGTAGGACATCCACGAACCAAGAACCGGAAAACCATTCAATCGAAAACCGGTGTTGGCCTGAAACGTCGCCGGTGTATGGTTGGCCGAGTCCGCTACCATCGATCGGATGACGGTCAATTCGTCCGCCACGCTGGCGAGATGTGGAAACAGGTCGGAAACCCACAGGCCACTCTCGCCATGCTGACGAAACTCCCAGTCGTTTTTTCGCAGTAGTCCGATCTTCCCGAAAAACGTCTCGGGCTTTTCGGACCCGGGCAGCGACTGCCCGTGGTACTTCTCCAGCAGCGGTTTGTAATCGAACGAATCGAGATGACTTAACCCGCCGCACATGTAAAGGTGGATCACTCGCTTGCAATGAGCGGGAAGGTGCGGCGGTGGATCGGCCGCTTCGCCGGGGATCGTGGCCGCTCGCAAACCACCCGAACGCGATAACAGATGCCAGGCGGCGGTGGCCGTCAGTCCATGTGTCGACCACGAAAGAAAGTCTCGTCTTTCCATCGGTGTGAACATCTTGAAGGTTCCTTTTGTTGCCACGTCAGCACGGGTCAAGGCATTTGGTGCCCGCCCCTGGTATCCATCAGGATACACTCGTCAGGTCGACTTCACATCACCGGGGGTTGGAAACGGCTGTCACCTTGGGATCAGTATCACGACCCTTTTGTTCCAGACGCACAACCAGACGAGAACTCCCCGCAGGGCCGTAACACCAGACTTCCGTAATCCCACGGGAGGTAATCGCACGGGAGAGCGAACTTGGTTGTCCTAACAGTTTTCGCAAGTCCGTTGCTGTCATATTGGCACTGATTCCCGAGGGTGATTCTGCCATCGAAGTCGGAACGTCGGGATTGGTCGGGGCTCCCTTCAGCCACCGACTGTTCTTCCATTGGTAACCAAGAGACGCCAGTTTCGATTTCACGTCGTCATCGGTCGGATCGATTCTGTAGGCGTCAGTCAGATACTCCACGGCGACAGATTCATTATTTAAAAGTGTGAGATACTCGTCCGCCAGTTGTTTCAGGCCAATCACACCGTCCCCCTTCAGCCGCAATTCATGAGCTTTGACCCACTGAGTCAAAGCCTGTTTCGCCTCGACCGGTTGTGATCGTTCAACAAATAACGCTGACAGGTTTTCGACGTCAGACCGAGTTGCGGTGGCGACATTGGCCAGACGATACGTCAGCCGCAACTTGCGCTGGTTTTCAACCAAGGCGGCTTCCTCGGGAATCAGTTGATCAATCTTATCGGCGATCAAATCTCCATCCCGTCCGTCGGATGCCGCTCCGTGCAGCAATCGCTTGCGAGTCACCGCGACGAAAAACAAACGATGCAACTGGCTTCGCAGTTCATCGTTGGCCTTGCGATACGTCGCGCTCGGATCTTGGTCGTATGTTTCCTTCAAATCACGCGGAATCTTGAGAAACACTTCCAAAGTCCCGTTCAGTTGATCCTTGAGTCCGTCAGCGAACGCCTGCCATGCCGCGGGATCAGGGGGCTCGACCTTTTGCAACGATTGCCATTGGACGCGAAGACCTTCGTGGATCAATTCCATCTTTCGGCGAGATGGCAATTTCCATTCTTCGATTTTCTTCGCCAGTGCAAACCGGCCTTCCGCGTCTGTCGGCTTGAGTGATTCATATTGGGCTTCGATCGCCCGCGTGTAGGACTCATCCGCCTTCTTCATCAATTCGGCATCGTCGTAAAATTGACTAAGGCGACTGGCCCAGTCACCCAGTTCCGTCCATTCGTCCGCTGAGGCTCGTTTGAGCTTCAGTGCGCGCGATTCATACTGCTCGGCATAACCCGGTACGACTTTCAAGTCGCTCACGACGAATTCGAGTTTCGATCCCTCTTTCTTGAATCGACCGGTTAGCTCGACAGTATTTTTCGCTGCGACGGTTCGCAGTTTGGAATTATCGATCGTGAACTTCGCTTCACAGCGTAAGAGTCGAAGCTGTCCGCCGCCAAAGCTGCCGACACGACCTTCGATGCGCATTGTCGAATCGATGAACTTGTCCCATGGCTTGTTCAAATTGAGTTTTTGAACCGACCAGACATTTTCTGCCGCAAAACAGGCGTTCCCGAGGCTCACCACGACAATCAGTACCAGGGTGCGGAACAACGTGCAGGATTTTTTTGAGTCGAAACCAGGACTTTTGAAAGAAGATGTTGAGCGTACGGGAGGGCAACTTTCCCGCCGAGCCGCTGAGTCGATGCGTGTACCTGCTTCGTGGGTCAGCAGGAGCTTCGCACTGCCGATATTCGCATCGACATAACCAATTTCGAAATCTCCTTCGCCGTGCGTCACACCAGGGAACACGTTTGATCGTACATAAAACATCAAATGTCGCCCTCCTCAGTTTGATTCGCGTCGGACGAACCGAGATCCGTTGGCTGCAACACGGCAATCCTCGGTAAATGACGATGGTCATCATTGTAGTCGAGTCCATACCCGACGACGAAGACGTCAGGTATGAGAAATCCATGATAGTCGGGTGTGATCTCCACTTCGCAACGCCCCTGCTTCCACAACAGTACTGCCGTTCGGACACTGGCAGGCTGGTATTGCTTCAAGACTTCGAGCAGTTTGACCATCGTACGACCGGTATCAAAGATGTCATCCACCAGCAGCACGTCTCGACCCGTAATCATCGGCATCAGGTCGGTGCTGACAGTTAACTGGCCTGCGACGGTCGTCTCGCCTCGATAGCTGGAAGCCCGGATAAACCCGATCTGATGCGGGATGTCGATTGTACGGATCAGATCAGCGACAAGGACGACACTTCCGTTGAGGACACCGAGTACCGTCAGCGGTCGCCCACGATAGGTTTCGGTGCAAATTCGACCCAGTTCGGCAACTCGTTCGGCAATTTCAGTTTCTGAAAGAAGGGTGTACATCCGAATTGCCAGATTTTCTATAAGGGGGACGGATTCGTGTTTCAACCTAGGGCTGGCACGGTTCTGGAGTCTTCGAGTCTGCAACCTGACATTTCAGTCAAGTTTTGGAGTTTCTTCCAAAGTAACCATCATCGCTCTGTGTGATGAGCATGTGTCGTAAACGATTCAAGCGTTGCCTTAGCATCGGAACAAATACTTCGTTTGAATTTCTGATTTGAAAACATCCCGATTGGTGTTCGCGTGGTTCTCGAACAATGCTCATCCGCGGAGCGATGATGGCTACTCTGGTCTGCGGCGAAGCCTCTTTGGGGTCTTCGACGAGGCCGTGCGATCTAACGCAGCGTATTCCGTTGAGTACAACCATGTCGAGGACTCCATAACCGAGGCACGCTGCTTTTGCTATCGTGAAAATCTGAATCGCTCTGTTTGTTAGGGGGATGACTGAACGGCGAGCGTTAAACCCGCTACTCTGGTTGATTCCAGTAAACGATTTTCCACCACGATTGTGGAGATCGTCAGCAGTTGTCGCAAGATCGTGGAAGAAGTTCATGAGTTGGTCGAAAATCGAAATCGCGGGCAAGCCGGCAGATGTTTTTGTTCCGCCGTCAGACGTGGCACCCCTTGGAATCGTCTTATTTTTGCATGGGTACGACGGAACCACGCTTCGGGATAACGAGGCTTACACCGGGGTAATTAAAAAACACAACCTGATCGGCCTCTGTCCCATCGGACCACATTGCTGGTGGACCGACGCCATTCATGAACCGTTTGACAAAGAACTCAGTCCCATCGATTTTCTCGCTCAACATCTACCTGCGTTCTGCCAGCAGCAATTTCAGTTGGAACCACCCAGGATCGCTGTGTGCGGCGTCGAGATGGGAGGACAGGGGGCTCTTCAACTGACTTATCGTCACGCCAGAAAATTTCCGACAGTCGTTGCGATCTCACCGAAAATCGATTTCGACACCTGGTGGGGGCACGGAACAACTCTCGACACAATTTTTCCCGACCGCGAAGCGGCTCGCCAACGGACCGCAACTCTGCATCTGCACCCATTGAATTACCCCAGGCATCAATTAATGCTATGCGATCCCGCCGATCACTATTGCATCGACGGAGTGTTAACCCTCGCCAGCAAACTGTCATCCACCGGCATCACCTTCGAAGAGGATTTTCAAACCACCCACGGCGGCTATGGCTGGAACTACGCAAACGCGATGGCCCCCCGAGCCATCAGCTATATCGCCAGCAAACTGACAGAATGAATTTCATTTTTGGGAGGGCGAAGCTCCTGCTGAGCCTCTTTATCTCGTTACCAAGCTCCAGCTTGGTAACGTCACTCTTCGAAGCTCTGCTTCGTGAACGGTGAGTCACCTTACGATTCACAATCCCAATTCAACTTTAATCCATCCACTCGCCGAAATTCAGAAAAAAGTTGGCCAAGTTGGCCGAGTTCCCTGTTTTATAGGCTTTTATGCAGGTTCGAAGTTGGCCAAATTCCCGTCAACTCTCGTTACCAAGCTCCTGCTTGGTAACGCCTCTCTTCGAAGCTCTGCTTCGTGAACGGTGAGTCACCTTACGATTCAAAATCCCAATTCAACTTTAATCCATCCACTCGCCGAAATTCAGAAAAAAGTTGGCCAAGTTGGCCAAGTTCCCTGTTTCATAGGCTTTTATGCAGGTTTGAAGTTGGCCAACTTCCCGTCAACTCTCGTTACCAAGCTCCTGCTTGGTAACGCCACTCTTCGAAGCTCTGCTTCGTGAACAGTGAGTCACCTTACGATTCAAAATCCCAATTCAACTTTTATCCATCCACTCGCCGAAATTAAAAAAAAGTTGGCCAAGTTGGTCAAGTTCCCTGTTTCATAGGCTTTTATGCAGGTTCGAAGTTGGCCAACTTCCCGTCAACTCTCGTTACCAAGCTCCTGCTTGGTAACGCCACTCTTCGAAGCTCCGCTTCGTGAACGGTGAGTCGCCTTACGATTCAAAATCCCAATTCAACTTTAATCCATCCACTCGCCAAAGTTCGGAAAAAAGTTGGCCAAGTTGGCCGAGTTCCGTGTTTCATAGGCTTTTGTGCAGGTTCGAAGTTGGCCAACTTGACCAACTTCACACTTCCTGATCGCTTCGTAGAGTTCAATCGACTCTTCGAGGCCACCAGCCGAAGCGGCACTAAGTTGAGTCGTAGTAAATGAAAAGTAGACAAAACCAAGAAAAACAATTCCTTGATTTATCTACTTTCTACTCACTCATCACTACTTACTACTCACTGCCGCTTCGGCTGGCACTCATCGCAGCCCTCGAAAAGAAAGTTGGTCGAGTTGGCCAAGTTCCTTTTTTATAGGCGTTTTTTCAACTTTGAATTTGGCCAAGTTGACCAACTTCATTCTCGGCTGATCTTCGGGAAGGCAAGCCATAGCGACTGGAAAAATGATTCGAAGTAAATGGAAAGGCGACAACACAAAAAAATCGTCAACGACAGACCGCTTTTTCTACGAACGACTTTCCCAAAACGATTCTCCAGCCGTAGCGGCACCCACCAAGACCAAACAAACATCTTGGAAATGCGAAAGAAATCTGACGAATTAAGAGTCGGCAGAAATCAAGCGCATTTTGAAATCTCTGATTAACGGAGATGAGTGCTGATTAGTGTTTCAATCTTTCTTTTGCTCGTTTTCTGGTCTCTGTTCAAATTGTTACTGCTTCTGATTAATCGCGTTGTCTGCACGGGAGTGCGATGTTCCGTTTCCTGCCTTCGTCCCGTCCGGAACACCCGGCCGCAACAAAACACAACATACCGACAAGAATACTAGAAGCAGGAAAGTCGCAAGTCAATAGAAGAAAAAGGAATCCGTCTTCGCATTTGGAAGGTGCTTACCGTCTCCGCATTTTTCAATTGGAACAACCCAACACAAGCCTCCTTTTTAAAAGGGAGGGAATGTTTTTGAGTCACCTGTTGAAGAATTTGACGTCAGAAGTGTCTCCAGCGTTCGTCGGGTTGATGGAGCGGAAGCTCGTGACGAACCGCTTGCAGAGGCTCATTCTTGATCGATCGCTGGCAATAACAATCACCTCGCCTAAACCAGCATCTGTTTTGCAAAAGTGCAGAGTCCCTCACTTCTAAAAACTGAGGATTCTCGATTTGATTGCGTTCATTCGCGTGGCGTGCTCAAATGACGAACAGCCTGATCGGAGTGCTCCCCTTTGATGCTTGTCTCATTGCTCTGACTTTTTTGCTCAGATTTGCGTTAATAACAGGGAGTGTACCGATCATGTCACAACCGCAGGGTTCGGGGGGCGAGCCGGCCAAGTTCCTGGCAAACGAACAACTGCTTTTCGGTATCCTTGCACTCCAAAACGATTTCGTCACGCGCGAACAGTTCATTGCGGCCTTCGACTCGTGGGTGCATGACAAGTCGCGGAAATTGGCGGAAATCTTGGAAAACCAGCGAGCGATGTCGCTCGACCAGCGTCAAGTTCTTGAATCTCTCGTTGGCCTGTTCCTGAAAAAACATGGTGGTAACGCTGAAAGAAGTCTGGCGTCATTGAGCACGGCTTCCCCTGTGAGATTTGACCTTCAGAAACTTAACGATGCCGATCTGGAGGCCAGCCTGGTACACGTGGGTCAATCGACACCGCATGATGAAGCACATGCAACAACGATGCCCTTCAACGGACGCGCACCTCTCGGACGGTTTCGGCTTTTACGCCCCCATGCAAAAGGGGGATTGGGACTGGTCTCTGTTGCCCTGGATCAGGAACTGAATCGGGAAGTTGCCATTAAAGAGATTCAGGCTCGGCACGCGGACGACCCCTTCAGTCGTGATCGTTTTTTGCTGGAAGCCGAAATTACCGGCGGGCTGGAACATCCTGGAATTGTGCCGGTCTACGCGCTGGGAAGTGGTCCCGACGGCAGACCCTATTACGCCATGCGATTCATCAGGGGCGATAGCCTCAAGGAGGCTATTGAAGCGTTTCACCGGGCCGACAACCCCAACAGAGTCGATCAAGGTTCAAAAGAACTGGCGTTCAGGCAATTGCTGGGACGGTTTATCGATGTCTGTAACGCGATCGAATACGCACACAGTCGAGGGGTACTGCATCGAGACCTCAAACCCGGCAACATCATGATCGGAAAATATGGGGAAACACTGGTTGTCGACTGGGGTCTTGCCAAGACAGATTCCGTAGATCGAGGCGAGCTGCGTCAGTTGGCGAGTCTTCAAGATGAACGGACATTGCGCCCGTCCCTGGGAAGCGGTAGCGATCCGACGCTCGAGGGAACAATTGTGGGAACGCCCGCATTTATGAGTCCCGAACAGGCCGCAGGTCTTACAAATGTCGGCCCTGCATGCGACATCTACAGTCTGGGTTCCACGTTATACGCGCTGCTCACTGGTGAAAAGCCGTTTCAAGATCTCGATCGTGACGTGATTCTTGCCAAAGTCCGTCGAGGTGATTTTCCGCCGCCGAAAGAATTGAAGCCTGAAATTCCTCCGCCTCTGAACGCGATCTGCCTCAAGGCCATGGCACTCGAACCGAAGAATCGATACGCCACCGCGCTGGAACTGGCATCAGACATCGAGAACTGGCTAGCGGACGAGCCCGTCTTAGCCTACCCGGAAACCTGGCTGTCCCGGTGTGGACGCTGGTCGCGGCGTCATCGATCAGCCGTCGTCAGCGCTGGAATTTTCCTGTTGTGCTCCGCGATTGGACTGGGTTTCAGCACGGCGTTGATTTTGGCCGCGCAACGCAAAACGGAATACCAGCGGCGTATTGCGGTTAAGAACTATGATATCTCGCGAGCACAAAGTTTTCAGATCATTAAGTTGATTGAAACTTCCGAGCCAGAATTCGCCATGGAGCCGACATTACACAATCGGCGTGCCGAATTGCTGACCACCGCCTCCAATGCCTGCCGGGCATTTCTAAAACAAGAGCCGGACGACGTCCAATTGGCCCGACGTGCGTCCCAAATCTTTCGATTTACCGCGAATTTCCATCGACTCACATACGACACCGATCGAGCCGAGGGTTTTTACGAGGAATCGATTGCGCTCCGTGAAGCACTCGCGTCGAAGTTTCCCGGCGAGAAATTCGAGAAACTACAACTTGCGAATTCACTGCGAGATTACGCTCATCTTCGAATCAGGCAAGGCCAACTACTCGACGCACAGCAAATGCTAAATCGATCGCTCGAACTTGCCGGAGAGCCAACTCAAGGCGAAAACAATCCCTCGTTAAAACGAACCATCGCGCTGGGACGATTGAATCTCGGGTTGATCGATCATCGACTCGGTAACCATCTGAAGGTCGGGGTGACGTCTAACATTACAGAAGCGGAAAAATTGTTGAGTGGGTTGCTTGAGGGAAATCCCGACGGACGAATTCCTTATGATCCTTTTCTACTCGCTGCGGCAATCAATCTGTCGGCGATCATGAAACGTGAGTGCGGCGATCTGGATGGTGCCCTGAAGGATCACAACGCCGCCATCGGACAACTTGCCGAACTTCTCAAAACGACATCAAGAACCGTCAATAACGCCGATATCGTACACGCCGATGCCGCCTTTCGAATTCAGCAGGCTATGACCTGGGCGAAGACAGGCAAGCCAGAAGATGCGTTAAATGCTGAAACGCTTGTCACTGAAGCAATCAAGGCACTAAAAACCCTGGAAGAAACGTATCCTCTCGTACCTGTCTATCAAGAGTCTGTCGCTTCAACTCTTAATATTCTTGGAGAAATTCGACTCGGTCGCGCGAACGATCTGGAAATGGACCCGAGCCACGAGTTATTACGAAAAGCTCGCAATAATTACGAGGAGGGTAAGGACTTAAACGCGGGATTAGTTGCGAAATATCCGAAGCTCTCTGAACTGCGATGGGAACTGGGAAAATCCTATGCAGGACTGGGACACATTGCCGTGAGACTCAAAGACGGAGACCCAACATTGTTGTTTCAGAAAGCGGAATCCGAACGAAGCGCGGCCCTTGAAAACTCACCAGATGACACACGCTTCCAACGAAAGCTGGATGTTTCTCAATAGTACGGACTAACAGAAGCGACAGGGATCAAAGAGTCTCGTTGACGTACGTTACAGGCAAATCAACAATTTTTGCCTCTACAGCACTATCAACCAAAGTGATCGAGAGTAGTCCATCCGTAGGCGTCAAACTAACATTGAGTGTTGTCAAACTTTTGGGGGGATTGATTGCCTCCAACTTCAGCACCGCCTGAGTCTTATGACTTCTGTATTTCACAACCGTTACCGCAAATTTCAGGCCTGCATTTTCCGAATCCTCTACAGGGTTTACTTTTACTGTAATAGTTTTGTAATCAACAAATTCATCAATGCCCCGTGTAACCACTTTGATGAAGCTGGTTTTACCGTGCGTTGAATTGATAAAATGAGGCGCAATAGCAGCAACCTGACGTGTAATTGGCATTTCTAACCTACCTTATGAGTAGAGGCATTTGAAAATATACTCGTTTGTGCAGCCCGCCCGATTGGAACTGTTTACATCGTTCAGATCGAGTGACACGTTCGCCAGCGTTGTCCGTTACGGGATTGGTGAAGTGTCGCTATCGATGTATGTGACGGGGAAATCAGCAACAAGGTACGAATTTGCCGAATCTTGCAAAGTGATGGTGAGTGTTCCATCTGTGATCGTAGGGATTGCGGCCACCTCTGCGGGTGCTGTGCGAGCCGGCGCCTGTAGCTTCAGCAGGACCTGATTGGACGTAGCAGTACCCGGTACGATCGCCGCCTTAAAGGTCAAAGTGTCGTTTTCCGAATCCTGGACACTGTTACCGCTCACCACCAGCGTCGTTGGATCTTTGAAGACGTCTCCGCCCCGCGCGGTCACTGTGATGAAACTGATCGTACTAGCGGCTTTATTGATGCCAGCAACGGAAGGGGACGGCTTATGCTTATGACCCATCTGTAAAGCTCCTGCCTACGAAGGACGTTTTTCTCAAACCGCTGTCAGGATTCTAAACGACAACCGTATCGTTTCCAATCGTCGCTGTTCATAAATAGGCAATTCGCGACTGTGCGTTTATCGACTTTTTTTCGATACAGACGACAAGCGAAGTAATGACTGGTCGTTGCTGGTGTCGGCTCCTATTTCGGAAACAGCAACAATCCGGGCGACACATCGGCCCGCCACTAACCTGTTTATATTAAAGGATATATCGCGATAACTCATATCGGGACGGAGGACTCGGTCTGTTGTGAGGATTGAGGATCTCTTGTTAATAAGTTTTCAAAACCAAACCGCCCTACATCAGACGTGGGGAGCTTAAGTTTCGTATTTCCGAAGCCCGACGAATATTAATGAATATCGTCAAATTGGTTGTGTTGAGGTATATGCGGGCAACGGATCAATGTGACGTCGTTTTCATGTTAGCTGAGGCAATACGGACGGCTGAAACTGGAACTTAATCAAGCCAAATTCGACCCGAAACTAGAACGACTGGGTTCAGTAAAGCATCCGTGGAATAAGGGTCTCGTCAGTGACAATTGGACAAGGCGAGAAATGTCCGTGTCTCTCATCGGCCTGATCTTTTGCTTCATTCCATTTTGAGGTCGCTTACGATTCGCAAATCGATACGTCGAACAGAGGCGTTCCCAACCCGAAGCCTGGTAACAAAAAAAATTTCCCGGTTCCCCTGTCGCTGCATAAGCCAGAGGGGGTTGGTGGTTCAAATTTCAAAAGTGGCCGTCTCGAGCAAATTTCAAACGTCATCACGTTTTCCCCGGCCAATTGTGAAATGTGATCACCCGACTCCATAATATTCGACCTGATGTTTTTGCGGCCTGAAAGGCCGTTACAAATCACTCAGGGAAGAGCGAAGCGGCGCCCGGTGACCTCCGCCACAGGGGCGGTAGGGTATCGTCAGCCGTGCAAAGTGATAAGCGATCACGAATTGATCAGCGTTTCGCTATGGCCGATTGAGTTGAAAGTTAATCGCCGATTCATGAAGCGGAACTTCGAAGAAGGCGTTTCGAAGCGGGAGCTTGGGAACGAGATATCGAAGATGATACGCCTTGCCCGAGGGTTAGTCGATCTTGACGTAAGTGCCTAATCTGCATACAGATCGCACGCAAAATACTCACGACAAGCGACCCTGCCGAATGCTGCAGGACCCGAGGAAGAGTCGATGATGCGCACACATAAAGTGATCAAACCTCGAAACTGTCTTACCGGGCCGCTTCGCCATCTTTTGCTGTCGGCGTTATGCATGGTGCTGCTGACTGAGCGAGGTTCTCGGATATTGTCAGCCGAGGACATTCAGCAGGTGAGTGCGGTCGCCAGTTCACGCGATGACGTTGGCTGGCCGCAGTTTCGAGGCCCTGATGGCCAGGGTCATGCGGACACAGCCGAGTTACCGTTGACCTGGTCCGAAACCGAGAACGTCCGCTGGAAGACACTTGTGACGGGGTTGGGTTATTCATCCCCTGTCGTCCAGGGAAAACGTGTCTGGGTGACATCGACGACAGACGGACGGCGAAGCGTCCGCGCCTTTTGCTTTGACCGCGACACTGGTCGACTGATCGTGATGTCCGATGAGTTATTTGATGTGACAAAATCGGGGCGCGTTTTAGCACGATACGGGTATGCATCGCCGACGCCACTCCTTGACGGCGATCGCCTGTTCGTTCATTTCGGGGCGGCTGGCACGGCCTGCTTGAAACTGGATGGAACTGTTGTCTGGCAACGAGTGATTCCTTACTACCAGCATCATGGACCAGCGACTTCGCCAGTCCTCGCTGACGGAACGCTGGTGATTTTGTGCGACGGGTATACGCAGCCGTACTATGATGATCACGTTCAAGAAGGGGTCGACGCCCACCAATTCGTGATGGGACTCGATCCAGACACCGGTGCAATTCGCTGGAAAACACCACGCGACAGCCAGCATTCCTACAGTACGCCGCTGGTTGTCAAAGTCAGTGGCCAAACTCAGGTCGTCTGCGCCGGTGGTAACGGCGTGTGGGCGTACGACCCGAACGACGGCACGGAATTGTGGTATTGCAAATACAGTGGGTACTCAGTTGTTCCCAAACCAGCCGCTGCACACGGGATGATTTTCGTCTGCACGGGGTACGATACGCCATCACTTTTCGCGATTCGAGAAGGGGCGACCGGCGATTGCACAAAGACACATATTGCCTGGCGGACGCACCGAAGCATACCGCTGCTGTCATCACCGATCGTTGTGGGTGATTACCTTTACCTGGTGAATGATCGGGGGATCGCGTCCTGCTTCAATATCCATACTGGAAAATCAGAATGGTCAAAGCGACTGGAAGGGACGTTTGCGGCGTCTCCCATCTCCGCTGGTGACCGGATCTATATTCCGAGCGAAGAGGGAATCACCTACGTGCTGAAGGCCGGGCCAAACTTCGAAGAACTGGCACGAAATCCCCTGGATGGCAAACTTGCTGCATCACCCGCCGTGGCTGGAAATTGCCTCTTTTTACGCAGCGAAAAGTACTTGTACTGTATTAGCGACGCTAAGGTGACAACCGCGTCGGGTCGCACTCCTGAATAACGGGATTGGCGACGCGACGTTGGTCGCGTAAGTCGGCAACAGTCCCATGTCAACAAAGATACCACGGAAATTGTCCGGGGACTTTGGGCGAATGTTGTATCCCATTTCGGGTAACTGGCCATTCACGAAGCAGAGCTTCGAAGAGAGTCGTTACCAAGCTGGAGCCTGGTAACGAGGACATCAGAGGTCTCACAAAAAGTGGCTGGAGGCGGGATCGAACCGCCGACACCAGGATTTTCAGTC
>CAIOKO010000020.1 GCA_903858935.1 uncultured Schlesneria sp. | reverse complement strand
GCGTTGCCTTCGCGTTGGAACAAAGCATTCGTTTGAATACTTTTTTGAAAACGTGCCGACTGGAATATGGCAGGTTCTCGAACGATGCTCATCACGCGGAGCGATGATGGCTACTTTGGGCCAACCGGTGGAATCCGTATGTCGATTCATTGCACGCACCAGCGGCGAAACAGCCGTTCGAAGAGTTGCGTTCCCTTTTCCAGTTGATCGAGCGAAATCCACTCGTCGTCGGTATGTGCCTGCTGGATGCTGCCTGGACCAAGAACGAGAATGTTTTTCAGTTCCGAAAACATTGCGCCGTCCGTTCCGTAACTGACCGTCTTAGATTGCGAACCACCAGCAAGAGTCAACGTCTCGCGGACGAACTCGCTGTTGGGATCTGTGTACACAGGCTGGCCAGCGCACTCGTGAATAAACTCCAGACCACATCGCTGGGCGACCTCTTTTGCTCGATTCACAAGCTCTTCACCTGGCTGGCCAGGCATTGGCCGGAAGTAAACCTTACATAGACTCAGTGGTGCCGTGATATTCACAGCACAATTGAAATCATTGATCACGATATTCCAACTGATCCAGGGGGGATCGAATTCGTCGTTTAACCAGCGAGGGTCTACCAGCGTTTCGTCGTGGATTCGTTTCATTTCCTGCAAGAATGGAATCAAAGCAAGATTCGCATTCTTGCCACCACGAGTACTGGAATGAGCCGCCCTTCCGTGCGAGATCGCTCGAAAACCCATAATTCCCTTATGAGCGTGAACGACATTTAATTCTGTCGGCTCGCCAATGATCGACCGGCTTTGGCCCGCTACAATTTCGCGATAAAGGGCTGATTTTTCTACGACCTCGCGAGCACCATGAAACCCAACTTCTTCATCTGCTGTGCAAACAACGTAGATCGGTTCGCGCAAGGAGGGAGAGCCAAGGCGATCGACGGCGGCGAGGGCACATGCAATCGAACCCTTCATGTCGCAGCTTCCGCGACCATAAAGCCGTTCGTTTCGCACAGTCGGTTCAAACGGCCCATGGTCGGGGATCGACCAGGTCTCGGCAGGAACAACGTCGGTGTGGCCAAGGTAGGCGACCCCGCCGACGCCCGTTCCGATTTTGCCAATCACGTTGACTTTGGGAACCCCCTGAGGATCAGGAAACTCCTGTCGCTCGATCTCAAAACCTAATGATCTGAGCATTGCCTCGACGACATTGCTGACCTCGGTATTGGATTGAGAGCTTACTGAAGGTGAACCAACAAGGTGACGCGCGTACTCCAACGGATTCGTCATCGATACCCAACTCTGAGAAGAAAACAGCAAACCACATCAACTAACGTATGACGGTTGGTTCGATCTGGTCAACCTTCAGAGCATGCTGCAGGCGGATATATTTTTCAGGGCTGGCTTTGAATTGTTTACGACGTTCGTCCGACTTGAACAGAAACAATTCGTCGTCGAAGAAAGCAGCATATTTGATATCGCCGGATACGGCTTTATCCGATTCCCACAAGATGACCGGGTCACAACCCAGCAGCTTGGGAGCAAAGGCTTCGGGCATTTTGCGGAACTCGTCCAATTCTTGCTGTGACGAAAGGTGGTAAGTGACTTCTCTATATTGGCAGGCGAATTCTGCCGACCCGCGGTTCCACTGCCGTTTCTTGGTTAAAGCGACGGGACTGAATCCGGCCAGACCGATGATCGGCTTGGGATCACCCAATTCCGGCGTGGCCGATTTGGTTTCTGTGACAGGTGTCGCTACGACCAGATTCCTGGGATGAGCTTTTAAAAACTTGGACTCGGCCAGTGATGTCGTGGACAGGTACGCGCTTCGGTCCTGAGGACCGGAGTGCAGCGAGATCACCCGGCTTGTCAGTGGGTCGATCACGAGATCGCTGGGAAGGATCTCAATTCCGTATTGCTGGACCAGTTCCTGGTGCTTGTCCGAATTAATCTTCACCGCGACGAACCGACTGCCGAGCATCTCTTTAACCGAGACATTCGGAAAAACTTCGCGGTCCATCCGTTTGCAGGGCATGCACCAGTCGGCATAAAAGTGGACGAGCAGCGGCAATTTCTTCTCTTCCGCTTCCTTCATCGCCGACTTGAAATCGGTTCGAAAGACCTCGGAATCAGAACCCATCAGCCGCGAGGTTGTCGCTACCGTAAAGATCGCGAGTCCAACGAACAAAAACGTCAAACGACGCGACGTGGTATTACGACCGAAATTCCGGCCGATTAAAGATTGCAACATCACCCCATCCCCGCTGTGCATCATGCTGCCGAACCGTAAGCCCTTTCTGGGTATCGGTTGGCGGGAATGGATCAGACGTCAGTGAAATTGACGGTGACCGGCAATTTTTGCGGCTGCGTATCGAATCTGTCGGATTTAACGGACAATCTTTCAGTAACACTGCGGGCTTTTTAAGAAGCTGAATGGGAATGCAAGCATGACGTCGAGCAGTTGGCTTAATCGTGTACTTGCATGGGAAGGGGTTTGCCCGACCATCGTGAACCTTCTGATGCGTGCAGCATCCCCCACGCAGCCGACGCTGGCAGCGCCGGAATCAACCGCAAACCCCTCGCTGAGAACAATGCGATCCGGGTCTACCTGTCGGCGGTCGCCGGACGTGAGAATTGGAGACCAAATCGATTTTCGAGACACATGCTGCCGGCATTGACCACTTCGGATGAACGCCAAAAAACGAGACAGCCTGACACTCGAATCATGGAGTCAAGTGTCAGGCTGTTTTTCGTTGTTGCCGTTATTGGTTCTGCCTGAAAAGACATTCAGAATCAACTGACAAGCGACACGGGCTTTGCCTGGGCCTGAATGCTTTGCATGCCAATGTTGCTACTCAATCACTTCGGCAAGGCCTTATCCAGCGACTGCTGAAGTTTCTCGATCTTTTCGTTGAGTGTTTTCAGCTCATTCAGCGAATGCAGCTTTTCATGAAGTTCCTGCACCTGTTTTTCGAGCGAGGCCTGGCGGGAAAGCAGTCTGGCGACCAGTTCCGGGTCTCGGTCAGACAGGTTCTGTTGACCGATTACCGCGCGGAGAACTTGAGTTTCGGCAGCTTTTTGACCAACCAGATTCGGCTCATCAGGCGATGTCGATTTCATCACCGCTCTTCCACCGGCCTTGGTATCAATGCGGACACCATATTGTTTGGGTGTAAAAGTTTGTGGCGCATATTCGACGCGGGCAGACTTCATTTGATTGGCGATCATCGGTTCCACCAGCTTTCGCACATCGTCTGGAAGCTTGTTCAATTCTTTGTCGGTCACCTCCCACGACTGATCGTCCTTCTTCACTACGATCTTTGCCGGGTCTGTCCCCTTGCGAACGATCGATACCGTGACATTTTCGGGGAGGTTTGTCGTCGATGAAAACACGACCCGTGCGACGACAGGCGTCGAAGCACCCCCAGGTCCCACCGGAGCGGTCGCGTTCAAGTGTGGTAAACCGTTTGTCACCACCGGTGGTCTGGGAGGAGCCCCGGGTGCTTCCGGAGCTACGGCTGGAAAAGTTGCCGACGTAAACGTCGGAGGAAAAACGGCGACATGAGGAACCGGGCCGGATCGACGGGCCGCAAGTTGTTGCAGGACGACGACCCGTATTTCTTCAGAAAGCTTTGCAACCTCATCAACGGTCGTTTCCCACTTCTGATCACCTTTTCTCACGGTGATTTTCTCTCGCTCACCGACGACTTGATGGAATTCCATCGATACCCCTTCGGGAAGGGGTATCGATTTCCGTGCCGATTCAAACATTGGTCCCGCAATGAACATGCGGAAATCGTTAGCGTCTGGAGTCGTTAAATCAAATGGTATTGCCGTGTCGAGAACCAGATTGCCTTGCAAGCGGACGTGGTCCTGCATTGGGCGTTCGACCGGCGTCACCTCGATCGTCTTCCGTACGCCTCGGCGGAGAATTTCGAACTGCACTGGTTTCGATTCAGCATCCTGCACCATTTTGACGATGTCCGCGACCTGCGATAACTTCCTGCTCTCCTTTTCAGGCGGCTCTGCGGCCAGTCGGGCACTCAGCAAAATGTCATTCCGTTCCAGTCCCTGTTTCCTGGCCGGGCTGTCATCTGTAACGGCATCGACCAGAAGACCGACGTTTGCTTCCAGATTTAACTGTGATCGTAGTGCGTCGCTCAATTCAATGCACAACAAACCAATCCAATACTTCGGCTGCTCGACATTAACCCTGGCGACCAAAACATCTTGAGACAGCGTTGAGTCAACGGCCAATTCCAATGCGTTTAAGTTGACGGGTAAATTAGGCACCTCGATCTGTGCACTGCACACCGACCCACTCATGCAGCCGACGACCGCTGCAATTCCTATCCACGTTCTTCGACAATTCATCAGAATTTATCCTTTCACGAAAAGAAACGCCTATTGAAACACATCGGTTCCGGCATCGACCACTGTGACATCGCTGACGGGTAACACTCCTCGACGACCATCGGACAATTCGATCTCAAGCAGTTGACGTTGCTCGTGCACCACCCTCCCTTGTCGAAGCAGAGCTTGTCGTACGGCGAGTGGTACCGTCGGCGGCGCATCGAAGAACTCGATGGGATCAATCCCCATGTCGCTGACCACCGGAATGTCGACCGACTGCGTTGGTATGCCTTCGACATCTTCCAGAACCAGCCTTAACGACTCCCACTTTTCGACGGGCGAATTCGTATTCACGGCGACCAGCGATTCATCGTTCGACTGTTGAATTGGTGCTTCAATATGTGGGCGTGTGATTGGCTCGACCCGTTCCTTGGTGGTTGCGATCTCGACTGGCCTCAGGCCCGATAAACGTCCAAAGTTAAATGCAATAAGAAAACAGGCTGCCAATCTTGCCCATTGCCAGACGGTAACAGCCGAATTTCTCTTTTTGACGCTTTCAGACGGACTTGATGTCAACAATCGATTGTCGATCGTTTTCGGGTTGATCGCTTGTGAGCTGGCACGAGAGACAGAGCCCTCATTGCAGGATAACTCGCTGAAACGTGAGGGGACCTCAACCGCTAATCGCCGCAAATCTTGACGAAGCGACTGGTCCTCCACAAATGCCAGTGCAAGACGCCGCCATCCGCATGTCGCGCTGCATTCCTCACGATCGAGCGCGGTCAGTATCTCGCGCCGCTCAGACTCGGATAGTTCGCCATCGACCAGCCGGTCTAGCTGGATAGTTGATACCAATTCAAACTCGTTCATGCTTCTACCTCAACAACTTCCAACGCGACCAATTCTTCACGCAACCGCTGTCGCGCTCGATGAAGCCGCGTTTCCACGGCACTGTGGCTGACCCCCAGGTGTTCCACCAGCTCGCGATAACTCCAGTTCTCGGAATATTTCAATAACAACAGTTCGGCATCCTTTGAATGCAGCCGTTGAATCGCCCGTCGAACCAATTGCTGACGTTCGTCGCTGAGCAGCCACACCAGCGGGTCCAGCGAGGCTTCTGATTCAGAGTCAGCCGATCGACGCATCGTATAATCGCGATGGATTCTTTTCTGGCGCCCCAAACGTCGCCGGTGCAACAATGCCTGACGCACGGCAATCCGATACAACCATGGCGCGACCCGATCTTCAGGAAGATCCCCCTTCTGCTTCACGACTGCCAGTGCGACTTCCTGAAAAATCTCGTCGATGGCAGAGACATCCCCTGACCGGGCGACGATCACGGCCCGCAACCAGCGAGAATGACGTATCAACCTGGCGGACCATCCTGGCTCGCTCAATTCCTTGCTCGGTATTCGATTCCGTTCATTCATGGCAAAAGAATAGTTGCCGCCGGGGACAAAATCTTGCTCGAAATATTCTGATCAAAAGAAAATCTTTTCCAATTCTCGTGAGACAATCCGACCCACCCTTTTTTTGATCCCCTGGTTGTTTCCCCTGGATTTGTTTGATGTCTTAAACCTGGCGCGACCGTCAGCTCCCGACTTGGTCTTTCAGTTCCTTAAACGTCCGTGGTAGAACGTGGCTTCGATTTGGGAACTTGTTAAACGTGCCAAGTCGTTACATCGTCAATGGATGTCTCATTTAAGCGGAATCTGGAATGGAACTGAGCGGCTGTGTTGTCCTTGTGACGGGGGGTGCCAACGGAATTGGCCGCGCTTTGTGCCAGCGAATCGCACAGGAAAAACCTCGAGGAATCGTCATCGCTGATCGCGATCTGGCAAATGCTGAAATTGTTGCCATCGGGATCGGTGCGACGGCGATCGCCTGCGATGTCAGTTCTGAGGCTGACGTGCAATCTGTTGTTCAAAAGACCCGAGATTTATTCGGGCGAATTGATGTTGTGATCTCCAACGCGGGTGCCACGATCAAAGGGGGATTCGAGACCCCGGATGAGGACTGGAATCGCCTGTGGCAGATCAACTTGATGTCTCATGTCTATCTCTCGCGAGCAACGGTTCCCGCGATGATCGAACAGGGTGGCGGAACGTTTGTAATCACTTCGTCGGCGGCAGGTTTGCTGACGGAGATTGGTTCAGCAGCCTATTCTGTGACCAAACATGGCGCAGTCGCTTTTGCTGAATGGCTTTCCGTCCATTATCGCAATCGCGGGTTGAACGTGGCTTGCCTTTGCCCGGCGGGTGTTTCCACAGGCTTCCTGGACATGGAAGACCCGATCCACCAGTTCCTGCATTTCATGTCGGTCACGCCAGAACATGTGGCGGAGTGCGTGATTGAGGTCTTGAGGAACGAAACGTTTCTGGTCTTACCTCAGCCGGACGTCAAGGAATTCTTTCAATTCAAGACGCAGGACTACGATAAGTGGCTGCACAATTTTGCTCACGTTCATACGCGAATTCAAAAGCGATTGGCTCGGGCAGAGGCCAATGAGAAAAAGTGATCAGAAAATCTCTGACTGCATGTCGGTCTGCGAGAGCCAGCCTTCGGGACTCCAGCCACGGGCCTGATTGTAAGCAGAAATTAACTCGTTGAGACGTTCGAGCGACAGATGGCCCCTCAAATCGTCGGAAGCGGGCTTCTGTAACATTCGACTGGGTAGCGTATCTTCGCCGGGGGTCCATCCGGCAAGGATATTGAATCGCTTTTTGGCGGTGACGATGCGGCGTGCCGTCTCACGAAGTTCATCTGCGGTGACATCCCAGCCTGTTACCAGTTGCAAGATCTCAGCCGATTCGGCGAAGAAGTCTGTGAAAACACCCCGCAGAAATTTGCAGAGAATCAGCGAGTCCATCAAGGCGGCTTTGTCCTCCGTTTCAATCGCCAGAGGTGCTGCTTCCGGTCCCACATTTTTACGGTCAACCGCCTCGGAAAAATCGACCTCGTAAGCACCTGACCGGTTATGGTCGGCACCGCGAGTTCCCACCGCGAAGCCGAGCGCCATCGTCTGCAAACCACGGGGATCATATCCGGGAAGCTCAAGCCCTTTCACTTGAGGCGCAAAAGCAATCGATTCGTGGCCAATGTGATGCGCCATCCGGCGACTCCCCTCAGCGAGCAACCCGCCGATCCCGTTTCCGCTGACGATCGAATCTAAAGCTCTGAGTAATGACTGACCGTCACCAAATTTCAACCAGGGCTCGTCAAGCAGGTTTCGTTCGACACATTCCATGGCAAACGCGATGGTCCCACCAGCACTGATCGTATCCAGCCCCCATTCATCACATCGGCGTGACGCTTCCAGAACGACTTCGGGATCATCAATGCCGCACAAAGGGCCAAACGCAAACAGGTTTTCGTATTCGAGCCGGACCGAGCCACTGCCGTTTTTCATGCTGTAAAGATGTTCGCAACCGATCGTACAGGCGGCACACGAAGCTCGCGCCCGGTCACGAGCGATGCTCAGTTCTTCGGGCGAAATCGCGATGGCTCCCGCAAAACTTCCCTCTTGAAAATTGCGAGTGGGAAGCACGTTCAATCGATTGAACGTCAAAAGATTCGAGGCTGTCCCCAATTCTCGATATTTTGCTGTGGCCGGTCCGAAAGATTTTTCGGACAACTGCTTGGCCAATCCGACGAGCGCAGCAGGTTCGGCCCATTGCGGGCGGTTTGTACCGCGTACGGCAATCGCCTTGATGTTTTTCGAACCAAGCACAGCTCCGCTGCCCCCGCGTCCCGCATGTCGGCCATCGTGTGAAATTGTTGCGTAACGCACCTGTCTTTCACCCGCCTGGCCAATAGTGGCGGTCTGAAATTCATTTCCGTAGCGAAGGCGAAGACGATCTCGTGTTTCTCGATTTGACAGGCCCCAGCAATCGTCAGCCGATTCGATTCGAACCTGATCGTCGTCGATGACCAGGATCGAGGGGCGCCGTACCTGACCGACCAGCACAATCGCATCGTGTCCCGTTTTTTTACCGGCGAGTGCAAAACCACTGCTGGCGAGTGAATCGTTGATGCGGTTGGTTAAAGGACTTTTACTGACGACGGCAAACTTCGCGGAGGTCGTCAACGGGCTTCCGACCAAAGGACTGAAGACGAATGCGATCGGCGCCTTTGGCGAAAGCGGATCAACATCGGCAGCCCGTTCGTGAAGCAGAATGGCGACACCAAGCCCGCTTCCACCCAGGTAATGACGAAGGATCTGTGGATCGAGAGGAATCGCTGTTGATGATTCCTCGGACAAATTGATACGCAGGTAACAGCCGTGATAACCTGGGATTTCGCGTCGCATGTTAACCTTTGAGATTCAAAAGAATGCCAGCCCGACGCGGTACCTGTTACCCCCCGGCATCTAATGAGAGTATCAGAACGGAATCGCCGTCACTCAGCAATGTCTCGGGGTCAGTCACAAAACGATGACCAGACAGATTTGCAGTGAAACCCGGCTTGAGATGGCGACCTTTAATACAACAGTTGGCCAGCTCGGGGAACCGTGACGCCATGTCGCTGAGAACGTCACCAAGCTTGTGACCTGACGAAATGGCCTGTGCGACCCCAGCCCGGGCTCGCGGAATTCCGAACAACTCGACTTTCACGGTCACAGGCATAAGACACTACCAGGAGGTCGAACTGACGCATGGCAGAGTATTGAGGAGGTTACCCGACTTGATCCAGAGATCCAATACGTATTCCGCTGGTCGAAGTCATATTGTCCTGCACGCCTGGTAATTCAAACCCGGCTGCAATTTTGCTGATGCCGACCGAAAAATGACCCAGAGTCTCTATCTTGTGGCAACCTTTGCCGAAGTTGCACGATAGTTAATGAATTTGACGATTGACGGAGAAAAATCCCGCACGAGTCGTATTGACCCATTTCCGCAAGATGGACTATCAATCGCGCCCTGTCACAGATTCGAATGACGTTGATTGTTTTTTAGCCCTTCAAATCGGACTTCCAGCCCATTGGGCCGGGGTCATCCAAACGCGAAATTGTCCAGTAAACGGCCGGGTCGCATTTCGCCCACGGCTCATCCAGTTGTCGGAAAGAGTTCGACGCGCCTCGAAAATGCCAGACCCGGAGGAGGAAGTTATCTTGGGTAGGATCATCGGACTGATCGGTTGCACAATGTTGGTTATCGCAGGATTGCGATTAACCAACCTTCAGCACGTTGAGACCACCACTCTGAAGGGTGGCGAAGACCGCGGGGGTAGTCAGGCCAAACTGACGCCTCGTGATCATTACAAACGTGGTAAAGAACTTTACCTTCGAGGTAAGTACTTTGACGCCCTTCCACATCTGGAAGAGGCGTCACTCGCGACCACAGGCTTGTCCGCCTCAGAACGTCGTCAGAACGACGATTGTCTCAATCGGACCCGCCTCAAAGTTCAAGGGGTCGCGGACCAGAACGACACATCCGACAAACCTTCGGTTGTGCGTGGTCAATCCGATTCCTGGGAAAATGATTCGCCAAAGGCTGGCAACGCATCAAATGATGATGCACGCGACCGAGTCGAACAACTGATGATCCAGGCGAAAGCCGCTTACAAGTTCGGCGATAAAGCCGAAGCAGCGAAGCTGGCAACGCTTGCGAACAAGCTGGCGAAGTCCGCCAAGCTCAAGTTCGCTAAGGATCAAGTCTCTCCTGGAGAGTTCCTCGCCAAACTGACACCCGTCAAACTCGATCCTTCCGGCAAATCGAATTCTGCTGCAGATTCAGCAACCGATTGGGCCAATAGCGATTCCGGCCCGGCGTCCGGTGTAAAGCAAGCCGCTTCAAAGGGTGCAAGTCGTTCTGACATTCGTCAGTCAGCTTCCCTCAATGAAGCCGATGACTTTGCGGAATCGGTCGCCAGCGAAGAAAGTTCGCCGCGCGAAGAAGCGGGCAATCGCCGGATGAGTACAACGAAGGAACTGGCAGTCAAGCTGATTGCCCAGGCACGAGAAGATATCAAGGCAGGTCGCCTTGACGAAGCCAAGCGAAAAGCGTTGGAAGCGGATCAGCTTGACGCATCTTACGATATCATCGAAGACCGACCAGAATTGCTGCTCGCCGATCTCGATCGTCGGCAAAACACGACCACAATTGCTCGTAACTCTGGACCAAAATCTTCCAATTCCGCCGCAGGAAAAGGGAAGTCGGGAAAAGACGCGGACCGTGGCCTGGAACAGGCCTCGGCAGTGGACAACGCGGATAGCGGCAAGAAGCTGCAGGCACTGAAGCTGATCGAACAAGCTCGCAAAGCGATGGAAGCTGGCGATCTGGAAACCGCTCAAGCCAAAGCAGAGCAGGCCGAGCAATTAAATGTCGTCTACAAATTGTTTGAGGATATGCCGGATGTCGTTCTGAACGAAATTGCCGCCCGTCGTGCGTCGCAGAATATCGCACGCAAGGACAGCAAAGTCGTTCCTGTACGATCAAGTGAAGAAGCACCACAAGCCAAAGCCCTGTTGTCGAAGGCAAGAGCAGCCTTGAAAGAAGGCCGTGTTGACGAGGCGAAAGAGCTCGCCACGAAGGCCGACGAGATGAAAGTTGCGTTTGGTCTGTTTGAGGACACGCCCGAAATCGTGTTGGCAGATATCGAACGAGCCTCCAATAGTACAGCTCGCCGATCAACAAATAAGTCCATGCCAGAAGAGAAAGAAGTTGATGGCCTGGCCAAGCAGACCGAAGCGATCAAGATGCTCCGAGATGCTCGCAAGTTGATCAAAGAAGGACGCTTTGAAGAAGCCCGAGCAAAAGCCCTCGAAGTCGACTCGATGGACGTCGCTCTTCCGGTGACAGCCGACAGTCCTGAACTTCTTTTGACCGATTTGAACAAGACGATTTCTGCTCAGAACATCGCTTCAAGAGCCGGCCGACAACCATCAGGCAGTGTCAGCACCGCCAATGCTGTTGAACCCCATGCAGATAACGATAACCCATTCGCTTCACGATCCGGCCACCGGGGAAATCTGGTCGGAGCCAGTGGAACACAAGTCACCGAAAACGACGATCTTCCTGAAATCGCACAATCCGGCCTTTCTGCAAGTGAGCTTTACACCAAGGGAATGGCCGAACTGAAGAAAGGTAAACGGGAACTCGCTTACCAGGCGTTCAAAGCCGCATTCAATTCCGGTGAACGACTCGACCCAGTGCGTACGCAACGACTCAATGACTACCTGCGTGACCTGGCTCCACGAGCCAACCGTAGTGGCGTTCAAATGGCGAGCGAACAATCGGAACGAATTTCCGATCAAACGCCGTTGGATGCCGCTCAGCAGGAACAACTTGTGAAATTCGAGCGAGTCCGGGCCGACGTTTTGAATTCGGTCTTCAAGGCCGAGCGACTGAAAGAAACCGATCCGACGAAGGCTCTTGAACTGATCGACCAGACGATGGCAAAGGTGGAAAACGCTGAGCTTTCGACCGAAGCAGCCGCTCCGTTGTTGAAGCAGTTGAACCGCACCCGCAGCGTCCTGCGAACAGAGATCGAGCAGAAGGCACCTAACATTGCGTTGAATGAAGAAAATAAACGCGTGAAGGATCAGATCGAAAAGGAAATCAAGGCGGCTGTCCGGATCGATCAGGACATGGTCAAACTCGTTGAAGAGTACAATGAGTGCTACAAGCAACAGCGATACGCTGAAGCAGTCATTATCGCCAAGAAAGCAAAAGAGTTGAATCCGAAAGATCCCACCGTCGTCATGATGGTGATCAAGGGCCAACTTGCTCTGCAGAATAAGTTTAACGATGACTTGAAGAGTGACAAAGAAGAGACTCGACTGAAGGTCGGCAACGACATTGAACGCGGTCTCGTGCATGACTTAAGCGATGAGCACCCTTTGTCGTTCGACAAGAAGATGTGGGAGAATGTTAGCAAGCGTAAGGACAAGTACGGCGCTGACAATCGCAAGAAGAGCGAAGAAGAGATTCAGATTGAAAAGAGTCTTCAACGAAAGATTTCGCTGCACGAAGACAATGTGCCGCTGGTTGATGTCATCCGCAAAATCAAGGCAGTCGCCGACATCAACATCGTCTTCGATGAAGCGGGTCTGGAAGAAGAAGGGGTCAGCTCCAACACGGCGATCTCGATCGATGTTGACAGTATCACCGTCAAGAGTGCTCTGAACCTGATTCTGCAACGATTCCAGTTGGGATACATGGTCGGTGACGAAGTCTTGAAGATCACGAACCACGTTCGTCAACGCGGCGAATTAATCAATGCGACTTATAACGTCGCGGACCTGGTGGTGACGATCCCGAACTTCGTTACTGATGGTTCCGGTGTGCCAGTAAAAGCTGGTACCAGCCAGGGAAGCCAGGCGTTTTTCAACAACGGTATTAACGGTCAGGCATTCGCACAGGCCGGTCCAAACGCAAACGGGTTTAATATCCCCGGCGAACAGGATTCGCGTTTGAACGGTGCACGCCGAAATACGGATTTCACGGAACTTACGAATCTGATTACCTCGACAATTTCTCCGGACACCTGGGAGCAGGCCGGGGGACAAGCCAGGGTCCAACCGTTTGAAACGACATTGAGTCTGGTCATCCGCCAGACGCAAAAGGTTCATGAAGAAATCGCCGATCTGCTGGCTCAACTGCGTCGTCTGCAAGATCTGCAAGTCACGATTGAAGTCCGGTTTATCACTGTTGCCGACCGCTTCTTCGAGCGAATTGGAGTTGACTTCAACTTTGATATCAAACCAACCGTCGGATATCCCAAGGTTGACAGCACCCTTCTGCCAATCCTTCCATTCGGCTCGACGCTCGTTCCTCAAGCAGGTCAGAACCTGTTGAGCCAGAATGGACAAGGTGGGGGCGGACAAGGTGGTCAGCAAGGTGGCGGTGGTGGTCAACAAGGGCAGCAAGGTGGTCAACAGGGACAACAAGGGCAACAAGGACAAACGACGTCGACTGGTCTGTTTGACCCGCCGCCAACAAAGAGTTTGATCAACAACCCTGCCAGTAACACAGTCGTGGGACTGAAGTCTCCGACCAGTTTCACACCAGACCTCACAATTCCGTTCCAGCAGGGGTCGTTTGATGTCGGGATTCCAACATTCGGTGGTTACAACCCAACCGCCGGTGTGCAGACAGGTATCGCGATCCTGAGTGACCTTGAAGCCTTCTTCTTCATCTCTGCGGCTCAGGGTGATTCAAGAACGAACTTGCTGTTTGCTCCAAAAGTCACAACGTTCAACGGTATCCCGGCAGTTGTCAGCGATACCCGACGACGTCCGTTCGTAACCAGTCTTGTTCCAACCGTCGGTTTTGCCGCAGTCGGATACACACCGATTATCACGATCATTCCTGAAGGGATTACGCTACAAGCGACACCGGTTGTCTCGGCAGACCGTCGATTCGTCCGTCTGACGCTGGTTCCCAACTTCTCAAGTATCACTGACGTCTTCTCGTACACTGCTACTGGGCCGAATGCCGGTGCCGGCGGTGGTCAAGGGGGGGGTGGTCAACAAGGTGGTCAGGGGGGCTTCGGTGGCGGTGGTGGCGGTGGCGGTGGTGGTCAACAAGGTGGCGGTGGCCAGTTCGGTATCGGCGGTGGCCTCGGAAGCATGCAGTTGATGCAGACTCTGTTCACGCAACAAGGTGGCTTCGGTGGCGGTGGTGGTGGTGGCGGCGGTGGCCAGGGTGGTCAGCAAGGCCAACAAGGTGGTCAACAAGGTCAACAAGGTCAACAGGGTGGTGGCGGCGGCGGCATCGCAGTCCAGCTACCTGTTGTGGAAGTCATCACCGTACAAACAACCGTGAGCGTCCCAGACGGCGGTAGCGTGTTGCTGGGTGGTGTCAAGCGACTGAAAGAAGGCCGCACGATGGCGGGCGTGCCAATCTTGAATAAGATTCCTTATGTCAGCCGACTGTTCAGAAACAGTGGTGTTGGCCGGGAAACTGAAAGTCTGATGATGATGGTGACTCCACGAATCATCATCCAGGAAGAAGAGGAAGAATTGCTCGGTATCCCACGGAACAACTAGTTTTTACCGTCAGGATTGCCGGCCATCCCTTCGAAAACTGGATGTCCGGCAGACGAGCAGACGACTCCTAAGTACCCCCCCGAGGCTCTGTCGCAAGTCCTCGGCCGCCGCGATCCTACCGGGCTGGATCGCGGCGGTTTTTTTTCTTTGATGGCGGTTGGTGAATTCGAATCGGAAAGATGCTGTGACATCGCTGGAAACAAGGGTATAGTTTCTCGCGGGTTACGTTACGCCACCATGAGGATGGGGGCTGCATTTTACCGGATCGATTGACATGCGCCTCGTCTCGACATTTCTCGTCGGATTATTGCCGTTTGTATGTATTGTCGAAGCGCAAGCAGAGATCACTGTTGCCACCGGCTATAGCGAACAGGGATTGGGTTTTACGTTCAAGTCTGTTCCTGATCCCGTGAGTAACGACGCAGCGACCGACGCTCAATTCAGCCTGGTCGATGGCAATCGAGACGTGAATGGCGGGGAGCTTGCCGTACTGCATGATGGTCGAGTTCCTACAAACCAAGACCAGCCGTCGGAGAATTTTTTCTTCAGTGCAGGAACCGATGGCGGGCGGATTCAGATCGACCTCGGCAAGATGACTTCCGTCAGGCAGATCAACACCTATTCCTGGCATGGGCTGACACGCGGTCCGCAGGTTTACAAGCTGTATGCGGCAAACGGAACCGCGGACATTTTCAGGCCTGCACCGAAGAAAGGGACTGATCCGACGACTTGTGGCTGGACTTTGATCGCAAGTGTCGACACGCGGCCAAAAGAGGGTGACGGGGGTGGACAACATGGTGTTGCCATCACAAACGGCAACGGAGTCATCGGGAAATATCGCTATCTATTAGTCGACGCTTCCCGGACTGAGGCTCGTGACCCATTCGGAAATACGTTTTTCAGTGAAATCGACGTGCTTGATGCGGACGGACCGGAGCCGATTTCGACTGTGCAAAAGCCGGTACTCAAAACTTTTGATTCAGATGATGGAAATTTTCATTACATAATCGACGTAACCGAGGCGCCCGATTTGGCGGAATGGGCCACAAAGGAACTGAAACAGGTCATCCTGGAATGGTATCCGAAAATTGTCGCGATGTTGCCAAGCGAGGGATATACAGCTCCGTCAAAAGTGGCGTTTCGATTTCGCAGCGACATGGGCAATATCCCCGCCTCAGCCACAGGTGCGAGCGTTAATCTGAACGTGCGGTGGTTTCGTGGGGAACGAGATCGTGAAGCGCTCGGCTCTGTGGTCCACGAGATGGTACATGTCGTACAGAACTACTGGCGTCCACGACGTGATCGGACCTTTGCGCCAACACCAGGTTGGTTAACCGAAGGGATTCCTGATTACATCCGCTGGTTCCTGTTCGAGCCGCAGTCAAAAGGTGCCGAAATCACCAAAGGAAATCTCGCGTCAGCAAAATATGATGGCAGCTATCGTGTGAGTGGAAATTTTCTGGATTGGGTAACCAGGACGTACGACAAAGAGATTGTCCGCAAGCTGAATGCCGCAGCACGGGAGGGAAAATACACGGAAGAACTTTGGAACGAGTTGACCGGCAAGACGGTGAAGGAACTTGGTGACGAATGGAAGATTTTCCATGAAAAGCGTCTGAGTGCAAAATGAGGTCGCAGGTGCCACTTTAGAGTGATTGCATTATGTTCCGGGGTGGGCCGTCAAATTTAAAAAAAATTTGGCTGCATCAGTCAACTTTTCGCAGAAAGACGCCTGACCGCCAATTTTGAAATTCGACCGCCCGCCCCCTTCTACCAGCAAGCCGGGATGGCTTGATGCACTTCGACGACGTGAATTGCTAAGATTTCGTAAAACTCAGTGGCGTTAAATCGCTTCCCGATCGGCTTTCATTGCATCAGTTTTCAGGCTTTGCGTCATGCCCGACGATTCCAGCGTCGTACTTCAAAAACTCATCGATCGGTTTCCTGACGGGGGACCCGAGGTGCGGCGCGAGTTGCTTGAGCACGCGATGGAACGCCTGCGGCGATTGACAGGAAAAATGCTTGGCCAATCGTTTCCGTCACTTCAATTACATCATGATGTTGACAGTGTCGTGCATGAAACGTGGATGCGGTTATTGACGGCACTGGATGAGACTGAGCCCAAGACAGTTCAGGATTTCTTCCGGCTGGCAGCTCATAAGATTCGACAGGTCCTCTTAAACATGGTGGTCCGTCGTCAGCGATTGAACCGCGAGCATTCATTTCCTTCAACCGATTCTTCAAATCCGTTCGATCCAACGCTCCCTTCATCGCAAGATCCGGGAAAGTTACTGATGTGGAGCGAATTCCATCAGCGCGTCGAAAACCTGGAAGCAGAAGAACGTCAAGTTTTTGAAATGCACTACTACCTGGATATTCCACAAATTCAGATCGCAAATGTCTTGAATCTTCATCGCCGCCAGGTCAGTCGCCTTTGGCTGAAGGCAGTTGATCAGGTGATGATTGGGACTGAGGACGAGGTGCTGTAATGGCGTCTGTTGACCGCGATCGATTGTTGGATCTGCTCGCTGAATGGGACGACCTGCGAAAACAGGTCCGTACTGTTGGTTCGGCAGAATTGTGTCCCGATGATCCCGCCATGCGATCGGCATTGGAACAACAGATTGATCGGTTATTGAGATTTGAGCGACTGGCTCAGCCGGAAGATTCCCATCGCAATGCCATCAAACAATCTTCAAACGTCGTGACAGGGAATCAAGCAGAAGCCCGTTCACCCGTTTTGCCTCAGCAGATCGATCGATATCAGGTCGAGCGGCAACTTGGATCGGGCGGATTCGGAATCGTTTATCTGGCCTATGATGCCGTATTAATGCGTCATGTTGCCATTAAGGTTCCACATGCAGAGCTTGTCACACGACCGGAAGATGCCGAGGCCTACCGGCGTGAAGCACGCTCGGTCGCCAGCCTTGATCATCCAAACATCGTCCCCGTTTACGACGTTGGAACCACCGACAAATACCCCTGTTTTATCGTCTCTAAATACATTCCGGGAACAAGTCTTTCCGCTCGACTGAAGCAGTCATGGCTGTCGTTCGCCGAAGCCGCGGGGCTGGTCGCGATCGTCGCAGATGCATTGCATTATGCGCATCAGCACCGACTGATTCACCGGGACATCAAGCCCGCAAACATTCTGTTATCAGGCACGGGCGAGCCGTATCTGATTGACTTTGGACTGGCACTTCGCGACCACGATTTTCGGGACAACCGTCGCATTGCGGGGACCCCTGCCTACATGAGCCCCGAACAGGCGCGGGGTGAAACTCATCGTGTTGACGGAAGGAGCGATATTTTCAGTCTTGGTGTCGTGCTCTACGAGATTCTGACCGGACAAAAGCCATTTCCAGTAAAGCCACGAGAAAGCGGTCTGACATCAGTCGTCTATACGGAACCGACAACTCCTCGAAAGATCGACGATCGCATTCCCAGAGATCTGGAACGAGTCTGCATGAAAGCCATTGCTGAACGAGCAAGCGATCGGTACGCAACGGCTGAGGATTTCGCGGAAGATTTGCGGCTGTTTCTGGCCATGGACCAGGCTCCGACGAATGACGTGTCCGCACCAGTGAACGTGTCTGTTCCGACGAATTCTCCTGTGACCGATGCTGATTTGTCGCCGACTCAGCCCCAATTGAGTCAACGGTCAGAAACGGGGCAAGGCGGGGTCACAGATCAAACAATTGTTCCACGAGGATTACGTTCGTTTGATGAACATGATGCCAATTTCTTTCTTCAGTTGTTGCCCGGTCCACGTGATCGTGACGGGCTACCGGATAGTATCCGGTTTTGGAAAACGCGGATCGAAGAACGAGACTTCAATAAGACGTTCGCGGTCGGTGTGCTTTACGGCCCTTCTGGAAGTGGCAAATCCTCGTTAGTCAGGGCGGGGTTATTGCCCCATATTTCCAGAGAAATCAACGTTGTTTACCTCGAAGCGACTTCGACCACCACCGAATCACGATTACTTCAGGGATTGCAACGACGATTTACATCGCTTGCTGAAGAAAAAAGTCTCGTCGCGGCTCTCGCTTCTATTCGGCAGCAAGGGGCAGTCACGGGTGGCCATAAGGTTTTGCTGGTGATTGACCAGTTTGAACAATGGTTAAACGCGTGGCAAATTCGGAGAGAAAAAGCGAGTTCAGAATTGATCGAAGCTTTGCGCCAATGCGATGGCGAGCACTTGCAGTGCCTGATCATGGTGCGCGATGATTTCTGGATGGCCGTCACAGAGTTTGCATTTGAAGTTGAGATACCGCTTTCCGACGAGCATTCGACGCACGCCGTCAGTCCGTTTCCGATTCGTCACGCCAGGAAAGTTCTGGAACAATTCGGGCGAGCTTTTGGATGTGTCTCGGAAAAAACGGGTACACCCGATTCCGAGCAAGTGTCGTTCATCGAACGTGCCGTGGATGAACTCGCCGAAAACGGTCGTGTCGCTCCTGTTCGTCTGGTCATCCTGGCGGAAATGCTCAAAGACAGGTCCTGGGTCCCGGCAACATTAAAGCAGGTGGGAGGAATCCAGGGAGTCGGTGAAACATTTCTCGAAACGATGTTCAGCGGAAACAATGCCCCGGCTCCGTATCGGTATCATCAGAAGGGGGCTCGTGCTGTCTTGAAGTCGCTGTTACCGGAATCCGGCAGCGAGATCAAAGGACACGTTCGAACGATTGAAGAACTGTTGCAAGCATCGGGATACGGTCATCGACCTGCGGATTTTCAGAATCTGATGCAGATTCTGAATCGAGACCTTCGCCTGGTGACACAGACAGATTCTTCGGGAGCCATCCACGACGAAGCTTTGATACGCGATTCCAAAAGCGACCGACCCTGCTATCAACTGACCCACGATTATCTCGTCCCCTCCATCAGAAACTGGCTGACTCGAAAGCAACGGGAAAGCCGCCGTGGACGAGCCGAAATACAATTGGCTGAACGAGCAGCCTACTGGAGTACGACTCCCAAAACTCGTTACCTGCCAACCATTCGAGAATACTTGAATATTTCGCCTGCTGACGTCCGCTTCGACTTGGACGGACCCTCAGCGACGGATGATGTCTAAAGCGGGGCGCTGGTACGCTGCTCGTTGTGGCCTGATAACAATATTCGGACTGCTGATCGCACAGGGAATCCATACGATGCGGTCTGTTCAAGATCGAAAACAGGTTACGAACGTCGTTGACGCGGTGTTGCACAGTGACAGTGAATCAACCCCGATTGCCATTCGCGAATTGAGGACGTTGCCGCAGGATCTCGTCGAAAGCGAACTTCGAAATCGAGCGGCCAATACAAATGATGCACGCCGACTGAGGCTGGCTTTTGCCAGATCAGAACTTGGTCAAGTTGACCTGATGTTTTTAGTATCGCAGATCGCAAATGCTTCGACTGATGAGGTCGACAATCTCGTCAACGCTCTCGGACATTCGCGAAACGCCGCGCTCTCGGAAATTCGTGAACAATCATTGAAGTGCGATGAAAGCAGCAACGGCTTGCTGAAAGCCCGACTCGCGTTAGTCTCGCTTTATCTGGGTGATTCCAGCCTGGCCATTAATATGTGTCAGATTGATGGTCAACCTGATCCCGTTCCGCGAGCTGTTTTCATCGAGAGCTTTAGCGGGTGGCACGGAGATATCGTCAAGTTCGCTGGAATTTCGCGTCAAATCGAAGACTCCGGTTTGCGATCAGCGATTTGCCTGGGACTTGCAGGAATACCACTGGAGCAAGTCAAAGAGTCCTTCAAGTCTGCATGGCAACCATTACTTACAAAGTGGTTTCAGACAGCCTCAGATGCCGTCACACATAATTCAGCCGGGTTACCAATGCTCTACTGGGGACTGCCGGTTGAGCTGACAGATTCCATGACGCGGCAGGATGAATCCCGTGACTGGTACATCAGTTCTGTTGGGATGACTTTGGTGCGCATCCCTCCGATTCGAAAGGAATCAACTGGGCAAATTGATGTTTCCGCCAAAGCCCCAGCCACTCTTCTGATGTCGGATCGCGAAGTGATGATGGGGCAATTCGGTCTGTTTCTTGCTGATCCTGTCTACGCTGTCGCAGAAAAGCCGACCGAAGTCCCCCCATTTTCGTCGTTTCACCCTCCACTACCGGCTCATCAAGTGAACTGGTACGACGCAGTCCTGTTTTGCAATTGGTTAAGCCATAAAGAAGGTTTTAGTCCCTGCTATGAGCGGATTGGAAATACAGGACGCGCCGAACGGGATGGCTGGCGACTGAACGAAAAGGCTGACGGTTACCGGCTTCCAACTGAATCCGAATGGGAATTTGCCTGCCGTGCCGGGACTACAACATCGTATTCGTTCGGAAATATCTGGTTTCGATTCCGATATGCCAGTCAAACAGGCCAGATCCTTGAGCCCTGTGCGATTCGTTTTCCGAATGGCTGGGGATTATTCGACATGCATGGAAATGTTGCCGAATGGTGCAATGACAAAAAAACGACGCCGACCGGTGAACCGCGCGCAATTCGTGGTGGTGACCTGACATTGCGACCCGAAGCTGCCAGTTCGGACAATCGCTGGTCGCAATTGCCGTTAACTCGATCTGATCGCATCGGCTTCCGTGTGGTGCGAAGCATTAACAACGACCGCCTGCGCCCCTGATTGACGACTCAATCATGTAACAGGTTTAAAATCCCTGTTCTCGAATCTTGCGAGGAACTTCTTTCGTGCATCAACGAAGTTGAATGCAATCATCCGCCACCGTCCGATCAGAAGGATGTGACTGCATGTCCACTCACAAGCGGCTCTCACGGACATTTTGCGACATTTTTACTCTCGTGATCAATTCGAATTAAAGATTTGACTCTCTTTTTTTTGGATGAGCCGATTTTTTTTGTCTCAATCTCGAATTCGGATTGCTTAGCAAAAGCAGCAACCGCGTCGATCGTCGATTGTCTGGCGATACGAAATATTGATTCGATTTTGAGAAAAAGGGGAGATGGTTCAATGAAGAGAATTTACCGTAAATCAATTTGCATTGCGGCTTCTGCAATGCTTTTTCTGAGCGGAACGACGCTGCCAGCTCAGGCAGGCCTCATCGCACTCTATCAGTTCGATGACTCAAGCAACCTGGGTAAGGACACAAGTGGCAATAATCATGACGCGACTAATAATGGCGCAGCTTTCACAAGCTCTGGATATCAGGGGGGTGCAGCCTATTTCAACGGGGCTTCGTATCTCAGAGTAGCGATTGACGCAAACACAACAGTCCTTCCGCAAATGACATGGGGAGCGTGGGTTAAATTTGATGTTGGAGGAACGACCCCAACGCGGCAGATTCTTTCGACTGACAACGGAAGCTTCGATCGAAGTCTAGGCATCGATACTCGCGGAGGCGGAGGAACCACATTGTCGGCATTTACGGGTGGAGGCGTTCTTGGCTCGGGCGTTGCACCTTCCACTTCTCAATGGACCTTTGTTGCGGCGACCTATGATCAATCGATTCACTCAATGACATTTTATGTTAATGGCCAGTCATCTACGGTGACGACCAGCTTTGATTCCTCGCAGACTTTCTTCGATATTGGACACAACCCACAGGTTGGTGAGTTTTTTAATGGCGAGATTGATAACGTGTTTGTTTATGATAAAGCCTTGACTGCTGGTGAGATTGCAACGATCCAGACCAATGGCATTTCCGCTCCTGCGCCAGTTCCGGAACCGTCATCGTTCGCGTTGTTGGGACTTGGTGGTCTTGGATTAGCCATCCGTGCCATAAAACGACGCCGCGCATCTGTCGTCTGATTGTGGCTTGATGGGATATTGGTCACTGCACGAGGCGTCACTCATTCTTGAGCGACGCCTTTTCCTTTTGGGAGTTGTGACTGCTGAAGTGAGGGTGCCGTTGTGTTCTGGATTCGGGTGGCTGTCCTCAAATCGTTTGTCATTCTAAAATCCGCCGCTCAACAAAAATCTTTTTGATTTGAACGACGCGAGACAGACGATGCCAACCAGCCGAGCGGATTCAACAACAAAAATGCGATTCGCCATGATCGGTTGCGGTCGCATGGGTCGGCACCATAGCGAAAAAATGATCGAAGACGGTCGGGGGGAAGTTGTGGCGCTTTTCGATGCTGAATCATCGATGGCAGAGCGTTTGAAAAATGATTTGTGGTCGTCGGCCTGGGTCGCAAGGACTTTCGACGAACTGCTGTCTCGCGAGGGAATTGATGCCGCCATCATTTGCACTCCGACTGCCGAACATTATCCCCAGTCGAAATCATGTTTGAGCCGGGGCTGGCATTTGCTGTGCGAAAAGCCGCTCGCTTCGAATCGGGAGCAGATTCTTGAGCTCATGCGACTGGCGGACGAGGCGACTTCCAAAGGGCAGGCGTTTACGCTTGGCTATCAGCGACGCTATACGTCGTTGTTCCGAACGCTGCGTCGCGAAGTTCTTTCCGGAAAATGGGGGGCCGTGCGGGCCATCATTTCTAACAATGTCGAGTACTGGCAGTCGACGATCGGTGGCACATGGCGAGATGATCCGGGTCAAAACCCAGGTGGGTATGTGACAGATGCCGGTAGCCACAAGCTTGACGCTTTATTTTATGTCACCGGGCTGAAACCTGTCGAAGTTTTTGCTCGAAATCAGAAGTGGGGAAGTCATGTGGAAATCGTGACCAGCGTATCCGCCCTGTTAACTGATGATGTCACGATGACGATGGGCTTTATCGGGAACGCCCAATACCTGAGTGAGGACCTGCAGATTTATTGTGAACGTGCTGATCTGATGCTGCGACATGACGAACTTTGGATCGACGAGGGGGGACGAAGAGCACGATTGGCGGCAGATGAACCGGATTCGAATCCAGTTTCGGGATTGCTTGATATGGTTTTAAAAGGTGAACCGGATCGTTCACCTCCATCTTCGGCGTTGCCGGTTTTTGATATGACTCAAGCGATTTTGGCGTCGGGTCGGTCTGGATTTCCAGAGAGGTTAGCGTAAGTCATACGTAATTCGCGATAAAAGTACTCGCGGGGGACGACGCGCATCAGTAGCGCTCTGCACGTGAATGGGTCGCCTGTATGTTCTGGGTTCGGGCGTTCAAATTTCTTAATTTGCCGGCGACCCCGTCCATTGATGGAAAACGCTTAATCGGCCAATTTTGAAATTTGAACACCCGAACCCCTCTTTTTTACCTACTCACCATCCGTAAGACATCTTGACCGAACTGGGCTCACTTCTATACTGCGCGACATGCGTTATGTCCTGCTGACAGTGTGCCTGATTTTGATCGCTGCGGCGTCAGTGACTGCAGCGCCGTGGAGTCGGTTCTTCACACGGGGCGGCGGACGGGGCCATGCTGAAAACTCGCAGTGGGCCGAAGAGCGAGAATTGGGACCGTACCTCATTCGGTCCGAGTTTTCCCTGCAGGACGTTCATAGTCTGGTTCAAGACCTCGGTGACTTGCAGCAGGATCTGGAAGAAACACTCCGATTGCAATGCCAGCCGGAGTCAATTCAGATTCATCTTTTTCAAAGCAAACGCAGCTACGACCATTACTTACGGGCTCGGTGGCCGGAAGGAATGAGTCGCCAGGCATTGTATGTGCCGGGTGCCGAAACGCGGACCGGCCGAGTCTACGCCTATCGTCAGCGGGATCTGGAAACGGACGTTCGGCACGAGACGACGCATGCGCTTTTGCATACGGCACTTCCCTATGTTCCCATATGGATCGACGAGGGACTGGCGGAATATTTTGAAATGCCCGCCTCAATGAGAGAAAAAGGACATCCTCATCGGAAAGAATTGCGTGATGCGATTCGGTATCAACGATGGAGCCCAAGTATTGAAGGGCTTGAGGGAAAACGCAAACTTCTCGATATGAACGGCAAGGACTATCGCGATTCGTGGGGCATTGTCCATTTTCTGCTTCACGGGCCAAAGGAAGCACGACAGGCCCTGGATATTTACTTCGAAGAGATCCAATCGGGTGCCCGCGAGACTCCTTTAAGCCAGCTCTTGCGAAAACGGATTCCGAATCTGGATCAGGCGATTATCGATCACTTGAAATGACCGACGGCGACTCTCAGCCGAACCAATGTGGATCAGCCAACCAGCGAAGGCGTCCGCCATGTCGAACGATGGGGCCGCTGAATTCCACCCCGGCAATCGTTCCGGGTGAGTAATGAATCATGCCCCCACCGATCATATCAGCCAGACAACGACTCATGTCTGGCTGATGTCCGACGCAAACGATTCGCTCGGCGGCCGTGCTTGATATCCGACGAAGCAGTTCGTCGATGTCGATCCCAGGAGAAAGAGCTTCTTCAAGTCGAACCGTCACAATGTCGGTTCCGATTTCTGCAGCGATCGTTTCGGCGGTTTGTTGTGCACGTACCAACGGACTATGCAGGATCAATTCCGGCGGTTCGACGCGATCAATCAACCACCGAGTCAAACCGGTCAACTGTTGTCGACCGGTTTCCGTCAGCGTCCTGTGAAAATCAGAACGCGCCAAATCGGGATCGACCGCTTCTCCGTGTCTTGCCAGCCAGAGCTTCAACATGATTCTTACTCTCCAACATCGACGACGTTACTCAGGCAACGTGGGAACGGAGGGTGGAGCGGGTTCCGATGGTTTTTCGATGGTGGGTCCCGCTTCCAGCGACGGAGGTGGTTCGATCATCGGTTGCTCTTCAATCACCGGAGCGTCAGGCGGAGCAATTGTAGGCACTTCTGGTTTCGATTCCGGAATGACTTCCGGTTTTGATTCTGGAATTGGAGACGGAAGCGGGGTCGGTATTGGGAGCTCGAATTTTGGCTCTGGCTCGGTCACCGGCTTGGCTTCCGGCTGAGTTTCGACCTTAGGCTCGGGTTTCGGTTCTACTTTCGGTGCGACCGCAGGAACATCTGACGGTTTGGCGGCGAGCATTGGAACTGGCTGTGCTGGAGCGACTGGCTTGCCTGGCGTCGCAGCAGTGGTCGATGGCAGTGTCGAAGGAGCTTTTGGTGCGGCGGGCGGAGGCAGCAAAGGGATCGCCGCCGGGATCTGTGTCGTCGACGGAGCGGACTTCGCAACAGGTGTCTGTTGTGGAGCCGGCGCTGCTGCCTGAACTGGCGGCACTTGTGGGACAGGTGTTTGCGGTTTTTGGGCCATCGGCTGCTGAACCGGTGGGCGATAGGTTCCCGATGCAACATAAACCTTTGGATCATCAACGATCCAGCGAGTTGACCAGGTACGACCATCATCCTGGTTCACGACGTTAAAGAAGAATGTGCTCGTTTGCTCGCAACGATAACCATACGGGAAATTCGAATAGAGGTGATCTTTGGCGGTCAGGTTTGCAACACCCTCATGCGCGTAATAATGGACTTTTCCATCGGGAGTAAAGGACAACCCCAACGTCCACCATCCGGGGCGAGTAATCTTGGGTCCAGGAACATCATTACCGTTTTGATCGGAACGGATGAGGATCGTTGCGTAGTCTTCTTTCTCACCCGACTTTTGTTTCAGATGGAGTTGGACGAAAAAGCCTGGCCAGTATTGTTCGAGTTTCTTCGATGAACCCATGGATTTGAAGAAACGCCCCATTTTTGTGGGCTTATCAATGGTTGTGTTACAATCGGCGCGAAAACCAAAATGGCTACCGTGCCGCTGTTCCCATTTGTCGAATGGCGGAATATAGACGCGAACGACGTAACTGGGAGTCCATGATACGGGCATCATGTATCCGAGCTTTTGTTGAACGCCAGCAATCAGGTCATCCTGCTGGAAAGTAGCCGATGTCGTTCCCGGAACCCCGGAGTGCATGGTCTGCAGCGCCAAGGCCCCGGTACTGCCGGGCAAACCATCGGGCGGGGTTTCAACCCGACGCACAAAGTCAGGAGTGCCTCGATACAGACTTTCCAGATACAACCGATTGTTGGAAAAGCCCGACGGATGTCGTTCAACTTTGTCGATGTTCGCACTCGACTTTGGCAAATTCAAATTGAACGCCCAGGCAGGGTCTTCAAAGTCATCGAAGACTTCGATAATTTGTTGCCCCGTCCCAGGGACGACCTGTGCTTGAACGGGCATAATCAAGTGTGGAAAAGCAAACACAAAAACGATCGGTAGCGTAAATCGAAGATTCATGTGAGGCATCCTGTTCCTCAAAAAATATCGCGGGCAATCACAAAGTGTGAAGGCTCGGGTCGAGTCAATTCCAATACATCTGTCACCGCCAACCTGTGTTTCTTGAATACCATTTGCTGGAATACAAAAACGACTTTTTCGATTGAGATGACTTTTCCGGCTGGGCAATCCTTTACGGCCGGAAACCAATTGATGCCATACAGTTCCGCAGTGAACGCTCTCGATGTATCGGATGCTCCGGGCACGTTGGTTCAGTGAAATCTGGTTCGGCCCGACTGCCCAGCCATGTTCTGAATTGACGTACGTAAAGTCGTCGTTTCCGCCAGAATTTTTGCATGTTGAAATCCGCTTCGGTTTTCGCAACGAATTCACACTTGGTAATTTGGCAATCGAATAATTTGTTAGAATTAATACCTTAACATCTAGAGATTTCTCACTTTCGGATGTAATGTATTTTCAAGGACGAGATCGAAGGGAGAAGCGGTTTCGCTTTGTGGTGTTAAAAAAACGCTGAGAAGCGACCACAATTTCGCTTCGATCTTTTGCATCGAAGGAGTTTACGATCATGATGTGCCCGTTTTGTCGCCACGAAGACACGAGCGTTATCGATTCGCGCGCGAGTCAACAATTCGTGATTCGGCGACGCCGGAAGTGCCTCAGTTGTGATCGGCGATTTACGACTTACGAAAAGATTGAAGATTCGCCGATCAAGGTCGTCAAAAAAGACGGAACCCGAGTCCCGTTTCAACGTGAAAAGATCAAATCCGGTCTGGAGAAAGCCTGCTACAAACGACCGATTAGCGATGAGAAGATTGAAAATATCATCTCGGAAATTGAAGCGAATCTTTACGAGCAATTCGATCGAGAAGTCCCTTCACGTGAAATTGGCGAAAAAGTCATGGAGTCGCTGCGGCATCTGGATCATGTCGCATTTGTCCGCTTTGCATCGGTCTATCGCGAATTTCAGGACGTCAATGACTTCGTGGAAGAGCTTCAACCAATTATTCGCGGCGACAGTCCGAGGTGATCTTGGATATCAAATTTTCCGTAACGGGCTGACGGCAATGACCGCCACGATGACGTGTGCGGCTCCGGCATTTTTTAGCGTATTTGCTGCCGCATGAGAGGTCGAGCCGGTTGTCAGAATATCGTCAACAAGAAGGATCGTCTTTCCAGAGATTTGCCTGGAGCGAGAGACCGCAAAACTTCCCTGTTGCTGCTGACGACGAAGTAAAGTCGGGCTGGTCGCTTGTTTTGGTGTCCGACGTGTCTTCAAAAGAATTTTACGGCTCCAGCGAACTTTAAGCTTACGAGCAATTTGCCGAGAGATCGTTTCAGCAGCGTAATGGGGGTGCAGCAGGCGTCTCGTCCAATGTTCCGGGATAGGAACGACAAGATCAAAGCCCGGCTCCTCAAACTTCGCACGTTTCTCGTTGACCAGGACATCGGCGAGCCCTCGTGCCATGATTCCTCCGCCAGAGGCTTTCGCACGAAGCAAAGCCAATCGCATCTGGCCATCATAGACTCCCAGTCGAATCACTTCATCAAAAGCAAACGTTTCTCGACGGCACTGGCCACATCCGCGTGTCAGATCTGTGTATGGCCCGACAGGGGCACCACAGCGCGGGCACTCGAGCACATGAACCGGCTTCAGTTTCGACAGGCACGATTCACAGAAGTCGTGGCCGACCGGATTGACGACCCCCTGGTGACAAAAGAGGCACGTTGGAGGATAGACGAAATTGATCGCTGCCGACATCAACGGTGCAACAAACGATTCCGCTTTGATTTGACAAGACTTGATTGAACATTTGAAACGGACCATGCTCGACTCCGCAGGATCAGTACAGGCGTGATGGCGATCATGTTGTCAGTTGTTTTCAATTTATCAAAACTTCGGTCGAGATGCTCTGGACATCAGATTGAGCAGCACTCGACGTCAGCTGATGTTGAGGAAGCAATAAAAAAATTTCTGAAGAATCGGATTACTTCGATCTGTCACACGATCACCGCTTAACAGGCTGGTCGAGCAGCAGGATTCCAATTACGTTATGTGATAACTTTGGCGAACGTGCTCTTCTTTGGATCAGTGCTTTGAACGAATCGTCCCCACTTGAGGAACTTGACGTTTTAAGTGCTGCCAGAGTTCCTTGGGTTCATGGAGCAGGAGCTCCTGGCAAACAGCCTGTGGCGGCTCTCGACGAAGTTGCGGTGCTTGCGCGAACTTTCCCTGCTTTGGAAAAGCTATTTTATGTTTCGATCAGCCTTCCTGTTGTCATTGCTTATGCTTGTATCGCCAGTATCAGCTCAGAACGGGGAATGGAAACTCGTCTGGAATGACGAGTTTGATGGCAAATCGCTCGACTACAGCAAATGGGAAGCGGAGGTGAACTCCTTTGGAGGGGGAAACCAGGAACTGCAGATGTACACAGATCGAAAAGAGAACCTCCATGTCGAAGAAGGTCACTTGGTATTGGAAGCCAGAAAGGAACGCTGCGACATCGCGGGAACCGTTCGCGATTATTCTTCGGCAAGGATTCGAAGTAAACATCGCGGCGACTGGAAATACGGCAAGTTCGAAGTCCGCGCCAAACTCCCCTCAGGTCAGGGAGTCTGGCCTGCCATCTGGATGTTGCCCACCGACGAAGTTTATGGCACATGGGCTTCGAGCGGTGAAATCGACATCATGGAATTTAAGGGCCAGGAACCCAATGTGGTTCTGGGGACGTTGCATTTCGGCAAAAAATGGCCCGGTAACAAATTCAGCAGCGGACAGAAAAAACTGGCGAACGGAAACTTCTCGGACAACTTTCATAGCTACGCGATTGAATGGGAAGAAGGCGCGATCCGTTGGTATATCGATGGTGAACTTTACCAGACGCAAAAGGAATGGAGTTCCGATGGAGGGAAATATCCAGCTCCGTTCGATCAGCGATTTCACCTGATTCTCAATCTTGCCATTGGAGGTAACTTTCTTGGGAACCCGGACGCAAGTACGCCGTTTCCGCGTCAGTTTCAGGTGGACTATGTTCGCGTCTACCAACGCTCCTAGGTTCGTTCACACAAGTTTCTGTGATGGACGGAACTGGAATTGATTCGTGGTCAAGCTTTTTCTTCCGGAAACTCCCCATGCCAACGGACAGCGCGAACAGACAATTACCGCCACCGGATCAGGGTCAGATGGCGATAGAACGAACGCTACTGGCTTACGAACGTACACTGCTAGCCTGGGTTCGGACGGGAACATCACTGGTAACGTTTGGGCTGACATTAAACAAATTTTTCGAATACCTGCATGAGCAAGACCCGATACGGCACCCGCCTCGATTTCTGGGTGCTCGTCCCACGGGATTGCTGATGATCGTGATCGGGGTCACCACGTTGGCAATGGCTTGCTGGCAACATCGCGAGCGTACAAAACGTCTGCATGTCTATAACCCTTCTTTGTCTTTCTCACCGGCTTATGTACTGGCTGCCCTCATGAGCCTGCTTGGAGCACTGGGTTTAATCGCACCTTTTGTCACCAGTTAATGATTTTGGTCGATGAAATAGTTTGTTTGCGTTTCCCTTGAGCGACCCGTCGCGCTACAATCCGGTCCCTTATGACCGGAGCCGATATGCTGACACCCGCCTTACAAAACTGCCGATTTCTTAAAGCTGCTCGACGCGAAAAAACCGACACGACCCCGATCTGGATCATGCGTCAGGCGGGACGTTATTTGCCCGAATACATGTCAGTTCGAACCAAAGTCACGTTTATTGAACTTTGCAAATCGCCTGACCTGGCGGCCGAGGTGACGTTGACGGCTCAGCGAGTGCTGGGTGTTGACGCTGCCATTCTTTTTGCCGACCTGCTTCCCATGCTTGAGCCGATGGGAATTGACCTGGAATACGCCAAAGGCGAAGGGCCGGTAATTCACAATCCGATTCATTCGCCTGCCGACGTTGATCGTATTCGAGAATTGGAAGATGTTGCATCGCTGCACTTCGTCTTCGAAGCGGTTCGAAGGATTCGGCGCGATCTCCCCGCTGATATTCCACTGCTTGGATTTGCCGGAGCCCCTTTCACATTGGCTTCGTACGCGATCGAAGGAGGTGGCTCAAAGAACTATGTGAAAACGAAAACGATGATGTACACGGACGAAGGTGCGTGGCGGACATTAATGGAACGGTTGTCTCGCAGCCTGGTTCGGTACATCAATGGCCAGATCAATGCGGGTTGCCAGGCAGTGCAATTGTTCGACAGCTGGGCCGGATGCTTATCACCCGACGATTACAAACGTTACGTCATGCCCTATACGAAGAGCGTCATTGACGGAATTCGACCTGGAGTTCCCGTGATTAATTTTCTCACGGGAAATCCCGCATTATTACCTTACTTACGAGACGCGGGCGGAAGCGTGATCGGTCTGGACTGGCGAGTCAATCTGGCCGACGGCTGGAAGACGGTCGGGCATGACGTCGCGGTACAAGGAAATTTAGACCCGGTCTCGTTAATGGCGGATTTACCGACGTTGAGGCAGCGGGCAAAAGCCGTATTGGATGCAGCGGAAGGGCGTCCCGGCCATATCTTCAATCTTGGACACGGCGTCTTTCCCGAAGTTCCTCCTGAGCACGTTAAGGCACTTGTCGAAATGGTTCATGAGATGGGACAAAATGCGTAAGAGCGAGGATGTAAAGCGGATAGCCGTTATCGGAGGCGGGCTGGCGGGTCTCTCGGCAGCGCATCGCCTGATCGAACTCGCCAAAGAGCGGAACGAATCGATCGATGTCACGCTTTTCGAAGCCAGTTCTCGTTTGGGTGGCCTGGTCGGAACTGAGCAGATTGGGGATTATCTGGTCGATACCGGTGCTGATTCGTTTCTGACGAACAAGCCTGCGGCCGTCAGTCTTTGTCGACGGCTTGGGATTGATGACAGACTTGTCTCGACAGATGCCCGCTACCGGGGAGCACTGGTACTTCGCGAAGGGCGACCATTGCCCATCCCTGAAGGTTTTCAGTTGCTTAGTCCGACGGCAGTCTGGCCGGTGATCACCTCTCCGTTGTTCTCGGTCTGGGGCAAGTTTCGATTGCTGGCAGAATGGTTCGTCCCCAGCCGACAAAAAGCCGCACAGAATTCCACCTTTGGACCGAGCGCGACCAGCGGTTCAAACAAAACAGCGATCGTCGACGAAAGTCTTTCCGATTTCGTTTTGCGACGATTCGGACGCGAAGCACTCGATCGCCTGATTCAGCCGCTGGTCGGGGGAATCTACACGGCCGATCCCGAGCGATTAAGTCTTGCGGGAACAATGCCTCGCTTCCTCGAAATGGAACGCGATCATGGTAGCCTGATCCGAGCTTCGCTGAATAAAAAAAAGAAAAAAGGGAAGCCGGGTATGACGTCCGAGCCGGCTGAGGAAGTGGATCCGTCGGACTCATCAAGCGGGGCACGGTATGGCTTGTTCGCGGGGTTGAAGGGTGGGATGGAGGATCTCGTCAGTGCGCTGCGATCAAAAGTGGAATCCGCCTGTCACGTCCGATTGAACTGCGGTATTTTTTCGATTGCCGCACATGATACGGTCGAAGAAGAAGTTTCAAAGTCTGAGGGTTCTCAGCGATATGTGCTGAAGCTGTGGGACGGTACCGAAGAATCCTTTACATCGGTGGTTGTCGCTGCATCGGCCGCTCGAATGGCCGTCATGCTGGAGTCACTTGATTCAAGGCTCAGCTCCGAACTTGGAAAACTCGAATACGCATCAAGCGCGATCGTTGTCTCGGGGCACCGTCTTTCTGACATCCGCGACCCACTGAAAGCCTTTGGGTTGGTGATACCACATTCCGAAGGTCGAAAGATTATCGCGGTTTCGTTTTCAAGTCGAAAATTTCCCGATCGTGCGCCGGCGGATCATGTCTTGTTACGGACCTTCGTCGGTGGCGCGATGCAGCCAGAACTGTATGAGAAGACCGATGATCAGATAAAACAGATCGTCAGGGATGAACTCGCTGAGGTTCTCGGTGTTCAGGGTGAACCTGATTTCATGCGAGTTGTTCGATATCCGGTTGCCATGCCTCAATACGTTGTCGGACACCTTGATCGTGTCGCGCGGATACAAGAATTGACGAAACAGCACACGGGAATCGCATTAGCAGGAATCGCTTGCAACGGAGTTGGTGTCCCCGACGCAATTGCCAGCGGCGAGCGTGCCGCTGAAGTCGCCTGCGGGCGATGAAGATTCAAGCATTAATCAAGCAAGTGATCTGCTTTGAGCACCTGTCAGTGTTTGTGATGCTCGTGATCGAGTGCATGATCCCCTTCATCAGCGACTGCGGTGACCGGGCCTTGCAACATCAGGGGGACTCGCAGTTCGGGGACGTCGCGATCGTCTGTCTTAATGCGTAACAGTACTTGAGTACGGGCCGGGGGCAATTCGCCGGCAATCGACACTCTGACGGATTGCTGAAACATCCCCGTTTGAGTTCTGGATGTTTCGCCGATGGCAGTTTCGACGAGATCGCTGTTGATCGAGACCTCGGTGATCTCGAACTTTGTTCCGCGCCCATCGGTAATCATGAAGTCGTACGTGGTCGGTTCCGCACCTTTTGGGTGGTACACGATCAATGCCGGCGGCGACACGGTAATCGTCGTTGTCGGGATTTCGAGTTTCAGGGTGAGTTGAGTCTCCCGGGGTTCGGGGTCGGAATACTTGACTGCAACCGTGTACTCGTGCGGTCCAGGAGTAGAATTGGCTGGCTGCATCCGGACGATCACTCGACCAAATTCGCCAGCAGGAATGACCTTGTCATGGTCCCCTTGTAACAGCGGCGTCAAGCATCCGCAGCTTGGTACGAGCGATGTGATGCGAACAGATTCAGTCCCTCGGTTCTGAAACACAAAGATTGCATTTGCTTCACTGGATGCAGAGATCTTCCGCAGATCGACTGCATATTGATGAAAGGCGAGTGCTGGCCGGCGCGGAACCTCGATGGAAAGCGGTATCGAGTGAATACCGGTATGAAACAGAACCGCGAGCGAGAGGGGACAAAGAGCCATCACCCATGTCATCAGTCGCAGCGTTACTCCTGTCATCGACTTCATCATTGCGTTCCTGATGTTGTGTAAGGGCTTTTTCCCGGACAAACAGATTGGTCACTTCTTTTGCGTGATTCTGGTAACGAAAAAGATCTTTTGTCCCGGTATTTCAGATGGGATCGATTGAACGGCCAATTCGCCGATCATCGCTTCCATCGTTACTTCCAGCTTTCGATGGCTTATTTGATGGACAGAGGGATCGAAATTAGTGGAATCATGCGCAAATTTGGGGTCGGACAAGTCGATGGATAACTCAATGCGGTTCTTGTCGTTTTCGATCGGCGTGACAAATACATCGATGATCGTGCCTGTTTGCCGAAGTCTGCTGGGTGAGCTTCCATCTGCTGACGGGAAAGTGAATTCATCTCCCTGATGAAAATGCGCGACTTCGTTGACCCGAGTTGAAATAGTCACGGGTTCAAATAAGCGGCTCGCGTGTTTTGCCAATACGGCGTGATTCAATTCTTTGCAGAACGCCTCGGTATGTTGGCGATCAGGCAAATCGTTGTGCAGGATCGAATCCTTGGGAAGTTTCTCAGTTTGAACTTCGAAAACCTGGCAGCGAACGTTAAGAGCAATCTCATTTTCGGCGGCACGAGCCGATTGGCTGGCGAGCCGCTGGTGTTCTTGCATGAATCGTTGCAATAATTCGCTTCCCTCTTTGTCTCCGCTGGTCTTCAATTTGTCAGACAACCGCTGCAGATGTTCGATTGACGGTGGTGGGGTAGTTTGGGCAGGTTTCCCCTGATATTCCGGCAGGGCCATCGCTTCGCGGAGAAGTTTTGGCGAAACACGCTGCTTCTTAATACCTTGTGGTACAGGGGTTTCGTCTGACCATGCGGGTGCCGTAGTGACGAATAGTAATACCCAGCCACAAGTCCATTTTTGAAGCATGTGCAAATTCCTTTTGCGTAACTGTTCATGGCATGGGGACTGAAGCATTTTCATGGCGAAAACCGCGAATTCAGACGAGCATTTGACGTCAGATTCATCGTTTGCCCAATGAATATGGGACTGTCCCCCTGCATTGACCGTGAACTGTTATTCCTTTTGCCCAAACCGTTCCAAGATCTTTCGTTGGAAGCGAACCGGTGCGGATCGAATTCGTTCCACGAACTAACGGCTTGTATCAGCAGTCGGTTTTCAGGGTCAACGTGAATTGTCTGGCAACTTGACGAGAAACTGTCGTGCGCTAGAATCGTTCCCGGACAGGCGAGCCCGGTGTCGGCCTTGATGGGCTGGGTCATATCAGAATTTACCCGTGCGAATGAACTCGTTTCGAATTCATCGCCACAAAAAACCGACACAATTCGAATGAGTGACGAAAAACTGAGGCGCGGCATTATTGTTGAAGCCGCTCGTATGATGTACTCGCGAAGCGAAACCGAGTATTTCCGGGCCAAAATGAAAGCGGCACGGCGACTTTGTCGGGGCTGGCTCAAGCCTTCTGAACTTCCCAGCAACGCTGAAATTCGCGATGAAATTCAGCGGATGGCGAATTTGTTCGAGGGAAACTCTCGCCATGACCGATTGCGCGAGATGCGAGTCGAAGCGCTACGCATCATGCGAATGCTGGCTCATTGTCGACCCAAAATTATCGGCAGCACCTTCACGGGGCATATTCGACAGGGTTCGGATATCGACATCCACGTCTTCGCGGCAAGTGTCGAAGCCGTTACCGGAAGTCTTGACCAAGAAGGGATTGACTACGACGTCGAAAGAAAGCGCGTTCGCAAACTGAGAGAGGAACGACTCTTTACTCATATTCATATTCGTGATCGCTTTCCAATTGAATTGACGTTGTATTCGCCCGACAAAGCGAGCTTTGTTTTCAAAAGCTCAATCACCGGAAAAGCCATGGAGAGAGCGACTCTGACTGAGTTTGAAATGTTCTTACGCAATGAATACCCCGATTCGGATCTGGAAAATGAATTGGCTGCGGCCGAAGCGGCGATTGATCGTTTTCAGGTTTATCGGTCGCTTCTGATCCCCCTGGAAACCGTGATGCAGGACGAATATTACCACCCTGAAGGGGACGTTCTATATCACTCGCTTCAGTGCTATGTTCTTGCCAGAGAAGCACTTCCGTACGACGAAGAGTTTCAGCTTGCAGCTTTGCTGCACGACGTTGGTAAAGGGCTCGACAAACACAATCACGTTGAAACGGGATTAGAAGCGCTTGACGGTCATATCACATCGCGAACAGCGTGGCTGATCGAACATCACATGGATGTGCACAAAATTCGCGACCGAACAATCGGTCACAGGGCACATCTGCGATTGAAAGAGTCCGACGACTATGACGATCTTTTACGGCTGGGTGCCTGCGATCGGGGCGGCCGAGTGTGCGGGGCGATTGTGCCCGATGTCGAAGACGTCCTTGATGAACTGCGCGAATTGGCCCGGATGTACGGGTGATCGGTTGAATTAAAAAGGACGCCCGGCGGCAAAATCGAAAAGAAGTCTTTGCCGTCCGTTTGCAGGTGACATCAGACTGCGCGTATGATGCTTACCCGTCCTGGAATCGGCACTATCGTCGTCGAGTCCAACGACAGTCATGATCAGCTGCATTCAATAGATGTACTTCAGAGATTCAGGAGATAGTGAAGATGGCGAAGCCTTTGAATATCGGCATGGTTGGATACGGATTCATGGGGCGAACGCACTCCAATGCGTATCGAAAAGTAAACCATTTCTTCGATACCGTACATCAACCGGTACTGAAAGCTGTTTGCGCACGCGACGCCGAGAAGGTCAAATCCTTTGCTGACCGTTGGGGTTACGAATCGATCGAAACAGATTGGCGCAAACTAGTTGAGCGAAAGGATATTGATGCGATCGATATCTGCACTCCGAACAATCTCCATCACGATATCGCGATTGCGGCAGCTGCGAATGGAAAGATGATTCTTTGCGAGAAGCCGCTTGCGATGGATACCGCTCAAGGCGAACAGATGTGCCAGGCGGTTGAAAAGGCCAAAGTTCTGAACACGGTCTGGTATAACTACCGCCGAGTCCCGGCTGTTACATTCGCCAAGCAATTGATCGATTCGGGAAAACTCGGTCGAATTTTTCATTATCGCGCCAATTTTCTGCAGGACTGGACGATCTCGGCTGATCTTCCTCAGGGCGGTACAGCCCTGTGGCGACTGGATGCTGCTGCGGCCGGTAGCGGTGTGACGGGCGATTTGCTGGCACATTGCATCGACACTGCCATCTGGCTGAATGGCGATATTAAAAACGTCACAGCTATGACGGAAACGTTCATCAAAGAACGTAAGCACAATTTGACAGGTAAGGTTGAAAAAGTCGGCATCGATGATGCTTGTGCCTTCTTGTGCCGATTTGGAAATGGTTCGCTGGGACTTTTCGAATCGACTCGTTACGCCCGCGGGCACAAAGCCTTATATACGCTCGAGATCAATGGCGAAAACGCCTCGATCAAGTGGGACCTGCACGACCTGCACCGACTTCAATGGTTCGATCACAAAGACGAAGGAAATCTTCGAGGCTGGCGATCAATCCACGTTACAGATGGCGATCACCCTTATATGAGCCACTGGTGGGTTCCAGGCCTTCAGATTGGTTACGAGCATACGTTTGTTCATCACGTTGCCGACTTCCTTGAAGGGGTCGACAAAGGCGTTTCGGTCGGTCCGACATTCCGTGACGCTCTGGAAACACAAAAGATTTGTGATGCGGTCCTTAAGAGTGCCACTTCCGGAAGTTGGACGAATATCTGATAGCATCTGGCTCTGACGCTGGTATAATTCCGCGTATCTTTAATGAATTTCGGTTTGGGACATAGATGATGGAACGACAGCCAATCTCGCGAGAAGGCTACGAAAAGAAGAAGGAAGAGCTTCGGCAGCTTGAAGAAATCGAAATGCCGAAGATTGCTCAGGCGATCGCTGACGCGCGCGCTGAAGGCGACCTTCGCGAAAACGCGGAATACCACGGCCAGCGGGAAGCTCAGGGAATGCTTCAGGCAAGGATTAATTCGTTAAAATCCACGCTTGCGGACTGCTTCATCGTCGATAAGTCCAGTCTTCCGAAAGGGGTCGTCACGTTCGGAACTCGGGTGACGGTAAAAGACCTCAGCGATAATTCGATTGAGCAATACGAGTTCGTTGGACCTGGCGAAGAAGACTACACCAGCGACGTGATGAAAATCCTTACGGCTTCACCACTTGCGACGGCGCTTATGCACAAGAAAGTGGGCGATCACGTCCAGTTTCAGGCACCAAGAGGAATCACGAACTTTGAGATCACTCAGATCGAAGAGACGTGATTCCTCACCTGTCGCGTTTTCTGTTCTCTGGATGTCTGTTTTACAGGAGCGTTTCCAGCAGCATTCGAATTTTTCTTAATTCCAATGCTCGATCGTTTCCTTGAAGAAAATCTGGAAGGATCTCGACCGAGAGGGCTCGGTTGTAATTGAATCGGCGTAATTGACTGATGATGCGGCTGTAATCGACTTCGCCCAATCCTACGGGAACTTGCACCTGACTGGGTGTGGTGTCACGCAGATGAGTGTGGTAAACGTACGGATAGACCTGATCGTAACTCTGTCCCGCATATCGACCACAGATGTAGTAACTGACATCCAGCGTCAAACCCAGACCGGGAACGGCCTGGCAAAGCTCGACAGCTGTTTGAGGGTCTTCCGTCAAATGCCCTGTCTTCGTTTTCAGCGAAAGTCGGATTCCAGCAGAGTTTGAAGCCGCTAACCGACTTCGCAATCGATCAATTTCCTCATTAAAAGGCGTGCCAAGCGTGGCGGCCGGCATGGTAATCTGGGTGATTTTCAACATTTTCGAGACCTTGCAGAGGTCCTCGAAGACGTCCAATTGAACGTCCTCTTGCAAGTTGAAAGCGACCGGGGTCAGTCGAGTCGTTTCGCGATAAAGTTGAAAAAACTTCGTGGGTGATGCGACGATCTGAGAGGGTTTCAGGTGATCGCTGGCTTCATTCAGCCAAAGTTCGATCTTGTCGTACCCCAAATCGGCTGCATTCTGGCACGCAGTGGCGAAATTGACATCGGAAAAACACTGTGATGAGACGGCGACGAACACTCCCTGTCACTCCTTTGATCTGGGCGACCACAGCAAAACGTCCGGGTCAGACCGGTCTTCAAAGCGTTTTGCCGCGATACGAAATCGTTTGGTAAAATACTCCGTTTAGGGGATTTCTGCAAGAACGGGTAGTCGTACTTGAGATTCCAATTGGTACTTCTTTGAGGAATCTCCGTACTTTGCAGTCAGAAACGCCGATAGATCTGCAATGGAAGAACGCTTCGTTCAACGGCGAAGTGGCATCGTCAGCCTCTACGGACGGAGAGACAATATGCAATTTCGCGGAATTTTAGGTCTGGTGGCATTGGTCGCTGTCAGTTGCTCAATTGGCTGTTCAATGACCAGCCCGACCGTTCGCGGTCAGGCACCGGATAGCAGCGGTCCAATCATCGGATCAGCACCCGGATATGGTGATTTTCAAAAGAAGCCCTATCTAGGTCGACATGACCATCATGATTTCAAGCCACTCGCCGGTGCTGCGGACAACAATTACGGATACGAAGGGGGCTTTTACCGGGGACCTGATGGGCCAGCTGCGCAAGCCTACACGGTCGATGCGTCAGGTTGTCCATCATGTCAGGATGGAAACGCTTGCCCCCAGGATGGATGCCAGCGATGTGGTCGCGGCTGTGGATACCGGAACGGAATGCCACAGCATGTCCAGACCTATCAATACGATTGGCCTCAAAACATGGTCTATCCACAGCAAGGTGTGCCGGCCGGCATGGTCCAATACCCATATTACACGCTTCGCGGCCCCACGGACTTTTTCATGAAGTGATCCTGGCAAATTGAAGCACGCGACAAACCTCAATCGAGTTTTGTAACAATAAGTAAGAAAGCACACGCGTTTGCGTGTGCTTTCTGCATTTTTGCTTACGGGCGAGATCACATGGGGACAGTCAGCGGACGGCCATTTTCTTTGGGGCCGATACTGAGGATATAAGGGGCCGCAACCCGACTCCATCGTTCCGGCGCAGGATAATTTGCAGCGCCATCGGCCCAGCAGGACTGAAGCAATTCTGTGTTAATAACTCCCGGATTGAGCGCAACAGCCACCATCCCGGCAGGAAGTTCCTGAGCCAGAGCCTGCGACAATCCTTCGATGGCATATTTCGTGGCACAGTAAGGAGCAACTTCGGGCGACGTTGAACGCCCCCAGCCGCTGCTGAAGTTAACGATCGTCCCTTGGCCCCGCTCGATCATGGCGGGAACAAAATGCCGGATGACGTTGGCCGTACCGACAATATTGATATCGACGATCTGCTGAAACTCCTCGGCAGTGAATTCCCACAAAGGCGCATTCCGGTTGATGATTGCGGCATTGTTGACGAGCAAATCTGGCACAAGGCCAGATGCGATCACAGACTTTGCCCATGCGTCAACCTGACGATCGTCTGACACGTCGACGGCATCGAACCGATGAGGTGCGTCAAATCGCGATGCCATTTCTTTGACTAATGTCGCAGAACGTCCGCATCCAACAACGATATGCCCCGCCTCGATGAAGCGTTCGGTCATCGCTCGGCCACATCCCCGAGTTGCCCCGGTCACAACGATTGTCCTTTTTGAACCAGATGCCATTTGATCATCGTCCTTAAAAATCCGATTAACAATCTCTTATGCCCAGAATGGGCATAACATACCAGCCCAGGGGAAGCTCGTCTTCGATCGCCACCCTGGGGCATATGCACAAAAACGAAGTAGCGTCCTGGAGGGGCCTGACAACCGGCCTCATTTGACCGAAAACGTAAGTATTTTTCGCAGAATCACGTTCCGATTCTTCTCGTGATAGGGTTGCGGGCAGCACTCGAGCTGTGCTCTTTGATGGCCTCTAAAAACGAAAAGTCATAGCGTCTCCGAAAACTCCAGAGAGGCGTTGCCTGAGATTCAAGTAGCCTTCTCGTTCAACCGAGACGATAGCCAAATTGCAGCAAACCTCGGATGGCACGCCAAAGCCTCGATGGATCACAAGGTAAATGGCAATTCGGCTTTCGTCCCGGCGGGGCGAGAAGGCGACTTTGGAAGTATTCCTGGAACCAGAAGGAGGTCCAAAACAGCGGCACTCAACGCGAACGTTAAGTCTTGGCATCGTGCTACGTTCCAGATGAACCTCGCACAAAGGGATTGAACGCTTTGCGGTAACGGCCTACGATCTGTCGTGATGTGCAACACGGCTTGAGAATCATTTTATGCCACAGAAACTGATCATTGATGCGGACCCCGGGATCGGCGATGCCTTGGCAATTGCCTTGGCGCTGGCCGATCCTGACCTGGACGTCATCGCCCTGACGGCTGTGGGCGGCGCGGTCTCTTCGGTACAGGCGGGACGAAACCTGCAGGCATTGCTTGAAGCTCTTGATCCTCCAAAATGGCCGCGAATTGGGCAGGCGGAAGCTTCACAGCGTATGGCCGAGGCCGAGGCCGTCGTTTCGTCGTCTGATTGGATTGACCAGCTTCGACTGCTGCATGGCCAGGAGGGGCTTGGTGAGTGGCCCGTCGCCGTTGCTGATCTACATCATCCTCGCGATGCCGCAAAACTGATGACCGAACTGGTACGCGAATACCCAGACGAAATCACCTTGTTGACACTCGGACCTCTCAGCAACGTGGCATTGGCTGCCGACCGGGATGCTGGATTTCTGGGTGGCCTTCGTAGTCTCGTCTGCCTCGCAGGAACGGTCGCCAGCGAGGGAGACGTCACCGCCGTTGCTGAATTCAACGTGTTCCATCACCCCGAAGCGGCGCGAGTCGTACTGAAGTCACCGACCATGAAATCGGTCGTTCCTCGCGATGTCAGTCATCGAGCGATGCTGACGTTTGATCAACTCGACCGGCTCGGACTATCGGAATCGACTCGTTACGGAGGTTTGCTGCGACACCTGCTCCCGTTTTCCTTACGGGCCCATCGACAGCATTTAGGTGTTGAAGGGATCTGGTTGGCCGAGGTCACGGCACTGGCCGCCATCTCGCAGCCCCGATTATTCAAACGGACAACATTGTCAATTGACGTCGAGACCGAAGGCCGTCTTACTCGCGGGATGACGATTTTTGACCGTCGTCAGCGACCGGCCTGGCACAAAAACGTCGATACATTTCTCGAAGTCGATGTTCAAGGCGTACTCGATTATTTCACTCAAATGCTGCGAAAAGCGGAGTGACTCGAAAAACGGAGTGTCCAAGGGATTGTGAATGCCAGATGACAATTCAATCGATCGCGTCTTGTCCAGACGACTCTTTTCTTTCTTACGTTTGTTTGACACAGCGGCAATTGCGCTTTCGCCAGCATCTGTGGTGATTGCTGCGATCGCGACTGTGCTGGTCAACATTTCGTGGAGTCTTTTCGGTCATCAGAGACAATTCACACCGTTAACTCCAGCCCTCAACGAAACAACTGAACGCTGGCTGCAATCACTCAAAACCTCTCCAATTTCCGATTTCGTGACCGACGCGGCATTCTTGTACCCGTGGTCTTCTGTGGTTAAACCCACGTTTTCGATCCTCGAATCTTCTGGAAGCTGGAGCACACGGTTCGAAGGAATTGTTCAGCTTCTGCTGGCAATCGGAATCTGGTCACTGGCCGGAACAATTCTTTGCCGACGTTCGGCAACATTGTTTGTTGGCAATGATGAATCAACCCTTCGCAGCGCCATTCAATATAGCCGCTTACGTTGTCGAGCATCCGCCACCGCTCCCCTGATTCCGCTATTTACTGCACTGATGATTGGGCTAATCATCGCTGGAATCGGGTTTGTCGGACGACTTCCATTCGTGGGATTACTCTGGCTGATGATCGCTTCGCCGGTTGTCATGATCCTTGGATTCGCAATCGCCTTTTTGCTGCTGGTATCCGCGATGGGTTGGCCACTGATGGTTGCTGCCGTGGCAACGGATGATTGCGACAGTTTCGGAGCATTAAGTCGAGCCTACAGTTGCCTGACAGGTCGCCCATGGCATGCTTTTGGGTTTGGGCTGATCAGCCTGCTGATTGGGATCATTCTGATGTTGGTGGTAAAACTGTTCATCGAAACCACCCTTTTTTGTGCGATGTCTTGCACGGGACTCGGTCGTGGTGCGGAACTTGCCCAAGCCTCACTCTTGTCTCCCCTGAACAGTCTTTCTCACGTCGCGCTGTCGGGAATCGGGACCAGTTTTTTCTGGTCCGCCACGACGGTGGTTTACCTGTTGTTGCGTCAGGAAGTTGATCGGATGCCACTTGATCGATTGGCACTCGACGATAACGCCCGTCCGACTCGCGATCCGTTACCTGTGGTTGGCATTCCCGCGACAGACGCCTTGAAGCAATCAAATGGTCAAACGTCCGCTGAAAGCGATTGACGCTTGAACAAATAATCCGAGATCTCACGTCAATCGGATCACCACCATAATCTGGGAAATGCTGGGAACATGCGAACTGGAGACCGATCTTGTCGTCTGAAAAATCCGAAGGTCTGATGCTGCGAGTCACCGACTTCAGCGAAACCAGCCGGATCGTGGTCGTATTTACGCGCGAATTTGGCAAGATTTCGGCGTTGGCGAAAGGTGGGCGAAGATTAAAAGGGCCTTTCGAATCCTCTCTTGACCTTCTCTCGACTTGTCAGATAGTGTTCTTACGCAAGCACACATCTGGACTCGATCTACTCACCGAAGCAAAACTCGTTTCGCGGTTCCATCCACAAGAACGGGATTTGACATGTCTTTATGCAGGCTACTATCTCGCCGAACTACTTTTATCACTGACAGAAGATTACGACCCACACCCGATTTTATACACGGCCGCGCAAGATGCTCTGACCATGTTTGGAGCGTCGGAAAACAAACTGCTCGGCGTGATTCGATTTGAGCTTGTCTTATTGCGAGAACTTGGACAATTACCCGATTTTGAAAACTGCGCCGCTTGCGGCGTCGAGTTAACTGAAGGACGAACGTTTGGATTTTGGGTTTCTGAAGGGGGGCTGATCTGCCCCGATTGCCAGCGAGAAGATTACACCCAGATTTCGATACATGCCGGAACAGCCGCTGCATTGCGGTTGCTATCAAGTGAGAGCGAACATGCCTGGAAGCGGCTGAACCTGACGCCAGGTCAGTTGAAAGAATTGAAACACGTCACGACTGCTGCGATTTGTCACGTCATGGGCAAACGCCCTAAAATGTTGAAATATTTAGAGCACTAACCAAGCCGACCGGCTTTGTCTCGGTCATGGATGACCATGGGCAATAAAACGATACATCAGATTGCTTGGACGCACAGACCGTTGGTCATTTGTGCGTTGATGTCGTATTTGGTCACTGGGTGCTCAATACCCTTTGAACGGTCCGCGTTGCTGAAGGATAACTATCCCAGTATCGATCGGGTTCAAGGTCCTAATGAACGTTCATTAAGGAACTTCTTCAAAAAGAAAGAGGAAGAAGACCGCGTCGCAAATAATAGTCTGTCTGGAAAGTCGCTGAAGCCATTGCCAGGGACGGATGAATATCTTGCCGCGACCGACCTCTACAAAGAGGAAAAGTATCTCGAGGCTCAGAAGGCATTCAAGAAGGTTGCTAAGCAGTACAAGAAGAGCGAGATCCGTGAAGATGCGTTATTCATGGAAGCGGAGTCAGCCTGGCAACAGGACAACTATTCGCGAGCACATGATATTTACGCCGTCCTCCTTAAAGAGTACCCCTCAACACGGCATTTGAATGTCGTCAGCGAGCGAATGTTCAAGCTGGGCCGACTGTGGCTCGATTTCCCCGAAGTGGTCAAGCTGGGCGAAATCCACCAGGTCAACTTTGACGATCCCGCGAAAAAGCTCCCGTCAGACGAACCCCCTGCACTTCCAAAATCCAGGCCGCTCTTTCAGCCAAATTTCACGAACAAAAAAGAACCGTTGTTCGACACACCTGGAAACGGTGTCGCAGCATTAACTGCAGTCTGGATGAACGATCCGACCGGCCCCTTAGCCGATGACTCCATGATGCTTGTCGCCAGTTACTATGCAAGAATCGGCAACTATGTTGAGTCGGATCGATACTTTCAGATGTTGCGGGAAACGTTTCCCAACAGCCCTCACGTTCAGAACGCTTTCTTGCTGGGTTCGCACGTGAAGCTGATGTCCTATCAGGGGCCAGACTACGAAAGTCGGACTCTTGACGAGGCTCAAAAGCTGAAAGAAGCCACATTGCGACTGTACCCCGGCATCCCGGAAAAAGAGCGGCTCCAGGAGGAGCTGGCACATATCGACGACTCCAAAGCGCTGGAGACCTATTCGCAAGTCAAATTTTGGCTGAGAAAAGGAAACAAGCGAGCCGCAGCGATCTACTGCCATCAGACAATCGCCAAATATCCGAAATCTCAGTACGCGAAGATGGCTCATGCCAAGCTGGTGGAACTCGGGCCGCAATACGCCAGTGGCGCGGTCTTCCTTGCTCCCGTCGATCCAAAGAAAACGTCGATCCTGGATTCGATAACGCCAAAAATGCCTGCTGTTGAATTCAAATTGAAAAATTACCCGCTGGTGGGTGCTCCTCGCGACAAATCCAATAACAGCCCGAAAACGAATTCCAAAGACGACTCCAGGCAACCAAAACGAATCGAAGAGTCCAACGATCCAGAACCAGAGGAGTCGTTGAAAGAAGCCGAGCCGACTCCGAGCGAAGAACCAGCGAATCCTTCCAAACGCCGACGCGGTTGGTATGGAGATGACGGAAGTCCCGATCGACTTCCACCCGGTTCTGAATCCGAAGCTAAGGAATTGGACTCCAAAGCCCCTGGCCGAGCTCGTCTGTAATGTTTGTAAAGTCGAAAAATGAAAAGCGACACACTTAATCTGCAAAGCGACAACTGCGCACGCCGCCGCGCAGTTTGCAGAAACCCGGTCGGTTCGCAAAACGATGTAACGCAATACCGTCAGGCCGTTCGCAGTAATGGCAATCCACCGTTGGACTCGGTATCGATTGGTAGATGGGTATGCCTACTGATCGTGATCACATCGCTTTCCGGATGTGGTTACACGGTGGGAAATGATTTCCGTACGGACATCAAATCCGTTGCCGTACCGATCTTTGAGAACACAACGAATCGGCGGGGGATCGAGTTTCAACTGACCGAGTACGTTCAAAAAGAAATTACGAAACGTGCACAGTATCGGCTGGCCAAGGGCCTTGAAGCAGATACGAAACTGACAGGTAAGATCGTCGCCTTTCGCAAAGACGTGTTGGGAGAAACTGCCCAGGACGATCCGCGGGAACTTCAAATCTCACTGATGGTTCAGGTCAAGTGGGAAGATATCCGTACCGGCAACGTCCTGGCACAAGAAGAAATGCCGCTTTCTCCCGACGCGATTCCAATGACGGCTCAAGCCGAATTCGCCCCCGAGCTTGGTCAATCACTCGCGACCGCATTAGACCAGGCAATGCAAGGGATGGCCCGAAAAATCGTCAACCTGATGGAAACTCCCTGGTAACGATGGGCGTGAGTTCCTCGTGTTGTGCCACGGCTTGACCGTCTGCGGTCACACAGTGTTCTTTGATCAGAGTGAGTACGCGGCTGGAGACCCTGCCTTTTGATCAAATCGGATTATTCGTCAGACTCGAATTTCGATCGTATGCCGTACAATAGGTATGTATTGCGGCCAAAAGTCGAACGAATTAACTCTCACTCGCTGGCGGGTTTTAACCTCCTATTTGTGAGAAAGTGCTGTCCCCCAGACATATCGAGCCAAATGGAATTGGTGGGCCTCGAAGACTCGACCACACCCTACTCATTCCCGATCAATTCCAGGAATTGATCTTCGGTTAAAACGGGGACTCCAAGCTCTTCCGCTTTGGCCAACTTGCTTCCTGCGTCGGTCCCGGCGACCACGTAATCTGTTTTCTTCGAGACGCTGCTGGCTGATTTACCACCATGCTTGCGGATCAGTTCTGCAATTTCGTCTCGCTTAAATCGGGCGAGTGTTCCTGTCACCACCAGCGTTTTTCCGACCAGTCGACCTGCGGCTCGCTCCGCTGCGATTGCAGCCGCAGCAACAGCATCTCCCATATTCAGGCCGAGTGCTGTCAGGTCCGAGATGATTCTTTGTCCATAATCACTGGCAAAAAAGGCAGCGACAGATTTCGCGATCACCGGACCGACTTCATCCACCTGACTGAGTTGCTCCTCAGTTTGTGTTGCAATGATTTGCATCGTGCCAAATCGTTCGGCCAATTGCTGAGCCGTTCGGGTTCCGACGTGTCTGAGGTTGAGTGCCGTCAGGAGTCGCCAAAGTGGCTGTGCTTTTGATGCTTCAACTCCAGACAGCAGATTGTCGATTGATTTTTCACCCAATCTCTCCAGCTTCAACATTTCGGCTCGTCGTTCCTTCAGCCGATAGATGTCGGCAAAGCTGGTGAGCAGCTTGGCCTCCGTCAGTTGCTCGATCAATTTGATCCCGAGTCCTTCGATGTCCATCGCGGCTCGTGACGCGAAATACCTGAGTCCCTCGCGTAACTGAGCGGGACAGTCAGGATTCGGGCAGCGGATATAGACGCCGTCTTCATCCTTGATGACAGCGGTCTGGCATTCGGGACAATGCGTAGGAAATTCAAAAACGGCTTGCGAACCGTCCCGCTTGTGTTGTTCGACTCGAACAACGTGAGGGATGATCTTTCCTGCTTTCTCGACAATCACCCAGTCGCCGATTTGAACTCCCAATCGCTCGATCTCATCCCTGTTGTGAAGACTGGCTCGTGAAACGGTCGTCCCGGCAATTTCCACGGGACGCAATGAAGCGACGGGAGTCAGCGTCCCGGTCTTTCCGACGCTGATCAAAATCTCTTGAACCTGGGTTTCGGCTTCGTATTTTTCCCATTTGTAGGCGATGACCCAGCGGGGTGATTTACTGGTCATTCCCAACTGTTCACGAACACCAAGGTTATTGACCTTCAGCACGATTCCATCGACTTCGAAATCGAGTTCGTGCAGTGCTTCCATTAATTGCTGAGTGTGAGCGACCGCCGATTCAAAGTTCGGCTGTAGAGAAGTCTTTTGAACCGAGGGGATTCCCATCGCGTGAATCGCCTGAAGAAACTCCCAGTGAGTTGCATAAGAGGCCCCTTCAAGACTTCCGACGCTATGGGCAAAAAATCGGAGCTTACGTTTGGCACACAGTTGTGGGTCGAGCAGTTTGATCGCGCCTGCCGTGGCGTTTCGCGAGTTTTTTAATGGCTCCTCGCCCGCTTCAATCATGTCCGCTTGAAGTTGGGCAAAATCACGATTCCCGATAAATGCCTCGCCACGAACTTCGAGAACTGCCGGCACGTTCCCAATCAGTTGCAGGGGGACTCCTCGCATGGTCCGGGCATTATGAGTGACGTCGTCCCCTTTGCGCCCGTCTCCGCGGGTGACGGCTCGAACGAGGTGACCGTTTTCATAAATGAGTGACAGTGCAACGCCATCGACTTTGTACTCGACCACCCATTCGACAGGCTCTGGACCGATCAGTTTGACGACTCGGCTGCCGAATTCGGCAAGTTCACCTTCTGAGAACGCGTTATCGATTGAAAGCATCGGAACACGGTGTTCGACGGTGACAAACCCTTCAATTGGTGCTCCGCCAACTTTCTGCGTCGGGCTGTCGGAAGATTTCAGTTCCGGGTGAGCTGTTTCCAGTTCGACCAGTTGGCGCATCAACTGGTCATAGTCACGGTCCGAAATTTCCGGCGAAGCCTGTTGATAATACAGTGCATCATGGCGTCGAATTTCGTCTCGAAGTTGATTGACTACCTCGCGAATTGAGCCGTCATTCGAGGTTGCTGTCATGAATTTTATTCCAATCGCAATTTGACTGATTCGTGTTAAATACTCTTCAATTAATCGGGCATTGAACGGCGAATTTTCAACGCGGATGGCTCTATAATACGGAACTCGTTGCAACTCGCGTAGCGAAGATCCGAAGAGGTGCGTTCCCAAATCGGAGCATTTTATGAGAAATAACCAGTCTATTCTGAAGTCAGTTCTCAGTCCCCAGGGTGGTTCAGTTTTTCACAAAGCCCAGTATTTGGAAAAGGCGTTGAGGATTCCAGGCAAATTCTCGTCGTGCTTCTGCAAGATTCAGGTATCCGTTCAGTCGACAGACTGATGCGGCGATGTTCCGCGCGGTTGCCATCAATTGCGGTCCGAAACCGGATTTTGCCTGGTGGATATCTTCACCGAATGTGACGTCGCGTGTGTAATGCGACTTGTTTTCGATGCCCCAGTGGTCTCGGTTGAATTGTAGTAATCGCTCAGCGTCGGCCTGTTCGCGAGTAAGATCAGTGATGCCGTAAGCCACTTCTGTGGACGTCTTGCGTTCACCCGACTCGCGGTCACGGAATGTTCGCGTGCGAGTGATGCGAAACACCTGGCGGACGCTCGACCAGCCGAGTTGGGCCAAGAGAGAATTGAGTGACGACGTTGTCTCGATAGTCCGTGTTTCGCGACGACCGTGGCCTTTGTCGTACGTCGTGTGCTTCTGGCGCTCAGACTGCCGTTGCTTCGCTTGGTAGGGGGGAAAAGGCCGCATCAAGAGCGGCAAATTCACTGGAAATTGTGGCCACCAGCGTCGGCTGATTGTCTTTAGCGGTAATCACGTAATGCCCGCCAGAGTCCACAATCTGCTGACACGTCTCTTGTTGGCAGTGCGCGGCATCCGCCGTAATCACGCGTCCGGTGAGAACCAATTTTTTGAGCAGGTCCAGAGCGGCCTTTTGTTCGTTCGTACCCGCAGGGACGGCGTGTTGACGAAGCACGCAGGCACTTTCGTGATCGAACGCCGAGATCAGCGTCAACGCGATCTGATCGAGCGTCCGCGTGCCTCGAAGAACCTTTCCGTCAATCGATATCCCCGAGAGAGTTTCTGGCGGGGGATCTGCACCGTGGACCTCACGGAGCCAGAGCATCAACGCGGACTCGAAAGTCTCTGGAGGGAGCACCAGCAACAGGTTCCGTAGAGCGCCGTACTTCAGCGGACGCCGTGTAAACCCTAAAAAATGCCAAAAGTCAATTGTTTGTGCATGCAACCATTGGGCAATCGGCTTATAGCCGTTGGCCCCACTCAGAACTGCACAAATCACCGCCGTCAAAATGGCGGATAGCGGATGGCGTTTTCCCTTACGCCCGCGTGGGTCAACGACTTGCGCCATGTACTGACGCAAATCCAGCGCGGGAGATGACATCGAAATTATTCCTCCGTAAAAGAAGCTCGATCCGTCTCAAACTCAATCTATCCTATACACCCTCGTCAAGTGGGTCTTCTAATCTGCCCTGGTCTCAGTCCCCGACTGCGTGGCGAGCGAAGCGATGTTGCGATATACTGTTGGATTATCTTGGTGAGTATTGAAATGCCCGCCTTTCCAATATTCCACTCAAAGCTCAAAGAATAACATCGGTCGCGTGTCAACTTGGTGTGCAAATCACATTTGACGCTCGCCGCGATAGCACGGCCAATTAACTTTTCGTTCAGATCAAGGAACCGCGTACGATGGCAGTATTTCTGGGGATCGACATTGGTACGAGTGGCACAAAAACACTGGCAATGCGAGAAGATGGTACGATATTAGCCAGTGCCACCGCTGAGTACGAGCTCTCGTCCCCCAAGCCAGGTTGGTCTGAACAGAACCCCGAAGATTGGTGGGAAGCGACTCAAACGACGGTCAAGAAAGTCCTCAAGGCGGGCAAGATCAAGCCGGATGACATCGCAGGGATCGGCCTTAGCGGCCAGATGCACGGAAGTGTATTTCTTGACAAGACAAATGCCGTTATTCGTCCGGCGATTCTCTGGAACGACCAGCGAACCGCTCAGGAATGCGCCGACATCGAACACAAAGTTGGTGGTCGTGCCAAGCTGATCGAAATGGTCGCTAACCCCGCGTTAACCGGGTTCACGGCACCAAAAATCGTCTGGCTGAAAAACCATGAGCCGAAGAACTATGCGAAAATCGCTCATATTCTGCTGCCAAAGGACTACATTCGTTTTCGGTTAACAGAGGAATTCGCCACCGACGTCAGCGACGCTTCGGGGACGCTGCTTCTCGATGTTCGTGCACGACAATGGTGCAAGCCCTTGATCGACCGGCTTGACATTAAAATGTCGGCTCTGCCGAAAGTTTATGAATCTGAAGACGTCACCGGAACGCTGACCGAAGAGGCGGCGAAACTGCTCGGTCTGAAAAAGGGTGTTCCTGTTGTCGGCGGAGCGGGCGATCAAGCGGCAGGAGCTGTCGGAAACGGAATCATCAAACGAGGCATCATCTCGGCCACGATGGGAACCAGCGGAGTTGTGTTTGCACACAGCGATGATGTTCAAATCGATCCGGCCGGACGCGTGCATACGTTCTGTCACGCCGTTCGTGGCAAGTGGCACGTGATGGGTGTTGTCCTTTCTGCGGGGGGCAGCTTGCAGTGGTATCGCAATCAACTTGCTCATGCAGAAATGACTGACGGAAAACGTCTTAAAACAGACCCTTATAATTTGATTACCGAACAGGCGGCTGAAGCTCCTCCGGGATGTGAAGGGTTGTTCTTCCTGCCATATCTGACGGGCGAACGAACTCCGCATGCCGATCCGAATGCACGAGCCTGCTGGATCGGTCTCAGCCTTCGTCACGGACGTTCGCACATGATTCGATCGATCATGGAAGGTGCCACGTACGCCATGCGTGATTCACTGGAAGTCATCAATTCGATGAACATTCCAATCCGCGAAATACGCCTCTCCGGCGGTGGCGCCCGAAGCGACTTCTGGCGGCAGATGCAGGCGGATGTCTATGGACGTCGCGTCAGCTTGATCAATACCGAAGAAGGCCCTGCCTATGGTGCTGCATTGCTTGCTGCATCAGGGACAGGTAAATACAAATCGGTCGTTGAAGCCTGTACCGCCGCCGTGAAGGTTGTGGCCAGTACCGACCCACAGGCTGAAGCCAAACGGATTTATACGAAATCCTATCCCATGTTTGGCAAACTGTATAAAGCCTTGAAAAACGAGTTCGTTGATATCGCCAAGATTGTTTCTGAGTCCTGATGACCATGCCTGATACTCCCGAGAATACGAGATCTGGGATGGTACCGGAGCCGGGGACTCCCCCTGATCACAAGGATCTGGGGCCAAAATTTCACGAGCTTTGCGAAACGATCGCAAAGCTCAGATCCCCATCGGGATGTCCCTGGGACCGCGAACAAACGCTCGAGTCGATCAAGCCATATACGCTTGAAGAGACCTACGAACTGCTTGACGCGATCGATTCGGGCGACGACGAAGCAATCGTCGAGGAATTGGGTGATGTTCTGCTGCAGGTTCTGCTCGACAGCCAGATTGCCACCGATGAAGGTCGGTTCGATCTGACGGATGTGGTCAATGGTCTGAATCTCAAGATGATTCGCCGACATCCTCATGTCTTTGGCGAGTCTGCGGTGAGTTCGACCAGCGACGTGAGTCGGAATTGGGATCGAATCAAGCAAGAAGAAAAGAACCGGGGATCGATTTTCGATGGACTGCCCGTCGCCCTTCCCGCTCTTGCCAGGGCCGCACGACTATCCAAAAAAGCGGCTCGAGTCGGTTATGACTTTCCATCACGAACAATGTTGTTCGACAAGCTGAAGGAAGAGATTGGGGAGCTCGCGCAAGAGCTTTTTCCGAACGGTGAGATTCCTCAGGTGACCGCTTCTGTTGATGCTGCCGTCGAACCCGATCCAGAGCCTTTCGACGCCGAACGCCAGAGTCGAATCGAATCGGAACTGGGTGACGTCCTGTTTGTACTCGCCAATATCGCTCGTCGATGGCACATTAATCCCGAAGAGGCGTTACGTGCCAGCAACGCTAAGTTTCAGCGTCGAGTGGAATATATCGAAAATCGGCTGAAAGAACTCGGTCGAGACATTCGATCCGCCACACTCGTCGAAATGGAACAGTTCTATCAGGAGGGGAAGAAGCGGGAACGAGAAGCGAAAGATTCGTCGTTTAACCCGTAGCCACCGGCGCAGGCGAATCGGCGTCTAGCCGATTTCTTAAATCGTTTCCCCAGCTCCGACTTTTCATAACGCCCCGACTTTTCACAACGCCCCAACGAGAAATGACGCCCCGGTTGACCGCAATTCCGCCGTTCCTCTTACGCTTCTCTTCCAGGAGCGGTTAAACGATGCGTTCGGGATAAGCGTCAGATTAACAAGTCCGATTTCAGCGAACGATATATCAGCCGTCAGTCAGCCTGTTTTCAGCAGCGAGGACAAAGGGCCGTTTACAATCCCCGTGGAGGGGGTCGGAGGCGTATTGATTTGCTGTTATTTCGTCGTTTTTTCTACGTAGAAAGTCAGTATCCGCGTTCGGACGCATTCGAAAACAGCATCGGCATCAATTCACAGCCACGATCGAGACAAACGTCACTTTTTGCAGCAACAATCTCGTCGTAGGTCGTCGCCTCTGTCGCCTTCAAGCCAGTCCCGCACATTGCAAACGGAACGTACCCGTGACTGTGGGTCTTCGTTCGCAAGAATGTCGGATGATCAGGGCAGATCAACAAGCGGTACTCACCTTGAGACCGAAGATACTCGTGCAATGGGCCGACAATGTGCTGATCGATCTGCTCGAGAGCCCGAACTTTCTCGTCCGCTTTTCCTTCGTGAGATGCTTCATCAGTTGCCTCAACATGCACCACGATGAAATCGGTCACATCGTCTTTTAAAGCTTGAATCGCAGCACGACCCTTGGCGGCATAATCCGTATCGAGATAGCCTGTTGCCCCCTCAACCTCGATAACACTCCAACCGAGTAGCCTTCCCAAACCTCGCAAAAGATCGACCGCCGTGATCACCGCTCCTCGCTGGCCAAATCGTTCGAGAAAAGGAGCAAGATCAGGTCGCTGACCTTGTCCCCAAAGCCATGTCTGAGTAGCGGTATGTGTTCCGGTCGCAGCACGTGCCATATTCTCGGGACATGCGGCAATCAAAGGTTGACTCTGCTCCATGAGCGCCCGCAGAACGTCTCCGCCAGGTCCGCTGGGAAGATACGGATGAACAAGCTGTTCTGTAATGTCATGCGGTGGTGTTGTCTGGGTCGCTGCACTAAACGGAGCCGGCGTATTTCGAGCTCGGTAAACGACCAGATTTCGATAGCTGACACCAGGATAAAACTTCCAGTGCTCGTCGCCGCATTTATCGCGCTGCAGGGCTTCGATCAATGTACGAGCCAGGTCGCTGGGAATCTGTTCGGCGGTGAAACTGACCATTCGACCGTCTTCAACTGTCACAAAGTTGCAGCGGATACACCAGTCGAGTGGCCCGAGCTCAATACCCTGTGCCGCCGCCTCCAGCGGGGCGCGGCCCGTATGAAACGTCAGCGGGTCGTATCCGAAGAGACTCATTGTCCCCACATCGCTTCCCGAAGGCATTGAGTCAGGGACATGATTGGCTCGACCAACAAACCCTCGACGTGCAACATCGTCCATGTTGGGAATCAGGGCAGCCTGAAGTGGGGTTTTTCCACCCAGTGATGGTTGTGGTTCGTCGGCAGCGCCGTCGGGGATGACCAATGCAAACTTCATATGTTCTCTTTCAGACTTCAAATACGACCTTGTCCGCCGGGAAGACAGGGCCTTCGACACAAACGCGACGGTAGTCCCATGTACCATCGTCCTGCCGAATTCTTGTTACACAACTGAAACAGGCACCGAATCCGCACGCCATCGGGCTTTCTAAAGAAACCCAGGTCGGAATCTTCGTTGCTTCCGTCAATTTTGCAACCGCATGCATCATCGGTTCTGGCCCGCAACAGTAGACGACCGCTGGAGGTTCGGCTTCACTTAATAGTGGCTTCAAAAGGTCGGTGACGTAACCGTGGTGCCCTGCAGAACCGTCATCGGTCGCAATCTGCAAATCAATCCCTTCCTGATGGAATGCATCGATTCCCGCGATGTATTCCCGGCAGCGAACTCCGTAACACATGGTGATTCGGGAAGGGGTCTGCGTGACCTCACGCAGTGGATTTCCATAGACCTTTCGACGCAACGCCTCGCGAATGACGGCCAGAAACGGAGTCTGTCCAATCCCCCCGGCAGCGATCACCAGATGTCCCGAAGGAGGCAATGGAAAACCGTTTCCTAACGGTCCCCAAACCTCAACTCGGTCGCCTACAGCCAATGACTCGAGCAGCGAGGTCATCTTGCCGACAACCACATAACCGAATTCGATCCCTTCCGGATCGCCAGCGGCATTTTCGTAGACGTCATAAAGCGCGAACGGGCGACCAAGAAGCGGGTCGCTTCGTTCAGGGATTCGAACCATTACGAACTGGCCTGGCACAATCTGCTGAGCGACTTTTGGGCAGCGCAGACGCATGCGCCAGGTGTCGCGTGCCATCTGCTCGTGTTCGACGACGGTCGCAAATTTTTGCAGAGCGGTCGGCACAAGCCCTGGTAGCTCAGACGAACATTCAGACATGGAACTCTTCTGTAAACTGTCCAATTCGAACGACGATACCGATTGATACCCGAGCGCGAGCATTGCCCGCAACCCCTTTGGAGGGCGATACTCTTAACGACGGGGTTTCTTCCCTCTGGAACTTCCACGGTTGGCCGAGGGCATTCGTTGTGCAGGTTTGTGGCGAGGCTTCCCGACACCCTTCAATCGTCGTCGATTCGGATTCACAACTTCGTGTCGTTTCCATGAGGGTCGACCCGAGGGATCGCTCGAAGCGTACTGTTTCAGAATCCGCACTTCAGACGGTGTCAATGGTCGATAGGCAGCCGGTTCAAGTTCACCCAGCTTCATCGGCCCGAACGCGGTTCTTCGCAGTTTTAAGACCTTATGCCCAACGCGAGCAAACATTCGCCGAACTTCGCGGTTCTGACCTTCTGTCAGAATCACCTCAACAAGCGTGCTTTTGCCGCTGGTCTTCACGCGACGAACGTCCCGCATGCGGAACTTTCCTTCGGTGAAATGCAAACCCTGCCGCAGCATCTTGAACGTTTCGTCCGTTGGAGTCCCCGCGATGATACAGCGATAGACCCGTTCCACCTGAAACTTGGGGTGGGCAAGAGAATGAGCCAGTTCGCCGTCGTTCGTGACGATCAGCAGACCTTCCGAGTTTTCGTCCAAGCGACCAACCGAAAAGAGTCGACCATGCCAGGGAGGCAACAAGTCGACAACCCGTGGCCGTCCCTGCGGGTCCGCATTCGAGCAGACGACACCGACAGGTTTATTCACCAGAAAATACTGCTTCTTCTGAAATTTGATCCGTTCGCCATCGACACAGACCTTTTGTGCCTGCGAATCGACCTTAATCCCCAGTTCAGTGACCGTTTCACCGTCAACCGTGACGCGACCGTCGCGGATATATTCTTCGCAATTCCGTCGCGAAGCGATGCCAGCCGAAGCCAGCACTTTTTGCAGTCGTTCTACGGACGAATCATCGTCGGGAATATCGCTGTCACCAGCATCAGAATCACGATTGAGGGGAACACGAGGCATAAATCAGATTTCACAACAAAATTTTCGTAGCTAATTCAGCAGGTATCTTACCGTGATCCGAAGGGACAAGAAAGGAAGATCCTGGAAGTACCAGCAGCGGGTCAATTCCGAAGAGAATTGCGTCGGCTTGAGCTGCACTGTGGAAAGCTTCCGTTTACACTTCGAGAAGTGAAGAGACTTTGCCACAGATGGACACTGATTCACACGGATAAATGTTCACACGGATAAATGCGAAAGTGAAAGAGAGAGATTGAGGCCAAGTCATTTTTTTCGCAATTCACCTTGTCTTTATCTGCGTGGTTCTGTGTGTATCTGTGGCTAAACCTCTTGAATTTAAATCGAATTGAGGATTTCCTGCCATGGTCGATACCGCATTACTTGATAACAACCCACTTCTGGCCACCAGCGGTTTGCCGAACTTTGCGGCCATTCGGCCAGAGCACATCGTTCCCGCCGTCAAACACCTTGTCGAAGAGGCCACGCAAAAACTGGGTGAAATCGAAAAGGAACTTAAGCCAACCTGGGACGGTTCGCTCGGTAAACTCGAACGACTTGACCCTCCGTTTGAATACGGTTGGAAGCCAGTGGGCCACTTGTTCGGCGTTTTAAACTCCGACGAGTTGCGGACGGCGTATGAGACCGTTTTACCGGAAGTCGTTCAATTCGGGCTGCGAGCCAGCCAGAGTGAGCCAATCTATCAGTGCCTGAAGCAATTGCGAGACAGCAGCGAATGGTCAAAACTCAGCGAAGCTCAACAGCGAATTATTTCGGATCGAATTAAAGGAGCAGAGCTTTCCGGGATTGCCCTGAAAGGTGCTGAACGTGAACGATTCAATGCGATTGAGCAAGAGCTGTCTCAATTATCGACCGAGTTTTCCAATCACGTTCTCGACGCCACAAAAGCCTTTTCGCTTGAGATCACAGATCCTTCCGATGCGGAAGGCTGGCCCAGCACGCTGCGAAACCTGGCGGCTCAATCCTGGAACGGGGCTCATAAGGAGGCCGCGACCGCAGCAACGCCCGCCGATGGACCGTGGAGGATCACTCTCGAACCGCCGCTGTTCACACCGTTCATGGAACATTGCCGAAACAGAACGCTTCGAGAACAGCTTTACCGCGCGTTTGTCACGCGAGCGTCAGTCGGCGATTTGAATAACGACCCGCTGATTACCCGGTTTCTGTCACTGCGAAGGGAAAAAGCTCGGCTGCTCGGTTATCAGAATTTTGCCGAAGTCAGTCTTGCACGAAAGATGGCACCAAGTGTTGGAGCCATCCGCCAGATGTTTACCGATTTGCGAACGGCCGCATGGGACGACGCCGTGCGAGACGTGGAAGATATCAAGGCCCTGAAGGCTGCTCGCGGTGACTCGAACCCGCTTCAAGTTTGGGACGTTGCGTTCTGGGCCGAACGGCTGCGTGAAGAACGATACGCCTACACTGACGATGAACTGCGACCCTATTTCCCTTTCGAAAAAGTTCTGGAGGGATTATTTCAACTGCTAGGTCGGTTATTCGACATCACAATACACCATCAGACCGATGTCAGTGTCTGGAACCCTGATGTCCGCTTTTATCGGGTCCATGATGCATCAGGAACTCATATCGCCTCGTTCTTCCTCGACCCCTTTTCCCGCCCCGAGAATAAGCTAGGGGGAGCGTGGATGGACGATTGCCTGGGCCGACGGAAGATGGACGGAAAACTTCAGCTTCCCGTCGCACATCTCGTCTGCAATCAGACACCACCCCACGGTGATACCCCCAGTCTGATGTCGTTTCGCGAAGTTGAAACGTTGTTCCACGAAATGGGGCATGGCTTGCAGCACATGCTGACCAAGGTCGACTTCGCTGATTGTGCGGGGATTAACGGTGTCGAGTGGGATGCGGTCGAATTGCCAAGCCAGTTCATGGAGAACTGGTGTTATCACCGACCAACGCTGCTGAGTCTGACTGGCCATTACAAAACGGGCGAACCACTGCCGGAAGCCTTATTTGAAAAAGTTCGAGCGGCAAAGAACTTCCGAGCCGGTTCGATGATGCTTCGGCAATTGCTATTCGGCATGACCGATATCACGCTCCATGCTGACTTTGATCCCAGCGGGACTGAGTCCGTTCATGAGCTCAATCGTCGACTCAGTCAGCAAACCAGCGTGCTGCCGCTGTTGCCTGAAGATCGGACACTCTGCTCATTCCAGCATATTTTCAGCGGAGGCTACGCGGCAGGTTATTACAGCTACAAATGGGCAGAAATCCTCAGCGCCGATGCATTTGCCGCCTTTGAAGAGGTTGGGCTCGACAACGCTGAAGCCATCCAGGTAACGGGTCATCGATTCCGCGACACGGTTCTGGCACTCGGCGGCAGTCGTCACCCGATGCAAGTCTTTCAAGCCTTCCGAGGCCGCGAACCCCAAGTCGCGGCGTTACTGCGACATTCAGGGTTAGGTGCAAAGTAAGTCCCACCACTGACTTTTTATCTCGTGCGACTTGGTCGGCTACGGATAAAGCCAATTTCCGTTGGCACATTATTGACGCGTCAAGATTTATGTACGGCTGCAACGGCCGAATATCATATGTGAACGGCAATTCCGGAATGCAGCGAAAACAATTCGTGTCGAAGGATGTATCGCAAGAATAACCGACGACGCAATTGTTGCATTATTCCGTGTCTTGGAAGCGATTGGCGAGTTCAGCGGCGAAATCGGGAGCCTGGGGGGGTGCGGAAACAGCGCGTGTTACACAGTGTCAAAGAGCGAAAAACGACGAAAGCCAAGGTATATATGAGACCGAAAATAGTTCATTTTCGATCGCAAAAGCTGGCGACGAAACAAGGACAGGTGCGTATACTAAATGGACCTGTCCCCGCTTTGTCGTTCACTTTGCTTGACTGGTCTCGAAACGTGTAGCGTGTCAACGGTTTGGCTGTTTCGACATCAGTGAGTGAGCGATTTCTGAAAACACGAATCGTTTCGGTGCGCCGTCGAATATTCATCGAGAAGAGATTTCATGAACGATCTGCAACACGAAGTGCCATCTTCAGGCGACTCTAAATCACTGCCCAACCGAAGACATTTTTTCCATTTCTGGCGATGCTTCTGGCTTTCATTCCTCGTTGTCTCACTCGCGTATGCCTGGTACTGCTTCTACGTCCCCTCCAATAGCGTCGCCTGGGCTGACAACTATTCTGTCGCCCAACAGCAAGCTGTCCAGGCTGGTAAACCGATGATCCTCTTTTTCACAGGCAAGTGGTGCGTTCCCTGCCGGATCATGAAGCGCAACGTTTGGGGAGATAAGCAGGTGGCGGATACAGTCAACGCAGCGTTCATCCCCGTGACGATTGACGTGGATGATCCTGACTCGGCCGCGGCGATGTCTCGTTATCGCGTCGGTGCTACGCCAATCACGATCGTCACTGACCCCGAAGGGAACGTACTTCGATATAAACCAGGTGGAATTGGCAAGGCTGAATTCCTCGAGCTGATTGGAAGATCGAATCCGCCCGTCGCCAAGGACCTTTAACGCAGAAAAGCAGGGTAACTGCCTCACCACGAAAATCGACGAATCCGTCGGCGATCATTTTGATACTGTCGGGTTTGCTTCGCGTGCCCAATCCTGAATGGCTTTCACCTCGGGTGCTGGATGTTCGCGAAGTGCTTCAATAGCATGAACGACAGCGATGCAGCCTGGTAGCGTTGTGACGCAAGGAATGCGATTAACGACTGATGCTGATCGAATGCGTCCTTCGTCAGTCCGAGCACCTTTACCACTTGGCGTGTTGAAGATCAGGGAAATCTGTTTGTTGGCCATGTGGTCAAGCAGGTTGGGGCGACCTTCCTGCAACTTCTTGACAGTTTCAACTTCCAGACCATACTCGCGGAAGATCCGGGCTGTTCCACTCGTACACATGATCTTGAAACCGAGTTCCTGAAGCTGGCGAACCTGTGGAATGATCGCATGCTTGTGGCGGCCTGCCAGGCTGATAAAGACCGTTCCCGATTGAGGCAACTTGTTACCGGCGGCAATCTGACTTTTCGCAAATGCGATTGGGAATGTATCGGAAATACCCATCACTTCGCCGGTCGACTTCATTTCGGGACCGAGAATGATATCGACACCCAGGAATCGATTGAACGGGAAGACGCTCTCTTTGACCGACGTGTAAGCGGGGACAACTTCCTTCGTGACACCTTGTTCCGCTAATGAGACACCGGCCATGATCTTGGCTGCAATCTTGGCAAGCGAAACATTGGTGGCCTTGGAGACGAACGGCGATGTCCGGCTGGCTCGCGGATTCACTTCCAGGATATAGACCAGGTATTCAGCCGCGTTTGACGCACTTCCGGGAGTTCCCTTTTCGTCTCCAGATCGTTTCACCGCAAACTGGATATTCATCAACCCGCGAACTTGCAGCTCTTTTGCGAGTGCGTAAGTCGCTTGCTTGATCTCTTCAATGATCGAGGCCGGCAATGAGTAGGGTGGCAGAACACTGGCGGAGTCGCCCGAGTGAACACCAGCCTCTTCAATATGCTCCATGACGCCGCCGACAAGGGTGAGCGTTCCGTCAGAGATCGCATCGACATCTACTTCGACAGCATCTTCAAGGAATTTGTCGACGAGGACCGGTCGATCGGGGGATACGTTGACCGCCTCATTCATGTATTTCGTGACAGAGTCTTCGTCGTAACAGATTTCCATGGCACGACCGCCCAACACGAAGCTGGGGCGGATCAAAACCGGATAACCGATTTCGTTGGCGATGAGTCTTGCACCCTGGGAATCGAAGGCAGTCCCATTCGGAGGCTGACGCAAACCGATTTTTTCGAGGATTCCCTGGAATCGTTTGCGGTCTTCCGCGGCATCGATCATGTCAGGGCTGGTGCCGATAATATTGATTCCAGCAGCTTCTAAACCTCGAGCCAGGTTAAGCGGTGTCTGACCACCGAACTGCACAATAACACCGTCTGGCTGCATCCGGTCGCAGATGTTAAGAACGTCTTCCGTCGTCAGCGGTTCGAAGAACAGCAGATCTGACGTATCGTAGTCAGTTGAGACCGTTTCCGGGTTCGAGTTGACCATGATGCTTTCAATCCCCAATTCGCGCAATGCAAACGAGGCCTGACAGCAGCAGTAATCAAATTCAATCCCTTGCCCAATCCGGTTTGGACCACCACCAAGAATGATAATTCGTTTCTTGGCACCTTTTGGTGGAGTTTCGTCTTCAGTTTCGTATGTGGAATAGTAATAGGGGGTGTAGGCTTCGAATTCGGCCGCACACGTATCGACTTGTTTGAAGGTTGCGACGATCCCCATCTGCTTACGGGCCGCACGAACTTCGGTCTCGGTCGAATCCCACCAGAAGGCAAGCTGCTGATCCGAGTAGCCGTGTCGCTTGGCTTTGCGAACGAGATCGGGGGTCGCCTGTTTGAGTGAATTAACTTTTCGAATTTCATCTTCAACGAAGATCAAATTCTGAATCTGATTAAGAAACCATGGGTCGATATTGGTCAGTTCAAAAACTTGTTCAATCGTCATTCCGGCTTTGAACGCGTACCGGATGTAGAACATCCGGTTTTCATTCGGTTTCGACAGCATGCTTTCGACGACGTCCATCGTGGGTTGCTTCGGTGTCCCCCACAGATCCTTCTTGCCGCCACCCAGCCCGAAATGACCGATCTCAAGTCCGCGGAGCGCTTTTTGGAGCGACTCTTGAAACGTACGACCGATTGCCATTGTTTCCCCGACTGATTTCATCTGAACGGTCAGTTCAGGATCGGCATCAGGGAATTTTTCGAATGTCCAACGGGGAATCTTGGTGACGACATAGTCGATCGTCGGTTCGAAGCAGGCGAGTGTTTCACGCGTGATATCGTTCTGGATTTCATCGAGCCGGTATCCGACAGCCAGCTTCGCTGCGATCTTTGCGATCGGGAAGCCAGTCGCCTTGGACGCGAGCGCGCTCGATCGACTGACTCGTGGATTCATTTCGATGACCACCATCCGACCATTTTTCGGATTGATGGCAAACTGGACATTCGAACCACCAGTTTCAACGCCGATTTCTCGCATCACTGCGATCGTCGCGTCGCGCATCCGCTGATATTCTTTGTCGGACAGTGTCTGCGCAGGAGCGACCGTAATCGAATCACCCGTGTGAACTCCCATGGGGTCAAAGTTTTCGATTGCGCAGATAATGACGACATTATCCGCGTTATCGCGCATGACCTCCATCTCGTACTCTTTCCAACCAATGATGCTTTCATCAAGCAACACTTCGTTGATTGGCGAGAGTTCCAGTCCCTTGCGAACTTTTTCTTCGAATTCGTCACGGTTGTAAGCGATACCGCCGCCGACTCCACCCAGCGTGAAACTGGCACGGATGATCATCGGCAAGCCGATTTCTTCGAGAGCCAGACGAGCCTCGTCCATGTTATGGACGATTCGACTGTTGCAGACATCCAGCCCGATTTTGATCATGGCCTGTTTGAAGGTGTCACGTTCTTCGGCCTTCTTGATCACATCAACTTTGGCGCCCAGCATTTCAACGCCAAACTTTTCGAGTACCCCGTGCTTGACGAGGTCCATCGCTGTATTCAGCCCTGTCTGACCTCCAAGAGTCGGCAGTAACGCATCAGGCCGTTCAACTTCGATGATCTTCGCAACGTATTCCCAGGTGATCGGCTCGATATACGTGCGATCAGCCATTTCGGGATCGGTCATGATCGTGGCCGGGTTTGAATTGACCAGCACGACTTCGTACCCCTCTTCACGAAGGGCTTTACAGGCTTGGGTTCCCGAATAGTCAAATTCGCAAGCTTGGCCGATCACAATAGGGCCAGAACCGATAATCAGAATCTTATGAATGTCGTCGCGACGAGGCACGGCGGCGGACCTTGATAGGAGCGTGAGGCGGGCGGGGCGAGCCAAGGCGATTCAGTCCCTGGCCACTCCACTCCAGGGCCGAATCGCGCAAAACCACCCGAGACTAACAAACGTTTCCAGAGTTTCAAGGAACGAGCGAAGAGTTACTCGGATAAATCCTGATTTCTTCTTAATTGTCCAGTGCGATCTCTTTAAAAGCACCCTAAAATACGCGAATTCCTGTTTCCTTCCCCAAACTTCGGGTTCTTCATGATTGTTGAAGGAATCGTGACGACGCTCAATCGTGACGACGAACTGAATATTGCTCCGATGGGGCCGATTGTTGACGAAAGAATGACGACTTTTGTATTTCGTCCGTTCCAGTCCTCAACAACGTACCGGAATCTGAAGGAACGTCCATACGGTGTCTTTCATATCGTTGACAATGTCCTTTTAATCGCCCAGGCCGCATTGGACCGGTTGGAAAAGCTTCCCGCCACGCAGAATGCCGAACGGATCGTCGGACGAGTCTTAACCGACTGTTGCCGCTGGTATGAATTCGAAGTGGCCAGCTTTGACGATTCGTCACAGCGGACTTCCTTCAACACAACAGTTGTGCATACCGGACGGATTCGCGACATGTTTGGCTTTAACCGAGCCAAACATGCCGTGCTCGAAGCAACAATTCTGGCAACCCGGCTGCATCTCGTGCCGGAAGTCGACGTGCGAAAACAGCTTGAGGCGTTAGCGAGCCCCGTCGAAAAGACTGCTGGCCCCCAGGAACAGGCGGCGTTCCTGTTGGTAACGAAGTTTGTTGATGACTGGTATCAACGTTCGGCATCGCGTTAAGCCGCCACAAGCGGTTCGCCAGGAACGTCCGCTCCATGAAACCAAGGAACCTGGCGACACCGCCAACGTCAAGTTCCTCAGTTGATTAAAACATGGGTGCACGGCCACATTGGCGGCGAACAACGGCCCATTGTCCGGCGTGCATCAGCCAATGGCATCCCTGCATGGCGAACATCGACGCCCCTGTCGGAGCGTATTCAACGCCAGTTGGCTTGTCGAAATCGGCATCGCTCATTTTCGCCAGAGCGGCAAGCGTTCCTGCATTCGTTGCTTCGAAAGCGGCCATCAACTCTGACTTCGTGTGAAAGTCGGCAGGATTATCGCTGTGAGAGGTTTCCTTCGTGTACTTTTCGGCGAACCCCGCAGGCAGTTCAGGCATTGAGCCAGGAGCGACTTTCTCGATCATGCTATGTTCGGATGCGATTAAGTGCCCAACCTGCCATGTGATGTGGTTACAACCAGGACAGGGCCGCTTCATCATCTCCGCATCAGTCAGATCGCTGAGATACCCAGCAGAAATCATCTTCCCGGTATCGATCGAAATCTTAATGGCTTCGCGAACGTTCATGGTTTTTCCTGTATGAAATGTAATCGATATCTTGATCTGGCGAACCAAAGTGACTTGCTGGCTTGCGAATCAAAAATAGTGGTTTTGATATACAGGATGGTGTCGCGCCCCGTGATGGGTGTCAACCGACCCTTGGATCCTGGTATCTGCTTTCATCAATTGCAGGCACAACGTCTTGAAGCAGCTTTTCCTTCAAAGCCAGGTCATCTGTGCCTGGCATGTTGCAGCCGATCTGGAATTATTCACCAGGTTGAATTTAGTTTCTATGCATGAATGACACCATTGTGATCATTTTCGTTTAATCTGCGGCAAACTTCTTCCGCTTGCGGCCATGTCTTACAGGCGATGCGGACTTTGCTCTTTCCTGATTTGTCATTCTCAACGAGCGGCGTTCCAGCCATACTTCTTACAATATGATATGGACCAGCGTTTTCGGGAATCAGGTATTCTGACACGGAGCCTTCTCTTTTTCCCTGAACTGCTTCTGTAGTCCGTATTCAGTAATACCCTCACAACTGGCAAAGAGCGCGGACAGTGGGCGACGACGCAAGACAGTGGCACGCAGATCCTAAATGAAAAATTCCCGTGAGTTCAGATTCTCACAAACCCCAGCCAGTCATCGAACAGGAATTGCAGGCGCATCGTCAATAGTGTGATGCGTCCCATAACGGTGAGGGCAAATGAGGCTCCAAAGCTGATCATCAATACCCAGATCCCCAGGCGCGAGATTCGTCCGACCAGTCCTTTATGTTCGACCGAAAAGTAGAAGTACGTAAGGCATGACAGGACGCTGATCACGATCACGATATTCTTGATCGACTGGATCAAGTCCAATTCACTTCCGCCGGATGCGCTGGCCGAGAACACGACCAGAGGAAGTACCGTGCTGCGAACTTGTCGCACGAAATCGGCGTTCAGAAACAGGATCAGCTTCAAACCAGCGGTCGTACCAACAACGAAGGCCAGCGGCCAGCGACCCATCCAGGAGATCTTTGGAATCAAACGGCAAAAGACCATGCAGCCGAGCACCACCGGGACGACGTACAGGTAATCGGCTTTCGCATCCGCCGGCGTGTCTGGCAGGAATGCATATCGTGCGACATCGGGTGCCAGCTTGACGAGTACCTTGGCAATCAGAACTTCCCAGTAGTTTGTGACGATCCAGTATCCTGCCGAAACACCGACGATGATTGACTCGGCCAGCTTGTAGCAGACGTTATCACGATAGAGGTAAGAAAAAATGCACAACGTCAGTAACGCCGCGATCCAGATCCCTGCGGTGCGGGAAAAACTCCAGATCGCTTCCGGATCATCTTTTGCCGCTGGTTCATAGATCACTGTTTTCACGGCCGGTGCGGCTGCGTCGGTTGTTGGAGGAATAATCTTTCCCGTCGTGGCATCGACGCGTACGACGAATTGCTGGCCAACTCCCCGATTGGTTCCAAAGGACTGGTATGCCAGAAACAGGCTTCCGCAAAGGAACATAACGGTCCAAAACCGTGTTTCGCGATTCATGGATGCAGTGTCCTTCGATAACGATTCGCCAGATGAATCCCGTTTCCGAGTACGATCAGGCCGATCATCAGCCGATGTGCCCAACGCTGTGCTCCGCCTCGCAAAAAGGCAGGACGCTTACTCCGGTCGGCATACGGATTTGGATATTTCGCCGCCAGCATCGTTTCATACTCGATCGCGCCGCGGATTCCTGTGACGAGTCCCAGAAGTTGGTCGGGGTAATAGGGGAACAATTGCGTCGACTGAACCCCGGTGCAGCCCACTGCAATGGGAATATTTTGCGGAGTTGCCGCGTATTGCACCCACTCCTTGCCGCCGGGAAAGCCTGCCGAGGCGTTCACGATCAGCGCCATGTCCTTGACGCTGGTCACACCAGTCATGATGGGAAGCTGATCCAGATTTGTACCCCTGGCATCCTGTGGTCGAGCTTTGCGAATATCGGAAGACATCTGGCTGATCGCAACGGCGTCACCCGCGAGGTAGCCCAGGTTCACATAATCAACACCGTACACATAAGGCCGATCACCTGAACCAAAGTCCGCCTGAATCACCCCCTTGATCGTCGATTCGATCATTGGCTTTCCAGTCGGCCAGATTGTGACGAAAAAGAGCTTGTGACGCCGAACACCGCAATGTCTTGTAAATGCGAGTGCCATTGGATAAAGCTCGGCGGCCGAAGTTGGATCGAAGTCCATGGCCATCAAGATCCGGGACCCTTCCGGCAACCTTTCGATTTCGTCGAAAAGTTTGATCGTCGGCGGCGACGGAGTTTCGTCGGAGCCGATCTGTAACAGAATCGGCGCCAAAACCGCCATCGCCATTGCCAGGAAGATCCAACGTCGATCAAGCATGTTCAATTTGTCGAGCAATCGGGAAGTCATTCGTCACCCCCCAGATACGATCGATCCAGACCGAGCAAAATTCGCAGTGAAGTGGCGACGACACCGAGCGCGATTCCGATCATAATGGCCCGTTGCCCGGCAGTGACAAACGTCTCGCGGATAAAATTTGTTACGAAGGCAATTGGGATAAAGGTGGGGACCCCTTCGGCGGGAGGCGGCAGAAACATCGACGTGATTTCGCGATCTCGTGTCTGCCCGACCAGTACGATTAGCGCCGTGACAAGTAAGAGAATGGCTTCAACATTTTTCGCTCGAAAGGCTCGAAAAGCGGCTGATGCGACGTAGAAGGCGAGTAGTGCGAACATCGTCGAAACAATCGGACTGAACAGGTACTGGTAAATCCACCAGAATCCGCTCCCCTCCTGTTGAAACGGCCCGGACCAGGCAAATTTCACCTGCTGTTCGGATTCAGGAACGACGCCAACCTTAAGGATGCCAACTGCGATCGTGATGAAGAACGAAAGTAAGGTGACTGCGGAAAAGCCCCAGCCGGCTTCTTGGTCAGAAATCTTTTTCACGTGGTGCAGGCAGAGGTTTGCACCGCCAAGCAACATGGCGATCGTCGCAACGATTGTGAACCAATCTTCGGCAATCTGTCGCGCAGGCAACAAAGGGGGCGAAAAGTAGGCCACGATCATCAGACAGCCGACAAGGCTGGCAATCAGTACGGGAACAGTCTTTGACATCAACCACCCTTCAAGACGGTGTCGGTGATCCATTGCGATCGACGCGGCATATTCTGACCTTCGGTATTTTTCCCTCGGGGTGAAATCGAATCCCATGTCGCGAGAACACAACCAGCCAGAACGAGGATAATTGCAGCCAGCTTGCCGAAATCCTGCCCTTTTAGCATCCCCAGCTGGGCTGGTTCACCGGACAGATACGCCGACGCTGCAAAAAGTTCTTCGCCCAGCAATGTGTAGTCACATGCGGCCACAAAAAACGGAAGTTGTGTCGTCTCGGCCGTCCCTGCAATCTGAATGGCACCAACGGCATTACCCGCTTCGGCAAGGAATAATGACTCGGCGAAGAATTTTCCAAGAAAGAAACAGGCTGCTGGTTTTTCCCGGTACATCCATCCGCAAACCGATGCGACGTAACCGAACTGTTCATCAGTAACGTAATAGATGCGATCTTCGTTGTAATAGTCAGGTCGACCCGCTGCGAGAGCCGCTGCCTGGACCGCTTCTCGTGCCGCGGTCATCACCAGTGCTCGAGATGTGGGAACCTCAAGCGGAGTGTCATATTCCGCGGCCATTTTTGCCACGCTCGACAGAACCATCAGGCCGGCCACTGTATCGATTTCTTTGATGTCTTCGATACCGGGTACAAACAAGATCGGCTTTCCCATTTCGGTCGCACGCCCGACCGCTTCTTCCATCGCCAGCAAACCCGCGATGGGTCGCACGTAAAACGGTTTTCCACGTCGAGCCAATTCTGTGCAGATGATTACCGTCGCACAAACCCCGAATGTCAGCAGTGCAAACGAAATTTTGCCGGTATCAAACCAGGAAATCGGCCGGGATGAGTCTGCGCTCTCTTCGGCATATGACAAAGAAGGATGGGCCATTAAAAGCACAAGCAAAGTCACTATTTTTACGGCTGAATGCATAAGCTCACCGTAGAAACATCTCGGCGAGAAGGCGAAGTGACGAGGCTTGTTTTTTGACGTAGCAATCGCTTTTTCTCGCATTGCGATTGCTTCTTTCTTGCCTGGCGTGTCGGAATGAAACTCCATTTGTCACCCCTCAATCAATTCGACGTTGGCACGAGCAACGGTCACCAGAGAACCATCTGCCAGTGTGACATTGACAACGCGTGCCAGCGATTCGGACTCGAGCACGACCTGTTCGTGAGGCAAGCCAGTCACCCGCCCCAATGCGCCGAAATAGGGCTCACGGATCACACGAACCGAAGAACCAAGATCCAGCGCCCCCGCAACGCGACCGGTGTCTCGGCTTTCGTCAGAAAGGGGCGCTGCCAATGGAATTACAACTTCGGGCCGCATGACACCGGCACGAATCTGGGTCGCACCGTTGACGCTCGCCTCGCGACCGGAATGTGATGCTAGAAGATCGAACGTCCGACGAGCCATGGCGATGTCACCAAAGCCTTCCGTGACGATGATTGTCGTCCCCAGCTTCTCTGTCCCCGTCACGGCGACCCCCAGGTCGTAGCCAAGGATTTCTCGCAGATCGTGATCGTCGATCCCCCCTGCAATGATTGCGGACACGCCGACTTGAATTGCTTTTCGGACAGCATTTCCGGTAATTCGGCGACCACTGACGACGATCATGCCCCGGTGTTCTGATGTAATGACGTTTTCAGTCAAGTCTTCGTCTGGAGACTCCGCAACAAGGCAAATCCGGCCAAATGCTTCGCCACCAATTCCAAAAATCCCTTGAATCAAGGCCACGTCGGCTTCGACGACGACCCCTTCATTCGGAATCACTTCGACGATCGTTCCCGAGAGATATGCAACCACCTGTACGGCATTTGGAAGACCGCGCAGAATCACCTGTCCAGTGATTCTGGAGATCGCTTCAATCGTTCCGGCCGATGGTGAGGGAAACTCTGTCTGAAAGTAACCGAAAAAACCCTTTGTTCGTGCCAGCGAGTCCCCGGCACGAACCGTCTCGCCGATTTTCCGCAACATGCTGCGAGACAGATCGGACGCGGAAATCCCCAACCGTTTGGCAAGGTTGACCGGAACGGCGTCGCCCGGAAGAAATGTTCGAGCGACAACCTCCTGCGCGCCAACTCGATCACCGACCTGGACCAGGACATCCCCGCTCAGCGGCAGAAGTCGGCGACAACGCCAGCGGCAACCGCGTGAGACCATCAATCCCGGAGTATAAGCCTGTGCCATGCGTTCCAATCCAATTGCCACAAGTTGTCTTTGTGGATCGTCGCAAAGAATTGGAGAGACATCAATTGATAGACGCGAACTTGCGGAAAGTTCGCACGAATCTTTCTAACAATTAAACGGGAAGTCGGCGTACGTTGATTCCAATCAGGAAATAGAGCCAGCCATTAAAAATCAGATCGATGCCCAAAAAGGTACCGATCACCCACAGCCCCGAAAATGGTGTCTGCTGCCAGATCATGACACCGAGAGACAGCGTGATAATTCCATTGATAAGAACCCACCCTCGACCTCGGAACGTTCCTGATATTGCTGCAACAATTCGAAACAATCCACCGACCATGAAGAACGCCGCCATCAACAGCGTATAGACAATCGCTGCTTCTTCCGGGTGCCGGACGCAGATGGCTCCCATCACCAGTTGCAGCACTCCGGTCAACAGCGTCAGGAAGAACCCACCCCAACTTCCTGTGAAGAACGAACCTGCAATGTAGGTGGCTCCACCCAGGATCAGAAAGAATCCAATGACTTCAACGGTTGCGATCGTGTAAAGAGACGAATAAGTCAGAGCGGACACCCCAAGAGCGATCAGGGCCACGCCGAGTAACACAAACCAGATCCACGCCCCTTGCAACTTCTTCAGATCTTCTTGAATGATGGGCGACAATCTCGAAAAAGGACTGGTCGAAGGGGTCTCTGTCGACATAAGCGAGTTCCAGTTGAATTTGTTTATCTCGATCGATCGTGGATTTTACCTGGATTGACGGTAATCGGCAGATTCGCACCAATGATCAAGTAAAATCCACGGGACGCAATCTCACGGAACTTTGTCTAACGCCGACGGCGGACCGGGGCTTCGGCTTCTTTATCCCATTCAACGTTATGCCGCTTCTCCAAATTCTTTTGCCATCCTTGATAGACGGTACGCAGCGGCAATTGCGCTAATGATTCGTATGGAGACTTGATAATCGGGTACAGACCCGTGAAACGCTCGCCCAGGAAACGTTTTCGTTGTGCCTCTTGCTCAACACCACCGTCGTTCCTGGCGGAATCACGATCACGGACCTTGACGATATAGTAGGTGGACTTGCTACTGTTGCTAGCGACACCAATTTCCCCTTGCTTCAAGTCTTCGAACACGACTTTCATAAATTCGTTGTCCACGTTCGGAATCAACGGAATATCAGTCGTCAATGGATCACCTTGAGCTGATGGAACACTTTGAGGGGACGAAAGCCATGTGAACTCAGGCGTTTCGATCACCGTCAAAGCAGGATCATTGTTGTGGCCGGTCGATGATTCGCCAGAGACTGCTGCAACAAGATTGTTACCGTTGAGTTTCGCCTGTTCTGCCAGCGCTTTGGCTCGTTTTTCGGCCAGCAATCGGGCCTGATCGAACTTCCAGGCGCGAATTGCTTTTTCGCGGACCGCATCTTCTTTTAGTTCCGTTACGCGGGCGGGAGTATCGTTAATTTTCCAGTAGGCAAACGATCCGCGCCTGGTTCTGAGATCTGCCCGGCGAGGCGAATAAAGTGGCATTCGCGATTCCCCTCGTTCGTCACGCATCAGCACGTCACTGGCGACTGGAGAACGTTTCTGATTCTCGAATGCCATTCCAATCGGCTCCGACAACAGTTCCTCGTATTCCCATTCTGGTGTTTCTTTGTATTCAAGATCGTTTTCCGCAGCGTATTTTTTCAGTTTGTCCGCGATGACCTTGACCTTTTCCAGTTTCTCTTTGGGATCGATGGTCGTGTCATAATCCAAACCCAATGGAATCATGAACTCACTGGCCTGATCGAGCGCCGCGGCGATGATACCGAATGCACGTTCCCGCGCAATGGTTTCCCGAATCTCCAATTTCAAGTCATCGTTCAGTTCTCGCAATTTTGGTTGCGGCAACGATTCCGGAGAATTACTGAGTTTGGGGAGTGAAATTTCGGCAGCACCTGGCTTCTTCACCGCATCGTCATCAGAAGTCGGAGTGGCAGGCGGTTCCGGGATTGTCGCGGCTGCATCTGAGACGTCTTTCTTCTCAACGGCAGCTTCCTTTTCAGCTTTCTGTTCCGAAGTCGCGTCATCTTCTCCACATTTGGATTCCGATTTCACTTCTGCAGAATTCTTGTTGTCGCCTGCTTCGTCGTCCTTTTTCTGATCGACTTCGTCTGTTTTTTTCTCGTCAGCCTCAGTTGCGGGCTTCTTTTCTTCCGTTTGCGGGCTTTTTTGATCTTCTGGTTTCAACGCATCCGCCGCATTGGGTTCGGCTTTCTCATCGGGAAGTTTTGGCGCGGTTGATTCCTTCATTTCCGGGGCGCGGTAGCGGTCCTTGTTCTTTTCGTAGTATTCGCGCACATCCTCTTCGCTCGGATTAATTTTATTCTCAAACTTCTCAAAGTCCGCCGTCAGGTATGCCAATTGGACCCGAGGCATCGCCATGAACCCGGGCCGAGATTCATCCGTCCATCGGTAATTTTTGAATTTCTCGAAAAACAGGGTCAGCTCTGCGTCGGATGGCTGACCAATCTCATTGACAAAGTCATTAACAGGAATGGCCACCGCCTGCAAAGATTCCTTAAGATTCATCATTTGATATGAATCCCAAAGCTGATGAGGCGTCTGCTGCATGTATCGCAGTGGCTCGCGAGTCTGCGAGTACTGAGCAAATTCGGGTCTGACCTGAACCTCGACGGTTGGTGGCACCATCAAACGCATTGCGAGCTGTGCTGCCAGTTCCTCTTTCAAACTGTCCAACAATTCGCGTTCGCCCAGCTTTGCTTCGCTCAGACTTGCACGATTATCCTGGCGTGTCAAAAGACCATTGAATGCTTTCTTAAGAAATTCATTGGCACCTTCGTCTGAAACCTGGATTCCCATTCGTTTTGCATCAGACAGCCAAATCCGATGTTCCACCAGCGACTGGTCATCAATCCCGCCAAAACCGCCAAAACCGGCCTGTTGTCCGTCGCTAAGCTTGCGCGAGGCTGAGGAAAAGTACATGTTCGTGCGTTGCCGCTTCTGGGCCATCCGGTCGAGATCTTGTCGTGTAAAATTGCCAAGAGCGGTCTTCACCACGGGCTTTGCCTGGTTCATTGCGCTGAATCCAATAAATCCAGCAATGAACCCGGCCAGCAATCCACCGACGCCGTACTCTGTCGTTTTCTGACGCGGGTAACCGATGATGCACATCGCAGCCCCGACGAGGCAGCCGATCATCAAGGCACCACCCAGAGGGGACATCGGCCCTTTGCCTCGGCCAAAATCGTCGAGAAACAGAAACGAAACCATCGAAAGGACAGTTACGACAACCATCCACTGTCGCTGATTTCGACGAATTGACTGAAAGAACTTGGTGCTCATCAACGGAATCCTTTTCCTGATTACGGCCTTGCCCGTACGAATCGACCGCTTTGCTGGGGCAAAAGACTTTCAACAACCGGCAATTGACTTCGGAAACGAAGACAACTGAGGTTCGCTTTTATCCCGTTTGGCAGAGTGATTCGTAGACTGCGGCAAAGCGACTGACAAGCCCGAGGCTTGACAGACCCTGTCACGATTCCTTATTGGAATTCCCCGTGCAGTCGTCGGCATTGTAGCTAGACAAGCTCGGCACACAAGGGATTTACCGATCTCACTCGATCACCCAGTGCATTCTGCTGTCGGCAGTTGCGCCGCCCAAGACGTCATCGTCATGAAGGACGAGACTTATCGGATTCGGGGAATTGGGTCAGTTCCTTTGTCAATTTAGTGAATGCAAACGGAAAGTTTTCCGGTGACAGAAAAGTCAATGAAACGCCTTGTTATTGTCGAATCTCCCGCCAAAGCCAAGAAAATCGGCGGGTACCTCGGCAGCAATTACACGGTCATGGCCAGTATGGGTCACGTTCGTGATTTGCCCGAAAGCGCGAAGGATATTCCCGAGGAGATCAAGAAAACAAAATCAAATCTCGCGAAGTACGGGGTCGATGTCGACAACAGTTTCGAACCGCTCTACATCGTCAGTGATCGCCGAAAAAAACTGGTCAAAGAATTAAAGGACGCCCTCAAAGGGGCGGGTGAACTGCTACTCGCAACCGACGAAGACCGCGAAGGAGAAAGCATTGGATGGCATCTGGCCGAAGTTCTTGCTCCAAAAGTTCCTGTCAAACGGATGGTTTTTTCCGAAATTACCAAAGAGGCGATTCTTGAAGCGGTGACACACACTCGAGATCTTGACATGAATCTCGTCGCCGCCCAGGAAGCACGACGGATCATCGATCGCCTGTACGGGTATCGACTGAGCCCACTGTTATGGAAAAAGGTCAAGCCGAAACTGTCAGCAGGCCGCGTTCAATCTGTCGCTGTGCGCGTTCTGGTCCGACGTGAACTGGAACGCCTGGCGTTTAAATCGGGTAGCTATTGGGACTTGAAGTCAACGCTCGCGACTGCAGACGGTTCCGTGTTTGACGCTACTCTTGCCACCGTCGGCGGGGAACGAGTCGCAACGGGAAAAGACTTTGACGAAAGCACCGGAAAACTCAAAGCTGACACTAAGGTCCTGCTGCTTGACGAAGCGACCGCTCGACAACTGCAAACCCGGCTTCAGAATCAACCCTGGAATGTCACGTCCGTTGAAACGCGGATGCAAACGCGAAAGCCTTACGCGCCGTTTACGACCAGTACGTTACAGCAGGAGTCCAACCGTAAACTTGGCCTGACGGCTCGCGATACGATGCGGATTGCTCAAAGCCTGTATGAAGATGGCTATATCACTTACATGCGAACCGATAGTGTTAATCTTTCGCAGGAAGCGCTGAATGCGGCCCGAAAGTCCGTTCTCGATCGATATGGGAAGGAATATCTCAGCCCCGAACCACGACAATACACGACGAAAACCAAGAATGCCCAGGAGGCTCACGAGGCAATCCGTCCTGCTGGTACAGAAATGAAAACAGCGGAAGAACAGGGGTTATCCGGACGCGAAGCCGCCCTTTACGCATTGATCTGGAAACGAACAGTCGCCACGCAGATGGCAGAAGCACAACTGCGGTTTCAGACCGTGACGGTTACGGTTCAGGACGCCGAATTCAAAGCAACCGGACGTCATGTTGAATTCCCAGGCTTTTTCCGAGCGTACGTGGAAGGGGTCGATGATCCCGAAGCCGCTCTCGACGATCAGGAAGCCTCATTGCCGCCGCTCGCAGAAAACGATCGACTCAAGTGCCAGGTGCTCGACCCAGTCGGCCACGAAACAAAGCCTCCGGCGCGGTTTACTGAAGCGACGCTGGTCAAGGCACTTGAAGCAGATGGGATCGGTCGCCCGAGTACTTACGCAACGATTATCGACACGATTATCAATCGCGATTACGTGGTCAAAAACGGATCTCAATTAGTCCCCACTTTTACAGCGTTTGCCGTCAATCAATTACTGGAAAAATATTTCCCAAAACTGGTCGACTATGGTTTCACTGCCAAAATGGAGCAGGACCTGGACGATATTGCCAGTGGCCAGGGAGACAGGCTTCCTTATCTACAGCAGTTTTATAACGGTTCCGAGGGGCTGGACGCACAGGTCAAGTTGAACGAAGAAGCCATCGACCCTCGATCGGCGTGTACGCTGAACTTTGATGGTTTGACTTCGCGAATTCGCGTCGGAAAGTTTGGCCCCTACATCGAAACCGAACGTGGCGGAGAAACCGTTACGGCATCGATCCCCGACAGCCTGGCACCGGCCGACATCACGAATGCAATCGCGGACAACCTGATCGACCTCAAGCAAAAAGGACCGCAGTCTCTGGGAAATCATCCGGAAACGGACCTGCCGATGTTCCTGATGGTTGGCCCGTTTGGTCCGTACATCCAGCTCGGTGAAATGGGTGAAGATGGCACAAAACCCAAGCGGGTCTCTCTGCCGAAGACACGAGATCCGAGTACGATCACGTTCGATGATGCAATGAAGTTTCTCGCGCTTCCACGCCAATTGGGTAAGCACCCGGTCACCGGACACGTGGTCAACGCAGGGGTGGGGATGTATGGGCCGTATGTCAAACACGAAAAGACCTTTAAATCTCTGGACAAGACCGATGACGTGTTGACTGTGACGATGGAACGCGCCATCGAATTGCTGGCTCAGGCCAAGACTAAGGCCGTGCTCATTCCACTGAAAGAACTCGGACCGCATCCGAAGGATAATGAGCCGGTCCAGATCTTCGATGGCCGTTACGGCGCTTACGTTAAACACGGTAAGATCAACGCGACGTTGCCAAAAGGGACTGACCCGCAGGCCTTTACGCTCGAGGAAGCGATACCGATCCTTGAAGAACGCGAGGCGCGCGGGCCGGCTCCAAAGAAATCAAGAGGCCGATCAGCTTCCACGACACCAAAGGCTGCTGCTCCAAAAAAAGCGGCGAAGAAAGCCACAAAGAAGGGAACAAAGAAGGCTGCAGAGTAAGTCTTGGCGGCGGATTCACCTTGTGCTAACGAGGCGATGCGTTAGAGTTTTTGAAGAGATCACGACTGGGTCGCGCAACCAGTTCGCCCGAAACATCGGCTGTTCGATTGAATCCCTTACTCGTTGATATGCGTACGCCGTTTTACAAATTGATTTCCTGATCGAGACGATTCATGAATTGGACCGGTAGGTTGACTCTTGTCGCGGTACTCCTGTTTGGTTTCGCGGTTCGTGGATCTGCCGATGAGCCACATCGCAGTCCGTTTGCGCTGGCAGTTTCGCCGGCCCAGATGGCCTGCCTTACTGCAAATCATACTGCCGGAACTGTCACACTGGTTGACCTGAAACAAAGGCGAACCCTGGCGGAGATTGACGTCGGTTGCGGTCCCACCGATGTCGCTTGGCTGGATGAAACAACGGCACTGGTCAGCCTGCAGAACGATGACTCGGTTGCCGTTGTGCAGCGGGAGGGAACCACTCTCAAATTGCTCAAAACCGTCGCGGTGGGCGACGAACCGGGCGGGTTGGTTGTTTCGACAAATCGACGCCGTGCCTTCGTCGCGCTCGGGGGCGAAGACTGTGTTGTCGTACTTGATCTGGATCGACTGATTTCGACGGAAGTCCCTCAGGGCACCATTGTCGTTGAACGGATCGCAGTCGGAGGGATTCCTCGAACGCTGGCAATTTCGCCTGATGAGCAGTGGCTTGTCACATGTTGTGCTGTTCCCTGCGAAGTCTTCGTGCACGATCTTTCGTCGATGAAAGAGATCAGTGCCCGAAAGATTTTTGACGGCGGCTTCAACCCTGGAGTCCCCGCCGTTACGAGCGATTCGCGACTGGTGATCCTTCCGAGTGCCGTCAATCGAGCATTCTCGGTCACGGCCGGGATGATTGACATCGGCTGGGTGATCGATAACCGTCTGACAAAGCTCCCCTTACCAGATGGTGAGCCTTCCGATCAGAAACAACTTGGCCTGGATATTCGAGGAAAAGCGGTTGGCGATGCGAACGCCGTCGCCTTCAGCCCTGACGGAAAAATGGTCGCGGTCACCTGTGGCGGGACCCACGAACTGCTCGTACTCGATTTTCCCACCATTCCCTGGCCATCGGGCGACCCTGGTGATTTTTTGCCCGAAGTTTTACGCAAAGACTCAACTCGATTCCGCAGGATTAAACTTGGCGGTCGACCCGTCGATGTTCAGTTCGTGGGGGAGCGTCAAGTGGTCGTGGCCAATTATCTGGCCGATTCCGTGCAATTCATTGATCTTGAATCAGATCAGGTGACGGAAACAGTGAAACTGGGTGGGCCTGACCAACCAGGCATTATTCGTCGGGGTGAAATCGTCTTCTACGACGCTGATCGGTCACTGCACTCCTGGTTCAGTTGCCACACGTGCCACACAGAAGGACATACTTCCGGACAGGTCTTTGATACGCGGAATGATCGAACTTACGGGACGCCGAAGTTGATCCCCTCACTCCGTGGTGTCGCCCAGACCGGGCCGTGGACCTGGCATGGTTGGCAGACCGATTTGAAAGACGCGATGAAACGGTCGTTGACCGAAAGCATGAATACGGAAAAGCCAATTTCCGATGACGACGTGGAATCGCTCGCGTCCTATATGGAAACGATCATCCATCCGCAAAACCCCCGCTCGAATTCCACCTCGCCAAACGTTGTTCTGGGACGACAGTTGTTTGAAGGACGGGCCGGCTGTATCAAGTGCCATTCCGGTACCACATTCACCACGGCCGAGACATTCGACGGAGCGGTCGAAGATCCAAAGGACCGGAATAAACTTTATAACCCACCGTCGCTGAAAGGCGTTTCCACAAGAAGACGCTTTCTTCACACTGGTAAGGCGAAAAGCCTGGAACAGGTTCTGACCCGATTCCATCGCCCCGAAGACCTGGTTGGCGAAACACTGAGCGACGCAGAGACGGCGGCATTGATCGACTATTTGAAATCGCTCTAAATTCTGATCCCATCAAACAGCTGACGGATTAAAAGGACAGTTTCCGGTCCCTTTGAAGAGATCAGTGCCAAGCGAAGTCGCACGATGGATTCTCAACAGTTACACGACTCGCATTGGTCAATTGGTTTCCTTCGGTTCGGCAGCTTGCTACGATCCCTTCGAACAGTCGCCCGCAATGGAATGCGAGGCTTGTCGCCACAATCGCGACATCGCCCGCAACGACACGGCGGACGGGAACACGAAACCCCCAATGCGGAGTTCAACTTGCCGAATCCAACTTCAAGGGCTTCGTCGGATCGGAAAAAACAATTAAAAAGCCACTTGTGAAACGGTATCAGGGAGGAATCGTCTCGATGTTTAAACGTCTTGTCACAGGAATTTTGGCTTGCTTGCCAATTCTTCTTTGTTTCACACTTCACGCAGCGGAAACGCCTAAAGTTATGAAGATTACCACAATTGAAGGGATCACTGAGTATCGTCTCGAAAACGGCATGAAGGTATTACTATTCCCAGATCCCTCAAAACCAACGGTAACGGTCAACCTCACGGTCTTCGTCGGTTCACGACACGAAGGGTATGGCGAAGCAGGAATGGCACACCTGCTGGAACACATGCTGTTTAAAGGGACCCCCGATCATCCGTCAGTCCCGAAAGCACTACAGGCCCGAGGAGCTCAATTCAACGGCACGACCTGGCTCGATCGTACGAACTATTACGAGACCCTGCCGGCCAACGATGACAATCTGGAATTCGCCATTCGACTCGAGGCGGATCGCATGCTGAACAGTTATGTGAAGGGTGAAGACCTGGCTTCGGAAATGACTGTTGTTCGCAATGAATTTGAACGGGGCGAGAATAATCCCCATCAGATTCTTGGCCAGCGGATTATGAGTGCCGCTTTCAACTGGCACAATTATGGCCAATCGACGATCGGTAACAGAGCGGACATTGAACGAGTCCCCGTCGAAAATCTGCGTCAGTTCTACAAAAAGTATTATCAGCCCGATAACGCGATGGTTGTCATCGCAGGTCGGTTTGAAGAGAAAAAAGCATTGGAATTTGTCGGAAAGTATTTCGGATCCATTCCAAAACCTGAACGAAAGCTGGACCTGACATATACCGAAGAACCAGCCCAGGACGGCGAGCGAACGGTGACTTTGCGCCGGGTCGGCGAAGTCAGCGTGGTCGGTGCTGTCTATCATATCCCTTCCGGAGGTCACCCCGACTTTGCGCCGATCGATGTCCTCGAATCTGTCTTGACGATGACACCCTCGGGCCGGTTGTATAAGGCTTTGGTCGAACAAAAAAAGGCCGCAAGTGTTTCCGGTGCCGCTTATGCATTGCATGACCCCGGCGTCTTGCGGTTGATGGCTGAAGTCGCCACCGGCAATACACCCGAAGCGGTGCTGGATGGCCTTCTCGACACGCTACAGTCAGTCATTGACCAGGGAGTCAAAGACGAAGAAGTCGAGCGCGCGAAACAGCGTCTCTTGAAACAACGCGAGCAGGAAGCGTCTGATTCGCAGCAATTGGCGATCCATCTCAGTGAATGGGCTGCTCAAGGAGACTGGCGGCTTTACTTCTTGTACCGAGATCGGCTGGAACAAGTCACCGCGAAAGATGTCAATCGAGTCGCCCGAGCTTATCTGCAACCAAGCAATCGAACGGTCGGAGTCTACTATCCAACCAAAGAAGCCCAGCGAACATTGATTCCCGCATCACCCAATCTGTCAGAAATGATTGGTGAATATAAAGGTCGTAGCGATGCGTCGGTTGGTGAGGCCTTCGATGTTAATCCATCGAAAATTGAAGCTCGGACAAAGCGGACCTCAATTGAAGGAATCAAGGTTGCCCTGCTGCCGAAAAAGACTCGCGGAAACACAGTCGTCCTGAAACTGAATCTGCGTTACGGAGACGAGAAATCGCTGTTCGGGATGAGCAAGATTGCGGAGTTCATGCCGTCAATGATGACGAAGGGAACAAAACTTCTTACCCGCCAGCAACTTCAGGATCAACTGGATAAAAACCTGGCCTCCCTTGGCGCATCAGGATCAGCGGGAGAAGCCTCGTTTGTGATCCAGACCAAGCGAGATAAGTTGACGGCGGTAATTGACCTGTTGAGACAAGTCATTCGGGAACCGGCCTTTCCAGCAGCTGAACTTGATATTCTGAAGCAGGGGCATCGTGCAGACCTTGAGCAAGGTTTGACCGATCCTCAGCAACTGGCACTGAAAGCCGTCCGGCGAGTCCTGAACCCCTACCCTGCTGGCGACGTCCGCTACTACCCCACGAGTGAAGAAGAAATCCGTTCGACCGACGAAGTCGATGCGAATGCGATAAAAAAATTGTATTCAGACTTCCTTGGATCGCAGGCAGGCCAACTGGTTATCGTCGGCGACTTCGATGAAGAGGCCACGATGACGGCACTTTCCGGGTTTCTAAAGGGCTGGAAATCAAAACTCCCTTACGAACGAATTCCACGAAGCGGCGACGTTAACGTGAAAGCCGACCTCGTCAAGATCCCAACTCCTGACAAAGCTAATGCGTTTTATTTCGCGGGCGGTGTCATCCCCATCAGGGATGATCACCCCGATTACCCAGCGTTAATTATTGGCAACTATATCTTCGGTGCGGGTGCGCTTTCGTCACGCCTGGGAGATCGTATCCGGCAACGCGAAGGACTTTCGTACGGCGTAGGATCATCGTTGGTAGCCAGTTCGCTCGATACACGTGCAACGATGACAATGTATGCGATTTACAATCCGTCGAATCTCGAAAAGATTGTCACTGGCATTAAAGAAGAACTCGACAAGCTCCTGGAATCTGGAGTGACCCAAAAGGAACTCGACGATGCTCGCAAAGGCTTCCTGCAAGGCCAGGAAGTCATGCGAACGGAAGATTCAAGACTTGCGAGTGTTCTGGAATCGACGCTGCTGGCAGATCGGACGATGGAATATTATTCCAAAATGGAACAACGGATTGTCGAACTGACACCTGAAAAAGTCGTGGAAGCATTCCGAAAACATGTCGACCCCAAGCGAATCCTCACCGCTGTTGCCGGTGACTGGGACGCTGCGGCGAAGGCGAAGTAGCGGAATATTTCGACAAGTCAGCGGCCAGAAGCTGCCGTTACGTCACGGCGGCTTCCAACCGCCGATCACAACGGTCTGCCAGGTAATTCGACGATTAGCGGGTTTTTCGTGGTTGATTTCAGGAAAAACCTGAAATCAACCTGAACGATCAAAACTTCGCGTTGCAGGTTACATAGGTAAAGAGCAAACTCTTTTTGTACAAGTTGGTTTCGGAATACCTTGATTTTCGGAAGTTATCATGAAACGCTACTCATCCACCCCTCGTTCACATCGCCGTCATGGTTTCACGTTGACGGAAGTCTTGCTGGTGCTGGCAATCCTTGGCGTTATCGCGGCAATGGTGATTCCCAACTTAATCGGCCAGCAGAAAGTTGCCTTAGTCCGACAGACCAAAGTCAATATTTCCGGTTTTGAGCAAATCGCCAAACAATATGCGGTCGCGCACGACGGAGATTTTCCGACGGACGTGAACCAGATGCTGAATCCCGGCCAAGGAGCAGACGGCAAGCCGATGGCCGCCTTCGCCGAAAAACTTCCCAAGGATGCCTGGAACCAGCCGTTGAACTACCAGTACCCCAATAGTAAGTCGAACGTCGACAAGCCTGCGATCTGGTCATCAGGCCCAAACAAGCAAAACGAAGATGGCGGCGGTGATGATATCAATAACTGGTCCGAGTGATCGTCAAAACCGGGTTTTCGACATCAGAATCTGCGTTTAGACCAGGATCGGCAGCAGTGGCGCTGAGCCGTGTTGAATTTCTTGAGTAACAATGCTGCCGATCAGCGTCGTCGGGGTACAGTCTTCGACCGAAACCGACGTCAACGATCCGGCGAGACGCGGGTTGCCATTAAAGACCACAATTCGGTCGCATGTCGTTCGCCCGGTCAACTGAACGGGACCGGTCAACGATGCTGAATCACCTCGTTTGACTTCCGACTTACTGGGACCTTCGACCAGCACTTCAACTTCGCGGCCAATAAACGCCGCATTATCTTCCGCGCTGATCTGGTTTTGCAGAGCAAGCATTTCCTGGTTTCGATGGCGTTTGACCTCTTCGGGAATATCATCAACCAGTAAGTCGTGGGCCTTTGTGCCAGGCCGAGGACTGTATTTGAAAATGAAACTGTTTTTGAACCGACATTCGCGAATGACATCCATGCTCTTTTGATGAGCTTCTTCCGTTTCGCCACAGAATCCGACGATAAAGTCGCTTGAAACGGAGGCCTTCGGCAATGTCGATCTGATCCGACCAAACATTTCCCGATAGTCTTCAATCGTGTAACCGCGTTTCATCCGCTTCAACATCTCGTTGCAGCCTGATTGGGCCGGGACGTGAAGATATTGAGCACACTTTGGCAAGTCTCGAACCGCTTGCAGCAAGTCGTCGGTCATATCCTTGGGAAAGTTCGTCACGAACTTCAGTCTTAGAATTCCATCAACGTCGTGAATCGTTTCCAGCAGATCTGCCAGGCGGTACTGTTTTCCGTCCTGGGTCACCTTATAACTATTCACCGTCTGACCCAGCAGAGTGACTTCCTTGACCCCCTGGTCGGCAAGAACCTTCACTTCATGCAGGATATCTCGTGGTGGACGGCTTTGTTCGGGACCGCGCGTCATCGGTACCACGCAATACGTACAAAATTTATCGCAACCAATCATGATCCGAACGAACGCCTGATACGGCGATGGCCGCATTTCTGGTTCGCGAAGAGGATCGTAACTCTGGAAGCTGTCGCTGACTTCAGCCCGCGAACCCTCTTTGCGGTCCAGGCTGACTGCCAGTGAACGTTCCCGATGCTGTCGAGCAGCGTCAATCAGTTTTGGAACTTCGGCAAGCTGGCCCGTACCGACCACCATGTCGACGTGTGGAGCGCGTTGAAAGACCAGTTCCTGATCTTTCTGTGCCATGCAACCCAATACACCAATCACCTGATTCGGCCGCGAAAGCTTACTGTATTTCAATCGACCAAGAGCAGAATAAATCTTGTGCTCGGCATGTTCTCGAACACTACAGGTATTAAACAGGATGGTATCGGCTTCCCGGATATCATCCGTCAAACTGTAGCCCTCTTTGCGGAGCGCCCCGACAACCAGTTCGCTGTCGAGCATATTCATTTGACAGCCGACCGTCTCGATAAAGAGTTTTCCGTTGTGGTCTGTCATTTTAACCTTTCACTCGTTCTACATGTGCACCCGTCTGAAACGGTTAAGGATAACAGAAGCCTTTAACGCATGGAATCGTGGGTTTTCAGGTGAAATGACTTGACAGTTTGATGATTTCATCTAACTTGGCAATACAAAGTGAGTTACTTGATCGGTTGCAAGTCATCAAACATTTAACACCTTCCAGGGCAGTGTCATGCAAAGTCCGCTAGAACTGGCTGACGCGATGTCACAGATCGCCGATATTCGGCGAACTCTGGCACGGACAGAAACTTTTCGCGGGTACCGGTCGCTGACCGTCGCCTGGACAAGCCTGTTTGCATTGCTCGGAGCGACCATTCAGATCGTTTGGGTTCCGGCTCCGCTGGAAACTCCGGCAAAATATTTGACTGTCTGGATTGGACTGGCGTCAATTAGTCAGTTTTTCAGTGGACTGGAAATTCTGGTTCGTGCTCACCGCAGCCCATCGACGTTGACGCGACAATTGTCCTGGCTGGCCGTGGAACAATTCCTTCCTTGTCTTTTAGTCGGTGCGGCGGTGACCTGGGGAATTGCGTCGTATGCCATCGAACAACTCTGGCTGCTTCCGGGTTTGTGGAGTCTGGTTTTTTCACTCGGAGTCTTCGCATCGGCGCGATTACTACCGCGCGAAGTGATCTGGGTTGCGATCTGGTACTTGATCACTGGCTGCATCGTGCTCGCGGTCGGCAGAGGCCCTTATGCGTGTTCACCCTGGGCCATGGTTTTGACATTCGGGATCGGACAAGCCGCAATCTCGTGCATTTTGTACTGGCGATTAGAGAAAAGTTATGACGCGCAAGCAGAATGATGCTATTCAACAAACCGAAAATGAATCGGCTCCGTCGACGTCGACCGGAGGGCGATTTGCCTACGAAGGTCTGGAGCGAGCCATCCACGAAAAAGCTCGACTCGGCATCATGGCGTCACTCGTCACTCATCCCGATGGGCTGCTGTTCGGTGATCTGAAGGAACTCTGTTCGTTAACCGACGGCAACCTGAATCGTCACCTGAAGGTTCTGACGGAAGCAGGACTGGTTGAAATCTGGAAAGGTTCCAAAGCCAATCGACCACAAACCTTGTGCCGCATGACCCCTCTTGGCAAAACGAAGTTCATCGAATACGTCACCGAACTCGAACGAGTGATCGCCGACGCCGCCAAATTGCGTAGCGAGGAAATCATCGCGTCCCCCGCACCACGAGTGGCAACGGCGTGAAGACAATTTCGAATTTCACTGAGGAGCGTTCATGGCGACCGAGCATCGCACACTGATTGAACGGCTGTTTCACAATTCCTTGAAATTGCTATGTGGCTGGCACAAACCGGCTCGTGGAAAAGAAGCCGATTGCGAGGCGTTGACAATCGATCCCGTCGCAAGGTTGGCTTATGAACCTGTCGAATTCCCGTCACTCGGATGGCGAATTTATCTGGGCTGGTTGCCTCTCGTCTTGATCGCTGCGATGCTGTTAAAGATCGGTGTGATTGATCGAGCAAGGGATCTCAGCACTGTCTACATTGGCTGGGGCGCAATTGTTGCGGGATTCTTGGTTTATCTCATCGTACCAGCTTTTGTGATGAAACGTCGAATTCGGCTGGAACCGCATGGGTTTGAAATCATAGAAAGGACTCGGCGTATCTTTGTCCCCTGGAAATGCCTTTTGCCACACCGTGATTGGGGGGAAAACTTCTTCCAACTTCGGATTCCAGTCAGCATTTCAGCGCGGGATGAGATTACGGTATTTGACGACCTCGCAACCCAGTCGGTCTCTGAAGGGGCGAAAATGGTCGGTTTGAAATTCGTCGGCGATGCTGAGATCGACGTGACCTGGTCCTACCATTTGGATCCTGAGCTGTTTATGGATGTGGCCAAACAAATGGCGCTGTCCACGAGTTCCGAACACCCGTCGGTTCAAATGAGTCCCCTGCAATCCACTCCTCGTTCGAATTGGGATTCCGGACAACTCCCCGCCGGCCTGCAAGTTCTTCAAAATGGAATTTTGCAGGTTCCCTTATCTGCCGTGACGTTCCCGCCTGTATGTTGTCGTTGCGGGACCGAGACAGATTCCACCCGATCAATTGATGTGATTCCACGGTATTATTGGTGGCTTCCTGCCAGGATGAGCGCATCGCTTGAGATGCCTGTCTGTTCGCCCTGCTGGCGGAATTCGTGGATAAAATCGATCGCGTTATTTTTCTTCATCGAACTTGGCTGGATTCTTGCAATCTACGCCACAATTCTCAAAGACATTCGTGCCAACGCTCGGATCATGGCGTTAATTTACTTGTCGATTCTGATTCTCTTCTTTTTTCCAACCCAATGGATTATGTCGCTCTTCAATTCGTTCTGGCGCGTGGCAACCATTGTTCAGAACGTCTCGACGGGAGAATTCCGATTTCGATTTGCCGATCCGAACTACTGCGAGCGGGTGATTCAATCCATTCGGGATCGTGGCTGAAGCATAAAACAGCTTCCAAATTATTGAAACCCGTCCACAAAACGTTGCTGCCACAGCTCAAACACGAGCAACAGCCATAGCCTCGCACTGTGGTCCCATTGCGACGACGTGTGTTCGTCAACCAGCCGCCGGATCGCGACTGGATCAAAGTACCCGCGATCCAGGCAGCGGCGGTCGAGCAGCGTATCGGCGATCAGACTGCGTAGCGAATTTCGGAACCAATGGTCCAAGGGCACTCCGAAACCCATCTTTCGTCGAGTCTGTATCGAAGAGGGCAACAGGTCGGCAAACGTTTCGATCAAGATTCGTTTGCCACGTCGACCCTGTAACTTCAATTCGCGGGGAATTTTCGCAGCCAGTTCAACGACGTGATGGTCCATGAACGGACTGCGGCATTCGAGACTGAATGCCATGCTCGCGATATCGACCTTCGTCAGAATATCGCACGGAAGATACGTTTCGAGATCGACGCACGTCGTTCGCTGGACGATGTCACTTTCTGTACATCGGTCGAATGCCTGCATCAGGAATGATGCAGAATCGTAACCGCTCAGCGTTTGACGAAATTCCCGAGAAAAGAGACCCGGTCGGCGAGCGTCGTCAAAAATACTGACCCAGTTGACATACCTCCGCTGGGGAGACTGTCCCAGCGCCGCCAGAAACCGTTTGATTTGTCTGATCCGCGATTTCTGCTGCACAGATGCCGGAAGCTTCTGCCAGATAGAACTTGTCAATCCGGCTCGCACAAGCTTCGGCAACCGATCGATCTTTGCAGCCAGATCAACTGCCAGGTACCGATCGTATCCGGCAAATAATTCGTCACCGCCGTCACCCGTCAACGCGACCGTCACATGCTGACGAGTCAATTGCGACAGGTACATCGTGGGAATCGCCGAACTGTCAGCAAACGGCTCATCATAATGCCACACCAGTTTCGGCAGCATTTCGACCGCCGACGGTTCGACGACGAATTCGTGATGATCGGTCCCGAGTTTCGTTGCCGCTTCGCGAGCGTAACTCCGTTCATCAAATTGTTTTTCTGAAAATCCGATCGAAAAGGTCTGGACCGGTCGCTCAGAGTGCTGCTGCATCAGACCGGTGATGATCGTCGAATCAACTCCGCCGGAAAGAAACGCTCCAAATGGCACGTCGCAACGCATCCGAATTTGGACCGCGTCGCTCAAAGTTGTTCGGAGCTGTGATTTCCAGTCGGTTGATTCTGATCTTTCCGTTCCGTTTTGATCAAACCGATCGTTCGCGGACTGCGACAATCCATCAGACGCCGGCCGATGATACGGGGCTTCCCAGTACCGCTGTACGATGAAGTCACCTGTGGTGGCCTGAAATTCAGCCCAATGGCCGGGAGGTAGTTTCGAATATCCTTGCAGCATGGTACGTGGGTGGGGCACGTATTGCAGCGTGACAAAGTCTGCGACGGCCTGTGGTTCGATTTCACGAGGCATCCCGGGAACTTGCAGCAGGGCTTTAAGTTCGCTCGCAAAACAGACTCGATTCTGTGCGATACGATAAACGAGGGGCTTCTGCCCCATGCGATCGCGACCCAGAAACAGTGTGCGACGGCGATCGTCCCAGATTGCGAAGGCAAACATCCCACGCAGATGAGTCACGCAATCGCGGCCCCATTGCTCATACGCATGAACGATACACTCCGTATCCGACGCCGTGCGAAACTGATGACCCAGGCGTTCGAGCTCTGGCTTGAGTTCACGATAATTGTAGACCTCGCCATTGAATGCGATCCATACGGAACCATCTTCGTTGGACATCGGCTGATGCCCACCCGACAGATCGATAATCGAAAGCCGCCGAAATCCGAGCGCAGCCCCTCCAGCAAGCTGTCCGTTGTGGGATGAAAAATAGTTCCCAAAATCATCGGGGCCACGATGAATCAGAGCATCGGTCATTCGCCGCAAAGTCAATTCGTCGAGCGGTTCGCCCTGCCCCGTCCAACTCGCTCCCGCAATCCCGCACATGATGATGATCTCGAGAGGTATTTTGAGTGGTAAATAAAACGAATCGCCCCTCGGCAGCGGTGGAATCGGGCCTTTGCACCAGAGATTTTGGGGTTTTTGACGTTGTTTTTCGAAGGCTAGGGCAAAGGCCCTTTATAAACCCCCGCAAGGGTGGGGGTGGGGTTTCGTTTCAATAGAATCATGCATCAGGAACGCTTTCGCTCAACACATTTCGGTAAACCTCGGCGTATCCATCCACCATACGCGAAATACTGAAAGATTGTTGAATCCGTTCGCGACCAGCGCGGCCTAGCTCGTCCCCCAGGCCTTTTTCGTCGATCAATTGCCTCAGAAACTGCATAAATCCGACCGTATCCGCTAACTTCGGCAAAAAACCCGTCTGACATTGAATGACTAACTCGCGATTGGCGGGAATATCACTGGCAACGACCGGCTTACCAATCGACATGGCTTCCATCAAACTATTGGACATTCCCTCAAAACTGCTCGCCAAGCAAAAAACGTCAAACATCTTGAGCAAACGCGCCCCGTCCTCTCGATGACCCAGGAACCGGACGTGCTCCAGGCATCCCACGTCACGGGCAAAACATTCCAATCGTTCTCGCTCTGGGCCGCCACCTGCGATCACAAGGTATAATCGCGGACGAATCTGCCGCAGCGTTTCCACAGCCCAGATCAGATCTTCCACGCGCTTCTGTTTCGCCAGCCTCCCAAGATAGCCGGCGACAAAAGCATCCGGAGGTAAGTTGAGTTCATCCAAGAGAGATTCGCGCGTCGACCGATCTGCGGCTTCATCCAGAACAGGCAGCTCGATCCCGTTCCGTATGCAGATAAGTTTTTCGGCGGGAACTCCCAATTCGCGATAGAAATCGACGACACTTTGCGAATTCCCGACGAGTCGATCTGTTTTGCTGATCAGTTGCCGATCGAGCCAAAGTTGCCAGCCTTTCTTCCAGCTGTCGACACATCTCTCTGACACGACAATTTTCGCTTGAGGAACGATCCCCGAACACAATCGGCCATAACTGTTCGCCGCAAACAACCAGGTATGGAGAATGTCGGGCTGCAATCGTTGAAGTTCGGCTCGCAGCTTCCAGAACGAAAATGGATCAAATCTCGATCGCTTGCCAATCACGGTCAGCGGAATTCCGGAAGATGCCAGTTCATCGGCATAAGGACCACCGCGAGTCAATGCGACCGCCGTCACATCGAATTCGTTTTTGGGAAGCCCCTTGGCCAGCAACGTAAACTGCTTCTCGGCCCCGGAACGGTCGAGCGTCGGTATCAGCAGCACCACACGAGTCTTGGCCACAGTCGTTTTGAACCAGAATAGTAAATCAAATGCTGTGTACGAGGCTCCAGACCCCGCACTTGAATTTGCGCAGTTGTGCGCGGGCCTTATGACCCAGTCCACGCTCGCCACGAGTCTCCTGACTCGTGGCGAGCGTGTCCCGACAACTCGCACAGAGTCTAATAGGGAGTGATCCGAACTGCCAATCTCACACGCTGCGCGGGTTGCACTCCAACTGAAATCAACGCGCTTGAGAATCACAATTTTGTAGATTTTAATCAAAGAAATAGAGAACCCCGCTCACAGCTCTTTTCCCCCATTTTTTAATGGGATGCGAAACCTGCGTTTAGCAGTCGGGATGACTTGAGCCCCGGTAGTTGTTACGTTGCCCATGAACAAGATTCTCGAACATTGCTGAAACGAAGCTTGGAATCCGCGCTGATGGTCAGGGACCGAAACAACGACGAATGGATCAAATCGCTTGAGGCGGAAGGACCGGTTCGTGAAACGGCCCTTGCCGACTTGCGTGAACTGCTGGTCGTCGGTCTGAAATCCTCATTGAAATCTCGATCGGATTACGTCGAAAGCATGATGGATGATTTCCTGCAAGACTCGCTGATTCGAATCTTGCAGGCATTGAACCAGTTTCAGAATCGCAGCCGATTTGTCACATGGGCGACGTCGATCGCGATTCGAGTTGCCATGACAGAGTTGCGTAAACGACGCTGGCGTGACGTCTCCCTGGAAAAGCTGGTCGCGGATACAAACTTCGATCCAGTGTCGGACGTTGACGGAGACGTGGTTCCTGAGCGGCGAGAATTGGTTGAAGCCATGTACCGTGTGATCAACACTCAACTGACAGACAGGCAGCGAACGGTTTTGTTGGCTGAGATCAAAGGGATGGCACAGGAAGAAATTGCAGGGCAATTGGGATGCAGCCGAAACGCTCTTTATAAATTGAGCCATGATGCCCGATTTCGACTCAAGCAAGAGCTTGTGCAGGCAGGGTTTGATTATCAGTCGTTTGCATTTGCTTTTAACGAATGAAAGGGTCACGACCATGTCGATGACAGGCGAAGAAATCCAACGATTGCTCGACGTTGTTCGCGATACTCAAGCGGTCGAAATCGATTGCGATGTCTGCTTGATGCAGGTCGGTGAGTTCGCTGAGGATCGCCTCGCCGGGAAACCAATCGCCGAAGGGCTGAAGGCGATTGAGCAGCACCTGCTGATTTGTCCCGAGTGCCGCGAAGAATTTGAGGCACTTTGTCAGGCGATAAATGCGCTCAAAAAAACAGCGTCGTGATGGGCAATGTGCACGAAACGAAGACGATAATCAAAAAGATTTTTAACCACGAAACTGACGAGCTGCACGAATAAGAATCAAGAGAAATCAAAAGAATTTTGATTTATTTGATTCGCGAAGATTAATGCTGATTAGTGTTCTAATCTTTCTTTTCTTCGTTTTCTGGTCTCTGAAAGCCTTTTGATTTATGCATGTGTGTAGCTGCGCATTTTTCGATCGGGTTGCGAACGATGCCCGCACAAAGAGATCGCAGGTAAATTTATTGCCGTATTTGTTTTTCGCTGTTGAGGTACAGGTTTAAGCTCTGCGTTCCATTCACGGATAGGCGCAAAAACGGGGTTTAATTAACCTTTCGCGGATCTTGGGATGACCAGGGATGGGTCAAACGTGTTCGAACTCAGGGAAGAGCTTCATGCGAGATTTTTTCAAAGGCTGGCGGCGCACGTTTGGTGTCGGGGCCTTAATTGCCTCGCTCCTGTTCACCGGCGCCTGGATCAAGAGTTATGTCGATCACGGTCTGATCTTTGGTTCGAAGGGGAATCGAACAAGTGCGTTTTCAGTTCCTGGAACAATCAATATTTCGGGCTACCGCCTTTCGGCCGAATGGCCTGGCCATTTGCCGCAGATCGATTGGCACGTCACAGGATTCTACGCCGATGTAAAGCTTTTGCTTGCGCCGGCACAAAAAGTTGATCAACCGCCGGCACCAGCGTCACAGACTGGTTCCATGGTCGCGAATTTCGTCAACGATCGCCCGCCTCAATCGAATTTAGACGTTAACCTGGCGGATAACCCTTCCGTCATGTCTGCGGTGTATACGGAAGAGGCGGATTCCGGCGAAAAAGAGTTGACCCAGGCGTCGGCGAGCCAGTCGAGTTTCGTACCGAATTCGGTGCAACACCCTCGAGTGGGAGTCTCTTTTGATTTCACTATTTCTGATTGTAATCCTGATTGTAGCCCCAACCTGGATTCAGGCGACCAGCATAACGAAATGGTCGAATCGAAGTTGCAGTTTTGCGGGTTCCGCTATCTCCGTGGAGTGGGGGAAGATGGCAGTTGGGAATACGCGATTCAGATTCCGCACTGGTCAGTCGTTCTTCCGATTGGTTTGTTAGCGTCGATCATGCTGGTCGGACCACGTCGAAAGAATTCCACTGTCGTGACGGAAACTGTTGCATCGTCTGCGACGATGCGGTCGCATGGTGTTGAGGAAAATCATGGACTGGCAGGCTTCTTCAGCGGCTGGCGCAGAAAACTGGGGGTCCTGACGCTGTTGACATCGCTCGCAGTGGCAGGTGTCTGGGTGAGAAGTGGCGTTGTGTCAGATGTCGTGAATTTCGAATTGGAATTTGGAAAACAACTGCTTCTCGCCTCGGGAAAGCAAGGTCTGGCTTGTCTGCATAATCGAACTCAGTGCGATGATGGCTCGGGGACTCACTACCGGATGATCACGGGGCCCCGTCACGAGACGATGACGTTTCTTCCACAGGAATCCGAATCGGATTTCGATGATGTGGTTATGAATATTCTCCCTACGGGGGCAGTCATAAATCTTCCGAACGGTGCCGCAACGGAAAGTGACGAAATTTTTTCGTCAGGCGGTGTTCCCGAAATGTTTGGAGCATCAGGTCAACCGATAGCGTCACAAGAACCTCAAATGCAGGTGCCGATGACAATCGTTGGCCTGGCCTCGCCACAGCCAACCGATGGAACTGTGCAGAAGATCGGCCTGGAGTTCAACATCGATCTATCGGACGGGTCAGAGGCGAGAGTAACCGACTGGGTCGGCACATCGATACAATGGGGTGGTTTTTACATTTCTCACGGCCCCATGGAGACTCATTTTGTCATACCGTACGGATTTGTCGTCATCCCGCTGATGTTACTGTCGGCCCTATTGCTATTCAGTCGGCGGAAATTAGACGACAGGCCCATTTTTCATTCCGTTCAAGTCTAGCGATTTGGCAATGATGCGAGCACAAGCATCACCCCTCCAAACACTCCAGCGAACACGCCGATTCCGACATAAACAGAATAAGAGTATCCCCGATCGATGGGTGAGGCATTGCTCAGCAGGATCGTAAGATAAGCCCAGACAAGTCCAAAAAGCGGTCCGCTGATGCAAGCCAATAAAAACAAACGTAACGGACCTGAAGCGCGCTGACGTTTAGGAACTGATGACGTTGGGCGAAGAAAGATTGCACCGCACAATACGCCAACAAAACCCGCAACCAAACCACTTGGTTCGTGAAGTCCGCGAAAATATTTTGGAAGTGGGATCGTTTCCAGCGCAATCACGATCAACCGTGATACTCCAACCGCGACTGCGATGGACTGCCGAGTCAAAGTCCCGCCAGCATCCCGAATCAGCATTCCCGCAAGGGCAAGCATCACCATTGTGACGACCAGCTTGCCAGTGAAAGGGAGGGGTGGCATTAATGCGAAAACCAACATGGCGACGCTCCATACAACCCTTGACTGTGTGAGTCGCTGACATCGACCAAAGCCATCATCGCCTGGATGAAATCATTTTGACCTCAGTAACACCGGATTTTGCAAAAGCAGGACGCGCTTGGGATCACTGTTCAACTCGAACCGTGATCCGTGATGGCATGGTGGTGGTTCGAAAGACTCGTTGTGTGGCTTTCTGGAAATCTGTTGGCTTGGCCGTATAGATGTCGACAAACGTCTGCGGATTGCGGTCAATCAGTGGAAACCACGTACTCTGGACCTGCACCATCATTCGATGCCCGGGTCGGAAGACATGACAGATGTCGGGAATTGTGAATTTGACCTTGTCGGGCTGATTCGGGACAAACGGTTCTGGCTTTTCGAAACTTTTTCGGAATTTTCCTCGGAAGACGTCGCCGCGGATTAATTGCTGATATCCACCCATCTTGACTCCAGTCGGATTCTCTTTGGGATCGGGATAGTCGTTGGGATAGACATCGATCAACTTCACGACCCAGTCCGAATCGGTTCCCGAGGTTGAAACATGCAGTTCGACTTCGATCGGACCGGACAGAACAGTGTCTGTTTCCAGGATATCGGTTTGATAGACCAGAACATCAGGTCGACGTGAGGCATGACGCTGGTCGGCGGTCATATACTCCGGCGCCATGTTAATCGAGACCTTGTCCAGATAGGGGACTGGTTTCGCTGGATCACTGGGGTATTCATCGTAATTGGACTCGGCATCGGTCTGCTTCGGTGGTTCTGACGACAGTCGGCCTCCGGACGTGAGATAGAACGAGCGCATGGCAAAATTCTTGGGTGGCCAGGAATCGTATTGCCGCCAGACATTCGTACCCGTTTCGAAGACCCATGCTTCGGGGTGAACCGCTTTCCCTTCCCCTTTCAGATGAAATTCGAAGAAGGGGAATTCGATCTGTTCGCGATAGAAGACTGCGGTCTTGGCATTGAACGAAACGTGTCCAAGCGTTTCACCATCTCCGCCTGACCAGCCACCGTGGACCCAGGGGCCCATGACAAGAACATTGGTTGTATTCGGGCTGCTGGTTTCAACTTGTTTGTAAGTTTCTAAAGCTCCGAACAAATTTTCGGCATCGAACCAGCCACCAACGGTCATCACGGCAGGGCGAATTTGTTTCAGGTGCGGTCTGAGATTACGAGCCTTCCAGAAATCGTCGTAGTTTCCATGTTTCATAACTTCATTCCAGAACGGAACGTCACCTTTGTAATACTGTGCATCGGCATTCGGCAGTGGGCCAAGACGCAGAAAAAAATCGTAGGCGTCGGGTGTTTCGTGGTCGAATTTGTGGTCGATCTTTTTAGAGGGTTCTGGGCGCTTGTGACCATTTTTTGCCATGAAGTTGAAGGCGTGTGGCAATTGTAAGGCGCCGTTGTGGTGCCAATCGTCGCCGATAAACCAGTCAACGATTGGAGCCTGAGGCGAACAGGCGACAAGAGCCGGATGAGCGTCGATCATCCCGGCACTGGTATAAAAACCAGGATACGAAATCCCGGCCATGCCAACTTTTCCATTATGGTTTCTCACATTTTTCACCAGCCAGTCGATCGTATCCCAGGTGTCAGTGCTTTCATCGATTTCCTGTGGACCATGATTGGCCGACAGTTGCGGCCTCATGTCGACGAATTCCCCTTCGGACGCCCAGCGACCTCGCACATCCTGATACACGAAGATATAGCCCGCTTTGCTGAAGAGGGCCGACGGACCAAGATTCTCGCGATACTGGTCAACTCCATACGGCTTACAACTGTAAGGGGTACGGTTGAGCAGAATGGGATACGTCTTGGCCTGATCCTTTGGAACATAGACCGCCGTGAAAAGGCGTTTGCCGTCACGCATCGGGATTCGATATTCGTACTTCGTATATGCGGCCTTGACGACGTCCAGACCCTGTGCCGACGCCTTCGACGCGGGCACGATCAACGTGCAAAGCAATACGAACCAGGAAACGGTTTTCTCGCAAAGCTGAAAACGGGAGGCAAATTGCATGTTTGGCACTCTGGGTTTCGTGAAAAGACGCGGTCACTCTATTGAATAACGTTACAGATTGGCGGACACCACGCAAGTTGCGTGTTTCCGCAGAAGCGTTTCATGGCAGTTCATTTTCCTGGTTTCTTTGATGGCGGATTTGATTTTGTTGATTCGTTGAGCCACTTATCGAGGTCAGCCGGATTTTTCAGTTGCTGTTGTAACTTTTCAATCTGGTCATCCCAGTCACTCTTCGGATCATTAGAAAGTGCGAGAAGTTCTTGCTGAATGGAATCAGAACTGACTCCACCGAACTCCTCCATCCAGAACTTCAGATCGTGATTGGGGTCCGTGGCAGGTGACGCCGAATTCCGTGAAGGGCCGATTTGACGATTGGGTGATTCAAGCTTTTTCAGGAACTCATCGCTATCGATTCCGATTCCTCGGCGCCTGCGGATTGCGTTTTGAATCCGGTGATCGCTTGAAACGACGGTTAATCGACGTGGCGCAGAATTCTGGCTGATCAGCTTTTCGATAAGCTCGTCCGCTTCATGTCCTGGTTCGGAGAAGAGAACATGGATTCCTTCATGGATAAAACGACCTGGCAAGTTGGCAGGAGCATCAATCGCATCGAAGACGATAGTACACCGCTTTCGCTCTTCGATCGTCAGTCGCCGAGCCAGTTTAACCAATAATTCGTGTCGCAATCGTGCGAGATCACCGGGGCCGTAAGTGGCGCGAGCCAGCCCTGCTTCATGCATCAAGTTGTAACCATCAACGATCAGGAATGGCGTGGACATGAGCGTTACTTTAATTTTGGTTAATGATCGAATGCTCGCAACAGAATTTGCCACCCTCGCGTCCACGATGGCAAGAAATGTCGATGACTCGATACACTATACGGGAAGACGGTGCTTGTGTCTTGATCCGGCTATACCGCATCGAAGCCCCGTCCAATTTGATAGCCCCAGTTAACCCTCTGCAGTGACCACCGGAAACTCGTGTATGTCGTGTCAGAATGTCGCCTTCATCGCCGTATTTGCGTTGATTGCCGCGACATCGTCGGCGCGCGGTGATGTGAAATTGCCATCGCTGATCGACGACCACATGGTCTTGCAAATGGGACGTGAGATTCCCTTTTGGGGTTGGGCTGAACCGAGTGAAGAAATCTCGGTGACGATTACTTCGAAAGAAAAGAACGCAGGCGAGAATCAAAAACCAGAGACCGCTTCGACCGTCACAGCCGCTGACGGGCGATGGCTTGTGAAGTTACCCGCTCGAAACAAGCCTGGGTCGGTCGAAATCACAATCATGGGCAAGAATACTTTGACATTGACGGATGTTCTCGTGGGAGATCTCTGGCTTTGTTCTGGTCAGTCTAACATGGAATGGCCAGTCAGTGCGTCGCTCAATCACCAGGAGGAAGTCGCTGCGGCAAAGTACCCTTCGATTCGATTTTTTAAGGTCGAAAGAAGTACAGCGCGGACCCCACAAGATGATAACGTCGGACAATGGGTCGAATGCTCTCCCGAGACGATCGGAGGGATGAGTGCCGTGGGCTATTTCTTCGGTCGAGAACTGCATCTTCGACTGAAACGCCCGATCGGGCTTGTACAAGCCGCTCACGGAGGTGCAATCTGTGAGGCTTGGACGAGTCAATCCGCACTAAAGCAGGACGAGGATTTTGCAAAGATTCTTGAACGATCCGAACGGGCAAGTAGCGATCCTAACCAGGCCAATAATCCGAACCGTGCTTCGGTCTTATTCAATGGAATGATCGCTCCGATGCAAATGTTTTCGATAAAGGGAGCAATCTGGTACCAGGGGGAATCGAACGTCATGCGGGCGTATCAATATCGCAAGCTGTTTCCCTTGATGATCACCGACTGGCGGCGAGGCTGGGGCCAAGGGGATTTTCCGTTCCTATACGTACAGTTAGCCAATTACGTTTCCGACAAATCGAAGCCAGACCACCCCGTTGAACCCGAAGAGAGCGCGTGGGCTGAATTGCGAGAAGCCCAGGCAAAAGCACTTTCATTACCCCGTACGGGAATGGTTGTGACGATTGATCTTGGAGAGCCGCGCGACATACACCCAAAAAACAAACAAGATGTCGGTCGTCGGCTGGCTCTGTCGGCATTGAAAGTCGCTTATGGGCAAGATGTCGTCGCGAGCGGTCCTGAATTCAAATCGATGAAAGTTATTGGATCTGAGGTCGAAATCGAGTTTCAGAATTCTGGCGAAAACCTCGTATTACACGGCGAAGAGCTGAAAGGATTCGCCGTGGCTGGCGCTGATAAAAAATTTGTGTGGGCACAGGGGCGGATTGACGGAAGCAAAATTGTCGTTTCCACTGCTGAAGTCAGTGCGCCTGTGGCAGTTCGATATTCCTGGGGTGATAATCCCGAGGGGAATCTCTTCAATCGGGCGGGACTGCCCGCGTCGCCATTCCGAACGGACAATTGGACCGGTATTACCACCGAGAATCGATAGAAATGGATTGCGAATGATGCCTGATGAATTTCCAACACATTTCACGGAAAAGCTTGTAGACGGTGAGTCCGCGATTTCATCGCTTGACGACGGACTCTTCTATCGGGGTTATCCGATCTTAGAGTTAGTTGAGCAGTCCAGCTTTCTTGAAACAGCTTTTCTTATCGTCAAAGGCGATCTTCCTTCCCAGGAACAGCTTGCAGATATGCAAGCTGTGCTGAGCGAATCGGCGGTTGTTGAAAGCGACATCGAATCATGGATCGAGCGGCTACCCCTGAACGTTCCGGCAATTGATGTATTGCGCACTGGAATCAGCTTACTTGGCCTTTCCGATGCCTATGAAGAGGAGCTTTCAGCAAACGACGTTTGGGAAACGCTTCAGCATCTGTTGGCACAATTACCACTTCTGCTGGCAACGCGACACCGTATTGCACGTGGGATGGAACCAGTCATGCACCGTGAGGATTTAAGTTATGCAGGGAACCTGCTTTGGGGCCTGACAAACACGGAACCAACGCCGCTGGCGGAACAGGCATTGGATACGTTTCTGACCCTGAGTTCAGAGCATGAATTAACGCCGTCGACCTACGTAGCGCGCGTGGTGGCATCGACCCGTTCTGATTTTCTTTCAGCCGTCATTGCCGGCATTTGTGCGGCCAAAGGGGTGTGGCACGGTGGACCGGGTAGACAGGCGATTGATATTTTGGAGGCGGTAGAATCCCCTGAAGCCGCTCCTTCAATCGTTCGTGCCGTCTTGAAGCAGTACGAGAGAATGCCGGGATTTTGGCATCGAGTTTATCGAACCAGCGATCCGAGGTCGGAAATATTGAGGCCACTTTGCCGAAAAGTTGCCGCCGAAGTTGGGAAATTGTCGATGGAAGAGGTTGCATCGGCAATCGAAACGGCTGTCTGGGACGAACAACAAATCCTACCGAGTTTTGACTGGCCTGCCGCTCGATTGCTGCATTATCTTGGGATGGATGCCGATCTGTTTGTTCCTTTATTTGTTGTTGGTCGCACCGTCGGATGGGCTGCTCACTTTATCGAACAGCAGCAAACTCCTCAGCCAATCCGCCCTCGAGCCAGCTATGTCGGTCATGCCGAACGGGCTTTTGTCCCGCTTTCAGAACGAGGCTGATCGAACGAAATTCGTTTAAAGATTCAGAAAGAAATGTGACGTGAATAGTCCTGAACCGCAAGCGTTCCAGCGTTGTATGGCCCCCCTTTGTCGCTCGACTTTCGACGTGATGGATGTTCTGACATCGTGCCCTGATTGCGGTAGTCTGCTTGACATCGAATACGAGTGGGACAAGCTGCCGGTTCCCCGGTCGATGCGTGAATTTGAGTCACGATGGTCCAATCGACGTGACCCGCTGGACTTCAGTGGTGTCTGGCGGTTTCGAAATCTGCTGCCGTTTGCTGCCGACAAAGACATCGTCACGATCGGTGAAGGGCAAACGATCCTGCAGCAAAGCCCGACGGTTGGAAAATACGTAGGAATGAATTCTGGTGGATTATTTCTGCAATATGAGGGTCTGAATCCTTCTGGCAGTTTCAAAGATAACGGAATGACAGCCGCGTCGACTCATGCCCGAATGGTCGGGGCAAAGGTCGCAGCGTGTGCATCGACAGGCAACACAAGCGCCTCACTGGCAATCTATGCCAGCACGGCACAACTGTTTCGTGTTGTTGTCTTTGTCGGAAGCGGCAAGATTGCTTACGGGAAGCTCTCTCAAGCCCTCGATTATCATGCAAAAACACTGCAGATATTGGGGGATTTTGATGATGCTCTTGAGCGAGTTCGCGAAGTCGCAGGGGAACGAGGTATTTACCTTTGTAACAGCGTGAATCCATTTCGGCTTGAAGGTCAAAAGACCATCATGTACCGGGTTCTCGAAAGCTTGAATTGGCAAGTCCCAGACTGGATTGTTGTTCCGGGCGGCAATCTCGGCAATTCATCGGCGTTTGGGAAAGCGTTTACGGAACTGAAAGCTCTAGGATTGATTGATCGCATTCCTCGTCTGGCCGTCATCAACGCAGCAGGAGCGAATACGCTCTATCAGCTTTACGAACAGCGGGGCGTTCGTTGGGATGGTGGAATGTCAGACGATTCAGTCGTTGAGACGTTCTTTTCCGAAATGGATATTGAAAATCGAAAAGCCTCAACCTTGGCGAGTGCCATTGAAATCAATCGCCCGGTTAATCTGAAGAAGTGCTTACGCGCGTTGGATGCCTGCGATGGAGTTGTAAGGCAGGTGACCGATCAAGAAATTCTCGATGCGAAAGCCCAGGTCGGAGCAGGAGGCTTCGGCTGTGAACCCGCCAGTGCGGCAAGCGTTGCTGGTGCGAAGCAACTGCGGGCGGAAGGAGTGATCGCTCCAGGCGACAGGGTCGTCTGCATTTTAACCGGACATCAGTTGAAAGATCCCGATGCGACGGTCGCTTATCATTCGGGCAATATATCACTCTTTGAAGAAAAGCTCGGCATGCGAGGCGTCAAAACGGCCGGATATGCTAACAGTCCAGTCGTCGTTGAGAACAACCTTCAAAAGATCATCGAGGTGCTCGAACGCTAGGCTGACGAAAGACAACTCTTCGTCACGGATGCGATGCAGATGGTTTGAGTGGATCCATGTCGCCGCTCCACAACAGACCAAGTGTGCCGAGAGCATAGAAGGTGTATTCAACATCAGTGGACTGATCCCACGCCGCTGCTCGAAAGCCTCCTTCAGGGTGCTCAAGGGCGAGGATAAATCGTTCCAAACGACGCGGATCGATCACGTCACTGGCTTCGAGGTCAAGGCACGTCAGATACCCCGTAAACGTTGACAGCGAATCGGCAAAGGGAATTCGAGAGTTGGCCTGAAAACCACCTTCATCACTCTTTACATCAGCGAGGTAAGCAAGGACGTCTTCCCTCAAATTCGGGCCAATAGAAGAATGAAGCATCAGGACACCGACTGCAGCCGCAGTTGGATTCGTTCCGCTTCGCTTCATTGGGGCAATTTCGACAAAACCGCCATCGTCACGTTGTCGGGCTTTGATGAAACGGACTAAATCCTCTGGTGCCGGCAAGTCTTGCCCGATGAGTTCGTAACACAGGGCCACCAGGAATGAGTGATAGGTACTACCCAGTGCCCCTTCGTGTGTCTTGGCATATCCGCCATCTGTAGAACGGAAGCCTTCAAGTCGTATTGCCAGTTGCTCGGGCCAGTTCAAATCGGCCTGAGCCAGAAGATTAATCCCCGAAACCCCTTGAACCATGAGTGCCGAGTAGAGCCAACTGACGACGTCGATCACAGTTGAATGATGGTGGCGGGATGCATCAAGAAACTTGGAAATGTGTCGCGCGTCATCGGCCGTAAACGATTTCAGAGCCGATAATGCACGAATGGCAAATGCCGTGTAATAAAGATCTGATTCGCGTCCCTCTGGTTCTTCGTTAGCATATTCAACGGGAAGTCCTCGCCCGCTAAATCCACCGTCTTCGTTTTGCTGTGTGATAATAAACTGACGGTGACGCTCACGTCGGACATTGTCCCAACGAGACAGCCCTCGTGAGACACGATCATCGAGGCGAAACAAGTACGGGTGGGCCATGCGTCGCTCACGTCGCGCCGACGGTCTTGCCCACGATCGGCAGCAAGCCCGTCAGTGGAACAAGTTTAACTTGTGGCACGGGGACCGTTGTGTCCGACAGAACCGTATCGATCAGGAAATAGAGCAACTGTCGCAAGGGTTCGGGCTGGACTTCGTCTGCCAGCGCTTCGGCACGGCTGCGACATTTTTCAACGAGCGCTTGTGCTCGCTCAAAAATCCCGAGTTTCTGATAGAAGTATTTCATGCGTTCAGCACGGACAACGGCAGAGGATGGCTCAAGAATCGCCTTCTCAAGTTCGTCTCGAACTGCCCCCTTCGCGGCTTCGAGTGCGAGTGCCAGCAATAAGGTCGGCTTTGCCAATTCGGCGTCTCTTCCCGCTACGATCTTGTTGGGTGCCTGTTCTTCCCAGTCTTGCAGATCGTTGAGAATCTGGAAGCCAACCCCGATGTGTCGGCAAAACGCCTGAACCATCGATTCGTACGATTCAACCGGTCCCGCCAGTCGAAGACCTGCAAAAAGTGCAGCGTCAAAGGCAGGGGAGGTCTTTAATGCGTAAAGTTTCATCGCATCGAGTGCTGTCAGTTTAAGAATTTCGTCGCCCGTCCAGCGCAATTCGGCCCCTTGCCCTTCGCAAAGCTTGAGGTGTGCATTAGCCAGCCGATCAAGAATATCGCTTGCGACCTCGGCTCCAATTTGGCGGCGACTTTGACTAACCAGGCGATATCCCAACCCGATGAGGTAGTCGCCGACATTGATGGCGGTTCCGACGCCGTATTGGCGATGAAGAGTTTCTTGACCATATCGGTAAGGGTCGTTGTCCTGGATGTCGTCATGAACGAGAGATGCTTTGTGAAAAGCTTCAATCGCTAGTGCAGTGCGCCTGACCTCAACCGAGAACTTTGGCAGATCATCGCCGGGTGAAGCCTGAAGTCCCGTTCCACCCGTGAGAGCATCGTACGCGGCTAATGTAATGAATGGCCTGAGACGCTTGCCTCCTTGCACGAGCCAGCGACGAGCGATGGATTCTGTTTCGCCAAGTAACGTATCACCAGTGCTGGTCCCTTGCCGAACCTGTGGCAAGACCTCGTCAAACTGGTCCTCGAACATCTGGTTCGAGACTCGCATCATGGGGACATATCCAGACGTTCGTGATTCTTCCAGTGGTTCGTACTTATCGAGGCAATGCCATACCCAGGATTCATCGAGCTTTGTGTTCTTGCAGTCTCCCGAGTGAAGCGGCACGGCGTAGGATGGAACACCGGCAAGCAAGACCTTGTCGATCGCCTTTTCCAAAACGTTGAGGCAGGCAACACCAAGAATGCCGTCGACGTGTCCAGAAACAATGATCTTGAGGACAATCGGCGAGCCTTCTGCGACAAGCACTTTATACCCGAGTTGTTCGGCGCGAACCTTATAGTCCGCAATCGAACAAGCTCCGCATTTCTCGCAATCAAGGCCGAACTCGTCGTAATCTGCAGGACAACCTTCTGCATGTTTCAAGCAGTGTGGCAACAGCAACAGTCGTCGTTCGAATGGAATCGCGAGAAATTGCTGCTTCCAGAATGCGTTACCAATCAAGACCATCGCAAACCCAAGAAATCCCTCAGGCTGGCCGATCTGTTCGAGCAGCTTTCGAGAATGTGCTTCCAGGGCAGATTTATTGAACGGACGGCTTTTATCGAGTTGTCTGGTATAGGTCTCAGCCGCCAAACGTATGTGCTCTCGTAATTCGAGTGTCTCGGGGACGAGTTTCAAGTGTGACGTACTGCGATTACGCCGAGGCTTATCCTCAACATGCGTTTCCACGTCGGTTGACTCTTCTGTGGTCATGGTTGAAACCGACTCGGTCGTGGCCTCATCGCTGTCAATCATCGTCCCATTCGTCTCGGCGAGCATAAACTGCCTTTCAGTTATCCAAATCAAGCCATCGCTGGCAAGCATGAGCGTTTTGGGGGCCGTAAACTGGCACCGACATTTGCTAAGTCTTTTTTCCGTGACCGGATGGTATCGCAGCGCCTTCCTCAAGGTAAGTCGAACCGGACGATTCTGTCTCAGTCTGATCTGCTTGCTCGATGGCTCGAGCCAGAACGGACACCGTGAAGATTATTGGATAAAGCCGCTCAAAATACCACAGCTTGGCAAAGTACAAACCGATTGGCGACGGATTTTGGAAGGTTCCTGACTCGACTCGGTCAAGCAGCCATTCCAGACCTCGATCGCACGATTCTTTGTATCTCGTTAACGGTAATAGGGCATCTACAGCCAGGGCTGTCTCTTCCGTCGAAGACGGAGTGTTTTTTGCCCCGCCCCACCCACCATCAGAATTCTGAGTATCGGCAAGCCAGGTGATAGCAGACTGCGGAACGGAATCGTTCAGCCGGTTCCAGTCTCGGTAGGCTGCTAGAACGCGAGCAACACCATACACGGGATTCTCTTCGTCCTGAGAAAACTGATTGCCAAACCAGAGCGGAAACCAGGTACCGTCCGATCGTTGCGTCCTTGCGAGGTATGCAAAGCCTGCAGGCACAGCTCGGTCGATCCGAGAGATCAAACCGACATTCGACCCGTCAGCTTGAACTCCGTCGCGGACTTGTTTTTCACGCCAGAAGTATAGCGATCGAAGTGCGTGAGCGGTCAGATCAGGTGTGCTCCGATCGAACGGCAGCGCTCCCCAGCCACGACAGAATGTCGGCCAGCCACCGTCATTGTTTTGCAGGTCAAGCAGCCACTTCACGGCCGCCGAAAGCGATGCGGAAATGTTCGTTCCCGCTGGATTAAGTTTGAGCAAAGCCAGTATCGCTCCAGGTGTGTCGTCAGCATCAGGAACACCACCGGACAAATCCGTCCATGCCCATCCACCGGGTGCGGCGTTCGTATAGCGATGCACGATTCGGTGCTGCTGGCCGATTAACCATGTCGCAACCGATTCGACATGGGCCATGGAAAGCGATTCAGGCCGCAACGCGTTGACCGACAGTGTCGTGACCCACGTCGCAAGATTCGTATCAATTGGCCAACTGCCGTCCTCCCGTACTGACGACTTGAGAAAATCAATGCCGCGCCGGGCTACAGGGTGATCAGCCTGATTCATCGCGGCAAGGCTCATCGTGACGAAACTCGTCAGCGGAGTCGCTTCCAGAAAACCGCCACTTTCCGGTTGAATTCCCTCTAATCGGCGCAGCGTCGGCCCAACCGCCGCTTGTCGAATCACTCGAATGAATGGGTTTCGCGACGGGGCCAAAAAGTGCCGGACCTGCCCGATCGCAATCAGCGCAGGCAATGCGTAACTGACGACTGGTAAGTGAATCCAACGATAAAACCAGTGAGGTAAACATCCCAGCTCGAAAGGCAACGGTGGCAATTCTTGCCAGGAAATCAGGCCCGCCAAGGCACACTGAGTCAGGATCGGAACCGAAAACGTATGGTCTTTTCCGTAGCGATTTCGAATGGCGTCGAAGCCACCGTGACGGTCCATATAGGCCTTGGCTTGCTTCGAAACGTTGTTCTTCTTCTCGTCATATCCTGCAAGATGAAAACTGGAATAGACGAGTGTTGTAGTCGAAATATTGCTGTGACTTAGCGTTGTATCGCCCCATCCCCCATCAGCGTTCTGATGTTCGAGCAGCCAGTTCAATCCCCCTTTGACAAGCGCTTCAAATTCTGCGGTACGCTGAGGTTGATTGCGTGCGATGAGTTGCAGCGCGGCGACCGCTGTTGCCGTCGAAAGAGGGGACGACGAGAGTTCGCCTTCCCACATTCCGTTAATTGTAGACTCGTCAAGAAGCGTCGTCGCCGCGATATCATAACCTCGGCGAAGGCGGTCGAAATTTAACATACGCAATCGTACTCCGGCACGCGTAGCCTCAAACGCTCACACGTCTAATGCGTCTAATCCATCCATCAGATCGTCAAGGGCATCCCTCGGCTTTGTCGAGGCACCCGATTGGCGTTTGGGAATTCCAACAGTCGCTCCAACCGCCTCACGTCCGTCAGCCATCAGCTCGACATCTCGTTCCAGTACGGCCATCTCCAGTGCGGAAGGGGCGCCAAACAATTTCGACAAGTCGATCTTGAAGTCTTCAACCGGCCCACCTTCTGCACCGGCAATTCCAGGAGTCTTGTGTTCAGGGAACACGATCGCATTTGCCGGACAGACACGACTACACGCCGGGCATCCCTTTTTGCAGTTGTCCTCCTGCTCAACAAGAATTCGGTCGAGCAAATCAACGCCGTAGACGCCGAACAGACAGAAATCGATACATTCCATGCAATTCGTACAACGGCTGTAGTCGATTACTGGATACCAGCGTCGACGAATGCCATCACCAGGAATTACCACTGGCGCTGAGGATGAATTCACGGCTGCCGATGAGACGTCACCATGTATCGCCCCATTCGTTTGTGCTAATCCATTTAAATGGGGGTGCCCATTCAAATTGGACGCTCCATTGGTCGCTGACTTACCATTTTGTATTGGGGACGACGATTGAAAACCAATCCCCGAAATTTGAACTAGCGGAACGGCCATAACATTCGAGATACGTTCAATTTCCTTGACGTAAGTCTGCGGATCAGGGTCATCTCGCAAATCGATCGCAAAAACCAAACGATTGGGAACGTCTAACGCACCAATTCCTTGCGATGTGGATTCACTGTCATTTTCGATGGCAGATTGTTGTTCTTCGTCGGCGTCTTGAGTCTCGTCATCGGGCTTGTTTAATCGTGATTCGCCAACTTTGCCCTTAACGCCGTTGCGGTCGAGTACCCAGCGGATCGCGCGGGGGTACAGCCACCCCAGGACAACAAGATCTCCTTTTAATGATTTCATCCATAACATTCCCGTATGATCTGACGTCAGATCATAAAGGTGTGGAACGACCGACACTTCCGCGTTTCCCGAAAGGATCAGTTGCGTCGCGATCTCTTCCTCGAGATGCCGCTTGACGGGGTTTTTACCAGGAGCCTGCGAGATGATGACGTTGATCTTTCGTCCGGCCACAAAACAGCCCTTTCTCAGAAATCATTCGTTAAACTGATTTTTCAGGACTTGTTGCGTCCGTTCCCAGCCCGCGTCCAAGACCTTGATATACTCGTCGGGTTGAAGCAGTGTCGACGAGGTCACGAATTCATACAACCATCCCCGCTCATGATTGTCCGCATTAATTAATGAAGGATCATTCAGTAGAGCCTCATTAAATCGAACCACTCGTCCATCTGCCGGAGCGTACAACGTTGACGTGGCTTTAGAACTTTCGATTTCACCGATCGCCTGTTTATGACGAACGTTCGTATCAGGATCAATTTGCCAGTCCAGGAAGTAGACGTCTTGCAATAATCGAACAGCGTAAGACGTGAATCCAACTCGCAATAAATCCCCGTTCATTTGAGCCCACAAGTGTGACTCGAAATAATGGCGGTCAGTCGGTATCCGGGCTTCAAACTTACCCATCATAAACACAAGCGGATCAGGCATAACCACGCACCGAGAGCGAGAGCAAAAAAGGGGGAAAAATTTAAGGCGAGATCATTCGGCAGGTGGCGGGACTTCTGCAGTGGAAAGACTAACCGAATTCGAAGCCGTGCGAAAGTTCGCGGGCATTGATGGAATCGGTGGCGGTGGAAACGAATCGAGGATCGCTTGCAACTCGGCCACACACCCGTCCATCGAAATCACCGCTTGGCGAAAATTGGTGTGGTCGGATGCCTGTGGAGCATCTACGCCAAATTGAACGGCTGCTGCTTTCAATTTCCCGATTTTTTTTCGCAACATTCCTAGATAAGCCGCCGGTTCAGCGACCTTCGGTTCCAGGGCTCGCGACGTATCGAACACCGTTCGAACAATCTGCATCAGTTCAGGAAAGTCTTCGATCACTTCGTTATGCTTGACGAATGTTCTTACCATCCACGCGTGCGCGAAAATGACCTGGCATCGCCTCACCGCTTCGGCCGGCGTCAAATTTAGAGCATTCTCATTGATCGACATATTGACCTCGATCTGTTTGGACTTTCCAGCAAATTCATCTCTATTATTCTCAGGCGTCACTCAATTTGCCACTCGCCAATCGTTGAAATTGCGATTATTCATTTCATGAAATTTATTGCGTTAAATGGGTCGACTGAATTTCGTCGGCCCATTTTCGAACTTTTTCAACCGCAGCGACGACCTCGTCGATCGCATCGGCTCCTTCCAGCAGAACAGGATGATGCAGCGTCAGCATTCCTACGTCTGCTCGGCTGGCCTGAATCAACTCATCTGCAGCCACGAAGCGGCGTGATGCATGAATGAGATGCAGTCCACGAAAACCTGTGTTAAATGCGATTCCTTCGGCCTGTAACGATGCAATGAACAGCGATCTCGGCATATTGTGAAAGCCCGCAGCGCCATATTGAAATCCGACTTTGTAGTAAGCGGGCAAAAAGTTTTCATTTGGAGTCTGCAATACACTTAGCCCGGTATTTTCGGACAATTTCGAGGTCAGTTTTTCGACAAACTCACGTCGGCATCCATTCAAATAATCCAGCTGATCGATTTGCGGACTGACAATTGCCGCCTGAGCTTCAGAAAGAGGGTACGCGTCATTCCCTCGATGAACGTAACGCTTGATCCGCTCAGCGACATCGGTTCTTGCCGTCATTACGGCCCCGCCACGCCCTGCAGTGAGTAGTTTACTCCCTCCAAAACTTAGAACACTGACATCCCCCCAATTTCCCGCACGTCGACCGTAAAGCATTGCACCTGGGCACTGGCATACGTCTTCAATTACAGGAATTCCCTGCAAATCTGCAATCTGCCGGACTTTTGGTGCATCCACAAATCCGCCGTGCAAATGTGAAATCAGTATCGCTTTCGTTCGATCAGTGATTGCGTTCGACAGTTTCTCGCAATCGAGTTGCCAGGTTAAAGGGTCGAGGTCCACGAGCACGGGAATCGCACGAACGCAAAGAACGTTCTGAAAATTGGCCTTAAAGTCGTACCCGGCGAGAATCACTTCGTCTTTTTCCGCAACTCCGACACCTCGCAATGCCAGTTCAACAGCGACAGTTCCGCTACTGCACGGGAGGACATGTTCGACATTCTGATATTCTGCAAGTCTTCGACAGAGTTCGGGAACATGCCGACCGTGATACCGCCCCCAGTCCCCTGTTTCCAACAAGTTTCGAATTGCCAAATCGACTTGGAGATCACGTCTCGGCCAGATTGGAGGACCTTCAGGGCGAACCGGAATGCCTCCCAGAATCGCTGGGCGTTCGGCGTTCTGGAAGTTCATTTGGTCACCCATCTTAACCTGTTTGACGTTGTTACTTGATGCCGTTCAAGTGGCATTGTCTACTATGTTGCGAACCAAATGCATGTGTCAAACGACCCTGTTCATAAAAGGCAACTTATGTCTCATACGATCCGCTTTATCATGGTTGGCGGTTTTCTTGGTGCGGGCAAAACAACAACTTTAGCGCGACTTGCTCGGCACTATATGGCAAAAGGCTTTTCGGTCGGGATCGTTACAAACGATCAGGCAGCGGATCTGGTTGACACGAAATCGCTTCGATCACAGGGTTTTGAAGTTGGGGAAGTGGCAGGTGCCTGTTTCTGCTGCCGTTTTACCGACTTGATCTCAACCATCGACAAGATCGGACAGGACAAGGTTCCCGACCTGATCCTGGCCGAACCTGTCGGAAGCTGTACGGATCTGGTTGCGACGGTGATTCAACCCCTGAAACAACTCTATCAATCCAGATTTCAGATCGCGCCCTATGGTGTCATTCTCAAACCCAGCCAGGGGCGAAAGATTCTGAGGAATGAGCCTGGAACCGGGTTTTCACCCAAAGCTGCCTATATCCTGCAGAAACAACTCGAAGAGGCGGACTTGATTCTGATCAACCGGATCGACGAGTTGAAATCAGAGGAATTGGCGGAACTCCATACTTTGTTGGATCAGCAGTATCCGAATACGCCGAGACTGGCCATCTCGGCAAAAACAGGGAAAGGCTTCGATGCTTATTTCGAATTCCTTGATCAGGTCGGTGAATTCGGTCGGCGAGTTCTCGACATTGACTACGACACTTATGCCGAGGGCGAGGCTGAACTCGGCTGGCTGAATAGCAGCGTTCAAATTTCGTCAACGGTTGAATTCGCATTGGACGAACTTCTGCTGGACGCGATTCGCGGACTAAAGCAACGATTGGTGGATCAAGGTTTGGAAGTCGCACATCTAAAACTGATTGGCCTGAGCGACGCGGCATTTGGTGTTGCAAACCTTGTCAGCCGCGACCTTCCACCCGAACTTTCGTTGCCGTCACACATCCACACAAAGGATGTCGATCTAGTCGTCAATGCCCGCGTTGCGTGCGATCCTACCCTGTTAGGGACATTGGTTGAACAGACCATTCGAGAGATCTGCTCAGCACGCAAGGCATCGCCGCAGTTCGGAGAAGCCCAGATGTTCCGGCCCGGTCGGCCTCAACCGACACATCGGATCTCGGCCGCGGGAGTTGTATAACTCGCCATTCGACATCGACTACGCCGGTAACGAAGCGAGTTGTTACGGGCTGGTCGTCAACCTGGATCCGGCCTGTCTGATGCTTTGGCATCCAATTTGAGGTAGATTATCCCGGTGCAATGACGGGAATTTTTGCTGATGCAACAACGGTCGAACTGGCGGATTCAAGCCGCTTGAGGAATATTGCGATGTATCTACGAATGGCTCGACGTCTCATGGTCGAAACCGACAAGCGATTGCTTTGGAAGCTTGCTTACAATTTCGGTTTCCAGGGAATGATGTCGGTTCAAAGGTTCAAACGCCGGATGAAAAAAGGCGAATTCTTTCCTCCCTTTATCTATATTTCAGTCATCAACAGCTGCAATCTACGGTGTCAAGGTTGTTGGGTCGACGTTGCCGCAAAGCAACAGACGATTGATGTCGAGTCGATGAATCGGCTGCTCAATGAATCAAAAGAGGTTGGGAATCGCTTTTTCGGCATCGTCGGCGGTGAGCCATTCATGCACCCGCAATTGCTCGAGATCCTGGCGGCACACCCGGATTGTTATTTTCAGGTCTTCACGAACGGCCATTTTATTACCGACGAAGTCGCGAAAGAGTTGCGCCGGTTAGGCAACGTCACGCCACTGATCAGTGTCGAAGGGACCGAAATCATCAGCGACGAACGTCGAGGTCGACCCGATGTTCTCTCAAAAACAATGGAAGGCCTGCAGAATTGCCTTAAAAACAAGGTGATTACCGGCGTTTGCACCAGTGTCTGTCAGACGAATATCGACGATCTCGTAAACGAAGCCTGGCTCGATCGACTGATCGAGATGGGCGTCATGTATTCGTGGTTCCATGTCTATCGACCGATGGGGCCAAATCCACAGCCTGAACTTTCACTCACCCGTGAACAACAATTGCGGATACGCCGGTTTGTCGTCGACATGCGAGTTCGAAAACCAATCGGCATTATTGATGCCTACTACGATGGTGAAGGTCAGGCGATCTGTCCGGCAGCATCGGGTCTGACGCACCATATTAATCCTTGGGGAGGGATTGAACCCTGCCCGATTATTCAGTTCGCCAAAGAGTCGATCCATGACAAGCGGCACATTCGTGACGTGATCGGGAAGTCAGAATTCCTGCATGATTTCAGGCAACTCGCTGCGTCGTCCACTCGCGGTTGCATCGTGCTTGAGCGTCCTGATCTGTTGCATCAACTGGTCGTCAGTCACGAAGCCGGTGATCAGACCGCTCGGAAGACAGCCCTGGCAGAATTGACCAAAATGGAATCCCGACCCTCTCAATATGGACCCGGACATGAGATTCCCGAACGGAGTTGGGCATACCGATTTGCCAAGCGATTCTGGTTCAATGATTTCGGAGCTTATAAAGACTTGGATGCGGCTTCAGTCCAGAAGCCAGTACACGCTTGATCGCTGACGTGGTACATGTCAATTTGCAGAAAACTCTCCAAAAAGGCCTAAGAGAACAGGGTGCGTCTTCTCGTGAATGACAGTCAGTCTTATCACGTTGAATGGCTGGTGACGTCCGAACAATCGCAATCGGATGTCACCGTTCGATTCAGTGACGGACTCGTCTTAAGTATCGAGCCAGGTCGAACGGCGGACTCCGTTGAACTCGGCCCGGTGGCAATGGTTGAAGGGCTGGTTAACGCACATACGCACCTGGAGTTCAGCTCTTTACCTAAACCGATTCCAACAACGGGCCGGTTCACGGACTGGATTCGAAATGTCGTCAAATACCGACGCGAAAATCCAGAATTAACCAGCGCTGCCATCAGCGCTGGGATTGAGGAATCCTGGCAATCAGGAACGACCATTGTCGGCGAGATCGCCACCGTCGGGTGGTCTGCTGCCGATTATGCGAAATCAGGTTTTAAGGGAATCGTTTTTCAAGAAGTGCTCGGCCTTTCTTCCGAACGAATTCAGCAACAAACCGAACTCGCCAGATCACACGTCACGGGTAACAGGATCGACTCCCGGGGCATCAGTCCTCACGCTCCCTACAGCACTCATCTGGATCTTGTTCGACAGTCGGTCGAGATCGCTATACAGACAAACTGCCCCCTGGCCATGCATCTTGCAGAAACAAAGGCTGAGCTTGAACTGCTTGGCACCGGAACTGGCGAATTTCGCGAGATGTTAATCGACTTTGGAATCTGGAACGACACCCGGTTTCAAACTCCACTTAAACCGATGGATTATCTGGAAGTGCTGGCCAGAGCACCTCGTTCACTGATTATTCACGGGAATTATCTCGACGACACCGAGCTGAAATTTCTGGCCTCGCAACCGCAGATGACATTGGTTTACTGCCCGAGAACTCATTTCGCATTCGGACATTCTGAACATCCCTGGCGACGCTTGATTGAATTGGGAGGTCCTGTTGCAATCGGGACAGATAGCCGCGCCTCGAATCCTGATCTGAGTCTATTTGCAGAACTCCAGTTTCTTGCGGCTCGCCACCCCGACGTATCGCATCTCGCCCTGTTGAAACTCGGTTCCAGTCATGGACGACGAGCCTTGGGTTTCGAAACGGATTCCAGTAGCAAGACTCTGGCAGATTTCACGCTAATTCGATTGGCGGATTCATCTCAGGGCCGTCCGCAATTGGAACTCTTTGGCCCGGCAAATCAAAGTTGCGGAACAATGATCAACGGACGGTGGGTCTGGCTCGCGCCCGACCTGGCAAACCAAGTGCTAAATCCCTGATTGTGACAAGGCCTGGATCAGTCGATCAATCTCGTCACGTGTGTTGTACAGATGGCATGACACGCGAATGAAAGATTGGCCGCAGCATTCTGAGATGGGGATCTCAATCTGGAATCGTTCCCAAAGCTGCTGCTGAAGCGGATGCATGGCATTCGGTTTAGACTTTTTGATATCGCTCGCAGGCAACGGAACGGCAATCATCGACCCATACCAGTCTTGTGATTCTGGAACCCAGGCCTTCGTGTCAAACAGGTGTTCAAGTTCCTGACGAGCATATTGAGCAAGTTGATGAGTCCAATCCCGAAATCCCTCCATACCCACTTCCTCGAGAAACTTGATCGCCTCAGGTACAGCGAGAAATGGAGCCGGGTCGCGTGTTCCCAGCCAGTTGATATGGTCCTGCCAACGTTCGTCCCGACCGCCAAGGCTGCGTCCCCAGCTTGTCATGTGCGGCTTCAACCGCTGCTGATACTTGCGTTTGACGTACAAAAAGCCCGAACCGAATGGAGCACTCAGCCATTTGTGCAGGCTGGCACAATAAAAGTCACAGTCAATTTCTTTCAGGTTGACGTCACGCATCGCAATTGCATGCGGACCATCAATACACACAGGTATGCCTCGATGACGAGCTTCCCGGCAAATCTCAACGACCGGAAAGATGATCGCCGACGGTGACGTAATATGACTGACAATGATGATCTTCGTCTTTTCGGTGACGGAACTGAAAATTGACTCAACGACGGAACGCGTCAGATCCCTTTGGCTAGTGTCACTTGTCGAGGTTTCTGGAATGGAAAAATTGCCAAGTCGAGCACTAACGACGCGAGCACCAACCTGTTCGCATTTCTGGCGCCAGATCCGAAATACCGCCCCATACTCGTGATCATTCAGCAAGACTTCGTCGCCCGCTTTCAGTTCGATATTTTCAGCAACAACATTCATCGCTACTGTCGCGTTGTCGACGAAAACCATGTCTCGCGGATCAGCACCGACAAACTTTGAAAGTGAGGCCATTGCCTTATCAAGCGCCGGTTCCATCTCGCGTAAAAAGAAATCCATCGGGTTTCGCTCGAGCCGCCGTGACCACTCTTCACGGCATTCTTGAACGACGAGCGGTGCAGGCCCAAACGAACCGTGATTGAGATACGTGACACCGTCCTGGACTGACCAGGCAGATCGAGGTGGCGGTATGAATTCCAATGAATTTAACCCTTGCTGCTGACGCGAACGCCATCGATAAAAAGTTGCCGTATTCTTAACGGGAAGTGGTTATTCATGAGTGTGCGCGGCATCAGGAAACTGGCTGTTACGCACTTCTTCAATGTAACGGGTTGTCGCTTCCATCGCCGAAGCATGCAGGTCGGCATATCGTTTCAGAAACTTTGGCTGGAACCCCTGGGTCAACCCGAGCATGTCATAACTGACAAGCACCTGCCCATCACAATCAGGGCCGGCACCGATGCCAATCGTCGGAATGGTCAGTTTTTTTGTAATTGCCGAAGCGATTGGACGAGGGATTAATTCCAGCACGATTGCGAATGCTCCTGCCTCTTCGGCAGCGTGAGCATCCGCCAGTAGCGCGGCTTCGTCTCGTTGCACTTTCGACATGCCACCCAGTTTTTTGACCGATTGAGGTCGCATCCCCACATGAGCCATCACGGGCAAGTCAGCAGCGGCTAACGCCCGAATTGTGTCAACCTGCTGGACCCCACCCTCAATCTTCACGGCACCAGCTCCCGTTTCTTTGAGAATCCGGCCTGCATTTTCAACCGCCTGCGTCGGACTGACCTGGTACGACATGAACGGCATATCGACGATGACCAATGCCCGACTGACAGCCCGGGCAACAATCTCACCGTGATAAATCATCTGGTCGAGCGTCACCGGCATCGTCGTCGATTTCCCCTGGACCACCATTCCCAATGAATCACCAACCAGGATGGCATCGACGCCTGCCTGGTCAAACAGGCTGGCGAAGACGAAGTCATACGCGGTCAGTACCGTCAGCTTTTGCTCGCGGCCTTTGCACGCGGCAAACTTTGGCACCGACATGGGACTTGAGTTCGGGGAAATCTTTTTCGGTTCGGACATACGAGCTGCATCCAGTCAGCGAATACAAGGTTGATTGAAGATCAGTCGACATTACTTACCTAACGGTTTCCAGTCTAACCGGCAGAACGATTTTCTCGAAGTGCTCGCCCGTTCGCCTTGTTTAAGAACATTCATTAAATCCCATAAGTTGTAGACTTTGCATTTCTCCCCTGTTTCGTGAAATCCAGTCGGATTGAATCGACTTACGACTTTCCCGAGACAATTCTCTTGGCGCTTCGACGCTCTGGCTTCTCACCGCCTGCAATCGTTGATGCCAACAATCACCATCGGGCACGCTCCACTTTAATGCGATTCGATTGACCTGCGACTTTTTTCACTCATCACATTAAGATGGCGTACGGATCGCCGACCCTGACGGTCAACGCGGGAGGGGTACCGCCGCATGATCGTAAACGTCAGCCGTTACAGGCCACCTCATTCAATTCCTTTGACCTTGTACACGCGGCCAAACCTATGAAAGCGCAAGAACGGGATAAGTTACTCGAATCACTGAAAAGTCGGTTCGAGAAGAACATGAACCGACACAAAGGGATTGCATGGGAACAGGTCCTGCATAAGCTCGAAGTCAATCTCACGGCGATCAGATCGCTTCGCGAAATGGAGGCAACAGGAGGCGAACCGGATGTCATCGGATACGACGCTGTTGGGGGCAAGTATCTCTTCTGTGACTGTTCCGCCGAGAGCCCTTCCGGGCGCAGGAGTCTTTGCTTTGACCGCGAGGCTTTAGACTCACGCAAAGAGAACAAACCGGCGGGGAGTGCCGTCGAGGCCGCTGCCGCGATGGGCATCACCCTGCTGACAGAACAGCAGTACCGCAATCTGCAGAAGCTCGGTGAGTTCGACACGAAGACCTCCAGTTGGGTTGCAACACCCGATGACGTTCGCGCACTGGGCGGTGCCCTGTTCTGCGATCGCCGCTACGGAAAGGTCTTCGTGTATCACAATGGGGCTCAGTCCTACTACGCAGCGCGAGGCTTCCGCGGCTTGATTCTGGTATGAGCATCGAGTGCTTTATTTTCCTCGTTCCCAAGCTCCTGCTTGGGAACGCCCGCCTTGGAAGCTCTGCTTCCCGATCGGGCGAACGGCCAGTGAATGCGATTCAGTCGAAATGCAAAGCAACCACCAGTTGCATGGTCGCCAGAAGAATCGCGAAGCGGAGCTTCGAAGACACTCGTTCCCAAGCGGGAGCTAGGGAACGAGGATCGACGCGGAACTCACCGGTATTTGGGCTTGATCCGCATTTCTCGGAAGCTGCTACGCTCGTTCAAGTCGGACGGGTCGTCGGAGTCATGGGAATATTTCACCCCTTCCAGAAACGAAAACCTGACCCGTGAGCTTGCAGATGGGCGACAATTCCGTTGTATTGGTCGCCTCACTAATCACTGAACAAGCCCTCCGCGAACAAGGTTTTATGCCATGCACGGATTTGAGACTGCAGCACCTGCTGACGACTCCTCCAACGCCACAGGACCCTGGTGGAAAGAACTGAATCGATATCACTGGTTCGTACTGGTCGTCGCAGCCCTTGGGTGGCTGTTCGACACCATGGATCAGCAGTTATTCAATCTGGCGCGGGTTCCCGCAATGCGAGAATTGCTCGCTCCTGCTCCGGGGGTCTCGCCGGCTCAAGCTGACGTTGATTTCTACGGCGGGATTTCGACATCCATTTTCCTGCTTGGCTGGGCCACAGGTGGTCTTGGATTCGGAATCATGGGTGACCGGATCGGTCGCGCAAAGACCATGCTGCTAACGATTCTGCTCTATTCCCTATTCACTGGCCTCAGTGCCTTGTCGTGGGACCCGTGGAGCTTCGCAGGCTTCCGGTTTTTGACGGGACTGGGTGTCGGAGGCGAGTTCGCGGTCGGCGTCGCCCTGGTCGCAGAAGTCATGCCGGTTCGAGCTCGACCATTTGCCTTGGGATTACTGCAGGCCTTGTCCGCTGTCGGCAATATTTCGGCGGCGATCATCAGCCTGGTGCTGGTCGATCTTGAGGAACGTGGTGCCGTGGGGAGTGCCTGGCGAATCATGTTCGTCATTGGAGCCGTTCCCGCATTACTCGCAATTTTGATCCGTCGCCGGTTGAAAGAGCCAGAACAATGGCAAGCGGCCTCAGATGAACAGCTTAAGAAGCAGCTTGGCTCATATAGTGAATTGTTTGCCAATCCCCGTTGGAGGAAGAACGCACTTGTCGGGCTTATCATGGCCGCCTCTGGCGTGATCGGGCTGTGGGGAATCGGCTTTTTCAGCATCGACCTGAATCGCTCAGTCTTCCGCAAGACGTTTGAATCCGAGCTCCGCAAAAACGGAGAAGCGGAAAAGGACCGTGACTACTTGCGGGCGATCGTCAGCAACCCTCAAGGCTTTAAAGACGCCAAGTCAACTCCTCAGCCAAACCAGTTACTGGCACTCGTACCAGGAAATAAGGATGCAGAAGCCATTTTTTCCGCTTTGCTCAATCGCAGCAAAGCAAACGAAGATCTGTCCGCTGCCGAAACGATCGCCTCAATTTCGCAATCGGATGAGGAAAAAACTCGCAGACTTGAATACCTTTCAGGGAGCGAAACCGTGGCTGACGCCAGTACCCTCGACGACCATGCCAACAGGATTAAAGCACGAGCGAAAAAGCTGACCTACAAACTCGGCTTATGGGCTGCGATTACATCGATCATGTTAAATATCGGAGCCTTCTTCGGTATCTACGCCTTCACTTACGTGACGCACTACACGGGCCGTCGTCCGGCGTTCGCCGTTGCCTTTATTCTGGCTTTGTTGAGCACCGTCATGGTATTCGGATATCTGACTGAGTTCAGCCAGATTTTCTGGATGATCCCCATCATGGGCTTCTGTCAGCTGGCTCTGTTTGGAGGCTACGCCATTTATTTCCCCGAACTGTTTCCCACGCATTTGAGAAGTACCGGGACATCCTTCTGCTACAACGTCGGCCGATTCGTAGCGGCGTTAGGCCCGCTGGCGCTGGGGGCACTCAGCAAGTACATCTTCTCGGGCTATTCAGAACCAATGCGTCCCGCAGGTGTCATGATGAGTTCCATCTTCCTGCTGGGCCTCCTGGTACTTCCATTCGCTCCTGAAACCAAGGGAAAACCGCTTCCCGAATAAAAAACGCCAGCCAACACGAAATCCACCTCCCCCGCGGAGGTGGTTAACGGGCCTATGCCCTTTTGCGATGCGCGTTTTCGAATCTTAAAAGTCCGATTGAGTGCCACTGCATCGGAGTCTTCTCCGATGCAGCGTCTTCCCCGTCAGTTTTCGCAGGGTGCGGTCGAATCTTCGAGGCCCCAGCCGAAGCGGCTAGAAAATTGATCGGTAGTAAGTGGAAAGTAGACCAGACCAAGAAAAGAAACGATTCATTGATTTATCTACTCTTGAGGAACTTGACATTGTAAGTGTCAACAAAGTTCCTTGTGTCCATGGAGCGGAAGCTCCTGGCGAACCGCTTGCAGCGGCTTTCTACTCTCGCAAAACGACTCTCTCGCCGCTTCGGCGCAGCCAACCTCACCATCAAAAACGTTGGCCAACTTGGGCAAAAGGAATCGTTGTTTGATCCGGTTCGTGTCAAATCGATATGCCGAGGGGTGAGGCACTGTATCTCGGCAGTCGACAGGGATGCTCAGTGAATCAAAATCACCCGGATTCTCGCGGCGACATCCCATTGCAAGACGCCATCGCGGCATTATTATGATATCCGCGATAGCGGAAAAATATCTCGCTATCGTGGATATCCCCGGAAATTTGGCGTTATCCGCGATCAATCGCGGATAATAATTAGTTCGCTTTAGGAGGGCAAGTCACCACCGTGTCTGAAACCCACTCGCACAAATGGCAACCGATCGATGACCTGCCTGCTGGCTGGGAGTTGTCTCTTGTCAACAATCAAACCCATGCGATGGTTCAAGTCTGGCATGACCAAGCAGACGAATTGCAAAATAAAGACCTCTACAAAGACTTTCTCGGCAAGCTTCGGCGGCTATGGTCAATCGAGACCGGTATTATCGAAGGGATTTATTCGCTGAGCGAAGGTGCTACGAAAACTCTGATCGAAAAAGGACTCGACGCTGCTCTGATTGAACACGCGGATACGAACGACGACCCCAACACGGTGATCGCCAAGATTCAGGACCATCATGACGCAATAATGGGGTTGTACGCGTTCGTTTCAGGTAACCGTCCGTTGGGGACATCGTATATAAAAGAACTGCACTGTGTACTCACTAAGCATCAGAAAACGTACATTGGACGCGACTCGTTGGGTAATGAAGTTGAGCGTGAATTGCCTCACGGTGTGTGGAAGAAACTAAAGAACAACGTTGAACACACTGACGGAACGATTTTCGAATATTGTCCTCCCGAACATGTCGATCAGGAAATGGACAATCTAATCGCGATGCACCTAGTGCATTGCAAAAACAATGTCCCCGCCGACATTCAAGCTGCGTGGCTGCACCACCGCTTCAGCGTCATCCACCCATTCACAGACGGCAATGGTCGCGTATCTCGTTGCTTGGCAACGCTGATTCTACTTCGCGACAAGTGGCTTCCACTTGTCGTAACCAGAACTGACCGTCAAAAGTATATAGACGCGCTCCGGCTCGCCGATAACGGCGACCTTCGCGCTCTGATTGACCTATTCGGCACTTTGCAACGCAAGGCCATTCGTGAGGCGTTTAGCATCAGCGATCAGGTAATCCATGAGTCAATGGCTATCTCCAGCATATTGGCATCCGTGGTCTCCAAATTCAGCGAACGTCGCAAAGCGGAGCAAGACCTTCGCAACAAAGCACCAATCACCGCAGACTCCCTCCAGATTTTCACATTCAGACGGCTGGAAGAGGTGGCAGACGAAATTCACGCTGCAATTGCTGGGCAAGCTGACGGATTTAAGGCGTACGCCACAGATGGCAAACGAAAATCCGATAAGTCGAAATACAATTACCACCAAATTGTTGATTGCGCCCGCATGCTCAGCTACTTCGCAAATCTGCAGGTATATCAGTCGTGGGCGTCGCTAATCATTTTAACAGACCGGCGAGTCGAGATCTTGTTTGCATTTCACGGAATTGGTCACCAGTCCTCTGGTGTGTTGGGATGTACCGCGATGCTCTACACCAAAGACCGTGACGAAGAAGGGGAAACTACAATCAGTGAGGTCGTTCCTCTCGTGGACGAACCGTTCGAGTTCACTTACGCTGAAGACCCCACTGCGGTTCAAACTCGGTTTCAACATTGGCAGGACGCGGCTGTGCTAAAGGGGTTGAACGAATGGCAAAACCTTGTTTAACAGGTGTTAAAGCGAACAAGACGGTCCAGCGGAATGGAGTACCATCCGCTGACCTTTGACGTTATCCCGCTCGAATAGTAGTGAGACGCATGTCGATATTCGCTCGAAATGCAAATGCGTATCGCGTCGCCTTGTTGATCGGGGCAATTGATGTGCCAGACGTAATCGCATGGGCGGATTCTGAAATTGCGGCATCAGAGATTCCAAGCAATAGCCTAATTGACATATCCCTCGGTCGGTCCAAAACAATTGCGGAGATTGCGTCGCTGCTCGCGTATCTTGCAGTCGACACAAGCGACGAATGTTCTCTCAAACGTGGCATCGGAATGCTGGCTAATCGAATTCGGGCGAAACAAATCGACGTGCAAACAGCAATCATGAATTGCTATCGATGTCTTCAGTCAGAGAATCTGTTGTACAATGACGACTTCAGGATATTCGTTAATCTTGAGGATGATGTTTCGTTGATTCGAGATGGCATTTTCGGTCCCGACAAATTGCCCGAACTTGAATCGGATTTGTTGGCGGCTCTCGACGAAATGACCCAATACACGGAGAATGCGGGATAACTATGCGGTCCACCGAAGCCCACGACGACGGTTTTTTGAGATGAATGTGTCACTTGGCGTGGGCTCGGTGACCTTTTGCGTTATACCGCAACACACCACACGAACCTCGCGACAATGCAGCCTGACTCAATTGCCCAAATCGTCAGCGATACCGTCTCAGCCGCTCCCAACGCGAAGCTGAACTGCTTGCCATATTCAAGAGTTCTACATCTCGTCTTTACACACCTGAATCGCAACTCCACTCCGTTGGTAACTCGTGCCGTAGTTTTCGGGCCACCAAATCAGCTCGACTGGCCAACTCTTGTCAAGAAGCTCGACATGAACGCCCTTTTCAATCAGACCGTGCAGGGCCAACATGCGAACGGATTCCATCTATTTGGCTCCAAGTCACTCGGCGAAATCAAAATCCCATACCGAACACTGGGTTACACCCACGGAAATGCTGAACTCGGAAGTTTCGAATCGGACGGCAGTTGGAATGGGCACATATCAGTCGTATCAGACGGCACCCTGTATGACCTGACCATCGGTCAATTGAACGATAACAAACTGTCGATAGCGTTTGATCCCGGCTATGTGACTGTCGAAGCCGACTCGGAATTCCTCAATGGCACGAAGCCGCTCATGGGATTCCACGAAGGGATGCTCATCGTCTATCAGGCGTTTCCCGCAGAAGTGTCTTTTCTTCAATCACAGTCGTGGACTCCCGAATCCGCCTTTCATTCTCAACTTACAGCTTTAGCCTCCACTGCCACAGCAGCGTTGGTTGAAGCAGGGATCAACAACGCAAAAGCGGTATAACCAAGCAATGCACCCGAGCCGCGAAGTCGGGCGTTTTTACATGGCAAATCTCTCGTCGCGGCCGGGTGATTGCAGTCGTTCGGCACTCAAAAAAAATGACTGATCGATCAAACGAGAATGTGGAAGCACCGAAGGCCGAGTGGATGGGTGAGTCTGGATACTGTAACTGCTTGCTTGTGACGATGGCTCGTATACAGATTCCGGAGCTACTGTTGAGCACGGAGCGTGACCTTCCAGATTTAGTGGCACTCGCCGCAGACAGAGCGGACACGCAGGCATGGCTGAAAGCACAGAAACTGGATCTGAGTGCACTGAACAAGACGACGATCATAATGACTTTGGCAGCGTCGGCAGGAATTAAGCCTGGCGATACGAGCGGGACGATGAACGTTTGGGATGTTGGGGAGCCTGGTGATCCAGCAGTTGCCCGATACTATCACGTTCTCGTTGGACAGGACGGTGAAGGCGTAGCCGTTCGGATTTCCCAAACACTGAAGCCACGAGGTATTCCGGTAGGGGCGGTCGGCTTTTTCTCGGCCGTAATAACGTTCATATCGCTACTATTATGGAAGTTTGTTCCTGACCCATTCTCAGTTCTGTGTGCGCTTGTCGCAGCCTTTGGAAGTTTTGCCAGTCCACTTCTTTGTTTAGCTGGCGTCGTCGAGCATGGAGACAAGAGGCTGGCGCTGTTCGGTTTGTTCATTTCAGTGATTTCTACGGCATCGTTCTGTGGAGCACTATACTGGGGGGTACGATTCCCCTAAATGAAAAGCGGCGGAATTCAGCGAGGTCGGAAACAAAAAGGGGACAGGTCCTTTATTGACGAAATGAATTGAAAACAACTGGACCTGTCCCCTTTGTTTTCGCGGTCCTTTGAAATCCCTACGATCTGCACGCCAGAAGAACTTTTGGGAGAATGATCGACATGGCGCAAATGCCTGAGACCACAACCACAGACGAAGTCATCGTCGAATCCAGGAAAATTAAGGCGGCGTTAGCCGAGGCCATGGATTTTGACATTGATCGCATTCTTCAAGATGCGAAAGAGAAACAATACAAAACAGGCAGAATTGTGCTCGCTCCACCTGTCCGCGAAGTCGCATCACGCAGGGAATAAAATGGCCGAACAACGCGGTCCAGCGGAATGGAGTACCATCCGCTGACCTTTAACGTTCGATCGAAGAATTGATCTTTCACAGAGCCACAGAGCCACGGAGATGCATGAGAATGAGATCGGAACTGCGGTTGACCTATCTGCGACTGTCGGGAATGAAGCTCGGATATCTGCTCAATTTCGGCTTCCCCTTCATG